>NZ_JANPFL010000054.1:0-47676 GCF_031423415.1 Flavobacterium sp.
AAGGAAATAAATGAATATATAAATTATTACAATAATGACAGAATCAAGTCAAATTTAAACAAAATGAGCCCGATACAATATCGAACTCATTATTATCAAAATTAATTATAAATTTGTCCAAACTTTTGGGTTCAGTCTAAATGGGTAACGGATTTTTTTGTGAAAAAATATTTTAAATATGAACTCTCTTTTTCAACAACTTCCATAAAACGGGAAGTGTTGTTACGAGAACAATTCCTATGACGATAAATTCTATGTGTTTTTTCAAATCAATACCGAATTTGTCCAAAAACAAAGCTGATAAATAATGTCCAGCAAAAATCATACTAAAAGACCACAGGACAGATCCCAAAATGTTGTTGAACATAAACTTCTTTTTGTCCATCGATGCAATTCCTGCAACTATCGGTGCAAAGGTTCTGAAAATAGGTAAAAACCTTGCGAAAATTATCGCTTTTCCACCATATTTATCGAAAAAATCTCTCGCCTGCAAAAGATACTTTTCCTTAAACCAAAAGGTATCTTTTTTATTATATAAGTAGGTTCCGCCTTTTACCCCAAACCAATATCCTACCATATTACCAAAAATTCCTGCAACAGATACTAAAGAAGACAGCAATACGACATTTGCAAAATCGTTGCCTACCGGTATTTGTTGAGTCAATGACACACTGTAAATTCCAGCTAAAAACAACAAACTGTCTCCTGGAAGAAAAAAACCTGCGAATAATCCGGTTTCAGCAAAAATTATAAAAAGGATAACAAACAACCCTATTTCTATCCCGCCAAACTGCATCTTTATATAAAACTCAGGATTTATTAGTTGTGTCCAATCAAAATTACTCATATCAATGTTTTAAAAATTCTCGGTTGTGAAAGTAATTATAATTTAGCAAAACAGCACTATATAGACAGTAGATTTGCGTTTTTTTAATAAATTTTTAATACAAAAATAGGCTCTTGTAATTCTTCACTAAAGGTCAAACGATTTCCTTTTTTAAGGAATTATTCAATCAAAATCCTATTTTTCATTTATTTTAACACCACGTTTATTTAAAACAAACAGGAATTATTTCGCCTTTGGCCAAACAATATTTCTCTACTAATTCTGGAGCGATTTTGTTGGTGTAATCTTCTTCTACAACTGTGAAGCCCATACGTCGCAGTTTGTCAAAATAATCACGACCATAAATGCGTACGTGATCGTATTGACCAAAGATTTTAGCACGCTCTTTTTGGTCGGTAATCGTATCATCAGAAAATGTCACATCTCTTTTTAAATCTTGTGGGATTTGAAGAATCGCCATTCCGCCCGGTTTCAAAACGCGATACAATTCTTGCATCGCTTTGGTATCATCAGGAATGTGTTCCAAGACGTGATTACAAAGAATAACATCATATTGGTTGTCTCCGAAAGGCAGATTACAAATATCGGCTTTTACATCGGCCAATGGCGAAAACAAATCGGTTGTAGTGTAATCAAGGTTTTTTTGCTTGCGAAACAATTTATAAAAAGCTTGTTCGGGAGCAAAATGCAATACTTTTAATACTGAATTTGTTTCAGCATCTCTTAACTTTACTCGATTAGAATTTGAAACTTGAGAATCTGAAACGGGTTCAGATTGAAAAAAATCAGTTTGTTCCTGTAAATACAACCACAACAAGCGATGTCTTTCTAAGGAAAGTGTACTTGGCGAAAGCACATTATTACGCTGCTTTTCATAACCATACGGCAACATCGACTTGAAACTTTTTCCGTCAATTGGATCGGTATATTTATCACCTTTTAATGAAAAAGCAATGATGGGACGTGCTACATAACTCAGACGAATTAAAATTGGACGAGGAATGGTATTGAGGATGAGTTTGAACGCTGATTTCATAGGGTAAAATTTAGACACGAATTTCACGAATTAGCACAAATTATTGATGCTTAAAATGAATTTCACTAACTTGAGATTATAAAATAATTCGTTTGTATTTGAGGCTGTCTTCTCCAAAATTGGATAACAGACCTAATTTATTTTTGGATGATGCCAAATAATTTAATGTTTGTCTAATATCACTATTTGTTAATTGTGAAATCGCTTTTACTTCGAATATAATTTCGCCATATAATACAAAATCAGCGACATATTTTCTAGGTAAGATAATCTCCTTATATTCTATTTCATAGCTTCTCTCTCTTTCAAAAGGAATTGAATTAATTCTAAATTCATATTCCAAAGCATCCTTATAAACCACTTCGCTATGACCTTTACCAAGAATTCTATGAACTTCCATACAAAGACCAATAATTGTATATGATTCTTCTTTTAAATAAATGTCATCCATATTAATTTATTGCTTCTGAAATTCTTATCGATTTTAATTCGTGCTAATTCGTGAAATTCGTGTAAAATTTCTAAATAACAAAAGGCACTTTTCTAAACTCATCTTCCTCGTTACTCACGATTCCTAAAGCTTGATACACATAAGCAAAAGTCGAAAGCAATTCGGGTTTTCCATCAATGATGGCTACATCGTGCTCAAAGTGTGCAGAGGGTTTGCCATCGGCTGTTGTGATTGTCCAACCGTCTTTGTGTTGCTTGATGTTTTTGGTTCCCATATTGATCATTGGTTCAATGGCGACAACCATTCCTTCGACGAAAAGTTTTCCGCGACCTCGTTTGCCATAGTTGGGCATTTCAGGGTCTTCGTGCATTTTTTGGCCCAAGCCGTGACCTACAAGTTCCCGAACAACACCATATCCGTGACTTTCGGTATATTTTTGAATGGCATTTCCAACATCCTCTACTCGATTTCCTAGTTTGAATTCCCGGATTCCAACGTAGAGTGACTCCTTAGTTACCTGCAATAATTTTTTGGTTTCCGCTACCACTTCACCAATTTCGAACGAATAAGCGTGGTCGCCGTGAAAACCATTTTTGAAAGCGCCGCAATCTACTGAAATAACGTCGCCACTTTCTAATGGTTTATTATTTGGGATGCCGTGCACTACTTGCGAATTGGGACTCATGCATAGTGAATTCGGGAAACCATATAATCCGAGGAAACTTGGAACCGCTCCGTGATCACGAATGAATTCTTCTGCTTTTTTGTCTAAATATAATGTGGTGACTCCTTCTTTAATTTCAGAAGCTATCATTCCTAAGGTTTTTGAAACAATTAAGGCACTTTCGCGCATTAATTCTATTTCCTCTCTTGTCTTTTGGATAATCATAATTCAATTTTCTGATCGCAAAAATACAATTTTAAAATTATTAATCAGGATTAGCCATTATTTTAAAAAGTTCGGAGTTGGATATTAGAAACCGATTTTCAAGTAAAATGGATGCTAATTGCGCAGTTACAAGATTATTTTCTCGAGTGTTTATCAAAAATAACGAGCTTTCTCCAAAAGTAAACAACCGTTCTTCAGATAACAACATAGCACGGTTATCATTAACTAAACCTTCAATTAAACTTCTTTGTTTAATAAGTGATTCTATTTCAATTTTTTGTGCGTTTATTTTATTGCTTAATTGCACTTTCTCTAGGCTAAGAGCAAATTCAGTTTCTTGTATTTTAAATTTAGCTAACTTTAAACTTCCCCTTTCTTTTCTTAAGAATAGTGGAAAATAAAAATTCATTCCTACTTTATAATCGTTGAAATTATAATCTTGAAAATAACGAGGATCAGATAAGTAAGAATATCCAACATCTATTTTGGGCAAAAGCATATTAGCTTTCAATTTTTTGTCAACATCTAGAATTTCAATTTTTCGCTCTAATGAAAGTATTTTGGGATGATTAATAATTGAAAAATCAGCATTAAGAAGATCATTTGTTTTTAATGTTTCTCGTATTGTTAGTACTAGTTTTTCCTCTGGGATTAAAAAATCAGAAAGTTCAACAGGAATACTGTTTTCAATCCACATAAAATTTGAAAGTTCAAGTTTGGCTTTTGATAACTTCAATTGCGAATCTTCAAGACTTAACAATCTGTTTTTTAAAATAATACCAGCTTCAATGCTATCGATAGCGGGTTTGTCACCTTGATTAATTAATTCTTTGACTCCTTTGAAACGAATTTGAGCATTAGTATTATAGGTCTCATACAACTTGACTTCGTCATAATTTCTTTTCCAGTTAAAGTAGGCGACTGCTGCATCGTACAAAACCTTAATAGCTTCTAGTTTTCTTTCAGCTTGATTCAATTGAAGTTGAATTTTCGCTTTTCTCAAGTCGGCCATTCTTTGATTGATAAAAAGTCCTTGTCCTAAAGGAACGGATATCCCAAGCGAAGTCAAGCCTTGGGTTGGCGTTTTGTTTTCGGGATCCAAATATACACCATCAGTGTTGTCAAATCCCGCCTTAATTTCCACGCCATACCAAGTTGGTATTTTGAAACTACTATTTAAAATCGAATAATATTCCTGATTTTTGAATTGTTTCTGATCGAAATCAACTTCTATCTTCGGATCAAAACCTCCTCTAGCCATCATTAGATTGGCTTGTGCAGCATTAATTTCTAAATCAGCGTTTTTTACTAAAGGATGAAATTTTTTAACATAACCCAAATATTCATTAAACGAGAACTCTTTGGATAAAGCATTCGTTTTGGGGTCGGTCGTTTGAGAATATGCAACAAAATTGAACAAGAAAAAGGCGAGAATTATGCGTTTCATTATTTTTTCTCTTTAGGTTCTTTAGTTGATTTTGTACTGTTTTTGTAATAATCTGGTGGAAAACCATTCAATACTCGCCAGATTTCAAACCAAACTGGAACAGTATTAAGTAGTGCAATAGTTTGTGCGCCAGAACCTACTCTGACTTGCGAAGGCCATTTTTCAGCGGTACTGTCTGGTGCTATAAGTACTCTAAACTTTCCATTTTCGCTAATGAAATTTTCTACAGCTACAATCTCCCCTCCAAAGGTTCCGTATGACATATCAGGCCAGCCCGAAAAAACTATAGTTGGCCAACCGTCAAACCAAACTCTAATTTTTTCTCCTTTTTTAACCAACGGCAAATCGACTGGATTAATAAAGGTTTCAACTGCTATATCGTAAGTTGATGGCATTATAGTGGCGATTGGAGTACCTTCTTTGATTGTCTCACCAATTCCTGCTTGTATCGCTCTGTTTACATATCCGTTCTGTGCCGCTTTTATATAATACAATCCGTTTCGAATACTGTAATTGGCATATTGATTCTTTAGTTTATTTACCTGTGCTTCGGTATCATATTGATCACTCAAAGCCGTAAATTGATCGCTTCTAGCTTTCGAAACTTTCTCTGCATATTCGGCTTCAATTCTGTTTATTTCAACTTTGGCATTGATGTATTCATTTTTACTCGTTAATAATTTATTTTCCTGAGTAATGATCTTGGCATCTACCTCCTGCAATTTTAATCTCTTTTCTTCCACATCAGTCATCGGTTTTAAACCTTCTTTGTTTAATTGCGTTGCACGATTAAACTGTGTATTTGCTATTTTCACTTGTGTTTTTACTGCAACAAGATCAATAGAATCGCTCTTTATTTTAAATCGTGCCTGCTTTATTTTATTAATTGCCTGCTCCGTTTTTAACTTTTTTTCATTTTCAATGGATTGGATTTGGGTAGATAAAGCTCCAACTTTAAAACTATAGGATTCTAAAGCTGACTTTTTAGCTGTTATTTGATTTTTAGTATTTTGAACAAGATTTGGATCAAAATAATCTTCTTTAATTTCGGAAATAAACATAATTGTGTCACCCTTCTTTACAAAATCTCCTTCTTTTACATACCATTTTTCGATACGCCCAGAAATGACACTCTGAATTGTCTGTGGTCTTTGATTGGGTTTTAAAGTCGTAACCGATCCTGAACCAGATATGTTTTGTGTCCAAGGTAGAAAAAGGACTATAACTCCAAAAACCGAAACTATGGCTATAATCTTATTTAAAATTTTGTAATGCGGTCTGTTATCTAGATTTTTAATTGTCTGATATTGACCCAATTTTTTAGAGAATTGACTATTCTGTGCAGATATGTTTAGCATCGTAATTTAATTTTTAGAATCAAAAATAATTTGTCCGTTGTCCATTACTATATTTCGAGTACACTTAGTTTTCCAATATGGGTTTTTCGAGGAAACAATAATAGTCCATTTATTTGCAGGAGCAGTTATTAAATCGATAATTTCATTAGCCACATTCTCATCCATAGTATCTGTTGGATCTTCATAAAATAATATTTTTGGTTTATGAATAATACTCCTTGCCAAAAGAATTTTTTGAGCATTAGAAGCAGAAAGTTGGCTGCCTTCGGGAGAAACAATAGTATTCAATCCATCGGCAAGTGTTTTGATAAAAGACGACAATTGCACGGTTTCGATCGCCCATTTGATATCTTCTTGAGTAATATTAGAATCTTTAAACGTTATATTATCTGCAATACTTCCTTCAAAGGGAGTTTCTCCATACACTATACTTCCAATTTGAGAACGATATTGTTTTAAATCGATTTTTTGAAATGTATCGTCATTAATGTAAAATGTGCCGGATATAGGCTGAATTAATCCCGATAATAAACGAATTAAGGTCGTTTTCCCAGAGCTGTTTCTTCCTTCAATACTAATTTTTTCGGATTGATTGATGTGAAGGTTTATTTTTTTAAGAATGTTCTTATCAGAATCTGGAAATTTAAAATACAAATTATCTATCTCTAATGATATCGCTGCAAAGCAACTGTTGTATTCTTTTGCAGATTCTTCCTCAAGGTTCATATCGGTTATTAATCCTATTTTTTCTACCGAAGTTAATACATCATAAAATGTTTCAAGTCCTAATATTATTTTTTCAACTGAACCAATTACAAGTAAAATAATAATTTCGGCAGCCACAAATTGTCCAATATTCATTTCTTGTGACAAAACCAAATATCCGCCAATACTAAGCAAACTAGCGGTTATAATTATTTTGAAAATTATTAATTGTGTAAATTGTCTTTTAACGACGTTAAAATGCTTTTCACGGTACTTGAGATATTCGCTTACTAGTGAATCATTTTTTTGAAGGGCATAGTCATAATTTAATTCATTTCTAAAACTAAAATTATTTCGAGCCATTTCCTGTAACCAAGCCGCAACTTTATACTTGTATTTAGATTCAAATAAACTAGTTTCTAATCCTGGATTGTATGAGTATTTAAAAATATAATACAACAAAACAAGCAACATAAAACCGAAAACAATGAAATAAGGATGATATAACGACAAAAGTAAAACACCAAAAATAATTTGCAGTAATGCTGCCGAAAAATCAATCAACAGTTTTGAAGTTCCTTTTTGAATGGACATTGTGTCGAAAAAACGATTAGCCAATTCAGGGGGATATGAGCCATACAACTCCTCGAACTTTATCCTGGGCATTCTTCCTGCAAAATCGAAAGAAGACCTAATAAATATTTTTTGTTGCAAATTTTCAGTAATCCTAAGTTGCATCATCGACAAGACCCCAACAAGTGCAACGCCAACAACCACAAGAAATACTAAAACAACCCAAGAAACACTGACTCTGCCGGATTGAATGAAATTAATAATGGCTTGGATTCCAAGTGGCAAAGAAAGACTGATCAAACCTGCAAAAATAGCATAAAAAAATAGCTGCAAAATATCTTTTTTGTCAAGAAGTAACAAATTATAATAGCGATTTAGTGGACTCATATCTATTTTTTTAATAAAGTTGAAATTAAATGAAGGTAGAAATCTGTTGGTTTTTTAGTCTCATTACAATTGGTTATAGTCTTAAGGTGATTCATCAAAAAATGTTGATGCAATGATCCTTCCACTATAGAAGAAATTAAACTTTTGGCATAAGGATATTCAGGATTAACTTCATTGACCATAAGTATGATTCTATTAATTAATCTCTTGTATATTAAAAAATAGCCTTGCTTGTTTTCCTCATCAACTTCTTTAGTATGAAGTGATTTTGTAAATTCTTGTATAATTATAGTATTTAATACAGATTCATTTATATACTCCGTATCAAAATCATCTTCGATTTTTTCAGTTACGATAGTTATAGCAATTTGCAATTTTTCAAATGGATCTGTAATATTATTTGTAGCAAAAACCAATCTGTACTCCATCCAGCTCCAATACCAAGAAGACAAATACACTAATAATTTATGTTTGTTTTCGAAATAACGATAAATTGAACTTTCATTCGACCCAATTTTTTCACCTAATTTTTTAAAGGTAAAATCATCAAAACCAATACTGTCAATTAAAAGTATGCTCTCTTCGATAATTTTTTTTCCTAATGCAGAACTCACAGGGTCTTTGACAAAGAGTTTATCGTTGACTTGAATTTTAATGTTTGATATAATTTGATCCATTTTTCGACATTTTGTTTGCAAAAATAATAGTAATACTTTTGATATCGAAATTTTATATGTTAATAAAATAGTAACTTTTTAAATTTTAATTACGATTCATCAATATCTTTGATTTATAAAAGTTCTATTCAAAAGCAATTTTTTCAAGCTGCATTTGATTGCTTTTTTGTTGCTTGTTATTTTTTCTCCTTTTGACTTTCTCTAAACAAGCCTATTTTATTTACACTTTCGTAAAGTAAATTTGCATTTACGAGTAAGCGATCGAGTTCTTGATTAAAAAATTCAGCAGTGAATTTATTCCAATGATTTGGATTTATCGAAAGTTCTCTAAAACTGTTTCCCAATGTTGTTATGTATTCTAATTTTTGACTGGCATCATTAATAAAAATTGGCGGATATAAATCATACATCAATATCCAGTTTTTGGCAATCCTAGTAATTCTGCCGTTCCCGTCGGCAAAAGGATGAATTCTTATTAATTCGTGATGAAAGTAAATTGCTTTAATAATTGGCGTTTTAATATTATCTATTTTATAAAACAACTCAGACACTAAGCTATTCAATTGTGCAGGTTCGGGGCAGATATGAGCACCAACTTGAACAAGCGTTTTTCGATAACTATTGGGATGAATGCTATTCGTTTCTGGGGAAATTAATCTCAATAGCTGAAATAATTGTACTTCTTTTTCAAAATTATTGTGCAGAATTATTTCTTCAACAACAAAGTTAAGTGCAATTTTTAAGTTTTTTAAATATTCGACCACTTCATCTTCATTTTGTGCTTCCATTTGTGCATTTTTGATGCTCAGTAGTTCTTTGAAATTATGCATTCCTTCAAGATAAATATCTAAAAGATCATCGTCTAAATGATATCTGCTAAAAAGAATCAATCTGTAAATGGATTTAACGATGCGATTAATTTCGTTAATTTTATTTTGATTAACCTCGATGAGTTCTATAGGAAGTAGTTGCATAATATTATTTGTATTGATTGAATTTATGAAATCACAGGTGTTAGTCAACAGTATTGTTTTTTGATAAATCAAAACTAAAATTAGCATTAATGATTAGTCCGTTATTATTCTGAAATACATTTCGACCGTCAACTTCTCTGCCCAATTGAAGTATCTGATTAATGTATCCAGCCTCGACTCTAACTGTGTTATCAAACCTGTAGCCAAGCAGTATTCCAACTCGGTTTTGGTCAAATATATTTTCATTGACATTTTTGCCAAATCCGATGAGGATTTCATCGTAGATTGCGAAGTAAGGAGTTTTGTTGATTATTGACTTCCCTTTCAGCGGAACTTGCAGTCTAAACATGTATCGAAACCGGTTCAAAAAAGGAAATTGATCTTCGCTTAAAAAATTTATGTTTGAATATCTGCCTACCCATCTTTGTTCCAGCATAAATCGATGTGAAAAATCTAAAATTAATAGTTTATCAGTTAGAGTAACCATTTGAAAAGCTCTATGCTCCGTAAATTCTTTTCCAAATCCATTTATTGGAATTTCACCATAAGGATAGGTTTCAATCCAAGCATATCCTAACCTGAATTGTGTTTTTGGAGTTAATTGATAATTTATGCCTAGACGCAATAATCCTTGTTGTTTGTCTAAAATGGTATTGTCACGCCTGAGTTGATATTCTGTATGAATACCGAATTTATCATCCAATTTAAAAGTTCCAAAATAATTATACCAACCTATAGTGTTATAATTATTTATCCTAGTGTTCTGAGCAGTAACAACAAAGTTTAAGAGGCCAAAAACAACAAATAAATATAATTTATATTTCATAATTGAAAAAAAATAATGGGCTGAGCAAAAGCTCAACCCAAGTTATAATTACTTTACAGGTGTATATGGCAATGACGACTTATGCACAATAATTCTAAGTTTTCCGTCTTTTCCCTTTTTAAAAACCCAAGTTTTATCAACCATAACTTCTTTACCATTCTTATCTGTTAGCCACACGTTACCCATAGTAATAGCGATTGATCCGTAAATCTGAATTCCTTCATTATTGCTACCTGCATTATCATAGCGCGCTTTTACCCATGGTGTTAGAGCAAATCCTTTGTCATTAGGATATTCCAGATCTCCCCCTATAAAATAGGCTAAAGCCCCTTTTTTGTCGTTTCTAAACGTTTGATATCCATACGCTAAAGTGGGCTTAAAAAAAACTTTCCCATTGTCATAGTTATAGGCGTCAGATAGAACTTGCTCCGCAAATGCTTTGTAGTCTCCTCCCTCTTCTTGTAAAGTGCCGATTTTCACTAAAGCATCGCACCAAGCTTGCTGAGCCGCATTGACTTCGTCGTAAGTAATGATGGTTTGCGCACCTTCTTCAACATAAACCAATCCCAGTTCATCAATTACTTTTTGAACCTCTTGGTTGGTTTGGGCAACAATCTTATCTTTTTCCTCACTAATTTTTTGTGATACTTGATTACAAGAACTCACTAAAGTTGTTACCACAACTAAACCTAAAAATATTTTTTTTGCGTTCATAATGAAATTTATTTAGTTGCCTACTTTTTTTACAGTGTTCGGCTTGTCTGTTTATTTAATATAAATATATGCAAATATAATAGCATTACTATTAATTATGAAATTTTAACTTTTATTTATATTTTCAGAATATGAGTTTTACCATATTCGAATTTTCAATACATCTGTCCAATTGTTACAAATAAAGCAATTAAGGAAAAGTGTAAATAAAAAAGAGTCCCGCAAAAATTTGCAGGACTCGCTATATAAATTCATTAGTAACTGTTACAAAAGGGAATGCCTTGTCATAACAGCTGGTTTTTCAATTCCCATTAAATCCAAAATCGTAGGAGCTAAATCTCCTAAAACACCATCATGAATGGTTTTCAATTCCTTGTCAACCAAAATAATGGGGACAGGATTTGTAGTATGTGCTGTGTTTGGACTTCCATCAGGATTAATCATCGTTTCGCAATTGCCGTGATCGGCAATAATTAACGTGGTGTAATCATTGGCCAAAGCCGCAGTTATCACTTTTTCGACACATTTATCAACCGCTTCACAAGCTTGTATTGCCGCACTCATAACACCAGTATGCCCCACCATATCGCCATTGGCAAAATTAAGACAAACAAAATCAACCTCGCCTTTATTCAATTCTGGAACCAAAGCATCAGCTAATTCGAAAGCACTCATTTCAGGTTGCAAATCATAAGTGGCTACTTTCGGAGAATTTTTCAAGATTCGGCTTTCGCCAATAAAAGGCAATTCTCTTCCACCAGAAAAGAAAAATGTCACGTGAGGATATTTCTCGGTTTCGGCGATTCTTATTTGTTTTCTGTTTGCTTTTTCTAAAACTTCTCCAAGAGTTTCAGTAACGTTGTCTTTGTTGTAAACCACTTTTACGTTGTCATAGGTTTCATCATAATTGGTCAACGTAACATAATACAAATTGAGTTTGTGCATATTCTGTTCGTGAAAATCTTTTTGAGAAAGCGTTTCGGTCAATTCGCGACCTCTATCGGTTCTGAAATTAAAGAAAACAACAACATCATTTTCTTTAATGGTTGCCAAAGGTTCATCATTGCTATCAACCATAATAATAGGATTGACAAATTCGTCGGTTACATTACTTTCATAACTTTCTTTGATGCTTTTTACAGCGTCTTTTGAAGGAGTTCCTGTTCCGTTTACCAATAAATCGTAGGCGATTTTTACTCTTTCCCAACGTTTGTCGCGGTCCATTGCGTAATATCTCCCCACGACCGAAGCAATTTTTGCCGAAGTATTGGAAATATAATTTTCTAAATTTTGAATGTAAGTTGCTCCCGATTTTGGATCCACATCACGACCATCTGTAAAAGCGTGAACGAATACTTTTTGCAATCCGAAAGCTTGAGTTGCATCAATCAAACCTCGTAAATGTGAAGTATGTGAATGCACACCACCATCAGAAACCAATCCAAGAAGGTGAAGATTTACGTTTTTGTCTTTGGCATATTGAAATGCGTCAACCAATACTCGTTCTTGTGCCATTGAATTATTGGCTACAGCCAAATTAATTTTGGCCAAATCTTGATACACAATTCTTCCAGCTCCAAGGTTCATATGTCCCACTTCGGAATTTCCCATTTGTCCTTCAGGCAAACCTACGTTTAAACCATCTGTTCGAAGTTGTCCAACAGGATATTTTGTATATAAACTTTTGATAAAAGGAATGTTTGCATTGTCTATTGCGGAAACTTTAGGGTCAGGAGAATTTCCCCAACCGTCGAGAATCATAAGGATTACTTTTTTGCTCATTTTGATAAATTTTTATACAAAGATAACCCTTTCCAAAAAAATATAAGTACGTCAAAACTACTATTATATATAAAAAATAGAAGTACAACAAATACTTAAAAATCTGTTGTAAAACCTCTCAATTTATGCAATGAAAAATCTTCGAAAACCATGTTGAAAAAACATAATTTTTGAAGATTATTTTGTACGATATAAAAATTTTGAAAATTTAGAATTGCGCATTATCGCTTCCTTTTCAGGGAATTATAGTCGATATAGTAGCGAAGACTAATAGAAAATATACTAGTCAAATTAGCATCAAACACATTGGAGAGATTGGTAGAGATACTTTTTTCGACAACATTTGTGCTTTCTGTAGCATAATTTCTATATAAAATAGCGATTTCGCTTGCAGGAGCAAACCACCATGAATAGGATAAATCGAAGTTCCAAGAATTGAAATTCCTATTTCTATTTTTGTCATAAGTTGTATTAGTAGCTAAATGGCCGTCGTCTTGGAGAGTGAAAAATTCGTGGTTATCAGCATACGACCAATAGTATCTTGCAACAAGATTTACAGACATTTTATTGGTAATCGAATATTTACCTGTAAAATAATGATCTACAATTTCACGGTTGCGCTCCGCAAAAATGACATCATCATCAACAAATCCTACCCAACCACGATCATTGACTCTTCTTGTATAGATTAGATTATACGACAATGAAAATTTATCACTAAAACGGTTACTGATTGCCGGTGAAATCATGTATATCGCTCTGCCTTGCTCGTTAAATTTTTCAATTGAGCCATCAATATCTATAGTAAACTTTTTGTTGTCGTTTGACGCAAAGTACAAATAACCAAGGATACTTTGTGGCACAAAAACATATATACCAGATACTCTGGGTTCGTAAAAATTATATCTATCAAATGGACTTACTTGCGCTTTCACTTCCCAAGTTTGATTTTTTTTATTAATGGCAGCAAACTTGGCTTGATACCAAGCTTCCTGAAATTTTCCAGTTGTGTTTTGAATTTCTAAATTAACATTTTGAGAAGCTTTGAAAGAGTTAAAAATTTTGGTTGGATTAATGATTCTATAACTCATTTCTGCATAAGCAGAATGGTAGTTATTGATAAAAATAATTCCTAAGTCATTAACGTCGTATGATTCAGACAAATATTTTCCAGCAAGCAAATACCTATATTTTCCACTTGTTTTGGCAAAATTTAATTGGGTTTTAAAACCATCATAATTTTCTAATCCATTATTCAAAAGCGTATAAAAATCGTTATTCTTGACTGTACTGTATTTAAAATCGCCTGATAATTTATAAGTATTGGCTTTGGTATTTAAATCGAATACTAATGCCGAAACATTGGCGTCGCGAAAATCTCCATTCCTAACCGTGTTGGTATTGACCAAAGTTACTGAAGAATTTTGATTGAAGCGCTGATCCATAACGAGAACATTATAATTCACTAAAGGCTCAATAATTTCTTTGCGTGTTTCGCCAGTGTCCGTATTTTCTAATGTGGCAAATGTTTTTTCGGTAATGGCATTCAAAAATCCGATGCCTAGTCCTTTTTCTGTTCTGCCAGACACTTTAACAGCATTCAATAAATCAGTAGAGCTTGGATAATCGGTTAATTCTTCATTGGAATTTACTGTAGGTTCGGTATGTGGTTCGCCACCAATTCTTCTCGAATAAAAGAGATTTCCTTTCGAAAACAAATCGGCTGCTTCTGTAAAAAATGACCTATTTTCGTCAAATTGCTGCTCGAAAGGCTCGAGATTAAGAATGGCGTTGTCGAATTTTGTTTGCCCAAAATCAGGCACTAAGATGGCGTCGAGGGTAAAGGCATCATTGATCCCGTATTTGATATCCATACCTGCTTTGAAAGTCTTGTCAGAAACGTAGTCATCTTGTTGATAATAAGCAGAAGTATAAGGAATAAAGAAAAGACGGGTTGGCGTTTTTATATTTTCTATTCCCTCTAGAATTCCTTCTTGAGTAATTACAGCTCCAATTTTTGTATCAACAAAATTCCAGGTGTATACTTGATCAAAATCACCTCGCAAAATATCTCTTCTAAAATTTAATCCCCAAGTTTGCTTTGTGCCATTCGAAAATCGCAATGCTGCATAAGGAATTTTTATTTCGACAACCCAACCAAAATCGGTAAGTTTCACTTCACTATCCCAAATGGCATCCCAATTAAAATCTTCATCTGATTCTGTTGCTAAACAATCCATTTGAACTCCAGCAGCACTTACAAAAAATCGAAAATTTTGCTGCCCATCATTATTTCCGTTTATAAAAACTGAAAAAACATCGGCAACACCAAATTCATCTCTATTCGTTAATTCTCTTGCAATTTTGTTGGGTTCTTCATCGTATAATATTGCCGATACATAAACCGCACTATTATCATAAAGGACTTTTACATTAGTTTTTTTGCTGTCGCTGATTGGCTTCCCATTGTCGGGTTCATACATAATAAAATCAGTAGCAATATCCGCAGTTTTCCACGCTTCTTCATTTATTTTGCCGTCAATAGAAATATTCTCCGAAGTATATTTAGCCTGAAGTTTCTTTTTTTGGCTGGAAGTGCTAAGACTAAAAAAAACAAAAAAAAGTACAAATAAAAACTGAAACTTCGGCATAAATTAAGATAATGGTTGAGCAAAAATAGTACAATTAACACAAAAAGCAAGCGAAATGTGATTTTTAAAACCTCGGATTTATGCTATTAAAAATAACAAAATCATATTTTTTTCTTAATTAACATTAAAATTTATATTTCTACTGTACATTTGCGTACCCAAATTTAATTTCTAATCTAAACTGTTTCAATGATTTATAAGATATTTCCTGTGTCATTGTTTTTACTACTTTCTGTCTTTTATAATAAAACAAATTTTACTAATCCTGTAAAATCAGAAAAAAAAGAAGTGGCAAGTGTTTCGATCCCAAGTTCCGATTCAAACATTGTAACCCTATACAACAACTTAAATTCAAATCATTTTGCCTTACCGAATCTTGAAAGTTTTAAAGAAGCCCTGAAAGGTTTTTATTCATTGAAAGAGAAAGGATTAGTCCAAAAAGATATTTTGACCTTAGTCGATTTTAGTTTGTCATCTAACGTTAAAAGACTTTGGGTAATCGATTTGGCCACCAACACTATTTTATACAATTCCTTAGTTGCACACGGAAGAAATACTGGTGAGGAATTTGCTAACAGTTTTTCGAATGCCAATAGCTCTTTTAAAAGTAGTTTGGGATTTTATCTTACAGGTGAAACTTACAATGGCAAACACGGTATGTCCCTCAAATTAGACGGTCTAGAAAAAGGTGTAAACGATAACGCAAGAGAAAGAGGTGTGGTCATTCATGCCGCAAATTATGTTTCAAATTCTTTCATAAAATACAATAAAAGATTGGGAAGAAGTCAAGGATGTCCTGCGATTCCTGAAGAATCTTTAAAGGAAATTGTCAGCACGATAAAAGACAAATCTTGCCTTTTCATATACCATCCATCTAGAAGTTTCGAAAAAATTTCTGCTTTATTTTCCTAATTTCTGATACAAATCCGTATCAAGATTGTAAATGTCGTCTCTAAAAATCAATTTGTTGTTTTCGCTCCAAGCGGTCCAATATAAAATGTGAACTTTAACATCATCTTTTATTTTGATGTATTTTGTTTTTTTACTTTCCAATGTTTCCGTAATTTTTTCTATATTCCAGTTGACCTCATCGGCAAGTATATATTCCGCAAGTTTTAATGGATTTTCAACTCGAACACAACCAGAACTTAACGAACGTTTTTGTTTCCCGAAAAAATCTCTGTGATTCGTATCGTGTAAATAAATCGAAAAGTGATTTGGAAACATCAATTTTACCATTCCTAATGAATTAAAAGTGCCTGGACTCTGTACATAACGGTAGCCATTTGCGTTCGAAAGTTTCCAGTCTTTTGCAGAAACTTCTTTTCCATTTCGGTCATAAACAGTCATATTGGTTTGAGCCAAATAATTTCGATTTCTTGAAATAGCGGGAATTACATCTTCCCTTATTATTGTTGGCGGAACTGTCCAAGTAGGATTCAAAACTACATTAGATAATTTTGACGATAGCACTGGAGTTGGTCTTTTGTCTCTTCCCACGACGACTTTGTGAGTTCGTATTGTATCTCCATCTTTGACTAAAATCAATTTATAATCAGGAATATTTACAATCACATATTCGTTTCCCATTTCCTTTGGAAACCATTTCCAACGCTCTAGATTGGCAACAATTTGCTCTTTTCGTCTCTTTTTCGAAAAATTGAGCGCATCAACAGTTGCTTTTCCAATAACTCCATCAGCAGCTAATCCGTGACGAATTTGAAATTTTTTCATCGCGTCATTGGCTTCACTGTCGTAAATGTTAGAAAGACTGTCTTTTGGTTCCATATCTTTCCAATAAATCAATCTTTTTTTAATGGCAATTAAGGATGGATTGGTGTCGTTTAAGACGATTTTGTTTGCAAGTACAATTGATGTAAAATCATCATTTGGAAAACTATTAATGATTTTTAGCGCTTTTTTAAGACTTTTATAAACAAGAGGATTGGGTTTTAATTGTTCAATTTTAAAAGTTAGCGAATCACTTTTTATCATAGTTGCTATGGTTTCGTTAACATCTAAAGCATTCCTCTTTAAATCCCAATTTTTGTAAAGATTCCAAGGATTTAATTGTCCATTGCTCAAATGCTTAATGTATTTTTGAAGGCTGTGCGTAAGTAAAATATCATAATTTGCTCTTTCTTTGTCTTTCAAAATGGCGTAATTTTTTTCAAATTTCTGCAACTTATTTACATTATAATTAGCCGGATTTAGACCTTCTTCATCGGAATTCAAAAGCTGGCTTAAAATAATTTTTCTATCGTTTTTGGATTGCCAAACCGACTTAAAAGCCGACAATAAATAAAACTCTTTCAGCACCTTACTATCGAAAGGCTTTAGTGAAAGACTGTCTATCTCCACCGCCTTCCCATCGGCAATAATCACCGGAATAAGTTTAGGAATTGGAGCGCTACTCTTTTTTTTCGGTTCCTTTTCGCAACTGAAAACTGTGAAAACCAATAGAAAAAGTAAAAATTTATTCATTTTTTGTGTTTTTTAGTTTTGGTAAATTTTAATCAAAAACTACCCTTTTAAACAGTACCAAATTTAAAAGAATTGACCAAGGTTGCAAAATCATGCCTATCGAAAAATAATGAATTTATAATGATTTAGTTTTAAAACCATTACAAAAAATTAATGCCATTTTATAAGAATTTCAAAAAAAACTTGCAAAGAAGCCAACTTATTATTTATATTTGCACAGTTGTAATGCGAAAGTAGCTCAGTTGGTAGAGCTCCAGCCTTCCAAGCTGGTTGTCGCGAGTTCGAGCCTCGTCTTTCGCTCCATAAACCTCATCTTCCGTCAGGAGATGAGGTTTTTTCATTTTAAAAAACTAAAATCTGATCCGCTTTCCAATTCTGTAGGAGTTTGATTTTGTCTAAAAAGCCGAGCCGTCAAATCGCCTTTCAATATTATTTTGTTGCCTTTTACCTCCAGCCAACTTCCTTCTCGTAATCCCAAAACTGGAATAGTATTAAACGAATGAAATTCTTTTATTCTAGTTTCTCGCGTTTCTACCATATGATTTGATTGAGCATCAGCATCTAAATAGTGCGGATTTAAATTGAAAGGAATTATTCCTAATGTTTTAAAACTTGGCGGATAAATGATAGGCATGTCATTAGTGGTTTGCATCGTTAGGCCGCAAATATTACTTCCTGCACTTGTTCCTAAATAAGGCGTTCCACTTTTAATAGCTTCAGCAAGAACATTCATAATATCATTCCTATACAATTGAGTAACCAATAAAAAAGTATTTCCGCCGCCTACAAAAATTGCTTCTGCATTTTTAATTGCAGTTGAATTATCTTCAAACTGATGGATTCCTTTGACCGCCTTTCCAATTTTGGCGAAAGCCTGCGCCACTATCTCTGTATATTCTTCGTGAGTAATGCCGCTAGGTCGAGCATAAGGGATAAATAAAATTGTTTTACAGTGTTCGAAATGGATTTTTAATTCCTCCAACAAATAGTCTAAATAATCGCCACCGTGAAGCGAAGATGTACTTGCAATAATCATATTTTTAGGCATAGTCGCAACAAAATAAGTTTTGGTTAAAGATACGAAATCGCAGCTTTAAAGTAGCTTTTCGAAAATTTTAATTAACATTTTTTTACCAAGTCCTTACTATTTAATTTGGAATACAGTACCCTACTTTTACAGCGCCAAAAAAACAGAAAATTGCTATTACGAAAGTTTGAATTCCTATTATTACTTCTTTGCCAAATCACTTTTGGTCAAATTGCTGGCGAAAAAATACTTCACGGAAAAATAATAGTAGAATCTGGAAATCCTGCTGGAGTTGCTATAATTAATTTAGTTAATGAAAAAAGCACTGTAAGCGATAGCGATGGTAACTTTTCTATTTTGGCAAAAGCCGATGACTTATTGGTTTTTTCTTCGTTAAATTTAGAATATTACCGAAGAATTGTTGAAGAAGAAGATTTGAAAAAAGATGTAATTATCATAAAAATGACCGCGAAAATTACCGAACTCGAAGAAGTAATCGTAAACAAATATCCACAAATAAATGCAGTCGAGCTGGGTATTTCTCCTAAAGGAATAAAAAAAAATACTCCAGCTGAACGAAGATTATATACAGCAAATTCAACTTCTGGAGATGCTCTTTTAAATATGATATCAGGTCGGACAGCAATGCTAAAAAAAGAAATTGAAGTAGAAAAGAAAGAGCATTTATTAGTCTTATTTGGTTCGCTTTTTGACGATGCCTTTTTCACGAAAACATTAAAAATTCCTAATGATTATATTAAAGGATTTCAATATTACTGCGTAGAAGATGGAAGGATTTCAGAAATTTTAAAGTCAAAAAACAAAACTAAAATAGAGTTTTTGATAATTCCTTTAGCAGCAAAATACAACCAAATACTTTCTAATGAAAAATAAGACCGCAATAGAACCTATTTTCTCATGCAAAAAAAGAAAAAGTCATAAGATTTACTACTTTTGGAAAATGAAAAAACAAATTGTTTCTCTTTTACTGACGATCCTTTTATTTACGACATCTGCAGCTACTATTCATAAATTTCATATGGCTTTGTACCAAATAAATTATGCTTCAGAGAAGAAAATGCTTCAAATTACTTCGCGAATACATATCGACGATTTAAATAAGGCACTTGAAAAAAATTATAACAAAAAAATTTCTGTCGAAAACGAAAATAGTAGTCCTGAAAAATTATTGTTAGAAAAATATTTATCCGATCGGTTTTCGATAAAAGTAAATGGTCAAGGTATGCCTATGAATTTTTTGAGTAAAGAAATAGATGGCGACGAACTTGTGTGCTATTGGAACATTAAAAATATATCTAAAATAAAAACTCTAGAAGTAAAGTGCACCATTTTAATCGAATGTTTTTCTGATCAACAAAACATGATTAATATTACCGTTTTGGGCGCTAAAAAAAGTTTCCTTTTACTAAATTCAATTACTTCTCAATTGTTAAACTATTAATTCCAAATTATGAGCCAAACGACAAACAACTTTCATTCTATGAAAAACACCATAATATTATTATTATTTATTTCCCCAATGCTTGTTGTAGCACAAACTACTAGTACCGAGAAAGCGGGAAAAGAATCTGAACGATATGATTCCAATAAATTTAGTCAAATGTATGATTTATTGGCAACACCTAATATGTTTCGTACGGCATCTGGTGCTCCAGGACCAGCATATTATCAGCAACAAGCCGATTATAAAATTGACATTGAGTTAGATGACAAGAATTCGAAATTAAGTGGTTCGGAAACCATTACCTATTATAATAATTCTCCCGATACATTGCAATATTTATGGCTCCAATTAGACCAAAATCAAGCTGCAAAAAATTCGCAATCGCCTTTAGCCGAAAACCAAAAAACGCAAGAAGTATTCACTCCTAATAGTTTTGCTAATAAATTCTTGAAACAAGGATTGGAACGCGGTTTTAACATTGAGTATATTATGGACTCCAAAGGAAATGCGCTGCCATATACAATAAATCAAACGATGATGCGGGTTGATTTGCCAACTCAGATGAAACCAGGAGAAAAAATATCTCTTTCTATCAAATGGTGGTATAATATCAATAATTACAAACAAGATGAAGGTAGATCGGGTTATGAATTGTTCGAAAAAGACGGCAATAAACTCTATGTAATTGCGCAATTCTATCCAAGAATGGCGGTGTATAACGATGTTGAAGGTTGGCAAAATATGCAGTTTTGGGGAAGTGGGGAATTTGCACTGCCGTTCGGAAATTTTGATGTAAACATCACAGTTCCTGCAGACCACGTTTTGAACGCAACTGGTGAATTGATAAATAGAAACGAGGTCTTTACCGCTGCTCAAGTAAAACGATATGAATTAGCTCAAAAAACATTTGACAAACCCGTTGTTATTGTCACACAAGCTGAAGCGGAAATTGCTGAAAAAGGATTTTCGGACGAGAAAAAAACTTGGAAATTTACTGCTAAGAATGTACGAGACTTTGGAATTGCAACTTCCAGAAAGTTTATTTACGATGCAATGGCGGTGCAATTGAATGGAAAAATTGTAATGGCAGAATCAGTTTATCCAAAAGAGAGTAATCCGCTATGGGGAGAAACTTCTACTTTGATGGTTGCCCACACCTTAAAAAGTTATTCCTCACATACATTTGACTATCCTTATCCAAAAGCAGTTTCGGTTTCTGCCGAAGACCAAGGAATGGAATACCCAATGATTTGCTGGAATTTTGGCCGACCTGATGAAAATGGATTTACAAGTACACAGGTCAAAAACGGAATGATTGGAGTAGTAATTCACGAAGTGGGACATAACTTTTTTCCAATGATAGTCAATTCAGACGAGCGTCAATGGACTTGGATGGATGAAGGTCTCAATAGCTTTATGCAATATATGGCCGAGCAAGAGTTAGGAATAAATTTCCCTTCTCGACGAGGTCCTGCAAAAAACATTATTCCCTATATGAGTGGTGATAAAAATTTCTTGGAACCAATTATGTCCAATTCCGAGAGCATTATCGAATTTGGAAACAATGCTTACGGAAAACCAGCAGCAGGTTTAAACATTTTGAGAGAAACCATCATGGGAAGAGAACTATTTGACTATGCTTTCAAAGTATATGCCAATCGTTGGAAATTCAAACATCCTACTCCCGAAGATTTTTTTAGAACTATGGAAGATGCCTCTGCAGTAGATTTAGATTGGTTTTTTAGAGGTTGGTTTTACTCAACCGATTATGTTGACATCGGGATTAAAGAAGTAAAGCAATATTACGTTACCGAAACGCCAACCACTGCATTGAAAGATATTAAAATTAATAAAAGACGCTTTGGCAAAGAAAACGGACCTTATCTATACTTGGTTTCAGACAATAATTTAGAATTAAGTGCTGATAAAGAACAAGCTTTTCAAGTTGATTCTGTCAAATTGCTTTCGGATTATGTCGCTCAAAAATTTACGGTTGAAGAAAAAGCGACGATGAAAAATCCTAAATACTTTTATGAAGTAGAGTTTAACAAACCTGGAGGAATGCTGATGCCTATAATCGTAGAAATAACTTATGACGATAATTCAAAAGAAAACTTTAAATTTCCCGCGCAAATTTGGAGAAAAAATAATGAAACAGCTAAAAGAGTTTTTGCGACTGAAAAACTGATTAGATCTATTCAGATTGACCCAAAACTTGAAACTGCAGATATTGATGTAACCAATAATCGCTGGCCTAAAGTTGAGCCGAAATCGAAATTTGATTAATGTTAATTAATATTTAATTACTCTATTTTGTAACTATACATCTTTGTAACTTTGCAACTCAAAAAATAGATTATGTTTGGAATTGGTGGAGGCGAATTAATTTTTATACTATTTGTTGTTCTAATGCTTTTCGGTTCTGATAAAGTTCCTGAAATGGCGCGTACAATGGGAAAAGCAATGGCACAATTAAAAAACGCCACAAACGACATCAAAAATGAAATTCAAAAAGGAGCTGAAGCCAATGGTTTCGACCAAAATATGTTGAGCGATTTAACGAACAATATCACCTCAGAAATCAATACTGCCAAAACCAATTTGCTTGGAGATTCCAATCCCTTACGAATTTCGGATAACTTTTCGTCCGAAATTGACAAAGTAAAAAGCAGTATAAGCACCGGAAATTTAACTTCAGCAGCAGAACCTTCGACACCTGAAGCGTTAGAAATTGAAAATACTAAAGATGCTGTAATTCCCGAAACAACAACAAAAACAGCAGAGATTGAAGAACACACTGGACCCATAAAACGCAAAAAATAATGTTGGGAAAAATCCTTTCGCTCGACGAAAAATTATTTATTTATTTAAATAGTCTAGGCTCGGAAAAATATGACGGAATCTGGCTATTAATTACAAAACAAACTTCTTGGATACCGCTTTTTTTGGTTTTATTATACTTAATTTTAAAGGAATTGGGAACAAAGAAAACGTTGCATTTGCTTTTGTTCGTGGCTATTTTGTTGCTTTTTACGGATCAAATTACCAACTTATTCAAAAACGGTTTTCAAAGACTTCGCCCTTGTAACAATCCAGAAATAAATTCTATTATTCGAGTAGTACAATCCCGAACATCATTTAGTTTTTTCTCAGGTCATGCTGCTAACACAATGGCTGTGACCACATTTTTGTACTTGATTTTCAAAAAGAATTTTAAATACTTTTGGTTGCTTTTTTTATGGCCGTTAATCTTCGCTTATAGCCGAATATACTTGGGATTACATTATCCTTTAGATATTATTTGTGGGTATTTGTTTGGAACGCTATTGGGATTTTTGATGTTCAAATTGTATCAAAAAGCGCAGAAAAGAAATTTTCCAACCTAAGGTCATTGCGAGGAACGAATCAATCTCAGGTGAATTACAAAACCCTACTTACCGTCAAACCATCGCGAATAGGCAATAAAACCGTTTCAACTCTTGGGTCGTTTTTCAATAAAAGATTGTATTCCAACAAAATTTTGGTGCTGATATCATTCTTTTGTAGAGGTTCCAATACTTTTCCGCTCCACAATACATTATCCGAAAGAATAATGCCTCCTTTGTTCATTTTTGGAACAATCAATTCAAAATAATTGATGTAATTTTCCTTGTCGGCATCGATAAAAACCAAATCAAATTTAAATTCCAAAGTTGGAATAATATCCAAAGCTTCCCCGAGATGTTGCACAATTTGTTTACCCCAAGGTGATTTGTCAAAATGTTTGCGCTGAAAATCAACCAATTCTTCTTTGATGTCAATCGTGTGAAGTATTCCGTTTTCCTGAATTCCTTCGCACAAACACAAAGCCGAATAACCCGTATAAGTCCCAATTTCAAGAATATTCAAGGGGCGAATTAATTTGGCCAACATACCCAAAACTCTTCCTTGAAAATGTCCGCTTAACATTCGAGGCAACAAGACTTTTTGATATGTTTCCTTGTTTAAAGCCGCCAACAATTCGGGTTCTTTTTCGGAATGTTGCTCGATATAATTTTCTAAATCTTGGGAAATGAAGTGCATTAAAGTAAACTATTTATTGGGTCGTGAAGAGAGTTGAATATTTTAATTATTCTAATTTCATCGTTTTTAAATTGATATAAAATTTTGTAGTTACCTTCAATTATTCTTCTACAATCTTTTCTGTATTCATCAATTTGAAATTGGTCAGGAAAAACAATTTGTCTTGGAGCTAATGAAATACTTTTTAGTCTAGATTTTGATAGATTATTTTTTATTTTTCTTAAATCTCTTTTAGATTCTGATGACCAAATTATTTTAAATTTATTCATCATACCAACTGTCTATTTCTTTTTCCAAATCTTCCTGAGAAATATATCTTCCATTTTCAAAATCAGCAATTCCTTTGTCGATTTCCTCATTATACTGTTTTAAGGTCAATGGTTTTCCAGCTATATCATAAGCAACAACTGGTTCAGAAACACTATCAATAGTAGTTTCAACAAACTCATCATCAGTTAAATAATTATCAAAAACAGAAGAAACGATACGTAATAAACGTTCGTCGGCATTTTCGATTTGCAATTGAATTTTCTGTTTTAATTCTGGAAGTCCCATAGCTTTTGGTTTTACAAAAACAAAGTTACAAAATAAAATTTTGAGCGTCAGAAAAATTCAAAATTATTCAAATTTGTAACTAACTTTGCACGATGATGGAAAAAAAAGACATTCGGGCCTTATCCAAAGAACAATTACGTGACTTTTTTGTTGCCAATGATGATCAAGCTTTTCGTGGAAACCAAGTCTACGAATGGCTGTGGAGCAAAGGTGCGCATAGTTTTGACGATATGACCAATGTGGCTAAGGCGACGCGAACAATGCTCGAAAATAATTTTGTCATTAATCACATCAAGGTCGATACAATGCAACGAAGTGAGGACGGAACGGTAAAAAATGCGGTTCGTTTGCACGATGGTTTGGTGGTTGAAAGTGTATTAATTCCCACCAATACTCGAACAACGGCTTGCGTTTCGAGCCAAGTGGGGTGCAGTTTGGATTGTAATTTTTGCGCCACTGCACGACTGAAAAGAATGCGAAATCTGGAACCTGCAGAAATTTATGACCAAGTCATTGCCATAGATAAAGAAAGTCGTTTGTATTACAATCATCCGTTGTCGAATATTGTTTTTATGGGAATGGGCGAACCCCTTATGAATTACAACAATGTAATGAAAGCCATCGAAATGATTACTTCCAACGAAGGATTGGGAATGTCGCCAAAACGCATCACAGTTTCCACATCTGGTATTCCGAAAATGATTAAAAAAATGGCAGATGACGAAGTGAAATTCAACTTAGCCGTTTCTTTACATTCCGCTATTGATGAAATTCGTTCCAAAATTATGCCTTTCAGCGAAAATTTTCCTCTAGCAGATTTAAGAGAATCATTGGAATATTGGTACCGAAAAACTAAAAGTAAAATTTCCTTTGAATATGTAGTTTGGAAAGGAATCAATGACAATAAAGAATCCGTTGATGCCTTAGTCAAATTCTGCAAATATGTTCCCTGCAAAGTAAATTTAATTGAATACAATCCCATTGATGACGGAGAATTTCAACAAGCTTCCGAGGAATCAATCAATGCCTATATAAAAGCATTAGAGGCGACAGGAATCGTTGTAAAAGTGCGAAGAAGCCGTGGAAAAGATATTGATGCAGCTTGCGGACAATTAGCTAATAAGGAAGCATAAAAAAAAGGGGTTCATAGCGGTGAACTCCTTTTTCTATCAAATATAAATTTTGTTTACTTTCTAAACTCCCTCTCCGTTGGAGAGTTCCGATAGCTATCGGAAGGAGTGAGGATTCTATTTTTTTAGCACAATTTCTTTTGAAACTCCATTTATTGTAATGGTTGCCAATTTATCACAATCTCCGTTGCCGTAATCTAAGGTAGCTTTTCCATCGTTTTTTACGATTTCAACAACACCCGAAACTGGAAATGGCATTTTGCAACTCATTTTAAATAGAAGTGCTTGTGTTTTTTGTGTAGTGCAAGTATACTTTGAACCATTAGGAAAAGTGGTGATATGGTATCCCCAAACTTTGAAAACATTGTCTTCCCAATTAGCAAAAGTTGCAAATCCCTCAACCATTTCTCGAACTCTTGTTCCAATTCTTGTGTAAATTTTACCATCTGGGAATGTGATTTTCACATCAATAGAATGTGTAGTTACCGGGTGTATTGCTGCTAATAAATCAGATGCTTTAAGTTCACGAGTAATCGTTTTGCTTCCTTCAATTAATTTGTCGTTGTGATAAAAACCTTCTAATTTGTAAGAAATCACTTTTATTGGAGTTGTAAAGTCTCTAGAAAAACTAATAATAATTTTCCCCTTTAAAACATTTCCGTTCGGTAATGCACATCCTAGAGTACCAAAATCAATAGTTCGTGTATAAGTATCATTGGTTAAAACTGACGTAATAGTTACACACGGAGGCAACATACTATTAATAGGCGCGCTCAGTTTGCCCACCGTACTTTTTTGTACATCAAATTGGTCTTCAGTTATGATAGATATATCATCAACTGTGGCATCGATTTCTGTATTTACAACTGTTTCATCAGCCGTAATTGCGTTTGAAGTTGCTGCTTCAGTAGCGGATTCATTGTTACAACCAATAAAAAAACTCACGGATAACAATGTAGCGAATAATAAAATTTTGTTTTTCATAATAATTAATTTTTAGGTTTAATTCTTTGACAGATAAATTAGCA
Organism: Flavobacterium sp.; assembly: GCF_031423415.1. Lineage (GTDB taxonomy): Bacteria > Bacteroidota > Bacteroidia > Flavobacteriales > Flavobacteriaceae > Flavobacterium. Next base: position 27,069 of record NZ_JANPFL010000054.1, read on the forward strand.
AAAGGTTTAAATGGGACTTTAAATTTATGTAAAAAATTAGAACTTAAACGCGTAAAAGGTTTATAATCGATCAACTACACGTTTTTAATCGTTTTGTATATCAATAAATAACAAAGAATTGCAGTTTTTATTGTAAAACAGTTTTTATATTTTAAGTTACATACTCCAAAAGTGATATTCACTATTTAACAAAATAAGTTAGTAAAAAATCACAGTTACTTAATTAAAGTACATACCGTTATTTAATCCGAAAGCAGTATATTTGAACTCTAATGAATATCACTTCTCAAATAAAGCAGCCCATCGTAAACGAGATGGAACTTTTCGAAAAAAAGTTCTACGAATCGATGATTTCAAAAGTAGCTTTGCTCAACAGAATTACGTATTATATTGTCAATCGAAAGGGAAAACAAATGCGTCCAATGTTTGTTTTCTTGACTGCGAAAATGGTTTCGCAGGGAATTGTAAACGAAAGAACGTATCGTGGCGCATCAGTAATTGAATTGATTCATACTGCCACTTTGGTTCACGATGATGTGGTAGATGACAGCAATAGACGGAGGGGTTTTTTCTCAATAAATGCACTTTGGAAAAATAAAATCGCAGTACTTGTTGGCGATTATTTACTTTCTAAAGGGCTGTTACTATCTATTGACAATGGCGATTTCGATTTACTGAGAATCATTTCAGTGGCTGTACGAGAAATGAGTGAAGGCGAATTATTGCAAATAGAAAAAGCCAGAAGACTTGATATTACTGAAGACATTTACTATGAAATCATCCGAAAAAAAACAGCAACATTAATTGCTTCCTGTTGTGCATTAGGAGCAAAATCAGTGATTGAAGATGATATTCAGGTCGAGAATATGAGGAAATTTGGAGAACTCATCGGCATGGCTTTTCAAATTAAAGACGATTTATTTGATTATACTGAAGAGGCCATTGGCAAACCCACCGGAATAGACATCAAGGAACAAAAAATGACTTTGCCATTAATTCACGTTTTGAATAATTGCACCTCCAAAGAAAAATCTTGGCTTATCAATTCCATCAAAAACCAAAATAAAGACAAGAAACGGGTAAAAGAAGTTATTGCATTTGTAAAAGACCAGAATGGACTGCTCTATGCTGAACAAAAAATGGAGCAATTCCAGCAAGAAGCACTTCTACTTTTAGACAATTATCCAAAATCTGAGTTTCGAGACGCCTTGATTTTGATGGTAAACTATGTCATCGAAAGAAAAAAATAAATTTTTTAAATAAATTTACACCTTCTCAGACCTTAATTTTATTAAGGTTTTTATTTTTATGTAAAAATTTTTCATTGCCGATGCAACCTTTTTGCAACCCATCTCGTCTTACTTATAGAAACACTTTATAAATACAATTTGAAAGTACTTTACTTACATCAACAAGAAAATGAAATCATTCAATTGGCAATCGACAACAATCGATTTGCCCAACAAAAGATATACGCCAAATTTTCTTCTAAAATGTTAAGTGTTTGTAGACAATATATCAAGGACATTCATCAAGCCGAAGACGTTATGATTACTGCTTTTACGAAAGTGTTCGTTCATTTGAAAAATTTTGAAAAAAAAGGAAGTTTTGAAGGTTGGATTAGACGAATTATGGTCAACGAATGTATTTCACATATTAGGGTTCAAAAAAAAGTTAGTTTTCTCGAAGAGGAACAGTACGTTGAAGACAGTTTCAACAATATTGAAAGCCAATTTTCTGTTGATGATATTCAGTTTTTAATTGACAGTTTACCTGATGGATATAAAATAATTTTCAATTTGTATGCGATAGAAGGTTACAAACACAAGGAAATTTCGAATATGTTGGGCATTAACGAAGGGACATCAAAATCACAATTGTCACACGCTCGAAAAATATTAAAAGAGCAAATACTGACGCTAAAAAATTATAGCAATGGAACTGAATAAATTAGAAACACAGTTCAAGGAAAAATTGAATTCTCGAGAAATCAAACCAACAGCAATGGCTTGGGATCGATTGGACGCCATGTTGACTGTTGCTGCGTTGAGTGATAGCGGACAAGTTCAGAAACCAAAACGCATGTTCAATTGGCTTTATATTGCGGCTAGTTTTATTGGTTTTCTTTTGATTGCAACTGTTTTTTTTAATAAAAAAGAAAACACAATAAACATCAAAAAAAATACGGTTGCAATTAAAAATACAATCCCTGCAGAAAGTTCAAGAACAACAATTTTAGCACCAAAAACCGAAATACTTACGTCTAAAATCAAGATAAATCAGGAAACAAATTCGTTAGTTCAATCAAAAAGAAAACGCGTAAATATCATTAAAAATTTAATTCCGAGTTTAGATAAAAAAGGGGAATTGGATACTGCGATTCAAGAGAATCAAATTGTTTTAACTTGTACTGGAACTCCTGAAAACATTGATAATTTGATTGAATCCGTAGAGAAAAATTCAAATTTAGATCTAAAAAAACCTTCGATAAAAATAAATTCATCAGCATTATTACATCAAGTTGACGAAGAATTACAAGTTTCATTCAGAGAAAAAGCATTAAACACCATAACCCAGAAATATAAAGAAACGAGAGAAGCATTAGTAAACAGAAACAATCAATAATAATCATCATCGATAGTCAAAAAACGAACAATTAAAATTTTAACATTATGACAAAAATTATCTTTTATCTAACGGTATTTATTCTACTTTTTATCAGTAAAATACAGGCACAGGACTCGATCCTTAAAGACGAACACTCTCATCAATCCTTTGAATCGCAAGTAAAATTGATCTCCTCAAAGATTGAAAACATTACAAAAGAAGAAAAATTAGCTTTAAAAATTGAAGTCGAAGCGGTTAATGTAGACTTAGAAAATGGCAAAATCACAAAAGAAGAAGCAGAATCCAAAAAACAAAAATTAGCCGAAACTAGAGCTAAAAACATTGAAAACAGAATAGGCCTCGAACAAGAAAACCTTAAGAATTTAGTGCAACAGAAAGTTGATGGCAAGATTGCGGAAGAATATAAACCAAACTCTTTTGCTTTCGTTTTCTCAAAATCGTCTGGGAAAAATAGAGAAAAATATCAAAGAAAACAGGACTCTATTGCTAATGCTCCGGAAAAAAGAACCACTTCACAATTTGTTTTAGCATTTGGAGCCAACAATCTAGTAACAAACAAAGTGGTTGCCAACTCTGACTTTTATTACTGGCAATCTCGTTTCTTCGAATGGGGATTTACTGAAAATACAAGAATTTTCAAAAATCACAATGTATTGCATTTGAAATATGGGTTTTCTGTAATGTACAATACCATTTGCCCCACTGGGAATCGTTATTTTGTAGCAGCTCCGAATAACCAAACCAACCTAGAAATTTTCCCATACAAATTAGAAGACTCTCGTTTCAAAAATGTGTATCTAGTTGCGCCTTTGCATTTGGAATTCGACTTTTCGGGCAATAAATCAAACTTAGGAAATTCTAGTTTTTCTTCTCACAAAGGCGTTCGTTTTGGAATCGGCGGCTATGGAGGTTTTAGAGTAAAATCAAAGCAAAAAATGTATTACACTATTGACGATGATAAAATTAGAATAAAAACAAAAGGCGACTTTAATGCCAATGATTTTATTTATGGCGTAAGTACGTATCTTGGCTACAAGGAAACGAGTTTGTACTTGAAATATGATTTAAATCCATTGTTCAAAAATAACGGAGTAGATCAAAATAACATTTCACTTGGTGTTCGCTTCGATTTCAATTAGAATTTTTGAATCATAACAAAAAAATCTCGCCATTGCTGACGAGATTTTTTTATTTTAAATTAGGAGATTGCTTTGCTTCTTGACTCGCATCGCATCGCAATAACTACAAGATTAACATTGCATCGCCGTAAGAATAAAATTTATAACCTTCTTTGATGGCTTCCTCGTATGCTTTTTTCATTAGATCGTGTCCACAAAAAGCTGAAATCATCATTAATAAAGTTGATTTTGGGGTATGAAAATTAGTAATCATACAAGTTGCCACGCTGAAATCGTGTGGAGGAAAAATAAATTTATTAGTCCAACCATTATAAGGGTTTAGTGTTCTTTGTGACGAAACCGAACTTTCTATAGCACGCATCGAAGTTGTTCCTACAGCACAAATACGTCTCTTTTTTACTTTTGCATCATTAACAATATCACAAGCTTCTTGCGTAATGTTTAATTCTTCTGAATCCATTTTATGTTTTGATAAATCCTCAACCTCAACAGGATTGAAAGTTCCCAAACCTACGTGAAGCGTTACTTCGGCAAATTTAATTCCTTTGATTTCTAGTTTTTTCAACAAATGCTTAGAAAAGTGTAAACCTGCAGTTGGTGCTGCAACAGATCCTTCTTCTTTGGCATAAATCGTCTGATACCGCTCGGCGTCTTCCGGAGTTACCTCTCTGTTGATGTATTTTGGAATTGGAGTTTCACCCAATTCAGTTAATTTATTTCTAAATTCTTCGTAAGAACCATCGTAAAGAAAACGCAAAGTTCTTCCGCGTGAAGTTGTATTGTCGATTACCTCTGCTACTAACGAATCGTCATCACCAAAATACAATTTGTTACCAATACGGATTTTACGTGCTGGATCTACCAATACATCCCAAAGACGTTGTTCAGAATTTAATTCTCTTAACAAGAATACTTCGATTCGAGCTCCCGTTTTTTCTTTATTTCCGTACAAACGTGCTGGAAAAACTTTCGTGTTATTCAAAATTAGGACGTCACCTTCATCAAAATAATTGATAACATCTTTGAACATTTTGTGTTCTATAGTTTGCTTTTTTCTGTCAATAACCATAAGACGAGATTCGTCTCTGTTTTCGGCTGGATATTCTGCAAGAAGTTCTTTTGGTAAATTGAATTGAAAATGGGATAATTTCATTTGATAAAGTTAGAAGTTAGAAGTTAGAAGTTAGAAGTTTTTCGCCTTCAACTTTAACCAAGTGCAAATATACGATTGTGAGATAGGCGTTGTCAAGTGTTTTGCGGTTTATTTTGCTTTTTGCCGTAAAGACGGCAGGTCACGAAGTTTACTTTCACTATACAAATAAGTAGAAAGAACAAAATGGTGTCGATTTTTTTTACCATTTAAGACATATAAGAACATTTACGTTTTTTGATTGTATCGCTTATGTGAACTTATATGCCTTATATGGTAAGATTTGATGTATAAATGTTCCAATGCGACAATAATTGATTCTTTCTACTTTTATCCAAAAATTATAATTGATATACTATATTTGCACAACATTCGGGATGTAGCGCAGCCAGGTAGCGTACTAGCATGGGGTGCTAGGGGTCGCTGGTTCGAATCCAGTCATCCCGACTTTTTTCTAAATTTTTTGGTTCTCAATATCAAAACCTATTTGTCGTAAATCTTCCCAAAAATCTGGGTATGATTTTGAAACTACTTCAGCATTTTCGATAATAATAGGCACTTTTAATGCTAATGGGGCGAATGCCATTGCCATTCTATGGTCGTTATAAGTAGAGATTGCCACGTTCCTCGCAATGACATCGGTTGTAGCGGCAAGAGTCAAACTATCGTTCGTCACGGAAATAATGGCTCCCAATTTTGTCAGTTCAATTCTTAAAGCTTCTAATCTGTCGGTTTCTTTAATTTTCAATGTATGCAGTCCTGTTAGATGACAACCTATTCCTAGTCCAAGGCAGGTTACGACAATAGTTTGAGCGATGTCTGGAGTGTTATTGAGATCTATGTTTAATGTTTCAAGTTTAAAGTTGGGTTGTTTGACCAATGTTATTTTGTTTTCTTCAAAATGAGTCTCCACTCCCATTTTGGCATAAATTTCGACTAAATCGGAATCGCCTTGCAAACTATTTTGTTTGTAACTTGACAATGTGATTTGTGTCCCTACTTCCGACAAAGCTACTATACTGAAAAAGTAAGAAGCTGAACTCCAATCGGATTCCACAGTTAAGGTTTGTGGTTTTGGGTTTTGGGTTATCGGTTTTACTGTGATGACATTTTCTTCAAAAATAGTTTCGACACCTATTTCATTCAGCAATGCCAAGGTCATCTTGATATAAGGAATAGAGGTAATTTCGCCTACCAAAGTCAATTCGATGCCGTTCTCTAGTTTTGGAGCTACTAACAACAAAGCCGAAATGTACTGACTACTTACATTTGCAGGAATACTCACTTTATTCTTTGTGATTTTTTGTCCTTTGATTCGAATGGGCGGATAGCCTTCTTCATATTCGTAAGAAATTTGTGCCCCTAATTGTTGCAAGGCTTCGACCAATACTTTTATCGGGCGTTCTGTCATTCTTTGCGAACCTGTCAAAACCACTTCTCGCCCTTCGTTGACAGCAAAATAGGCCGTTAGAAAACGCATTGCAGTACCTGCGTGATGAATGTCTATAATTTGGGTGTTGGGTGTTGGGTGCTGGGTGCTGGGTTCTGGGTTCTGGGTATTTGGTGCTGGGTGTTGGGTGTTGAGAACCAAGGCTTTTTGCATTACTTCGCTATCATCCGAATTGGAAGTGTTTTCTAAAGTAATAGATGGGAATAAAGCTTGCAATAACAATAGTCTGTTGGTTTCGCTTTTTGAACCAGTTATTTTAATATCAGAATGCAGGTTGCAGATTGCAGATTGCAGTAGTAAATTCATATTTGTAGTTATGAGTTATGAGTTCTATGTTATGAGTTCTAACTTTCGACCCCAACTAATTTTGGGGCGCAATTTACTATTACTCCATCACAATTCATAATTATTTCAGCTTTTCGTTGTTTTTGTGGCGGTCTTTGTCACGAACTGATTTCAAGTCCATTTTTTTGTCGAAAGCTTCTTGCAAATCGATTCCGGTTTGGTTGGCGAGACATAAAACTACGAAAACTACATCGGCGAGTTCTTCGCCCAGGTCTTTGTTTTTGTCGCTTTCTTTTTCGGATTGTTCGCCGTAACGACGGGCAATTATTCGGGCAACCTCACCTACTTCTTCTGTAAGTTGCGCCATATTGGTCAATTCGTTGAAGTAGCGAACGCCGTGTTCTTTGATCCAAGTGTCAACGACGAGTTGGGAGTTTTTTAGGTTCATTTGTATATTTATTTAAAACCCAAAGATATTTAATCTAAAAATTGATTCCTTATATTTTCTTCAAAACAATTTTCTCATTTTGTTTGTCGATCATTTGCTGGAAGAAGCCTTTTAAAACCGGATAAAAATCGGCCGAAACTATGGCGGAATTGACCGTAGTTGTGCTGGCAACTTGTATTATAGTACCGTTGTTGACAATCATAAATTTAAAAGAACCAATTCCGTCACCTGTACCAATATTTACCGATGCTGGCATAGATTCTACTGCGTATCCCTCGGGAATGCTGATGCTGATGTTGCACTTATTTTGAGATGGATACCCAAAATCTATTGGGTATTCTCTCGCTTCTTGTTTGAATGGATTTTCTTTTGATGCTAAAAACAACATTGGTGAAATATAAATTTTGCCGTTGATCACCTCAACATTTCTATTATCCTTAAAGGAATACGTTTCAATTATTGGTTTCGATAAGTCGAGGTCGTTTTCTCTTTTATAATCGCTAATCTCCATATTGTTATTTTGGGTTTCTAACTCTTCTAAGTAAACATCATTCGTTTTTGATAAATGTTTCTTTCTATAGGATCAGGCTTCATGGTCTGTGAGTTGTCTCCTCAGTTTTCCGTCGGCTGAACCGTCGTTTTTCAACACAACATTCATATTTATTGCTTCTCTAGATAGTGTATTTGGCATTAAATCTACAGCGGTCGAAGTGCCATCTTTGCGAATTAATCGTCCCACCCAATTCAAATCTCGTAAAGGTAAAACATTGGGCGCCGAATATACTTCGGTTGCATCCATTACTATCAATCCTTCTGGAGTTTCGACTGCGGCAAGCACGGCATTAAACGCGGTTCTACTCGGAAAAAAAGCAATGCCGTTATCGCGAGTACTAATTAAAACTGGATTGGCATTGAATCCCGCAAAACGTAACATGGCAGTGAGCATCAAATTGATTTCGGCAGTATTCCCAGTTTTATTTTTATAAGCTGTTTTTACTCCATCATCACACGAATATCCGGTAAATTTATTCCATTTTACATTCGATTTGACATAATTGAATACCGCTGCAATGCGCTCATTTTGAAGATTGATTCCAGTAAGCAATTTAGTAATATCATCATCAAAATAACCAGTTTTGTTGCGTTCTGGCCCAAAATCATCATAATCATAAATGGTTTTAACCACGGATTCCCAATCAGTAGAATACATTTTTGTTGGAGAATTTGGATATTTAGTCATTGCTAATTCATGAGAAATCCTAGAGGTATAATTATCAATATTATTTACAAATGCTTCCTCTTTCATCGCTGGTAGATTTTCTAATAAATAGGAAGAATGGGTTTCGCTAAAATCTATTTTATCGCTAGAAAAAGTGGTGCGCGAAACGTAACCATTTTGCTCTCTTTCCTTGTTCATCAATACAATCGAATTTGATTTCTTTTCGACATTTATTTTTGGAGAAAATGCACCCGTTAGATTTTGATTGTAATTAAAATATTCCGGAATATAGGTGTTGTATTCAGAGTAATTTACTGGAATACTAGTCTGAAAAAACCATTCGTTTAAGGAACCGTACCTTGGCGACCTTATTTCATATTCGTATTCTAGAACAGTACCTTTTTTTACATTAGGCATCGTTATTTTTTTTCGATTCCAATATTTATTCACATTTATGGCAAATTCTCCATCACTTTTCAGCTTTGTCTTTTCGATTTTCCCGTTTACTAAATTATAGGTAATAACATCCGCAAAACTTACACTCTCCTTTGAATCAGAATCAATATAATAACTTACTTCTTGATTTGCCCATTCATACCCTTCTTTTTTGTAAATCTTGATTCGAGTTTTGACCGTTGTAACAATTACAAAACCCTTATTTTGATCGTATTGAAATCGCACATCTCCTTTTTTGAATAAAATTGCTGCCACCGCTGAACTGTCTTTGGGATGCGATTTCTCTTGAAGTTCAGCAATCGATACTTTTCCTAATTTAAATTCTTGGGAATTAGAAAAGAAAAAGCTAAAAAATAAAATAAATGGTAGTAGGTTAGTTTTCATAAGATTTATTGGATTTTAGTTAAGACTATTTTTTCATTTTGTTTGTCCATTATTTGTTGCAAAAAGCCTTTTAAATCGGCGTAATAATCTGGCGAGACGATAGCGGTGGTAACGTCCTTAGTAATAGCTACCTGAATATTAGTTTCAGTTTTGGTAATCAAAAACTTAAATGTCCCTATTTTATTTACAGCAATATTCAGTGAAGCAGGAACCGACTCCACGACAAAACCCGCTGGAATACTGATGCTGATGTTGTAGCGTTCTTGTTTCGGGAAACCAAAATCTACAGGATACAATCGATCCTCTTGCTTAAAAGGATTATTGCCTGAATTCAAAAAAAACATGGGTTTGATATACATTTTACCAGCAATGAAATCTACATTTTTGTTTTGTTTGAATTTGAATTTTTCTATTATTGGTTCCGATAAATTCTTGTCGTTGTCGCGGCTGTAGTCACTTATTTCGATCGCTCCGTTTCTGTTTTCTAAATTTTCTAGATAAATAGTAGGGTCTTGTGCTAAGAATTTTTTTCTGAATTCAAGCGCTGCATGGTTGGAATGTTGAAATCGGGCTTGACCCTCAATGGCACCGTCGGGTTTCAGTGTAACCATCATACTCTTGACCTCTAAGGCGGAAGTTTTAGGCGTTAAATCAACCTCAATAGAAGTGGCGTCTTTGCGAATTAATCGACCCAGCCAGTTTAAATCTCGCAGGGGCAAAATATTAGGTTCAGAATATTTTTCGGTAGCATCCAGCAATACCAAACCCTCTGGCGTTTCTACAGCTGCAAGTACAAAGTTGAAGGCGTTCCTGCTAGGAAAAACCGGAATGCCGTTGGCGCGTGTACTAATCAAAACGGGGTTAGCAGTAAGTCCTGCAAAACGCAACATAGCGGTAAGCATCAAGTTGATTTCGGCACAGTTGCCTGTTTTGTTTTTATAGGCTGCTTTTACGCCTTCGTTGCAACCGTAACCAGCGTTATTGTTCCATTTTACGGTATTTTTTACATGGTTTAATAGTCCAGTGATAATCTCGGATGGTGTCTTTAAGTTTACTAATAGCGCTTTAACATCTTCCTCAAAATACCCCGACTTATTGAGTTCTGCTCCAAAACTATCATATTCGTATATGGTTTTTACTACTGCTTCCCAATTAGTCGAATAATATTTTATTTTAGTTTGAGGATAGCTAATACTGGACAACTCGTGATCAATACCTGCAATATAATTTTCCATATTATTTACAAAGGGCTCTTCTTTTATGGCCGGCAGGTCTTTGGCGGAATACGTAGCTTTGGCCTCTGTAAAACTTAGATTTTGATTCTGATAGGAAACACTATTGCCGGTCTGAACACGATTAGGATCTGTATAGTTGATGCTTCTTCCTTCTCTATTGTTGAGTATTGCAATAGGGAAAAATCCTTTTTGGCTAATTCTAAAATCAAAATATTCTGGAATAGCGGTTGCAAACTCAGAATAATTTACTGGCACCTCATATTGAAAACGCCATTCCATCAAAGAACCAATATTATTCGATTTGGTTGAATATTCATATTCTATTACACATCCCTCTTTTATATTGGGCATTGTAATTTTCTTTTGTGCAAAGTTTTGGTTTATTTTTTCAACAAATATGCCATCAATTCCTAGTTTGGTTTTCTCCATTTTGCCGTCTACTAAATTATAGGTCACTGCATTTTCTATTTTCACGTTGGCATCTGACCCTTTGTATAGATAATACGGGACGTTGAAATTGGCAAAGTGGTACCCTTCTTTTTTATACACCTTGATTCTAGTTTTTACGGTAGTGATAATTTCGAAACCAGTTTCGGGCGAATAATCAAACTGCACATCTCCCTTTTTAAACAAGATTGCCGCGACAGCCGAGCTGTCTTTAGGATGAAATTTTTGTTCTAATTCCGCAACCGAAACTTTGCCTAGTTTGAAATCTTGGGCAGTAACAGTTGCGAAATAAAATAGTAACAATACAATAATTAATGGTAAATTGTTTTTCATTTTATAGTTTTTTAGAAAGTATAATTTTCGAATTATCGTATCTGGAAATTTGATCCATAAAAAGACGGTATTCCTCATACTCAGTGTCTATATACAACCCTTTTTTAAGTAAAATCGAACGTTTGTATAGTAGATTTAGAGCATCTTTTTTTATTATTTCTATTTTGTATTCTCCGAATTTACTGGTCAATTCAAATTTACTGGGCAAAGATTCTATTGCAAATCCTTTAGGCAATGCTATCGCAATTTCATCAACATCATAGTAGCCTCTCGGGACTTCAAAAGGATTCTTGCGATTCCGAATTCGCCTAACTGTTTTAAAATTTGGGTTGAAAGCATTTATCACGAACATCATTTTATTATTGGTAATACTGCCATAGTTAACGGCGCTAATGGCGATATTTTCAGTAAAACTTATTTTTTCTTTATCATTAACAAAAGTAGCTTTCTCTATTTTCAAATTACTAATGTTCTCCCAATACTCTTTATAATGCTTTTCCTTATCGGTAGGAGCTGCCGTTTCAATATGGTATTTTTGACCGTATTGTGTTCCAGTAGAAATCATTGTAATCTGACCTGAAAAATCACCGTTTTCGGAAATAGAATACTCCCCTATACTTATTTGGGTATTATCTTTATTTTCATAGCTTTTTGTTCTAACAATTTCTGCCCCATCGGGTTTGATGATAACTACGTCGCGGTCGTCAGTAAAGTTTGCTTGAAATCCAAAAGGATTATCTTGACTGGTACATTCTAAAAAAACATAATTATTGCCATCCGGAATAGTTAAAATCATATGGTTGCCTTGGATAGATACCATATCTGCTTCGATATTGTGTTTGTTTCCATCGCCGTATAATAAGGTGAGATAGGACGGAACTCCAACAGCGCTTAGAAGGGATTTTGCATAATTGCTCAGCGCCTTGCAATCGCCATAACCCAAACGGTCAACATCAGTTGCAGGCATTGGTTTCCAGCCGCCAATACCCACTTGAATACTCACATATCTTGATTTTTCTTGCAAATATTTATACACAATTCTTGCTTTCTTAAGAGGATCGGTTTCCGCACCAATCAAGTTTTTTATTTTCAACTTCGTTTCCTCTGGTATTGCAGCAGTTCCTGTTAAAATTTTATCCGCATACCATTGTCCGTATTCTTTCCAGGTTTTTGCATAACCATCAACACCTTCCAAATGAAAAAGTTCTAAACTCATCATTACTCTGGGATAAACAATGTAGGCTGGACTTTGTTCCTCGTATTTTTGAGCAGGGATAGCATTTACTGTATAAGAAAGCTGATTGGCATTATCCACGGTTTTCTCGATTTTGAATCTAGAAAAATTGAACTCTTTTTTTTTGAAACCCAAATTATTAGGATAATTTACATTCAATATACATTTCTCAAGGCTTACTAAATCAGCCCGCAAAGGTTGCCATTGCGGAATAAAAGCAGTGGTCGAAGTTTCGACTTCGCTTTCATAAACAGCCGTAAATGGGTACTGAATAGGGGTATAATTGTAAAACAGCACTCTACTATCCGAAAAAACGGTGCCGCCATCAGTGGCGCAATAATCTACAAAATCTTTTCTTTTTATTTTCTTCACTAAGTTGCCCGCTGCATCCAAAAAAGTGGTTTGTATGTTTTTTATAGTGGTGCCGTTCCTATAAAATTCTTGTAAATGAACAGCGTCCTGACCATTTTCATTGAGCACCGTAACCACTCGTTTGTTCTTCAGAGTCATACTTCGTTGCGATGTGATCAAAATGTCTATTTGATCTAAACGGACCACAGCATTGGCATTTAGCTTTAAACTATCAGGAATAAGTGTTATAGAATATTCTGGTTTTTGAGCAAAAATTGTAGAAGAAATTAAAAAAAGAATAAACGAATAAAAAAGAGAATTCATACAAGTAATGTTTTTTTCAAAATTAGGAAAACATTCTTAAGAATAATCTTAAATTACTGTTTATTTTTACTATCTATAATTATCGTTACTGGCCCATCATTAAGGAGGAGTACTTTCATATCGGCACCAAAAACTCCGGTTTGCACTTTTTTACCCAATGCTGCCTCTAACTGCTTCACAAATAGCTCATAGAGTGGAATAGCAATTTCTGGTTTTGCTGCTTTGATATAGGAAGGGCGATTGCCTTTTTTGGTCGAAGCCTGAAGGGTAAATTGAGAAACAACAATGACATCGCCATTAATGTCTTTTACAGAAAAATTCATCACTTCACTTTTTCCTCCCTCTCCTTCGGGGAGGGTTGGGGTGGGGCTAAAAATGCGAAGATTAGCAATTTTTTGGCAAAGCCAATTGATGTCTTCTTGAGTATCGGCCTCTTCGATGCCTACAAGAACCAATAATCCCTTTTGGATATCGGCTACAATTGTAGCATCGACGGAAACGGAGGCGGAAGAAACTCTTTGGATTACGGTTTTCATAGCCCCCTAACCCCCGAAGGGGGAATTTGTAAAATTGTTATAAATAGTATTTCTCATTTTCCTTTTTTAAAATCATCATTACTGTTCCCCCTTCGGGGGTAAGGGGGCTTATTTCCTCGTTTCATCACTTGCTTTTCGGTCTTCGTCAAAGGAATCGGTGCGGTAATTTTCGTCGTCGCCTTCTAGGATTTTCAGGTAACTATTATAGCGCGACCAAGCGATTTCATCTTTTTCTAAAGCTGCTTTGATGGCACAATGTGGCTCTTCTTTGTGCAAACAATTATTGAATTTACATTGGACTTTCAACTTAAAAAACTCCGGAAAATAACCGCTGATTTCTTCCTTTTCCATATCGACAATCCCAAACCCTTTGATCCCCGGCGTGTCAATTATTCGAGCATCGAAACTCAAATCATACATTTCGGCAAAAGTTGTGGTGTGTTGTCCCTGCTTGCTGGCTTCGGAAATGGTTTTAGTTTTTAGATTCAAAGTCGGTTCCAAAGCATTGACCAATGTTGATTTTCCGACACCAGAATGCCCACTAAACATACTCACTTTGCCTATCATCATCGCTTTCAATTCGTCAATACCTGTACGTTCTTTGGCAGAAGCGCGAAGGCATTTGTATCCAATGGTGGAATAAATATGCTGCAAATACAATTGTTCGTCCAATGTTGCCTTATCGAAAGTGTCAATTTTATTAAAAACCAAAACCGTTTCTATTCCGTAAGCTTCGGCAGTTACCAGAAAACGATCGATAAAATTAGGCGTTGTTGGCGGATTATTGATAGTGATTAAAAGAAAGACCCGATCAATATTCGATGCAATAATGTGCATTTGATGCGACAAATTTACTGATTTTCTGACGATATAATTCTTTCTTTCGTGGATTTTGTGAATGGTTCCTGTAACCGTATCTGAGGTTTCTTCGAGTTCATAATCTACACTATCACCCACGGCGATTGGATTCGTACTTTTAATTCCTTTGATCCGGAACTTTCCTTTCATACGACACTCGATAAAATCGCCTTGATCGGATTTTACGGTGTACCAACTTCCTGTAGATTTATAAACGGTTCCTGTCATTGAAATTTTAGATTGCTGATTTTAGATTTTAGATTCGAATGTCTGCAAAGATAAATGAATGTTTTTCGATTCAAGTTTAATGTCTGCTTTTTTTGAATTGCTTACATGTAAAAAATCCCCACAATTTTAAAAAATCATGGGGACTTATTTTATTTAAAATACCGAATTATGAATTTAATATTTTCTCTTGGTGTTCAATACTTTCTTGGTGAATATCCTTGAATAACCTCACAATAAACTCTTCGGTCAGTCCTTTTTTAGCACCTTCGGCAATCATTTTTGCTTGAATTTCATTCCAACGGTTGTTTTGAAGAACGGCCACATTATTTTCTTTTTTCACTTGACCAATTTCATCCGCTACTTTCATACGTTTTCCTAAAAGCTCTAATAAATTGGCATCTAAAACATCAATATTAGCCCTTAGTTTGGTCATTTTATTTTCAAAATCACTATCTCCGCTTACTTTTCTAATTTTCAAATCCTTGAAAATTTGTTTCAAAGCATCTGGAGTTACTTGTTGAGCAGCATCACTCCAAGCATTCTCAGGATCATTATGAGTTTCAATAATCATCCCATCATAATTCAAATCCAAAGCTTCTTGAGTCACTTCAAGAATCATATCACGGTTTCCTGTAATGTGCGAAGGATCGATAATTAATGGTAAATCAGGAAATTTATTTTGCAATTCGATAGCAATTTGCCATTCAGGAATGTTTCTATATTTTGTTTTTTCATACGTAGAAAAACCTCTATGAATTACTCCTAATTTTTTTATTCCGGCCATGTACAAACGCTCTACACCACCCAACCACAAAGCCATATCTGGATTTACTGGATTTTTTATCAATACAATTTTATCGGTTCCCTTCAATGTATCGGCAATTTCTTGAACAGCAAACGGATTTGCAGTCGTACGAGCACCAACCCATAAAACATCGATATCAGCTTCTAAAGCCAACTTGCAATGAGCAGCAGTAGCAACCTCAGTTCCCATTAGCAAACCGGTTTCAGCTTTTGCTTTTTTCAACCATTTCAATCCAATTTCACCCACACCTTCAAATCCTCCCGGACGTGTTCTTGGTTTCCAGATTCCCGCTCTAAACACGCTTACATCTGAATCTTTTAGCGCGTGAGCAATTTTCAAAACTTGTTC
Organism: Flavobacterium sp.; assembly: GCF_031423415.1. Lineage (GTDB taxonomy): Bacteria > Bacteroidota > Bacteroidia > Flavobacteriales > Flavobacteriaceae > Flavobacterium. The sequence continues at coordinate 42,927 of NZ_JANPFL010000054.1, forward strand.
TTCTGTTTCAGCACTACAAGGTCCTGCAATTACGAATGGATGAGTCAAATTGAATTCATTCAACCAATTTCTCATTTCTTTCTTGTTTTCCATCTTTTCTAATTTTATTTTTTTATTGTTTTATTAGGTGTTGTTCTTTTTTCTAACTGTAAGCTGCGACTGAATACTATCCCGAAGCTTCGGGACTGACCACTGCCTACTTCTTCATTCCGTTTAATATTTCTTTAATTTTATTCACGCTTTGCATTTCGTTGAAAATCGCATCGTAATCATCTTGCTCCAATAACTCTTTGAAATGAGTTAAATTGGCAATGTACTCTTCCAATGTTTTTACCACTTGCTTTTTATTTTGTTTGAAAATCGGTGTCCACATGGCTGGTGAACTTTTGGCCAAACGCACCGTACTTTCGAATCCAGAACCTGCCATATCAAAAATATCCTGCTCGACTTTCTCTTTATCAATCACCGTTTTTCCGAGCATAAACGAACTAATATGCGACAAATGCGATACGTAAGCAATGTGCTTGTCGTGCGATTTTGGATCCATATATCGGATTCTCATTCCCATCCTTTTAAACAATTCCAAGGCTTTTTCCTGTAATTTGAAAGTTGTTTTCTCTACCTCGCAAATAATATTCGTTTTCCCTTGAAATAAGTTTTTTATCGCAGCCGAAGGTCCAGAAAATTCAGTTCCCGCAATAGGATGTGTGGCAATAAAATTTCTTCTTCTTGGATGATTTGTTACTGCTTCGCAAATAGGCGTTTTGGTCGAACCGACTTCAAAAACTATTGTATTTTCTCCGATAGCATCCAAAACTTTAGGTAACAGCGTCAAGGCAACATCCACAGGAACCGAAACTATCACAAAATCGGCTTCCGACAAATCATCAAATGTGGCAGCCTTGTCAACAACTCCCAAAGCAATGGCTTCCGCCAAATGGCTTTCGTTAGTGTCAATTCCATAAATAGTCGCGTCTGGATGTATTGATTTGATGTCCAAAACCATCGAACCTCCTATTAATCCTATTCCTATTACGTGTACTTTCATTTTCTTTAATTGCAAATTATTTAGACGCGATAAATCGCGTCTCTACGCAAATCTATCTATTGCTTCTTGTACTTTTTCTTCTTTTACACAAAGTGCGAATCGGATATATCCTTCACCATTGCTGCCGAAAATAGTTCCCGGCGTTATGAATATTGATTTTTCGTATAATATTTTATCAATAAAATCTTCCGATGAAGTTATTCCTGCTGGCAATTTTGCCCAAACAAATAATCCAACACCTTCTTTGTATACTTCACAACCTAGCTTTTCAGCTAATTGTTCCGTTAAAATTCTTCTTTTTTTGTAAACAGCGTTCATCGAATCGAACCAAGATTGATCGCTTTTCAAAGCGGCAATCGCTCCTTTTTGGATTCCGAAGAACATTCCGCTGTCCATATTGCTTTTCACTTTCAAAACAGCATCGATACAAGCTGCATTTCCTAAAACCATTCCCACTCGCCAACCTGCCATATTGAATGTTTTTGATAGAGAATTTAGTTCCAATGCTACTTCCTTCGCCCCTTCAACTTGCAACAAACTCATTGGACTATCATTCAAAACAAAACTGTATGGATTATCATTTATCAACAATATGTTGTGTTTTTTGGCGAAAGCCACTAACTTTTCGAACAATGCTAAACTTCCTCTCGCACCTGTTGGCATATGAGGATAACCCAACCACATCAATTTCACTTTCGATAAATCTAAATTCTCCAAAGCTTCAAAATCAGGTTCCCAATTATTAGCTGCTGCTAAATCGTAATAAACTGGAACTGCTCCAACCAAATTCGTCACTGAAGAGTAAGTCGGATAACCTGGATTCGGAATCAAAACGTGGTCTCCTTCGTTCAAAAAAGCCAACGAAATATGCATAATTCCTTCTTTGGAACCCATCAAAGGCAAAATTTCGGTATTCGGATTTAAGGCAACTCCATAATTATTCTGATAAAAATCAGCCATTCCAGTTCTCAATTCTGGTAATCCTTGGTAACTTTGATATTGATGCGCATTTTCTTCCTGCATTGCCAAAGTAACGGCATCAATAACCGCTTGTGACGGTCTCAAATCCGGGCTTCCAATTCCCATATTGATGATGGGTTTCCCTTCGGAAGCCAATTGTCTTACTTCCCTCAATTTTGAGGAGAAATAATATTCTTCAACTATATCTAAACGCTTTGCGAGCCCCACCCCAGCCCTCCCCAAAGGGGAGGGGGCTGAGACTGCCGCGTTTTCTGAAATGATATTTTTTTGTAAATCTTTCAATTTGTTGTTTTTTTAATTCAAAAATTATATAATTTCTTGCGCCATAATTCCCCCTTCGGGGGTTAGGGAGCTACGGTTTTGTATTTTTATATTCTCCTAATACTTTGAAATATTCGGCCATAATTTCCATTAATGATTTTGCTTTGGCGTAATCTTCGTATTTATCGAAAGTAACGTCCACAAAAAACGAATATTTCCAAGGTGTTTCAATTTTTGGCAAGGATTGAATTTTGGTTAAATTCAATTTGCAATCGCTCATTACATTCAAAACTGCAGCCAAACTTCCACGTTTATGATCCAACTCAAATTTTATCGAAGCTCTATTTATTTCGCTTTCCTCAACAAATGAATTCTCCTTTTTAATAATAACAAAACGTGTCATATTGTTATTAATAGTTTGTATTTCCGGGGCTAAAATATCTAAATCGTACATTTCAGCTGCTGTTTTACTCGCTATTGCGGCAATTCCTGAAAGTTGTTTTTTTTGAATTCTACGAGCAGTTTCGGCAGTATCTTTATCTTCAACTAATTTAATTTTCGGATATTTTTTCAAGAATTCCATACATTGCAACAGTGCCATTGGATGGGAATGAACTTCTAAAATATCTTTAATATGCTGCCCTTTCAGCGCCATTAGATTTTGATGAATATCTAAATAATGTTCACCGATAATGTGTAAATTGTTTTTGTCAATCAAGGCATAATTCGGAATAATGGGACCAGCGATGGAATTTTCAATTGCCATAACTGCTTGATCTGATTTTCCAGATAGCAAACTATCAATCAATTTATCAAACGACATACATTCATCAACTTCTACAGCAGCACCAAAATATTCTTGCGCCACCTGATGGTGAAAGGAGCCTATTATGCCTTGGATTGCAATCCTCTCCCCGACCCTCTCCAAAGGAGAGGGAGAAGCTATGGAAGTAGTTTGCTTATTTGTTGTGCTCATAAATATTCAAAAAAAAATCCTGATTTTCATCAGGATTGCATATTAGTTTTATTTGTTTCTTAATCTTTCAAATAACCATAGACAATCCCTACTTCCTAAAGAAGAAATAGTAAGTATTGCTAAAATAAAAACGGTTAGTTGACATTATGTTTCTGCTTTTTGTTAAAAATTCTTTGCGAATGTATAAATTATTTTTTGGTAACCCAAAATAATAATTGTATTTATTGAACAAAAAAGAGAATTATCTACAAAATTCGTTTTTCATTGAATATTATTTAAAAATCGAGTTTAAAATCGAATTTTTAAGCAAATAAATTTAAGTGCTTTCGGCATAAAAAAACCACTCTAATTCAATAATCATATATGATAATTAGTTATTTAATCCTTGTAGGGGTATCTTGTCCATTTATAATGGTCTGCGAACTTATGGCGATAGACTTCACAATTTCGGTCATATTATCTAAATCCAATGTTGAAACCTCATCACTCAATTGGTGATAGTTCGGTTCTGAATCCATTTTTGAAGTAGAAATTGTGTGAGCGGGAACTCCTAAAGCGGCTAATCTAGCATTGTCAGAACGATAAAAAAGTTGCTCACTTGGATAAGGGTCAGGATTGAAATTAAAATTAGAGCCCTTCAAGTTTTTTTGCAAAGTTTCCCCAAAATCCGATTTTTCGAAACCCGTTATGTAAGCCGAATTTTTGCCCCATTTACTTTCTGTGCCAATCATTTCAATATTAAACATGGCAACAACTTTATTTGAATCAATGTTTTCAGAGAAAAACTTTGAGCCAAAACCGCCCACTTCTTCACCAGTAAAAGCTACAAAAATAATTGTTCTTTCGTTTTGATTCAATTCTTTGAAATACTTTGCTAAAGCTATTATTGCTGTAGTTCCTGAAGCATCATCATTGGCACCATTGTAGACTTTGTCTTCTCCGCTTTTAACAACTCCCAAATGATCGTAATGCGCTGAAAAAATGACAAATTCTTCAGGTCTAGATTTTCCCAGCAAAATGCCAATTATATTATTTGCAGGTTTTCGTTTGACAACAAATTCTTGTCGGTAATTCTTTAAATCCTTAAAATAGCTAAGATTAATTTTTTTAAATTCATTTTCAATAAATGCCGAAGCCGAATCAATGCCCATTGTAAAAATAGCTCTTCCTTGCATTTTATCCGAAGCCAATTCGGTTTCGATCCTAACAATTTCTTGTTGTTGAATTATCGGTTTTTCTTGAGCTTGTATTACAAGTCCAAGAAAGAGAAAAAATAATACACTTCCTTTTTCCATTTATTATTTAATTTTGAGTTTTAGAATATTGGTAAATATATAAATTCAAAATCATTAATGTCCGATAAAAAATAAAAACGGCTATTTCTATTTTTTATCTTATTGTTATTCAGTTGTTTATTTTTTATACTCTGTCATTTTTAAAAACAAGGTGTCAAAAAAAAGATAATTGTTCTATTTCAGCTTTAT
>NZ_JANPFL010000055.1:0-4586 GCF_031423415.1 Flavobacterium sp.
AAGGAAATAAATGAATATATAAATTATTACAATAATGACAGAATCAAGTCAAATTTAAACAAAATGAGCCCGATACAATATCGAACTCATTATTATCAAAATTAATTATAAATTTGTCCAAACTTTTGGGTTCAGTCTAAAAAGGTCGGATTGTTTAAAAAAAAAGTGATTTATTTCCTCACAAAGGGTGGAAGTAATTTTGTCGAAAGTTCACCAAATCCTATTCGAACTCCGTTGTTCTTACTGTACCCTTTAAAAATTACCGTGTCTCCATCATTTATAAATCTACGTTCCGAACCATCGTTAAGTTGTATTGGTTTTTTTCCGCCTAAAGTTAATTCCAACATAGACCCAAAACTATCTGGCGTTGCACCAGAAATAGTCCCAGAACCCATCATGTCTCCAGAATTCACACGACAACCATTAGAGGTGTGGTGCGTTAATTGCTGATTCATTGACCAATACATATTTTTCACATTCGATCTAGAAACAATTGTTGCTTCCTTATTTTCAGGCTCAATAGCTACTTCTAAGTTGATATCGAAATTATTTTTCCCTTTTTGTTGCAAATACGGAAGTGGCGATGGATCTTGTTTTGGGCCTTTGGTTCTAAAAGGTTCCAAAGCATCCAACGTAATAATCCAAGGAGAAATTGATGTAGCAAAGTTTTTGGATAAAAACGGTCCCAATGGTTCGTATTCCCATTTTTGAATGTCTCGCGCACTCCAATCATTCAATAAAACTATACCAAAAATATAATCTTCAGCTTCGTTTATTGGAATATTTTCACCCATAACATTGACGTCAGTAGTGATGAAAGCCGTTTCTAATTCGAAATCCACCAGCCTTGAAGGACCGAAAACAGGTGTTTTTTCGCCATTAGGTAGGGTTTGTCCCATTGGTCTGTGCACCGGAATTCCTGAAGGTATAATAGAAGAACTTCGACCGTGATACGCTAAAGGAATATGAAGCCAATTGGGTGACAACAAATGTTCTGGGTCACGGTATAATTTTCCAACATTGATTGCGTGATCTTTATTGGAAAAGAAGTCCGTATAATCCCCGATCAACACCGGCAATTGCATTTCAATATCCTTGACATTGAAAATAATAATTTCCCTGTGTTCTTTGTTGTCTCTAAGTTTTGGATTGGTTTCGTCAAACAATTCTGCTAAACGACTTCGTACCAATCGCCAGGTTTTTTTACCGTCTGAAATAAAATCATTCAGGGTATCTTGCATAAACATATCATCGGTCAGTTCGATTCCTTCAAAATAATTTAATTGCTGTAAGGCTCCCATATCAATGGCACGATCTCCTATTCTTGTTCCAATGGTAATTACATCATCTTTTGTAATGAAAACGCCAAAAGGAATATTTTGAATGGGAAAATCATTGTCGGCTGGGACTTCTATCCAAGATTTTCGGTTCGTATTATTAGCTGATATCGACATACAATTGTTAATTATATTGTTAAGAATTACTCATCAAATATATTATAATCTTATTATTTACCAAACGTTTTTTTGTATTTTTGCGTCAAATTAATTTAAACCAAAAAAATGCAACGCGACAAACAAATTTTTGACCTTATACTAGAGGAACAAGACAGACAAATTCACGGATTAGAACTTATTGCTTCTGAGAATTTTGTGAGTGATGAAGTAATGGAAGCAGCAGGTTCTGTTTTAACTAATAAATATGCTGAAGGATATCCAGGCAAAAGATATTATGGAGGTTGCGAAGTAGTTGATGTAATCGAACAAATCGCCATTGATAGAGCCAAAGAATTGTTTGGTGCTGAATATGCCAATGTGCAACCACACTCTGGTTCTCAAGCCAATACGGCAGTCTTTCATGCTTGTTTAAAACCTGGAGATAAAATTTTAGGTTTCGATTTAGCACACGGTGGACATTTAACCCACGGTTCGCCAGTGAATTTCTCAGGACGTATATACACGCCTTCTTTTTATGGAGTTGACAAGGAAACAGGACGTTTGGATTATGATAAAATTCAAGAGATTGCTACCAAAGAGCAACCAAAATTAATTATCGCAGGTGCCTCGGCTTATTCTCGTGATATGGATTTTGAGCGTTTTAGAGTGATTGCGGATAGTGTTGGCGCTATTTTATTAGCCGATATTTCTCATCCAGCGGGCCTTATAGCCAAAGGTTTGATGAATGACCCTTTACCTCACTGTCATATTGTTACAACGACAACACACAAAACGTTGCGTGGTCCTAGAGGTGGTTTGATTTTGATGGGAAAAGATTTCCCAAACAAAATGGGTTTAACAACTCCAAAAGGCGAAATCCGAATGATGTCTTCTTTATTAGATTTGGCTGTTTTCCCAGGAAACCAAGGTGGTCCTTTGATGCATATTATTGCAGCTAAAGCGATTGCTTTTGGAGAAGCTTTGACTGACGAATTTTTTAGATATGCTTTGCAATTGCAAAAAAATGCCAATGCAATGGCGGATGCTTTTGTAAAAAGAGGTTATGATATTATTTCGGGTGGAACAGACAATCATATGATGTTGATTGATTTGAGAAACAAAAATATTTCAGGAAAAGACGCTGAAAATGCCTTGGTAAAAGCGGAAATCACCGTAAATAAAAATATGGTTCCTTTTGATGATAAATCACCATTTGTGACTTCTGGAATTCGTGTTGGAACTGCTGCTATTACCACTCGTGGATTAGTAGAAGAAGATATGGAAACTATTGTTGCCTTGATTGATAAAGTTATATCGGATCATACCAACGAAGCAATTATCGAAGAAGTTGCCAATAAAGTAAACGAAATGATGAGCGAAAGAGCCATCTTCGTTTTCTAAAAAACAGGAAAGATTTCAAATAACGATTTACTTCGTCTGTTCGTCCGCCGCGGCGGACTCGGGTCACTAATTTTCACAAATTCTATTTGTGCTAATTAGTGATTTCGTGTTTTATAGCCCATCAAAATATAGTGTAGTTCCGCTTTATTTTGTAATTTTGGAAGTTCTTGTGATGCCACGATACTACCCAGAAAAACAGAAAATATTCTTAATTAATTTACTGATTTTTCGTAAATTTGTATATCTACTTAAAATAAATCTCAATAATGCGTAATTTTCTTTCCACATTAATTTTACTTTTTTGCTCCACAAATATATTGTCTCAAAACACATTCAAAGCAATATTTAAAAACGAAAAAACAAAAGAAACGCTTGCCAATGTTTCCGTATTTGTTGGTAATTCTCAAAACAATGCAAGTTCTGATGAATATGGAAATGTGAAAATTGAAAATATTCCGAACGGTACCCAAATCATTGTTTTTAGTTTAAATGGTTATCGAAAGAAAGAAAAAACTTTTGAATTTCCACAAAATGAAACTATTGAAATATTTCTTGAACCAATAGCCGAAGAATTAGAAGAAGTTAAAATTACTTCGACAACAAGAAGTAGCCGCACAATAAAAAATATCCCAACACGAATCGAGACAATAGCTTCGGGCGAATTAGAAGAAAAATCTTCAATGCAGCCGGGTAATATTAAAATGTTACTAACTGAAAGTACAGGAATTCAAACCCAGCAAACATCGCAGGTTTCTGGTAATGCTAGTATCCGAATACAAGGTTTGGACGGAAAATATACCCAACTTTTACAAGATGGTTTCCCCTTATATTCGGGTTTTGCAAGCGGTTTGAGTATTCTTCAAATTCCACCTCTATATTTAAAACGTGTTGAAGTTATTAAGGGTTCTACATCTACACTTTATGGCGGTGGTGCCATTGCGGGATTAATAAATTTAATTACAAAAGAGCCAACCGATAAAAGAGAAATTTCTTTCTTAGCGAATATCAATCAAACACAAGCATTGGATTTAAGTGGTTTTTATGCTGAAAAATATAAAAAATCAGGACTTACAATTTATGTTTCAAGTAATTCACAAAAAGCAACCGATGTAAATAATGATAGCTTTTCAGACATTCCAAAATTCGAAAGATATACGATAAACCCAAAATTCTTTTATTATCTCAACGAAAAAACAACATTTAGTTTTGGTGCAAACGCAGGATTTGAAAACCGAATAGGTGGTGATATGCAAGTAATTAACAACAAACCAGATGCAACGCATTCGTTCTTCGAGAGAAATAACAGCAATCGATATTCGACACAAGCAAAATTTGAAAAAACATTTGACAACAACAATATATTAACAATAAAAAATAGCATTGGATATTTTAACCGAAACATAGAAAAACAAACGTATAATTTCGAAGGACAACAAATAGCCACTTTTACAGAGGCCAATTATCTAATCCCCAACGAAAAATCAGAATGGAACGTAGGCGCGAACTTAGTTTCGGATAGTTTCAAGCAAATGAATTTAGTGGCCGACAAATTAGATTATTACAATGCTGCATTTGGAGTTTTTGCTCAAAACAATTTCATCATTAACGAAAAATTTATTTTGGAAAGTGGTTTGCGCTTTGACCTTACAAACAGAAGCAATGTTTTTGTTTTGCCCCGTTTGTCATTATTGTATAAAATCAACGAAAAAATATCTTCAAGATTTGGTGGTGGTTTAGGTTATAAATCAC
>NZ_JANPFL010000056.1:0-2940 GCF_031423415.1 Flavobacterium sp.
TTTAAAATTGGGTAACCGAATTTACCCCCTTTTTTATCGTTTGGACTTCCATTAACTTGTGAAGCATAAAAGTACGTAATTAAATTGATAAAACATAACTTAAAGTGTAAAGAATACCAAAAAATGAACTAGTTTTTGAACTAGTTGAGTAAGCTCGGAAATTTTATTTTCCGTTTTGTGATTCCTCCTTTTCATCCAAAAATTAGCGGTTCTACTTGTTCAATTTTCAAACCTGCATACTGGCAGAACTCCTCAATGGTTACTAATTCATTATCAAGCTTATTAAGGCTCTTTCTGATGGCCTGTAACATTCTGGTGCTTTGTCTGTAACTCTTGCCTGTTATGCGTTCAATGTCTTTTGGATAGATACATATTCTCTTTATTTGCGTTTTCATACACTATCTATGCCTTTGAATAGGCTTTGATTAGCTTAAACCCACTGATTAGTAAAGTTTAAGATTATACAAAAGTAAGTTTTTTTGAAATATAAATTTCCTTTGCAATTTACACTGGTTTTTGATTGTTTTAAATAGGCATTTATGTCGATTTAAGCCATTTGCGTCGCTTTGTGACATATGTGACTGGAAGTACTTTTTTATTCTGTTTAATTGGCTAAAATTTGTTTCGAAATCGGATTAAAGACGTTGCAACTGAAAAGATGATTTAGAGATTTTGAAAATGAATTTTAATCTAAATTTTAGAAATTATGGCAAGACAGAAAGGCATAATTAAATTGAAAGGTACTATCGGAGATATTACTTTTTACAAAACCCAAGACGGACATTTAGCACGTGAAAAAGGTGGAATCGATGCAAGTAGAATCGCAAGTGATCCAGCGTTTCAAAGAACACGTGAAAATGGTTCGGAATTTGGTCGCGCTGGGAAAGCAGGTAAGATTTTGAGAACGGCTTTGAGAGCGTTGCTTTTGAATTCTGCCGATGGTAGAATGGTTAGTCGTTTAACTCAACGAATGATACAAGTTATTCAAGCTGATTTAATTAGCGTAAGAGGTTTACGAAACGTTATTGATGGCGAAGCGGAGCTTTTAGCAGGTTTTGAATTCAATATTAGAGGAAAATTAGGGACGAGTTTGTTTGCTCCCTTTGTAGCAACTATTGACCGTGTAACTGGTGTAATTGAAGTTACATTGGCTTCGTTTATTCCCGCTAATATGATTGCAGCACCAAGCGGAACTACTCATTTTAAAATTATTTCTGCTGGTGCAGAGGTTGATTTTGAAGCCGAAACCTTTGTGGTTGAAAATTCAGAAACTGGAATTTTGCCTTGGGATTTTGTGGCGACTGCGGTTATTACGCAAACCAATACGGTAACTGCTGCCAGCACAAAACCTTTGTTTTTGGCTCTTGGAGTTGAGTTTTACCAAGAAGTAAATGGTCAAATGTATGCTCTTAAAAACGGTGCATATAATCCACTATCACTGGTACAAGTGAGCGGATTGTAAGATGGTTATACTACTATCGAGAACTTATTTCCCTGATGGAACTAACGGAATACTCGAATGCGAGGGCAAATTTATTTGTAAAACCATTGAATTGCCTTGGAAGAATAACGAAACGAAAGTTTCCTGCATTCCGGAAGGGAAATATTTTATAAGAAAACGATACAGCAAAAGATTTCAATGGCATTTGGAAATAATTAATGTAAAAAACAGAAGCTTAATTCTGTTTCATCCTGCCAATAATGCGTTGAAAGAATTAAAAGGTTGTATTGGTCCAGTAACAAAACTTTCTGGACCAGGTTTCGGTCTGATGTCTCGAAAAGCATTTTCTAAATTGAAAAATTTAGTTTATCCAATTATAGACAAAAACGAAAGTGTAGAATTAATTATCAAATCTTAACAATCCTGTTATGAATATTATAAAAAGAGCAAAAGCTCCCACTCCGAAATTTTTTAAGGTGCTTCGAAATATTGGTTTGGCATTAGCCGCCGTTGGCGGAACTATTTTGGCAGCGCCAATAACTTTGCCAGTTGTAGTAACTTCTATTGGAGGTTATATGGCTGTTGCGGGTGGTGTAGTCTCCGCTGTAAGCCAACTAACGACAGGGGAAGCTATTCTTCCCCAAAGCGGAAATGACGACCGGTAATCATACCCTGATGGGTACTGCAGGAGGTACATTTTTGAGTGTATTGCCGAATCTGCGCTCGGAAGATATTTTAAAAACGATTATATTAGCGACTGTTGGAGCGATTGTCAGTTTTATTATATCGATGCTACTCAAATACCTCATCAAGAAGCACAAAAAATAGTCTAGTTCTAGTTGTGGTGACCTTTGGATTAGACATTAATGAAGCCCAAACCGCAAGGAATGGGCTTTTTTACGTGGTAAAATTAAACTTCCTCAAATAGGTTTAACGTAACTTCTAAAACCACTACTTCGGAATTATGGTTGTATAATTCTTGCCATTTTGCGCTGTCAATGGCTTTGGCTCTCGTGTCGAAAACTCCAAAACATACCCTTGATGCTTTGCTTTTCCAATTGTCGGTTTGGTATAAAATGAAAAGTTTCATAATTTAGATAAATTAATGTTAAAAAAGTACTATTTCCTGCAATACCGGTATAAAATGGCTCTGCGAAGGTCATTTATAAGCATCATATCCTCTTTGTATTGCTTTTCTTTTTTCTCCAAAAGTTTGAGCGCTGCAACATTTTTTTGGTGCTGCTCGTGTTCCACCATCATCAATCTAGATTGTGGATTGAATTCTTTTTTGAAGTCTGGAAGGCGTAAAAAAGGAATTACAGAACCTACTAAATGTTGATGCCAAAATTTTGTTTGCAATAAACTATAAGCAATGAAAAAAAGGCTTTCGCAGTCCTCCTCGTTTTGAAAAATGATAACAAAACTGTTAGTAAATGGCTCTTTTTGTGGCTTTCCGCTGTTCATCCCTTTGTTAAGTAGGAATAAATGCGGTTTTGAAT
>NZ_JANPFL010000057.1:0-1196 GCF_031423415.1 Flavobacterium sp.
GCAGGAATTTGCAATTCGCAAAATGTTCAAAGTTCATCAGATGCATATTTTCATGCAGTTAGTATTTCAGAAATAGTAGACCATATTAATAATTTTTCTACTTGTTCAGTTAATACTTTTAATAATAATGCCGCTCCGGTTGTTAATGCTGGAGCTAATTATACAATCCCAAAAGGAACTAAATTTGCATTAAAAGGTAGCGCAACCGATGCAAATGCTTCAAATGCATTAACTTATTGTTGGGAGCAAACCAATGTCGAAATTTCTACGCAACCACCAATAGTTACAGCAGTTGGTGGACCAAATTTCCGATCATTTTCTCCAACATCATCACCAATTCGTTATTTTCCAAAACTTGGGGCAACATCAACAACTTGGGAAGTAATTCCTAATGTAGCAAGAACAATGACATTTGCATTAACCGTTAGAGACAATGTTTCGACACTTGGCGGGCAAACTGGTCGCGATGATATGTCAGTTATTGTAAATGCATCGGCAGGACCATTTATTGTGACTTCGCAAAACACAACCGGAATAAGTTATTTAGGAAATTCTTCGCAAGTAGTAACCTGGAATGTGGCTGGCACCAATGCCAACGGAATAAATGTTGACAATGTAAAAATTTCTTTATCGACCGATAATGGTTTAACGTTTCCTATTGTTTTATCAGCATCTACGGCCAATGACGGTTCAGAAAATGTAACTTTACCTAATAATGTAACTTCGACAAATTGCAAAATTATTATTGAATCGATTGGCAATATATTTAACGCTATCAATACAACTAAATTTACAATAGCTCCAAATTTATCAAATGATGATTTTGAATTCGAAAATTTTGTTTTGTATCCAAACCCAAACAATGGCAGTTTTAATATATCATTCAATTCTAATGATTCTAATGATATAAAAATTTCTATATTCGACATTCAAGGAAGAACAATATTTAATAAAATATTTCAAAATTCAGAAAAATTCAACCAAGATTTGAAAATAGACAATATTCAAAAAGGAATTTATTTGGTTACTGTCTTAAAAGGAAATTACAAATCGGTAAAAAGAGTTGTTTTAGAATAATGAAGTGGTTTAAACTTTTTTTAATTGGCTGCAAAATTGTCTTTTTGCCCCATATTTCAGATTTTTTTTATTCGATAGCGATGCTATCCAATAAAAAAAATCCAAAATCTGAAACAAAA
>NZ_JANPFL010000058.1:0-69659 GCF_031423415.1 Flavobacterium sp.
AACATAGGTATAATTTTAGAAAGCTTCACTTTTACATAGTTGACATAGCTACTATGCGCAAAATGTATTTTCTATGACAATCTTTTTAACAATTTTAACAGTGATTCTATGTGGTTTAAATTTATCTTAAGTTTGTTTTCAAACAAATGTCGTTAGAACCTAAAAAATAAATTTTGCGAATTTGGGAAAAACTTTAATATAATTTTAAGACTATCACGATTTAGTTTGCATAAATTTGTACAGTTCGTAAAAACAAATGTAGGTTGGCTCTTGAGCTGTAAATCATTATTAATTCACTTGTATTATATGTTAAAAAAGCTTCGTTTCAACAAACGAAGCTTTTTTTGCTTTAATATAAACCAAATCTGATCATTTCATCTTAACGCTCCATTCGAAATCCATTTCCGAAACTTGTTCTCCTTTTTCATTTGTTGCAATAGATTTCATCCAAAAAGTTTTCCCTTCACCACTATCAATAGCTTCTTGAATAGTTTTTGCTGCTAAATTTCCGTCAATGCATACAAATGTGATTTTCCCTGTGGCTTTTTTAGAGAAATTAGATTTGTTGTTGGCAACCAACATCGAAATTTTTTTTCCGCTGTTTTGAATATGAGTCATAACTAATGCGCCTGTAGATAATTCTGCCGCCATAGCTTGTACAGCAAAATACATAGAATGGAATGGATTCTGATTGATCCAGCGGTGTTTTACCGTGACTACGCATTGAGTATCGTCAATTTGTTGTGCACGAACACCGCAAAAATAGGCGGAGGGCAATTTGAAAAACAGGAATTTATTGAGATTTGATGCTGAAAATTTCATTGTTATTATTTTTATTCTTGTAAAAATAACAAAATTTGGACATAAATCCGCAAACCTTGTTTTAATAAAAAAAAATTAATTAACTGTCTGTAATGTAAGTGTTTAAAAAATTTGTGATTTGAATTTTATAATTTTAATATGTTAATTTTTTGTTAATATTTGGTACTATGTGATACAAGATACTGTCTTTTAGATATATATTTGCATAAGAAATTACTATATACTTTTACACTATGGAAACAACAAATAATAAAAACCTAGCAACCTTCACTCATTTGAGTGCATTGAGTCAATATTGTATTCCTTTCGGAAATTATATCTTTCCGATTGTGATTTGGAGTTCTAATAAAGATAAATCTGAATTTATTGACTTTAATGGCAAACAAGTTATTAATTTTCAACTGAGTATGTTTTTGTATTCTTTAGTTCTTGCTGTAATTGCCATTCCCATAATTCTAATTACAGTTTTTAACAATATCCCTTTAGATACCATAATAAATGATGGAGATTTTATAAGACATCATATTAGTGTAGAAAATATAACCGGAATTGCAATCTTAGCTATCGTAGCCATTGTTTTATTTGTAAGCTTGAAAGTTGCCGAATTTTTCCTCATCATTTTTGCTTCTGTGAAAGCTTCTACTGGAGAAAAATTCGAGTATCCGCTAACGATACCATTTATTAAATAAATCTTTAAATCAATCATCAATCACTTAATCAACAACAAAATGAGAAAACTACTTTTTATTACCGTCTTATTGGTTGCATTCACCACCAAATTGTCAGCTCAAGAAAAAAGGATTATTGACATCAAAAAAATTGAAAATAATCAATTTAAAATTGCCGCAAAAGAAGAAATGAATATCAATTTGAGATTTAATCTTGATTCAAAGGATGACTATAATGTTCTTATCTTTGATAAACAAATGAACAAGGTATCTTCTAGAAAAAATTTTAAAAAAGGAGAAAACAAAATTGCATTTACTATCGAAGAAGGAGAACAATACACCTTAAATTTTATAGGTCCAAATTCGATAAAATTGGTTGCTACATCAACAGCCGAAAATTAAAAAATCATCAATCAAAAAATGAACAGTTCAATCCAATCCAAAAACAAAAAAGAGAGTTATGAACATTGAAAACACAAAAGCCCAAATGCGCAAAGGTGTTCTTGAGTTTTGCATCTTGTCAGTCCTAAAAGACAAAGAAGCATACACTTCAGAAATATTAGACACTTTGAAAGACGCAAAATTACTGGTTGTGGAGGGAACGGTTTATCCGTTGCTCACCCGATTGAAAAACGACGGATTACTCAACTATCGTTGGGAAGAATCTTTATCTGGTCCACCAAGAAAATATTATGGTTTGACCGAAATTGGACAAACTTTTTTAAACGAATTAAATGGCACCTGGACTGAATTGTCTGATGCAGTAAACCTAATCACAAACCAAAAACAATAGTCATGAACAAAACTGTAAACATAAATTTAGGCGGAATGTTCTTCCATATTGATGAAGATGCATACCAAAAACTAACCCGATATTTTGATGCCATAAAACGTTCGTTGTCAAATTCATCAGGTCAAGACGAAATCATAAAAGACATTGAAATGCGTGTTTCGGAGTTATTAACCGAAAAACAAAAAACAGAGAAACACGTTGTTGGACTTAAAGATGTTGACGAAGTTATTGCGGTAATGGGTCAACCAGAAGATTACAGAATTGATGAAGAAGGAATCGGAAATACTTCAACTAATTTTTCGTCAAGTACAACAACGGGTAGTCGAAAACTATATCGCGACAAAGATAACGGAATGGTAGGTGGCGTACTTGCTGGTTTGGGACATTATTTTGGAATAGACAAAGTGTGGCTTCGAATCTTCTTTTTAATACTATTTTTTGCTTGGGGAACAGGAGTTTTAGCGTATATCATTCTTTGGATTGTAATGCCAGAAGCGAAAACAACAGCCGAAAAGCTTGAAATGACTGGAGAACCAGTAACCATTTCGAACATTGAAAAAAAAGTCCGTGAAGAATTTGAAAATGTTTCTGACAAATTCAAAAACGCCAACTATGACGAAATGGGTAACCGCATAAAAACTGGTGCTGAAAAAGTGGGAAGCTCACTTGGAGATTTTATAATAGCAGTTTTTAGAGTTTTTTCAAAATTTCTAGGAGTGATTTTGATCATATCAGGTCTATTTATATTGGCTGCCTTATTTATTGCAGTATTTACTTTAGGTTCATCATCAGTAATTGATGTGCCGTGGCAAGGTTTTATTGAAGCAGGCAATTTTACCGATTATCCGGTTTGGACATTTGGTTTAATCATGTTTTTTGCTGTTGGAATCCCGTTCTTTTTCTTATCATTATTGGGCTTCAAATTGTTGTCTCCTAATTTAAAATCAATAGGAAATATAGCAAAATATACATTATTGGCCATCTGGTTAATATCTGTTTCTTTGGCAATCGCCATTGGAATAAAACAAGCATCAGCCTTTGCTGTTGATGGAAGAGTTGTTAAAAAAGAAATTTTAAACTTAAATCCAACAGACACTCTTTTGCTAAAATTCAAGCACAATGATTATTTTGCTAAAAATCTGTCTGATAATGACAATTTTAAAATCACAATCGATTCTACAGGAAAAGATGTCATTTATTCGAACAATGTAAGTTTTAGAATTGCGCAAACCGATATCAAATCAGCGTACATTCAAATTGAAAAAGAAGCCAAAGGGAAAACGCTATTTGAAGCCAAACAAAGAGCCGAGAAAATAATATACAGCTATAAAGTCATTGGTAATCAATTGATATTCGACAATTACTTGTTATCCGATTTAAAAGAAAAATTCCGTGATCAGGAAATTGAAATAACTTTATTCTTACCTTTAGGCACTTTATTGAAAATGGATGAGTCGATGCGACAGTATGACCAAACTGATGATGACTATTTTTTGTGGTATCCTGAAAATAAAAATGACGTTTATAAAGTGGATAGTGATAAAATAAACTGTCAGAATTGTGTAGATGGAGATAAGGAAAATATCACTATAGATACTAAACAAGAAACCGATAGCATTGTTACAACAACCGTAACCGTAAATGGCGAAGTTGTAACAGTTAATAAAACGGGCAGTAAAAAAGGGTTGTCTGTAGATAAAGACGGAGTAATAATTAAAAACAAGTAGTTATGATTAAAATTATCACGATAATAACAAAGTTTATTGTTGCGACCTTAATGGCACTGTTATTTTCTTCTTGCAATTCCGGTTTCAATATTGGAGATGGAATAAAAGGAAGTGGCAACATTACCACCGAAACCAGACCAGCAATCCAAGATTTCAAGAGCATCGAAGTAAGTCAGGGAATCAAAGTAAATGTAGAGCAAGCGGACACCAAATCTATAACTGTCGAAGCAGACGACAATTTGCAAGAGCACATTATTACAAAAATAGAGAATGGAGTTTTGAAAATAGAATCGGATAAAAGCTATAATTCAACCGAAACACCAGTTGTGAATGTAAAAATCCCTGTTGTAAATGGATTGAGCGCCAGTAGCGGTTCTGAAATTAACAGTTCTACTACATTAGTATCTACCAATATAAATGCAAAATCCAGCAGCGGAAGTCGAATTAATATTGAAGTAGAAGCCGATGCAATTACGCTGGAAAGCACCAGTGGAAGCAACATTGAAGCCAGTGGAAAAGCACTAAAATTAGAAACTACGTCGTCTAGTGGAAGTTCTATTGATGCTAAAGATTTAATGGCGAACGAAGTGATTGCACAAACGACAAGTGGCAGCAGTACTTCAGTATATCCTATTTTGAAGCTTGACGCCAATGCCTCTAGCGGAAGTTCTATTGATTATCATAAAGTTCCAAAAACACTCGCAAAGGAAGAATCGTCTGGCGGAAGCGTTAGCGAAAATTAAACTTCCCTTTTTTGCCAAAAATTACTAAAATCATTCATCAAAAGTGGATGATTTTTTTATATTTGTAATATCGTGTTTTTGCTTTACAAATCAAAAGTCATAACTTTTTTAAACCACATAGAAAAAAGAGACTTTTTAATTAAATTATAGGCGTTTCACTTTTCATAGCTATGATAACTATGAAAAAGCGAAGCTTCTTTTTAAAAAGCTAAATCGACGTTTCAAAACTTTTAGAACTATGTGGTTAAAGACAAATTTTCAAAAAACAATAATTGTAAACCCTAAATTAAAATGAAAAAAAGTACTGTCTTACTTCTAGTTCTTTTAGTTTCCACATTCGTATTGGCGCAAAAAAAAGAAAAATTAAAAGGTTCCAAAATAGTAACAATTGAACAAAAGGAAATAGGCAATTTTGATACAATTGAAATAAGCGACAATCTCGAAGTATATTTGGCTAGAGGCGAAAAATGCGAATTGAAAATTGAAGCTGACGATAATCTTCACGATATAGTCAATATTGATTTAACAGCAAAAACACTTCGAATAAACACTTCGAAAACTGCTACCAATTACAAAAAGTTCATTATCCAAATCACTTATACTAATGAGTTGAAAATGGTCAGTGCTAAAGATGAAGCGATAATAAATGCCATTCAGGAAATTCAATTGGATGATATTGCGATAAAAACTTTCGATGATTCTAAATTATTTTTGAATGTAAACACAAAGAATTTTGCTTTAGAGTCTGACCATAATTCAAAAGTGGAGCTCAACTTGAAATCGGGAGTAGCGACTATACAATTGAGTAAAAATGCGAACTTGAAAGCTTTAGTATCGGCAACCGATTTGAAATGTGATTTATATCAAAAAGCAATCGCTAACTTAGAGGGTGATGTCACCAACGCGAGCATTAGATTAGACAATAATGCTAAATTTATCGGGAATAATTTAACCGTTACAAATGCTCAATTACTTGCCGAAAGTTATTCAAATTGCAGCATTAATGTGAATACAGCTATTAGTATTGATATGGCTGAAAACGCTGAAATTAAACTTTATGGCGACCAAAAAATAGAAATGAAACGATTTGCTGGCAATGCGATTTTAAGAAAGAAACCAACGAAATAATCACAAAAAAAGTCTCAATTTAGAGACTTTTTTTATACTTACATTCAAAAAATTGGATTTGATTACTCTAAAGACGCCAAATATCTTTCGGCATCCAAAGCAGCCATACAGCCAGTTCCAGCTGCTGTTATTGCTTGACGATAAACGTGATCTGCTGCGTCTCCGGACACAAAAACTCCAGCCACATTGGTTTTTGCAGTGCCAGGAACATTAACAATATAACCTGTTTCATCAAGAGTTAGATACTCCTTAAAAATATCGGTGTTGGGTTTATGACCAATTGCTGCAAAGAAACCTGTAGCAGGAATGTCAAAAATGTCACCTGTGGTTTTATTTTTGGCTTTTACGCCGGTCACTACTTGACCGTCGCCCAAAATTTCGACAGTATCGTGGTTCATTAAAATAGCAATATTTTCGGTTTTGCGAACGCGTGCTTCCATAATTTTAGAAGCACGGAATTTTTCACTACGAACTAACATGGTTACTTTGGAACATAGTTTAGATAAGTAATGAGCTTCTTCACAAGCAGAATCTCCCGCTCCAACAATAACTACCTCTTGGTTTCTATAGAAAAAACCGTCACAAACAGCACAAGCTGAAACACCGCCACCCATCTTTAAATAATGTTGTTCAGATTCTAATCCTAAATATTTTGCGGATGCACCTGTTGAAATGATGACCGTTTCGCAATGCAATTCGATTGTATCGTTGATCCAGACTTTGTGAATGCCACCACTAAAATCAACTTTTGTTGCCCAACCGTCACGAATATCTGTTCCAAAACGTTTGGCCTGTTCTTCTATGCCTACCATCATTTGTGGGCCAGTTATTCCTTCTGGATTTCCAGGCCAATTTTCTACTTCATTAGTTGTAGTTAATTGCCCACCAGGTTGCATTCCTTGATATAAAACGGGGTTCATACTAGCTCTAGCAGCATATATGGCAGCAGTGTAACCCGCAGGTCCAGAACCTATGATAAGACATTTTATTTTTTCGATTGTAGTTGACATAATAAATTTCATTAATATTTTAGACAGTACAAATGTATGTTATTATTGAAAAATAGAAACCAAAAAAACATCACTTTTAACTATTTAAAAATAATAAGAATCAATTTGACTATATCACTTGTAAGATTCAAAATTAACCTTATCTTTGCCACCGCTTTCGGGGTGTAGCGTAGCTCGGTTATCGCGCCTGCTTTGGGAGCAGGAGGCCGCAGGTTCGAATCCTGCCACCCCGACAAAAGTCGAACAGAAATGTTCGGCTTTTTTTATTTTAAGTCTTTATAATTGGCTTAAAAACTCAGTACCGATTAGTTATTGCGTCCCGATTTAGATCGGGAAGGCGCAGGTTCGAATTCTACCGCCCCGACAAAAGTCGAACAGAAATGTTCGGCTTTTTTTATTTTAAGTCTTTACAATTGGCTTAAAAACTCAGTACCGATTAGTTATCGTGTCCCGATTTAGATCGGGAAGGCGCAGGTTCGAATCCTGCCACCCCGACAAAAGTCGAACAGAAATGTTCGGCTTTTTTTATTTTAAGTCTTTATAATTGGCTTAAAAACTCAGTACCGATTAGTTATTGCGTCCCGATTTAGATCGGGAAGGCCGCAGGTTCGAATCCTGCCAGCCCGACAACTTTGTTGTTAATCTATTAAAAAGGCTGTAAATCGTATGATTTACAGCCTTTTTTACTTTTTGTAATTTAAACTAATTTAATATTTAAGTTTTTAATAGTACTATCTAGACAATTTTAAAAGTAACAACAACTCTAAACCAGAACTTCAGAACTGCAAAAAATAAAAAATCTAAAAACCACAGTACGTATTTACAAACCCTTTATTGGAACATATTTAGGCACCAATGATTTCATTACAACCCAACCCGTTAAGTAACAAACGGAGCAAATGGAGAAAATAATAAAATATCCTGCTTCAATCCCTTTAAAACCCATAAAACCCATGTTCGTTTCCTTAGTGTAATCAAATAACAATCCAGAGCCTTTGTTAATCATCGTAGCGCCTAAACCTCCTGCTAAACCTCCAATTCCAGTGACTGTAGCAATTGCTTTTTTAGGGAACATATCTCCAACTGTTGTAAAAATATTAGCTGACCAAGCTTGATGAGCTGCCCCGACGATACCAATAATAATTACCGGTAACCAATAGCTAATATGCCCTAATGGTTGCGCCACTAATGCCAATAATGGAAAAAAAGCAAAAATCAACATCGATCTCATTCTCCCCTCATAAGGATTCATTCCTCTCTTTTCAACAAAATAGGTAGGCAACCAACCGCCAATGATAGAAAGTAAGGTAATCGCGTAAAGTACAAATAAAGGAAAAGCAGCTTCAGCAGAATCCATCCCATAAACCGAGCTTAAATAAGCAGGAGTCCAGAACAAGAAAAACCACCAAACGCCATCGGTCATAAACTTGCCAAAAGCAAAAGCCCAAGTTTGTTTATACTTAAAACAATCTCTAAAAGTCACTTTAGTAGTAGTTTCTGCTATATAACCTACTAATTTACTGTCGGCAACGTCGTCCTGCTGAATATATTCTAGTTCAGCAGCACTGACTCTTTTATGATTTTCAGGCTTATCATACATAAAAACCCAAAATCCCATCCAAATAAAACCCAAGGCACCAATAATTATGAATGACATCTCCCAGCCAAAAGCTTTGGCAATAAACGGAATAGATATTGGAGCAGCCAATGCTCCAACGGTGGCTCCTGCATTGAAAATACTGGTCGAGAAAGCTCTGTCTTTTTTAGGAAAATATTCTGCTGTTGTTTTAATTGCGGCGGGAAAATTTCCAGCTTCACCTACTGCCAATACAAAACGTGCAAAAATGAATAAGGTAACACTCACATTAATTACTAAACCTGTATCATTTACAGTACTGATAGCCTCTTTTGCTCCTTCAAAGCCAACAAACCAATTTCCTGTTATCCAGCCTGCTGTTGCAATACCTGCGAAAGCATGTAAACAAGCTCCTATAGACCAGACTCCGATAGCCCAAAGAAATCCTTTTTTGGTGTCCATAAAATCTACAAACTTACCTGCAAATAATAAAGATACGGCATAAAATATCGAGAATAATGCCGTTATATTTCCATAATCATTATTGGTCCAATGGAATTCAGGGGCAATAAAATCGCTCCAAGTTAAAGAAAGTACTTGTCTATCCAAATAATTGATCGTAGTGGCAAAAAAGAGTAAACCACAGATTGACCAGCGGTATTTCCCAATTTTTGTTGTTTCTTTATTCATATTGATTTGGTTGTTTTAGTTGGTTAAAAATGTTTTTTATTAGAATTAATTATTTTAAAATAAGCCTCGGCATTTTTGTAGCAAATTGCTTCTACCATATTTCCAATAAGTGCCATATCATTGGGCAATTCTCCTTTTTGAATTTCGTCACCCAGAACATTGCACAAGATCCGTCTAAAATATTCGTGCCTTGGAAAAGAAAGGAAACTTCTGGAATCGGTTACCATTCCCACAAATCGGCTTAACAAGCCGAAGTTGGAAAGTACGTTCAATTGCTTTTCCATACCATCTTTTTGATCTAAAAACCACCAAGCAGCACCATATTGCATTTTTCCAGCCACAAGCCCATCATTAAAATTATTGGCCATCGAAGCAAACATCTCGCTGTCTCGAGGATTCAAATTATAAACTATGGTATTGGTCAATCCTTCACATTGGCTTAATCTTCCAAAGAATTTGCTCATGTTATCAGCCATATTCAAATCGCCAATAGAATCAAATCCTTGATCGGGTCCAAGATCGTTTAGCATTTTGGCATTGTTATTTCTAATGGCACCAACGTGAAATTGCTGTGTCCAAGATTTTGCTTTATTCATCAAAGCCAACTCGAACAATACCGCCGATTTGTACTTATTAATTTCCAAAACAGATACTTTTTCTCCTTTCAACGCTTTTTCAAAGATGGCAGCGACTTCAGAATCCGCATAATCCTCGCCATAAAAATTGGAATGTCCATGATCTGAAATTCGGCAACCCAATTCGTGGAAGAAATCATGACGTTCTTGAAGCGCTTTTATTAAATTTGAAAAATCAGCAATAGAATAACCAACTATTTCTGCTAATTTTTGAATCCAATCTACAAACGCTCGTCCTTTTTCCATTTCTGTTGCTTTGTCAGGACGAAAAGAAGGCAAAACTCTAATTTCAAAGTTATCGTCTTGCAATTGTTTGTGGTAGCGCAAATCATCTGTTGGGTCATCAGTGGTTCCCACCACTTTTACATTCATTTTGCGGAGCAAATTCTTGACGCTGTATTCGGGTTTTTTTAGTAACTCAGAACATTGGTCATAAATCGATTCAGCCGAATTAGAATTTAATAAAGTGGTTATCCCAAAATAATTCTTGAGTTCTAAATGAGTCCAATGATACAGAGGATTTCTCAATGTATAAGGTACGGTTTCTGCCCACTTAGAAAATTTTTCGTAATCGCGTGCATCGCCTGTTATGAATTTTTCATTCACACCATTGGCACGCATCGCTCTATATTTATAGTGATCACCATCAATCCAAATTTGGTATAAATTCTCAAATTGGCGATCTTCTGCAATATCTTTTGGAGATAAATGACAATGGTAATCAAAAATGGGTTGTTTTTTTGCAAAATCGTGATAGAGCGTTTTAGCTGCCTCACTGTAAAGCAAAAAATCATCCTTAATAAATATATTTTCAGACATATTTTTTAAAATAAACTTTTTTCAATTCCCATTTCCAATCCTCTCAATTCAGCAAGACCTCGTAAACGACCAATGCCTGAATATCCAGGATTGGTTTTTTTGTTCAAATCATCTAACATTTGGTGACCATGATCGGGACGCATTGGGATAATTCTTTTCGTTTGTTTTTGCATTTTTAGAATCGATTTTACCACTGCATACATGTCTACATCTCCTTCTAAATGATTGGCTTCATAGAAATTTCCTTCAGCATCTCGTTGCGTACTTCTCAAGTGAATAAAATTCATTTTTTCGCCCTGACGATCTATAATTCCGGGCAAATCATTATCGGCAATAACGCCGTAAGAACCTGTACACATACAAAATCCATTGGATGGAGAATCAATTGCATTTAACAATTGTATCAAATCAGTTTCGGTGCTCACAACTCTTGGTAATCCTAATATGGGATAAGGCGGATCATCTGGGTGAATCGCCATTTTCACTCCTACACTTTCGGCAACTGGAATGATTTCACGCAAGAAATAATATAAATTTTCTTTTAATTTACTAGCATCAATACCATTGTAGCCTTGAAGTACTTTTAAGAAATCCTCAACAGTATAGGATTCTTCTGCACCCGGTAAACCTGCAATAATGTTTTGTTGCAATTTTACTTTATCGGCATCTGTTAGCTTTTCAAAAGTTGCTTTTGCTTTAGCTTTTTGTGGTTCTGTATAGGTGTTTTCTGCTCCGGGTCTTTTTAAAACGAATAATTCAAAAGCGGCAAATTCATTAACATCAAAACGCAAAGCTTTAGAACCATCGGGCATTTCATAAGACAAATCGGTTCTAGACCAGTCTAAAACGGGCATAAAATTGTAACAAACGATATTGATTCCACAAGCGGATAGGTTTTTGATACTTTGCTTATAGTTTTCGATATATTTCAAATAATCACCGGTTTGCTTTTTGATATCTTCGTGCACTGGAATGCTTTCTACTACCGAAAAGGTCAATCCTGCCGCTTCAACTTCGTTTTTTCGTTTCATTATTTCGTCAACTTCCCACACCTGCCCATTTTTAATATGATGCAATGCAGTAACAATTCCGGTTGCTCCAGCTTGTTTGGCGTCAGATAATTTTACAGGGTCATTTGGTCCGTACCATCTCCATGTTTGTTCCATAATTTCTTAAATTATAATTTTATTAAATACTTGTGGCACCGAAACCGCCATCAACATGTACAACGACGCCAGTAACAAACTTGGACATATCACTACATAAAAATAATAATACGCCATCTAAATCTTGTGGAACTCCAAATCTACCCATTGGCGTATGCTCAATAATTTTTTCTCCTCTTGGAGTTAAACCACCTTCTGGATTCAATAATAATGCGCGATTTTGTTCGCCTATGAAAAACCCAGGTGCAATCGCATTGACACGCAATCCTTCGCCATATTTACTAGCTAATTCAACTGCCATCCATTTAGTAAAATTGTCGATTGCCGCTTTTGAAGCAGAATATCCTACCACACGAGATAGAGGTCTTTGAGCCGATGCAGATGAAATATTGATAATAATTCCCGATTTTTGTTTAGCAAAAACTTCAGAAAAAACCTGGGATGGTAACATGGTTCCAATGATGTTCAAATCCAAAACCTTTTGCAAATGAGACAATTGCATATCATAAATCGCTTGATCAGGACCAATAGTTGCACCCGGCATATTGCCACCAGCCGCATTAATCAATATATCTAATTTACCGTATTTTTCTACAATACAATCTTTGGCTGCTTCAAGTTCTTCTTTGTTTAAAACATTTGCTTTCACAGCAAACGATTCTCCACCATTACTTTTAATGATATTCACGGCAGTTTCAGCTTCTTCAATGCTTAATCCGCCAATTCCAACTATTACTCCTTGTTCAGCTAGTACTTTAGCCATATTGCTACCAAGTACTCCAGCGCCACCAGTGATAAGGGCAACTTTACCTTTTAGGTTAAAAATTGAATTCATCTTATTTATTTTTTATCGATTGAATTAAACTCAAAACGGCTTTAGTTTCAGATTCAATGGTGTCATAATCTTTGTGCGCCATCAATTGTTTGCTAATTAATTTGCTTCCCATTCCTACTGCAGAAACGCCCGCTTTGAACCAACCACTGATGTTTTCACTTGTTGTGTCCACGCCGCCCGTTGGCATAAATCTTAGATTTGGGAAAATATCTTTGATTCCACTCAAGAAATCTGGTCCTAGCATATTACCAGGGAAGAGTTTGATGAATTTTACTCCTGCATTTTCGGCAGCAATAATTTCCGTTGGCGTCATACAGCCCGGACTGTATAAAATATCTTTTGGAATCAAAAAAGCGGCTACTTCTGGAACAAAACCTGGACTGATGAAAAAATCAGCACCCACTTTTAAATATTCTTCTGCTTGTTGCAGGTTCTTGATGGTTCCAATTCCTAATAATCACTCGGGCATTTCGGCATTTCTAACTTCTGTCATTTTGCTGAAGTTGCTTAAAGCAGTTTCTCCGCGGCTTGTGTATTCAACTGCTTTTATTCCTGCTCTGTAAATTGCTCTTAATACTTCTATGGTTATGGTCTCATCTGCGTTAAAGTATAAAGGAAGCATTCCCTGTTGTACAATTGCATCTGTTACTTTTTGAATATTACTCATTATTTATAAATTTTAACTTTAATTACTATTTTTTTGATTTGACCATCACCAATCATTGGAGCGTGAACATCTTCTGGATAAAATATCGCAAATTGACCATCAGTCAATTGAAAGTACATATCGGGTGCATCATTAAAGAAACGAACGTCCTTTTCGGGGTTGTATTCTCCGTTTTGTGTTGTACATTTTTCTCTTGGTTTCCAAGCAATGGTTTCTAGCCCTTTTACGCATATTTGGATGTCGATGTTTTTATCGTGGCATTCAAATTTGGCTAAACTTGTGTCAGCTGTTTTTCCATTAGCAGTATTGACGATTACTTTTAAACCTTCAGCAATTTCTGAAACTCCGTCAGGCAGATTGGTGATATCATTTTGATGGATATACTCAAATGCTTTAGCAAATAAAGGATGTAAACCCTTGTATTTATTAGCGTTGGTTACTGTATCTATAATCATAATACCTTAATTATCGTGCCACTCTACCAGAAGCGTCGCCTCCCATCAGTTTAGACACTTCTTCTACAGTAACTAAGTTTGCATCCCCTTTAATCGTGTGTTTCAAGCAAGAAGCCGCAACAGCAAAATCCAATGCGTTTTGGTCATCATCTGGATAAGTCAATAATCCATAGATTAAACCTCCCATAAAGGAATCTCCACCACCAACTCTATCCACGATATCCGTAATTTGATATTGACGGGTTTGTAACATTTGTTTTCCATCATATAAAACGCCGGCCCATGTGTTGTGAGAAGCAGAAATAGAACCTCTTAAAGTGGTAATTACTTTTTTGGCTCTTGGGAATTTTTCCATCATTTGTTGACAAACTGATAAGAAAGCTTCTGCTTTTACATCGTGTCCGTGAGTCTGAACGGCTGCTCCTGCTGGTTTGATACCAAAGTGCATTTCAGCATCTTCTTCATTTCCTAAAATCACATCGCAGTAAGAGGTCAACTCGGTCATAATCGCTTCGCGGTCTCCACCATATTTCCATAGTTTAGCACGGTAATTTAAGTCGGTTGAAATAGTAACACCTAATTTACTGGCCACTTTAACAGCTTCTAAACAAGCATCGGCAGAACTTTGAGAAATTGCTGGAGTAATACCCGTCCAGTGAAACCATTCAACTCCTTCAAAAACTTTTTCCCAATTAATCATCCCGGGTTGAATATCCGACATAGAAGAATGTGATCTATCATAAACCACTTTACTTCCTCTGCTTACCGCGCCAGTTTCAAGAAAATATATTCCTAGACGTTCTCCACCCCAAATAATATTATCAACCCCAACGCCTCTTTTGCGCATTTCCATCATAGCACATTCTCCAATATCATTTTTTGGTAAACGGGTTACAAAATCAACTGGAATCCCATAATTTGCTAATGAAACTGCTACATTTGATTCTCCACCACCATATACAACATCAAAATTATCTGCTTGTGAAAATCTTAAAAATCCCTGTGGAGCTAGTCTTAACATTATCTCACCAAAGGTGACTACTCTTTTTCCCATTGTTTTATTTTTTATAATTGTTAGTTTATAATTGGTATTCTATATGTTTATTTTTGGTCACACAATTTTTTTTATAAATTTCCATATTTACGTGTACGCACACGGACAATGCAAATATATAAAAAAACGTCAATAATACAAGGACTTAAAAAAAATAGTCTTTAATAGTAAAAAATTATAAATTTACACCCTATTAAAAAACACACAGTTATCATAACAATTAAAAAAATAGCGCAAATTGCCAATGTATCAGTCGGTACAGTTGATAGAATTATTCACAATCGTGGTCAAGTAACGGAAGAGAACATAGAAAAAGTAAATGCGATAATTAAAGAATATGGTTACAAAAAAAATATATTTGCCAGTAATTTAGCTTTTAACAAGAAGTTTAAATTTGTAGTATTTCTGCCTAAAAACGACAATGTTGAATATTGGCAAGCCCCAATAATTGGAATAAAAAAAGCAGCTGAAGAATTGGCTAATTTTGGAGTGACTATTGATTACTTCTTTTTTGATTATAACATCACGTCATTTAAAAAAACAGCGTCCAAAGTTTTGAAAATTGACCACGATGGATTGCTATTCGCACCTATTTTCTATAAGGAATCCGTCGCATTTTTAACTGATTACAAGAAAAAAGGCACGCCAATTGTTATGATTGATTCTAATCTCCCAGAATTTACGGATGTTGCTTATATTGGACAAGATTCTTATCAAAGCGGATTTCTAGGCGGAAAACTTATTAGCTATGGCATCAAAAACGACAGCAACGTTTTGATATTAATGATTATTCAAAATGTGGAAAGCACCTCAAGAACGAATGTTTTTTTACAAAGAACTGCGGGATTTTATGCTTTTTTTAAAGAAAAGAAAGGCCTTCCGAATTTTAATTTCACTGAAATAAATATAAAATATGATATTGAAAATCAACTAACGGTAGATATGTTTAAGGGAATAGATTGCGTGTTTATCCCTAATTCTAGAGTTTATATTGCGGCAAAATTCATTAAAGAAAGTAACTTAAAAGGTATAAGAATCGTTGGTTATGAATTGCTGAAACAAAACTTGGAATACTTAAATGAAGATATTATTGATTTTTTAATTCACCAAAAACCTGAAGAACAAGGCTATATGGGCATTAATCATTTATACAAAAAAGTAGTTTTAAAGGAAAGAGTTACTGACTTAAACTATATGCAATTAGAAATTATTGTAAAAGAAAATCAAATAATTAAAAAGTAATGGATTTTTTTAAAAAGAAGATTTAAAGGGTTTCAATTAAAATGAGAATTAAGCAGTGGACTTTAATTATGTACATGTTATAAATCTAATGTTTACAGTATATGATATGGGTAGGATGTAATCCTGCCAGCCCGACAACTTCATTGTCAATCTATATAAAAAGTCTGTAAATCTTATGATTTACAGACTTTTTATTTATTATTAAACGGTAGTAGATTTAATAATTAGCAGATTTAAAAAGAATTTTACTGAACCTCTTGTTAATTTTATCGATTCATAAAAGCTAACTAGCAGGCTTACTTTTTTTATTTTACATTTGCTTTTTGTCTAAAACAAAAGACAATCCAAAAGTTATTGAATACATATGTCCATCGGTATTGTTGCTATCTTGTGTATGTTTACCATTCCAAGTTAAATTTTGTCCGTAATTATTAAACGAATTAAAATCTACAAAAAAAGCTGTTTTTTTTGAAATTTTTAATGTGGGTGTAATGCCAAAAACAATTCCCCCATAATTATCACCGTTGCTCACTTTTTTATTATAGTCTGCTGCTATTGGTTTGAGCATAGCCAGATGAACACCTGCATGAACTAGAATATTGAATCGTGAAATATCATTTTTAGTTTTGACTAGACTATTAAGGTTGAAAAGTCCTTGAAATGAAGTCCGATATTGAGCTACTTCAAATGGTTTGCTTTTATTTTCTTCACTATTAATAAACCTATCAAAAGCAAGATCCATTTTGATACCGATAATTTTAGAAAAATTATGTCTCGCTCCAACTGTATAGCAATTTAAGACAAAACCATTAAATAATTGATTGTTTACACTAGTAAAATACCCATCCGTATAGGGTCTCGTGCCGTTACTTACTCCAGTTCCGATATCAATAATCCATTTTTCGTAATTCAATTTGGTCTGTGTAGAATCGTTTACGATATTGTTCGAATCAGCGACTATTGAACTTTCTTTTTTTTCCTGTGAAAAAGCAATATTGAATACAAATACAAATAGAATAATAAGGTTGTTACTTTTCATAAAAAATAGTATCAGTTGGAACTATTTCGCAAATATATTTAATTTATTTCTTAATAATTCACTGCCTTTGCAGATATAACTATTTCTAAACATTCCATTGTTTTTTGGTCATTTTTTACATTAATTTTTACACCAACTGATAAAAAAAATCAAAATTTATTTTTATGTAAATCACATATTATCAATTAATTAATGCTTATTTGTTAGGGTTTTAAGCGTGTAAATGCAATTATCATAAATTGTTAAAGTTTAGTTAACCTACTGTTTTATTTTTTACATTTAATTTGCGTTTGTATTTAAAAAAAATAAAAATGAAGACTTTTTATACCTTTATTATATTGTTTATTTCTTGTAGCTTTTTTGGTCAAAACGGTTCCATTAGTGGTAAAGTTGTAGATGATGCTAACGGAAGTAATTTGCCTGGAGTAAACATACTTATTAAGACATTAAAATTTAGTACTACTAGTGATTCTGATGGAAAATTCGTTTTCAGGAATGTTCCTTCTGGCAGTTATGAAGTGGAGTTTTCTTATATTGGTTATTTACCTAAGATTATATCAGAAGTAGTAACTAAAAACAATGAAATCACGTATTTAAATACTACCCTCGCAGAGGTCAAAAATGAACTTAAGGAGGTCGTTATCACCAGAACCAAAGCTAAAGCAGAATCCATAAAATCATTATTGGTCGCTCAGAAAAACAGTATTACGGTTTCTGATGGTATATCGGCAGAAAGTATGAAGCGTACTCCAGACAAAACAACCTCGGATGTTTTAAAAAGAATAAGTGGGGTGAGTGTTCAGGACAATAAGTTTGTTGTTATTAGAGGTTTAAATGACAGATACAATTTTGCATCGCTTAATGGAGCTCCATTACCTAGTTCGGAGCCCGATCGAAAAGCATTTTCGTTTGATATTTTCCCAGCCAATATGCTCGATAATTTGGTGATTACCAAAACTGCATCTCCCGATCTGCCAGGTGAGTTTGTTGGAGGCGTCATTCAAATCAATACGAAATCGGTTCCTGACAAAAATTTTCAGTCGATTACAATTGGTCAAGGTTATAATACGATAACAACTTTTAAAGATCAAAAAAGTTACGAAGGCAGCAGCGCCGACTGGTTAGGGTTTGATAATGGTGCTAGAGATTTGCCTTCAAACATTCCTAGTAGTAAAGAATTTGCGACAATAAACGGAACCCCAACGGCCGCAAACCTTGCAAAAACTTTTGAATACGATTGGAGCATCAATAAAGGTAAATTCAACCCCAATACTGCTTTTCAATATTCTATTGGGCATCATTTTGATTTTGGAGAAAAAGTTTTTGGCGTTCTATTTTCTGTTTCGCACAATCTAACCAACAACTACAATGAGGTAACCCGAAACGAATGGGACAATGGCGATCCTACTTTGCCCTCGGTCTTGAATCAAAAATTTGATGATAAAAATTATAGTCAGCAAATCTTAACTGGTTCATTGGCTAATTTTAGTATGAAATTCAATGAGAATCATTCCGTTTCCTTCAAAAATATTTTGAGCATCAATTCTAATGACTTAGTAGTGGAACGAAGTGGGAAAACAGATGTAAATGATCCTAGGCTAACCACATCGAATGTAAGATGGTTTACTAGCAACATCATTTATTCGGGTCAATTGAATGGGGAGCATTATTTTACGCAACCTAAAATTAAATTGAATTGGTTGGGTTTTTATAGTAATATACAACGATCCATTCCCAATTTGAGAAGAAATGTTTATGTCACTGCAGACCCTGATAGTAGCGACCCTTTACTCAATACACCAAGAGCTACAATTGCCGCAAATAACGGAGGACCGGATTACGGTGGTGGAATGTTCTTCGCTGAAAACAGCGAATCCATTTCTGGAGGCAAAATAGATCTGTCTAAAAAATTTAACATCGGAAAGGAACTCATCAATGAACTAAAGATTGGCGGATTTACACAAAAGAGAGCGCGGGATTTCTTTGCACGGCAGTTGCAATACAATCAGAATCAAACTGGCGGAACTTTTGATCAGTCATTACTATCTTTAACCGATGCTAATATTTTTACCAAAGAAAATATGGGCTTCCTTCCATCTGGTAAGAATGGGTTTACACTATATGACCTTACCAAACCTGAGGATGCTTATGATGCCGGATCGCAGTTGAATGCAGGCTATATCATGTTGGATAATCGATACAAAAAATTTAGATTCATTTGGGGAGTACGTATCGAAAATTTTGTCCAAACCCTTCAAGCTGAAACGCAAACAGAGGGATATATTGATTTGAACAGTAAGAAAACCGATGTTTTGCCTTCAGCCAATTTTATTTATTCTGTAAACAGCAAACAAAACCTACGTTTGAGCTATTCAAAAACTTTAAACCGACCTGAATATAGAGAATTGGCGCCGTTTGCTTTTTATGACTTTACCACCCAGTTTTTTACGCAAGGAAATGTAAAATTAGAAAGGGCTTCAATCCAAAATTATGATTTCCGTTACGAAATTTTCCCGGCCAAAGGGCAATTGTTTACCGTATCCTATTTTTACAAAAAATTTGAAAAACCAATAGAACTAATCCAACAACCACTGAACAGAACCATTACATATAACAATGCCAACAGTGCTATAAATACCGGTGTAGAATTGGAGTTTAGAGTGTTACTAAGTTCGATATTTGCGTCTGATAACGCGACTTTATTTGATGATTTAACCTTATTTTCAAACATAGCGGTGATAAAATCTAAAGCAGATGTAAAAGGGGTTAATGGAGCAAATCCTGAAACAACTAGAACCATGCAAGGGCAATCGCCTTATGTATTTAATGGTGGTTTACAATACATGAATAAAGACATTGGTTTGACTATTTCAGGAAATATCAACCGAGCAGGAAATAGAATTGCCTATGCTTCAAGCGAACTTAAACCGGCCATTTGGGAAAAAGGAAGAACTTTTATAGACATGCAAATTGCTAAATCTATATTCAAAAACACAGTAGAATTTAAGTTGAATATTCAAAACCTTTTGGCTCAAGATTTAATTTTTTATCAAAATAATTATAGAAATACTGTGGAGTACGGTACTTTAGAAACCCTAGCTAACGCCATTTTTACGGGCGATCCACATTATGAAGACGGCTACAATCCCGCCGATGATGATGCTATTTGGTTAACTAAATTTGGAAGATCTTTTTCTTTCTCGGCTACTTATAATTTTTAATTGTTTTAATTGTTTTAATTGTTTTAAATGGGGCTAGAAGATTTAGAAAGGAATTTATCGCTTATAAGTTCACACAATTTTGGAACGGACTTTTTTTTGGGAATGTCGTCTTCTATTCAATATAATATAAATAAAACAATAGATTCCACATTATTTTGTAATACTATCAATCCGCCTTCAGAGGATTATGTTTCTGTTTATAAAGCCGAATTAATTCGTTACAAACAAGATATTGAATTAATTAAACAATCTGAGGTTTGTAATTTTAGATTCTCTTTGTCTTGGTCCAGAATTCTGCCGCAAGGAATTGGAAAACTCAACAGCCAGGCCATAGCATTTTACAATGACATTCTTGACATTTGTGTAGAAAATGAAATTATTCCTTTTGTAACTCTTTATGATTCACACTTACCAAAGGCATTAGAAAGTAAAGGAGGTTGGTCAAATCGTGAAATGTTAACTTGGTTTGAAAACTATGTACACGTTTGCGTAAATGCATTTAAAGGAAAAGTAAACCATTGGATTGTATTTAACGAGCCGTCGGTATTTACTGGTGCGAGTAACTTTTTAGAGATGTATCCTTCGGGAAAAAATAGTATACATACCTTTTTATCGTCTTTACATCATACCCTACTTTGCCAATCGATTAGTGTTA
The DNA here is from genome assembly GCF_031423415.1 of Flavobacterium sp. Lineage (GTDB taxonomy): Bacteria > Bacteroidota > Bacteroidia > Flavobacteriales > Flavobacteriaceae > Flavobacterium. The sequence goes on from NZ_JANPFL010000058.1 coordinate 20,946, forward strand.
GAAAAATAAAAGAAATAGAAAAAGAAGTTCAAGTTGGAACTTTTTTTTCGTGTAACTATGTTATTCCCATTTCTTACAATGATAAAGATTTAAAAGCGGTAGAGCGAATAGACGCATTGTTAAATCGCGTATTCATCGAACCAGCACTTGGATTGGGATATCCTATAAAAACATTACCTTTTTTAAAAAGTATTTCTAAATATACGCTGCCTGGAGATGATGATTTAATTCAAGTTGATTTTGATTTTATTGGTTTACAAAATTGCACCAGAGAAGTAGTATCTCATAATTTATTCGTTCCGTATTTAAATGCTAAAATTGTTCAATATGATAAACTTAGAATTAAAAAAAATCATTTTAGTCCTCAGATTTATCGTGAATTAACCTATCTTATAGTTAAAAAGTATAGCAAGTACGAAGGAGTAAAAAAAATTTTTCTAAACGAAATTCTTAGTTCTACTGAAGATCAGAATAGTTTGAATTCTAACATAGATATTAAAAGCGAATGTAATATTTTATCCTTCTTACAACAAATTGCGCTTGCGAATCAAACTGGCGGAAAGGTCAATGGTTATTTTGTATCTACCTAAATAAAATATTTTTTAAATAGTAAGTTTTGCCTTTCTTTTTGTATTTTTCATTTTTGATTGAAACAACTACACAACTTATCGACGGAATTAATTGCAATTCTTGATTAGTACTAGAAAAATTTAAAAAAAAATTTAGTTCTTTTTTTATGTTCTGGCAACTAGCTATTGTAATCATAAAAAAACCTCAAACAACCTTTTTAATAACTGAATACATGGTACTAAAAAGAAAAAAAAGGTGTAATAAATTACGTTGTAAACTATTTGTTAATCTTGGTAACAATCTCTTTACTTAAACGTTTTATTTATTTAATTTTAACTTTGCATTCGATTTCATTCTTAGATATAAATTTGTCCTGTTTAACAAAAAACAATCTAAACAATGAAAAAAAATTATTTAATTGCAATGTTCGCATTAGTTTGCAGCTTTGCAATGGCACAAGTTCAGCAAACACCTTACAGAGGTGCTTTCGCTCCAGCTCCAACAGCAATGTGGACAAACGGTTGGACAAATTTCGATCCTAACAATGCTGTTTACGGCAATGTGACAACAGCAGTTACTGCGGATATTACATCCAATGTAACTTGGACCAAAGACAAAGTGTATGAGTTGACGAAACTTATCACTGTAAGAAACAATGCTACCTTGACTATCCAAGCGGGTACTGTAATCAGAACAAAAACTCTTGCTGCTGCTTTGGTAATCACTAGAGGTTCTAAATTAAATGCTATTGGAACTCTTGCAGAACCAATCGTTTTTACTTCTAAAGCTGCTGCTGGTTCAAGACAAAGAGGAGATTGGGGAGGAATTGTACTTTTGGGTAAAGGAAGATACAATTTAAACAATGGTGTAAACTATATCGAAGGGATCTCTCAAAACGTAAATACTGAATTTGGTGGTGGTCTTACTCCTGACGATAATGACAATTCTGGAACATTGAAATATGTACGAATTGAGTACGCTGGTTATGTTTTTGCTCCAAACAATGAACTAAATGGTTTGACTATGGGTGCTGTAGGAAAAGGTACTACGATAGACTATGTTCAAGTGTCCTACTCTAATGATGATTCTTTCGAATGGTTCGGAGGTTCTGTAGATTGTAAGCACCTTGTGGCTTTCAATGGTTTAGATGATGATTTTGATACTGATAACGGATATAAAGGAATTTGTCAGTATGGTTTGTCAATCAAAGATCCTAACAATGCTGATATCTCTACCTCAGAATGTTTCGAATCTGATAACAATGCAGCTGGTACTGCAACTGCTGTTGCTTATGGCGATTTTACTTCTGCTGTGTTTACTAATTACACTTGTATTGGGGCAAACAGTCGTTATACATTACCAAACGGTGGAACATTAAATTCACTTCATGATAAAGCATTACGTTTAAGAAGAGCTTCTCAATTGAAAGTGTTCAACTCTATCTTCGTTGATTTCAAAACTGGATTAGTGATAGAATCTACTTTGTCTAACGGATATGCAGCTAATACTACTGGTGGTGATTTGTTGAAATTCAGAAACAACATCATAGTTTCGCCTGCTGCTACTCGTTTTTTAGCACCTAATGCTACTACTTCTACCAGTCCAACGAACGCAGAAATGGTTACTTGGTTTGATGAGGTTGCAAAAGACAACAAAACAATCGTTTCAAACACGGGTATTTTAGAACGTGCTTATGACGCGACCGATGCTCAAAATTACAAAACCATTACTGACAATTCAGATACAGTAAATATTGATTACAGACCATCAAGTGCAGATGCTAAAACGGGTGCTGCTTTTACTGATCCATCGTTATTTGGATTACTTGTTGTAGGAGCAGCTCCTGGTGTAAGTAATAAAACGTATTGTAAAGGGGTGGTTGCACCAGCATTGAACGCAAATTTAACTTCAAATGGAGTGTCATTAAGATGGTTTACAACTGCTACTATTCCGTTGACAGCAGATAAAACTGATCCTCCAACAACTACTGTTGATACGAATGTTGCGCCTTATACGGTTGCTCCTGTTCCTGCTACTTCAGTTGTAGGTTCAAAAAAATATTATGTTCGTGAAGTTGATGTTAACGGAGTGTTAAGTGCTGCTGCTACAATAACAGTTGAAATTACACCATCTCCGCTTGTTGCTTTAGGAACAATCACCAGTACATTGACTGATGGTGGTGCTGTCGCTACTGCGGCTGTTGGTCCTTATGTAGGAACTACAACTCAATTGACTTACACAGTACCAGCTTCTTCTGAAGTAGGTGTTGTTTCTTACTTATGGTCAGTTCCATTAGGAGCTAATATTATTTCTGGTCAAGGAACAAACACTGTTGTTGTAAACTATAACAACGTTGCCTCTGGTTTATTGAAAATTGGTAATATTGGCGTACAAGCAGTAAATGGTGGTGGTTGTCCTGGCGTTATGAAAGTATTAGCTATCACTGCTGTTTTACCTGCTGCTCCTGCAGCTATCAAAATGACCGATGCTTTATTGCCAATACCTACTACAACCGGTATAGCTCCTGCTGTAACTAGTTTTGCTAAGTATATGGGTCAAACAACTCCGTTAGTGCTTACTGCAACTCCTGTTGCTGCTGCAAGAGCGTATGTATGGGAATTGCCTACGGGCGTAAACTTGTTGAATTTGGGTACAGTTGTTCCTTCAACTACAACTAATCCTAATCCTACAACTCTTTTTTATAGTGTTTTTCCTTTTACAGTGCCAGGTAGTAGACCGACTGCAGTAGGAAATCAATATTTCCAAGTTGTATCTACATTATATACTTCTGGAGTTAGAATTGCTACGGCTTCAAGATTTGTGGTGGGTGGCAAACTTACAAATAATGCGCTTGTTGCTCCTGTCGGAGGTTATATGGCTACATCATCTACTAATACTACTGCTACCAGTGTTCAAGATGGTTCTGTTGGTGTTTTCAGAGCTAATGCTGTAGGTGCCGCGTTTACACAAGTAAACGGTTTTACTGTTGATCCAGCTTTCCCTATTACAACTACAACATCTAACGTAATATCTGTAAACTTCGCTGGTGTAACTAGTGGTAATACTTATAATTACATGACAACAGCGGCTGTTCCAGTTTCGACAAATGTATTGCGAATAGGTGTTAGATCTATTAATGGTGTTGGTGTTTCTTTGACTTCTAACGCTACTGCTGTGGATCCTGTTACAAGCTCTACGGCTAAATTGTTGACTTTGAAAGCAACTTTACCTGCTGCACCTTCAGTTATAAAAATGACGAACGATGCGGTTAGTACCAGTACTGCCGTTACAGTAATCAGTAAATTTGTAGGCACAACTACACCATTTACCTTGACTGCTACTCCTTCTGCTTTGGCTTCTTCTTACTCTTGGGAATTGCCAGCTGGAGTTAATGCATTATCTAGCCTTACTTCAAATGTAATCACTGTAAATTTTGCAGATGTTGCTCCTGGAACAACATCTTTATACATCGGTGTTAAAGCAGTAAATGGAATAGGTTCTTCAAATACTAGTACTAATGGTACTCTTGTTCCTGCTACTACTTCTACGGCTAAATTGTTGAAATTGACTGCAACTGTTCCTGCTGCAGTAACTATTGTAACAGGACAAATTGCTGGTGTATGTGCTGAAAGTTCTTACGCCTATACTATGACTCCTTCTTTACTTGCTACTTCGTATTTGATTACTGCTCCAACAGGATCTGTTGTAACATCAGCAAGCAATATGAGCAATACGTCAAATGTACTCGCTAGTACCGACTTAACATTTACGGTGACGTATCCTGCTGCTTTTGTCGCTACAACAACTGCTCCTAAATCTTTAGTGATTGCATCTGTAAACGGAGTTGGAAATAGTTTGTTGAACAAAACATTAGTATTATCCACGCTAATGCCATCAGTAGGTACTGCTACAGGTGGTACTGCATTTAATCGATGTGAAACTAAAACAATTTCAGTTCCTATGGTTATTGGAGCTACTAGCTATGCTTGGACAGTGGCTGATGGTGCAACTATAGTATCTGGTCAAGGGACTAACGAAGTTGTAGTTGATTTCGCTCTTGTTCCTTCTACTAAAACAACAAATATTGTACGAGTGGCTGCACTTAATGCTTGCGGAACTTCAAGTCTTGTTAAGCTAATTACCTTAGCTAGTACAGCTTGCCCGGTTATTATTACTTCTTCTAAAATGGCTGCAATCACAATTAGTTCAACTGAGGTATATCCTAATCCAGTGTCTAGTGAATTCAGTATTGATGTTACTGCTTCAAGAACGGGTGTTCTTCAAATCGGAATCTATTCATTAGATGGTAATGCAGTAGTTAGCCCAAAAGCGGTTAAATTGCAAGCAAGTTCAAATACTATCAACGAAAATGTTTCTTCATTGAAAAAAGGAATCTATATTGTTAGATTAGTAAACACTTCAAACAATGAAGTAACAACTAAAAAATTAATTAAAAACTAACTTTTGATTCCAATCAAAAGCTGTAATCAGGCCGCCAATTTTGGCGGCCTTTTTATTTACAAAAAGTAGGCAAAACTTTTATTAGGCTAATTATAGGTGCGCTTAATTGCAAGAATTAGTAAGTAATTTGAAGTATGTTACTAAATGATTAATTTTAGTGTTTGCCAATTTATTTAAAGAGTATTTATTTATTTTTACAATTCATTTTATCGATGATATTTTTCAAATCCTAATCAATACAAGTTGAACAATCACAAAAAAATATTTTTATCTGCTCCTCATATGGGAGGCAATGAGCAAAAGTATATCAAAGAAGCTTTTGATACCAATTGGGTTGCTCCAATTGGGAAAAACATAGATTTATTTGAAAGTAATTTAAAATCGTACTTAGGTAATAATGTACATGTAACTGCATTATCTTCTGGTACAGCGGCCATTCATTTGGGATTGATTCAACTCGGAGTGCAAGCGGGTGATGAAGTGATTTGTCAGTCATTAACATTTGTAGCATCAGCTAATCCTATTTTATATCTTAATGCCATACCCGTTTTTATAGATAGTGAATTAGATACTTGGAACCTTTGCCCGATTAGACTAGAAGAGGCAATTATTGATCGAATCAAACTCGGTAAAAAACCAAAAGCGATAATCACAGTCCATTTATATGGCAATCCATACAAAATAGAAGCCATACGATGTATTGCTGACAAATATGATATTCCAATATTGGAAGATGCGGCAGAAGCTTTAGGAAGTTCGTACAAGGGTCAAAAATGTGGCGTTTTTGGCGACCTGAGTGTTTTATCTTTTAATGGAAATAAAATCATTACTACTTCTGGTGGAGGAGCCTTAGTTTGTCATTCAGAGGAAATTAAGTCCAAAACTATTTTCCTAGCTTCACAATCTAAAGACAACGCCATTCATTATGAACATTCACAAATTGGTTATAATTATAGATTAAGTAATATTAGTGCGTCGATAGGTCGAGGTCAGATGGAAGTTTTAGAGCAGCACGTTTATTTAAGAAGGAAAATGCAGGCTTTTTATAAGCAATTGTTTGAGGATATTCCTGGTGTTTATGTGTATGAAGCCCCTAATAAAGATTATTTTTCGAATCATTGGTTGTCCGTAATAACAATAAATCCGGCTGAGACCAATGGAATAGATTGCAATGATTTGCGTTTGGCGTTTGAGGCTGAAAACATCGAGTCAAGACCGCTGTGGAAACCCTTGCATTTGCAACCACTACACAGAGATTCTCCTTATTATGGTAGTAATGTTGCCGAAAGTATCTTTACAAAAGGATTGTGCTTGCCTTCTGGATCAAATACTACCGAAGAAGACAAAGCAAGAATTAAGAATGTTGTCGAAAGTCTTTTTAAAACAAAAAAGAAAATTAAAATCAAGTCACTTTTCCCCAAAAGAGAACGATTATTTGAAGAGAGTATGCTCGTAAATTTTTTTTTGAAAAACAAAAGTTTAGAAACCAATTAAGTAAGTCGAAAGTTTAAAAGTCCTAAATTCAAAAGGAGCAACATTGAAAAAAGCAATTCAAAATTGAACTATTTACTTACTTCTCTTAACTTTAGAACATAATATTAGATAATAATTATTACTTAATTTATTTCGTAGGATAAATAGCATTACCAATGGCGCATTGTTACCTTCATATAAATTTCCTGAAATATAGTTTGTTATAGAAATGGGATTGACGTTAGCGAAGCTATTTTAATAAAAAGTCAAAAATGAGAATCAATATAAAATTAGTTGTTTTTACCTTAGCTCAAAATAACAGTTAATGTCTTTAAAAAAGGAAGCTCTCCGAGGATTTATATGGACTTATGCAGAGCAATCTGGTGGGCAAATAATCAATTTTTTTGTAAACATACTTTTAGCAAGGACATTATTCCCTGCTGATTTTGGGATTTTGGGATTGTTGTTTGTTTTCATAACAATAGCCAATGTGCTTGTCGATGGCGGAATGAAGATTTCTATAATCAGGAAAAAAGAGGTTACTGATAGGGATTATACATCCGTTTTTTTTGCAAACATTCTGATGAGTTGCGTGCTCTATACTATCATTTTCTTTTTAGCCCCGTATATTTCTGAATTTTACAAAAAACCAGAATTAGTATCCATAGTCCGGGTTTTTTCAATAACAATAGTACTTCAAGCCTTTGTTTTTGTTCAATCGGCTATTCTGACTAAAAATTTAAATTTCAGACAACAAAGCCTCATGAAAATCCCATCCATCATATTAAGCTCTGCGATAGGAATAATTTTGGCATTACTTCACTTTGGCGTTTGGAGTTTGGTTTGGATGTATCTAACACAAACTTTTTTTTGGGCACTTTTTCATTGGATTTTCAGTGATTGGAAACCAAAATTAGTGTTTGATAAATCACTTTTTAAATATCACTTTAATTTCGGCTATAAATTAACTTTAGTTGAAGTTTTAAATGCAATTATTTCTAATGCCTATCAAATAGTTATAGGCAAATATTATAATGTTTTAAACGTTGGTTATTACACACAATCACTGACATTGAGACAATTACCAATTTCAAATATTTATGGTCCTGCAAGCAAATTGTTTCTCCCCATTTTTTCTAAAATTCAAGATGACGAAGATCGAGTAGTAAGGACATACCAACAAATTATTTCCGTTTTGATAGTAGTAGTTGCCCCTATCCTAACTTTTCTTGCTGTTTTTTCTGAACAAATTATAGTTTTTCTTTATTCTGAAAAATGGAGAGTAGCCGCACCATTTTTATTTCATCTTGCAGTCGCAGGAATTTTTACTGTTGTGTGTAGTTTTAATTTAACAGTTTTAAATATAATTGGTGGTTCAAAATTGTTATTAAAAATAGAATTTATCAATAAAATACAAATTATTCTTTTTATTATAGCTACAATCTTTTTGGGTTTACCTATCAAATATTTGCTTTATACCATTTCAATCTCTGCTATTGTTAGTTACTTCATTGTTACTTTTTTTGCCACTAAGCATTTAAAAATTGATTTTTTGCAACAGTTATTTAGTTTTGTACGCTTACTTAGTATAGTAGTTATAGCCGTTTTTTTTGCGTATATACTTTTTACATTCTGTTTCCAATCTATTTTTTTACAGTTTGGAAATCTCCTCCTATCTATTGCGCTGGGATTGAGTTTATATGTTGGCTTGACCTTTCTTTTCAACAGATCCATTGTAAATAATTTGCTAGATTTATTGAAAAATGGAAACTAAAATCACACAGACGAACACAAATAGTCCACTTGACTGGATTGATAATTTAAGAGTTTTAGCAACAATTAGTGTTATCTTTTTACACGTCTCAGCATCTATAACAGCAAAATTTGGAACCATATCCTTTATTTCTTGGACGATTGGCAATGTTTACAATAGCTCCGTTCGCTTTTGTGTTCCAATATTTGTAATGATTACAGGGGCATTATTGCTACCAAGGGATTATGAAATTAGTGATTTTCTCAAAAAGAAAGTTGGAAGGATTGTATTACCTTTTGTTTTTTGGGGAAGTATTTACGTAGCATTTTTAGTTTTTGTTAAGGTATCAAAAGGATTTAAATTTACTTTTTTAAAAACTATTCAGTACCTATATGAGGTAATTCAAAATGGTATTTACCTTCATTTTTGGTATGTTTACATGATTATTGGACTCTATTTATTCATCCCAATACTAGGACGATGGGCTAGAAACTCAACTGAAAAAGAAATTTTATATTTTTTGATTCTTTGGTCTTGTATTGTTTGTTTCAACTACCCCATTTTTTCAAAATATAAAATCGATTTCAATTTGTCCTATTTTTCAGGATTTATGGGGTATCTTGTTTTGGGTTATTATTTGTCCCTAAAAAGTGATTTTGGAAAAGTAAATGCAAACACTGTGGCTATCATAATGATTGGATTAGGAATTAGCAGTACGATTGTAGGCACATCATTTGCTTCAATTAAAGCTGGTACTTTCGATAAAACATTTTATGAGTATTTAACCCCAAATGTACTACTACTTTCGAGTGGTGTGTTTGTCTTTTTTAAAAATCAGCGTGGAAAATACGATAGTTTCAAAAAACTTCGAATGAATATTAGTAAATATAGTTATGGTATCTATTTTGTTCACATACTAGTTTTAATGGTACTGAATAAAATTGGAATAAACGGAGCATTAATAAACCCGATAATTGGAGTTCCATTTACAACGCTAGTTTGCTTAATGATGTCTTTGGGAATTATTTATTCGTTAAATAAAATCCATTTCACAAGGAATCTTGCAGGATGAGGTATTAGTAATCGACAATTTATTTGAGTGTCAATTTTGATTTGTATTTATGAAAATTATTCGTTTAACTACTTTATTAGATTTTGGAGGTCAAGAAAGAAAGTACATTATATTTGTTGAAGATGGAAGTAAAGCACTTAAAAACGATTATTTTTTTGCTGCTTTAGGTCACGGTGGCTATGCTGAAAAATATATTTTAGAAAAAGGATTTCAGGTTAAAATTTTTGATTCAAAACCTCAAGTTAGTAATGTCAAAAACATTTGGTTGCTTTATAAATGGTTTAAAGCTATAAACCCAGACATTGTGCACACCGCAGCCGCTGAAGCTAATTTTCACGGAATTATTGCTGCTAAGTTGGCTGGAGTTAAGGTAATTATTGCAGAGGAAATAGGCTTACCTAAACATTCCAAGAAAGCTAAAATTATTTTCAAATATCTTTATAAGTTGACTAACAAAGTAATTTGTGTTTCAGAAGCGGTCAAAAATTTCCTTATAGACAGCCGCGAGATAAAAAACCAGAAAGGGATTGTAATCTATAATCCTGCAAGTGAACCAAAAACAACAAAGAGAGTACTTTCAAATGAATTTACAATTGTCACCGTAGGAAGATTGGAAATAGTAAAAAATCATCAACTTCTAATCCGAGCATTTTCGCAATTAAATGATTTATCTACAAAATTAATACTTGTCGGCGATGGCCGAGAGAGAGGGAATTTAGAACAGCTAATTGCAAGTTTACATCTAGAAAATCGAGTTACAATTACAGGTTTTGTCTCAAATCCTGAACACTTTTTAGCACAAGCACATCTTTTTGTTCTTCCTTCTCTGTCTGAAGGATTTGGAATTGCTGTAGTTGAGGCGATGTTGCAAGCGGTTCCTTGTCTCTGTTCTAATGTGGGAGGAATACCCGAGTTTATTAGTGAAAAAGAAACCGGTTGGTTATTTAATCCAAACCATGAGGAAGAATTAGTAACTAAAATTAATGGGCTTATCGCAACTCCATACGGCGACCTGCAAGTCATTGGAAACAAAGGTAAAAACTTTGTAAATAATCGGTTTACAAGCCAAAAATATAGATATAATTTAGAAAATCTTTACCAAGAATTATCGTGATTAGAATACTACATATTCAAGAAACTATGGGATCAGGTGGAGTGGAACGACTTCGCTTGTCCTTGAGTAAATTATTGGATAAAGAGAAATACCTTCTTAAAATTATTTGTACACATACTGGAGGAGGAATAAAAGAGGAAATAGAATCATTTGGGGTAGAAGTTATTGCAATTGGAAAGTTTAAAGGAATTTTTGATTATAAAAAGCATCGCGAGGTTCAAAAAACAATCAACACTTTCCAACCTCATATTATTCACGGAGCCGTTTTTGAAGGAGTTACTATGGCAGCAATAAATGGTTTTATCAAAAGAGTTCCTATCGTTATCATAGAAGAAACATCGGATCCTAAGAACAGGTCTTGGAGAGCAAATTTGTTAATGAGGTTTTTTGCGAAATTATCGGATGCAGTAGTAGGAGTTTCTCCAGCGGTTGTCCAATATCTAGAAAACACTTTGAAGTTACCGAAACACAAAATTATTTTAATAAATAATGGAGTAGTATTACCAAGAGATGTGAGCGCATTAGAAATAGCTAAACTTAAAGTGTCATTGGGAATTGCCCCAAATGATTTTGTTATAGGCTCCGTTGGCAGAATGATTTTAGATGAACACAAAAGATTTTCTGACTTAATTAAAGCATTTGCAATAGTATGCAAAACGCAAATAAATGCAAAATTAGTGTTGGTAGGTGCAGGACCTGAAATGGTGAAGTATAAGAAACTTTCAGAAGAGCTTACAATAAGTGATAAAGTTATTTTTACAGGATACCAATCGGATGTCGCTTTATACTATAGGATAATGAATATTTTTGTTTTAGCTTCTGCATATGAGGCTTTTGGACTGGTTTTAACCGAAGCGATGTTGTGTAAATTACCAATAGTCGCTACAAGAGTAGGAGGCATGAAATATATTGTTGACAATACTATTACTGGGTTTTTAGTACAGCCATTTGATATAAATGCAATAGCAGAAAAATTAAATGTTTTATGTTTTGATGAGGAATTAAGAACGAATTTAGGAAATATGGGATTTATAAAAGCAATGAATAATTATACCGAGCAACAATATGTAAATAATCTTCTTGACCTATATGAAAGATTATTACTGAAAAGTAATGTTATCTAAAAAGAAAGTGGTCCAATAAAATAAATACAAAAAAGATGATAGATACAATCTATACAGAGGAAAACGGAGAATATTTAAAAAATAATCCTACGTGGCATATTGAAGATTCTCCTTGGAAAGCAAAACAAATCTTGAAAATGCTGAGCCGTAATCCTATAAATCCAAAATCGATTGCAGAAATAGGTTGTGGCGCAGGCGAAATAGTAAATCAGTTGCATCAGGCAATGCCAAATGATGTAAGTTTTACAGGTTATGATATTTCAGGCGATGCCATAGGTTTAGCCAAACAAAGAGAAAAAGACAGGTTAACATTCGAACATTCTGATTTTTTGGAAAACAATTCAAAGTATGATTTATTACTGATGATGGATGTTTTTGAGCATGTTGAGGATTATTTGGGTTTCTTGAAACAATGTAAAAGTAAAGCGAAAAATACCATTTTTCATATTCCACTAGATATAACGATGATGAAAATTGGGAAGAATGGCCTAATTGCTAAGCGCAAATCGGTTGGTCATTTGCATTATTTCATGAAGGAAACCGCCTTAGCAACCTTAGTCGATTCTGGATATGAAATTATAGATTTCTTTTATACCGAGGAGTTTATTGACTTATCTGTAAGAAAAACAATTAAATCAAAAATGTTTTATGTTTTACATAAATCATTGTACAAAATTAATAAAGACCTAGCAGTAAGAATGTTTGGTGGAGTTTCACTATTGGTTCTGACAAAATAGATTATTAATCTTCAAAAAACTATTATTTATATTGAATCTTGTTTTAGTACTTTCGAAAAATAAAAAAATAATATGAAAATACTTTTATTGGTAAATCATTTCGCTGAGTTTGGAGGTATTCAACGGATGCTGAATCATAAAATTTTGGCATTTACAACACATGCTAATTGCGAAATTATTTTGGTTACGCGATTTCAGAACAATCGAGATTATTTGTATGAAAGTCATCAATTGACAAAAAAGTATGATTTAAAACTTGATGGTAATACGTCCTTTTTTGGAAACCAAGTTATTAAGTTTAGTTTTTATAAAAAGATAAGCAAAATTATAAAGGACGAAAAACCTGATGTTGTGATTACAACACTTACAAGTTTCTATTCGCTAATTTTGCCTTTTATACGTAAAAAAACAATTAAAATATTAGAATTTCACAGTACTGCAAGCACAATGAAAGCGGGCCGATGGAAATTCAAACGATTGCTTTACAAACTATATGATGCAGTTGTAGTTTTAAACAAAGACGAAAAAAACAATTATGATTTAAAGAATACCTTTGTGATACCCAATTTTGTTCATGCAGAAAATCTCATCACTTATCCTGAATTTAAGAAACGAAAACATACACTTATTGCAGCAGGAAGAATTGAACCTGTGAAACAATTTGATCATTTAATTTTAGCTTGGGCACAAATCAGTACCCAATATCCAGAATGGAAGTTAGAAATCTACGGTGATGGAAATGAAAAGAGTGCATTACAAAGTCTAATTCAAGAAAATCAGTTGTCAAACTCAGTACATTTGATGGGAAATACCAAAAATTTATTCCACATTATGAGAGAAGCATCCATTTATGGTATGACGTCATTGACCGATTGTTTTCCTATGGTATTATTAGAAGCCAAACAAGCAGGATTGCCCATTATATCTTATGATTGTCAGTATGGTCCAAAAAATATTATACACCACGATAGTGATGGATTTTTGATTGAGAAAGACAATATTAGTGCGTTTTCTAATGCTATAGAAAAATTAATATTGAATACCGACATCAGAGAAAATATGTCGATTAATTCGTTTAAAAATGCTGAAGAATTTTCATCTGGCAGCATCGTGAAGTTGTGGTTTAGTTTATTCACTCAATTAAAAGTTAATATTGGAGAATAAAAAAATATATTTGCCAGGACTAAACGGTATTAGAGCTATTGCCGCTATTGCAGTTGTTGCTTCTCATATAAATCATAGAAGTGTTGGTTTTGGTCTGCCCTCAATGCCATTACTCGATCTGGCAGGTTATGGCGTAACTATGTTTTTTGTTTTAAGTGGTTTTTTGATTACTTTTTTACTTTTAAAAGAAAAAAAAATGACCAATACCATTAATTATAAATTCTTTTTTATCCGTAGAGCATTAAGAATATGGCCATTGTATTTTTTGTATTTGCTAATTTTGGTGCTGATTTTTGGAATCGAAAGCTTTAGAGGTACATTGATCTATTATGTTTTCTTTATGCCCAACTTTGTAAATCTAGTGGTTGCCGAATACGGTGTTGTTCCTGTTTCTAAGGTTTTATCTGAAAAAATAGGTCACTATTGGTCGTTAGGAGTTGAAGAGCAATTTTACATTTTTTGGCCAGTAGTAATTAAGTTTTTAAATAAATATCTGTTTGCATTTTTACTTTTCTTCCCAATCGTGTTTCTTCTTTTTAAAATTGCGCTAAAAGTGTTTAATTTTCCACTCGAAATTCAAGCCTTCTTCCATTACAGTCGATTCGGATGTCTTGCAATTGGGGGAATCGGCGCTTATTTGTATTGCAACCATATAGAAAGGTTAAAATACTTTAATTCTATTTTGTTGCAAATAATATGTTGGTCGATTATGGTTTTTATTGCATCCAATAATTTTTATATTTATGGAATTGTTAATCACGAAATTGTCGCAATAATTACAGTAGTATTAATTTTTAACCAAATACATAATCCCAAAACCATAATTAAGTTGGAAAATGCTTTTTTTGATTTCTTAGGTAAAATTTCTTTCGGTTTGTACATTTACAATCCGCTAGTTATATTCTTTATGCAAAAAATCTTAAATAATGTAGCCGTCAATATTGTACTTAAAATGGTGCTGGTGTACAGTACGGTATTTTCCACATTAATTTTAATTTCCTATGTATCGTTCCGTTATTATGAAAATTATTTTTTAAAATTTAAGAAAAATTTTATCAAAATAAAAAGTTTTTCAAACACTAAATCGTTCAAAAGTGTCAGTTAAAGTACTCTTCATCAGTTGGGACAGTCCACATACTAGTTATATGGAAGGCTTGTTTATGCCAATTTTTAGCGAAGTACAAAATCAATCGAAGTACGTTTTTCATGTGATACAATTCACTTGGGCGAAGCCCGAAAAAATTAGGTCAATACAAAAAGCAGCTGGAGAACTCCATATTTTTTATACTCCACGAGCCATAAATAGAACGCTAGTCCCAATTTTAGGAAACCTGTTCACGCTTTATAAAGGTATTGGGTTTTTAAAAAAATACATCACAGAAAACAATATTGATATTGTAATGCCCAGAAGTACGATGCCAGCTTTTATGATAAATCGAATTCCAAAAGGCAAATTTAAAGTGGTTTTTGATGCTGATGGTTTGCCTCTAGAAGAGCGAGTAGATTTTTCAGGATTATCGCGCGAAAGCAGACAGTATCAGTCTTTAAAAAAAGAAGAAAATAAAATGCTACAAGTAGCCGATGGTGTTTTGACACGTTCGCACGAAGCAATAAAAATTCATTTAGAAACAGTAGAATATAAAAAACCGGAAAAGTTTTCGGTAGTGCTCAACGGACGAAATACTGATTTTTTTAAACCAAATGCATTGGAAAGAGAGAATAAAAGAAAAGAGTTGAAAATTTCAGATCAAACCAAAGTTTTTGTCTATTGCGGTTCATTAGGACCGCAATATGGCTGGGACGAAATGATAACAATTTTAAGAAACTATCGCCACAAAAATCCGAATGCGCTTTTTTTGATTTTAACCGGAAATGTAGCGTTTGCCAATATAAGAATTCCAATTGACTTGAAAGAAAACATTATTGTAAAAACAGTTCCTTTTGCAGAAATTCCACAGTATCTCTCCGCTGCCGATGTAGCTTTTGCCATAAGAGAACCCAAATTTAGTATGAAAGGTGTAGCTCCAATAAAGCTTGGTGAATACCTCCTTATGGGAATTCCTGCCATTGCTTCAATAGGAATTGGTGATACTGAGCAAATCCTAAACGGCATACCCAATTGTTTTATATATGATCACCAAGATCCTAAACGTATTGCAGCAGCGGTTGCGTTTGTTGATGATTTAGGAGAAACTAATTTTGAAGAAATACGAAAGTTCGCAATGCCTTATTTTTCGATTGCGAAAGGTGCGGATAGTTATTGTAATGCTTTAGCTAAACTAAAATGAAAGTACTTTATCTAACCAAATATAGCCGAAATGGTGCTAGTAGTCGGTTGCGGAGCTACCAATACTTCCCTTTTTTGGAAGCTAAGGGAATCTCAATTACGGTTAGCCCTTTTTTTGATGAAAACTACTTAATTGATTTATATGCTGGAAAACCAATAGCCAAATCCAAGCTATTGCAGTTTTACATGCAGCGATTTTTCAGGTTATTTTCAATCTATAAATACGATCGAATTGTTATCGAGAAAGAGTTGCTTCCCTATTTTTTCAGTTGGTTTGAAAAACTATTATTTCTTTTTAATGTCAAATATATTGTCGATTATGATGATGCGATTTTTCACAATTATGATTTAAGTTCCAATAAAGCAATCTTGTTTTTATTTAAAAATAAGATTAATAATGTGATGAAATACAGTAATTGCGTACTAGCTGGAAATAGTTATTTGGCAGAAAGAGCGAGATTTTCTGGTGCCAAAAAAGTAGTTGTGCTTCCAACAGTTATTGATATCAATGTTTACAAACCCAAAATCAATTATAGTAGTTCCACAATTGTAATCGGTTGGATTGGGTCGCCATCTACTTTTAAATATGTGCAAAAGTACGCTGCTGTTTTTTCGAAAATATTGGAGATAGACAATGTCGAATTACATATTATTGGCGCAACCGAAGATTTAGGATTGGGAAATAAAGTGAAATACTTGAAATGGTTAGAAGAAACCGAAGTAGAATTAATTTCTAATTTTGATATAGGAATTATGCCTTTAGAAAACAATCTTTGGGAAAGAGGAAAATGTGCCTACAAAATAATTCAATATATGGGCTGTGGCATCCCAGTAGTTGCCTCAGCAGTAGGCATGAACAAAGAAGTTGTGGAGGATGAAATAAATGGTTTTTTGGTGGAAACAGAACAACAATGGGTGGATAGATTGAGCCAATTGATATTTGATATTGACTTGAGAAAAAGAATGGGTGAAAAGGGCAGAATCAAAGTAGCATCAGAGTTTAGTATTCAACAAAAGCTAGATGTTTTAGTATCAATTTTGACTAATGAATAGAAACGCAAAAAGGCAATACTTCGATATTTTTGAACTATTAACACCAACTATTGCAATTGTGCTAATGGTTTTTGCCATTAGTGCTTCCTTCTATTGTACATTTATACCTTTAAACGGACTTGTATTGGGGCACATTTGGTTTTAAAAAAAAAGAAATGCATCCCATTAAATCAATATTAGTAAAATAACTATGGATTATTTTGTTTTAGCATTAATTTTTATCTTAGGGTATTTATTCATTCAAAGTTTTAGCAAAAAACTTTCGGAGGAGAATATGATCACGCTAAAAAAATTATTTATTTTTCATATTTTATTTGGAACTTACTTTTGTTTTTTCGTCCAAGGCGACGCGATTGGTTATTGGAAACAAGCGAAATTTATGACTTACACGGATTTCATCTACTCCTTAACACAAGATCAAGGTACTTATTTTATTTATGCCTTAAATTATTATCCCTCTAATATTTTAGATTTATCGTATTTCACGGGAACTATGCTATATAGTTTAATTGGTTTTATCGGCTTAGCTTATTTTTACATTATAGCAGTAGAATTGATTCCAAATAACCCAGAATTCAAAGGATATTATTTATTCCCGCTCTTGTTTTTTCTGCCTAATTTGCATTTTTGGAGTTGTGCAGTGGGCAAGGATGCTTTATTGTTTTTTTGCATCGCAATTTTCACGTACGGATTAATGCTTCCTTCTAAGAGGTTTGTACTTATTATTTTAGGGTTAGTACTGGCTTATTTTATTAGACCCCACATTACTTTGTTTATGTTGCTCGGTTTTGGAATGGCCTATTTTTCGGGAAAGAATATTTCGTTACCGCAACGAGTTTTATTTTTTGGAGTAATGATTGGCATTGCGATTACAATTTTGCCCCTGGTAATGCAATTTGCAAAAGTTGAAGAGGCTTCTGTCGACGGTTTTAGTAGGTTTTCTGAAACAAAGGCGTCTTTGCTTAGTACTTCATCATCAGCCTCAGCCATCGATATTTCGAATTACCCACTTCCTTTTAAAATTTTTTCTTTTTTATATAGGCCCTTCTTTTTTGATATCAATGGTATTCCAGCTGTTTTGGCCTCACTGGAAAATTTAGTTTTATTAATTTTAACTGCGCATATATTAATAAACAAGCCGCTACAATCTTTTCGAAATGCGCCTTTTGTCATTCAGGGCATGGTATACTTTTTAATTATTGGTACACTTGCCTTTTCCCAAACATTAGGAAATATCGGTATAATGATTCGGATGCGAAATATGTTTTTGCCAGGATTACTTATTTATATTTTTTGGCATTTCTCCTACTGGCAATCTCAAGAATCGGAAACCTAATTCTTATTTATTTCTTAACAATTTAGACTATTTACCCCTCTAAAAACCCTTCTTACTTTAAATTATTGTAAAGTTTTTTAATTGATTTTACATACATCAAATTTTGCTTTAATTTTATCTTATGAAAAGTTATTACTACTTTTTATTAGATAAAATTAATAATTTTCTTTTTGGTTTTGTTCAATATAGTAAAGAAAAAATCGCCTATTTATTGGTATGAAAATAATTGAAAATAAATTAATCCGAATCACAACAGTGCCTCTTTCATTAGATAAATTGTTATCGGGTCAATTGAAGTATATGAATGATTTTTTTGAAGTAATAGCGGTGTCTTCAGAAAATGAATATCTAAAGGAAATTGGGGTCAAAGAAGGTGTTAATACCTTTCGTATTGAAATGTCTAGAAAAATCACCCCAATAAAAGACCTCATTGCGTTGGTAAAATTATTTTTGTTTCTAAAAAAAGAAAAGCCACTAATTGTTCATTCGCACACACCAAAAGCTGGACTACTAGCAATGATAGCGTCAAAATGCGCGGGAGTTCCCATAAGATTGCATACTGTTGCTGGATTACCGCTGATAGAAACCAAAGGGGTAAAACGTAGGGTGCTAGAAAATATTGAAAAAGTCACCTATGCTTGTGCCACCAAGGTATACCCAAACTCAAAGGGATTGTATGATTTTATTTTGGCTAATAATTTTGCTAAATACACAAAATTGAAAGTTATTCGAAATGGAAGTTCAAATGGCATTAATACAAAACAATTTTCTGCAGAACAAGTGACAAAATCACAAAAACAAAATTTGAGGACTACATTAGGAATTCAAGCTGATGATTTTGTTTTTGTTTTTGTTGGGCGTCTTGTAGGAGATAAGGGAATTAATGAATTGGTGCAAGCTTTTAAAAATATTATTCAGCAAAATTTGCAAGTGAAATTGCTCCTTGTAGGAATGTTAGAAAGTGATTTGGATCCACTTGAAAAGAGTACAAAAGCGGAAATAGACAACAATAAAAACATTCTTTTTGCAGGGTATCAAAATGACATAAAGCCCTATTTGGCAGTTAGTAAAGCTTTAGTTCTAGCCAGTTATAGAGAGGGATTCCCTAACGTTGTACTGCAAGCTGCAGCTATGGGTTTACCAGCAATTGTAACAGATATTAATGGGTGCAACGAAATAATTGTAGAAGGAAAAAACGGAATTATTATTCCTGTTAAAAATAGCAAAGCAATTGAAACTGCAGTTTTAAAAATGGTGCAACAAAAAGATTTTTTCGCTGTACTTCAAACTAATGCAAGACAAATGATAACCTCACGATATGAACAAGAAGCAATGTGGGAAGCTATTTTAGATGAATACAATCAAGCGGTGTTTGCTTTGACAAACCCAGAAATAGAATATGTATAATAAGTGGGTCAAACCTTTTTTGGATTTTATTTTTGCTTTAGTCGGGATTATTGTGGCGAGTCCAATACTTGGTTTAGTGCTATTTTTTTTGTTTTTTTTCAATAATGGGAGCATTTTTTTTTTGCAACAACGTCCAGGAATTGGTGGTCAAATTTTTACAATTATAAAGTTCAAAACGATGAACAATAAAAAAGATAGTGTGGGTAATTTATTGCCAGATGCTGAAAGATTAACCACAATAGGCAAGTGGATTCGGAAGACCTCAATTGATGAACTCCCGCAATTAGTAAATGTGCTAAAAGGCGAAATGAGTATTGTAGGACCAAGACCGCTCTTGCCAGAATATTTAGATTTATATACTGATTTTCAAAAAAGAAGGCATGAGGTTAAACCAGGGATAACAGGTTGGTCACAAATAAATGGTAGAAATGCAATTGACTGGGAAACAAAGTTCAAATATGATGTTTGGTATGTAGAGCACCAATCATTTCGTTTAGATTTTCAAATAATTTGTAATACCCTATTAAAAGTAGTTATAGCTAAAAATATTAATTCTACAAACAACGCAACAATTGAACGATTTAATGGAAAATAAAAAACTATTGATTTTTGGTGCAAGTGGACATGGTAAAGTAATTGCTGAGTTAGCTGCCAATAATGGTTCTAGAATTGCAGCGATGATTGATGATGCGCCTAAAACTGCTAGTTTTGGACTAATACCTATTATTCATACAATATCGATTCTAAAACCGCAGCACGATGTTGCCTTGATTGTAGCGATAGGAAATAATAGTATCAGAAAAAAAATAAGCTTGAAATTTAGTGAATATAATTTTTTTACCGTTGTACATAAGAATGCGATTGTATCTCCCTCAGTCTCTTTAGGATTGGGAACCGTTGTAATGCTTCAAGCCATTATTAATGCAGATGCAAAAATAGGAAACCACGTGATTATAAATACAGGAGCATTAATAGAACACGACTGCATTATTGAAGATTTTGTACATATTTCACCAAATGTAACTTTATCTGGTAACGTTAGCGTTGGTCAAGGGTCGCATATAGGTTCAGGAGCTATTATAATTCCGGGAGTAAAAATTGGTAAGTGGTGCACTATTGGTGCTGGTACTGTGGTTATAAGCGATATTCCAGATGGAGCAACAGCAATTGGTAATCCAGCGAAAATCATCAAGTTTAACAGTGATTTCAAAACATTGTCAACAAATGAAAAAGTTTTAAAAACCAAAAAAGTAATTCAAATCAATAGCGAGTACTTAAAGCTTAATTCTTATCAATAATACTATTTTTATTGTATACTAAGAATGAAAAATGGGCTAGTTAATTATCTTCATTGAACGAATAATTATTGATAATGTCAATAGGGTTAAGAAAAAATCAAAAGTACATAAGACCTTTGTTCTTCAATATGGGAATAAGTCAGCTATTTTCCGAAGTATTGAAGTATTTCTTTATTTTAGATTTAAAAGATTTTTTTACCATTGAGTCATTTTCATAGCCGTAACCGTAACCATAATTATAGGAATAACTATACCCGTATCCTTTATTTTGTCCTACATTATTTAAAATAATGCCCATGTTTTTAATGGTGTTTAATTTCTTTAAATTGGCTATAAACTTAAATAATTTTTTCTCAGTAAAATTAGCGCGAGTAACATAAAGAACGGTGTCTGCTAGATGCGTAATTAATGTGGTATCTGCTACTAATAATGTTGGGGCGGTATCTACAATGATATAATCATAGTCATTTTTAATTTCATTCAATAACAATTCAAATCGACCATTTGATAATAATTCAGCTGGATTTGGTGGAATGGTACCCGAAAAAATGATATCAAAATCTAAATTGGTATCCTTTAAATGTTTTGCTTTTATGTCCTCAACTTTTACAGTGGTGTCATATAAAAAATTGGTAATTCCTTTTAGATTTGGCCGCTCTAAATCTAATTTTCGATGCAATTGCGGATTCCTTAAATCGGCACCAATCAAAATTACTTTTTTACCAAGTGTAGAAAGTGTGATTGCTAAATTCAAAGAAACAAATGTTTTTCCCTCTCCTTTTATAGTTGAAGTCACAAATAAAATCGAAGCTCCATCTGTTTTTGGATTGATGTAATTTATATTATTTCGAAGAATTCTAAAAGATTCTGATAATATCGAACGATCCAAAAACTGAATCGTCTTATTCTCTTTTTCTATAAAAGGAATTTCTGCAATTACAGGAACATCGGGTAGTAAAAAATCTATGTCTTCCTTGCTGTTTATTTTAGTATCAAATAAATAATAAACATAAATAATGATGATGGGCAATAACACGCCCAATAACAATGCTGCAATAAAAATTATATTACGTTCTGGAGCTATCGGTAAAGTCGAAAAAATAGCATAATCTACAACTTTGATGGACGGATTTGTTATCGCTAGATTTATCGCAGCCTCTTCTCTTTTTTGCAACAATAATATATAGAGCGATTCTTTTATGGATTGTTGCCTTTGAATAGAGTGCATTCCTTTTTCATTGAAAGGAACTGTACTGTATCTTTGTTTTTCTGAATCACTTATGTTGCTCAATGCTTTCTTGTTAAATGCTAGTACATTTTGATACCCAAGAATAGAAGACCTAAGATTGTTTTTTATTTGTAAAGCAAGTGCCGTTGCTTCTTGAACCAACGGGTTCGATTCTCCTCCACCTGAAAGTAGTAGTTTATTTCGTTTTAAAACTTGCTCATTGTAATTAGCCACTAATCCATTGACTTCACCGTTTTCAATGCCAATATTAGAAGGCAACAATTCTAATCCTTTGTTTTTATTCAAAGCATCTATCATCAACTTAGCTAAAACAATTTGTGTATTGGCAGACAACACTTTCGATTTAGATTCATAGCTATTTTGCATCAGTACAGAAGCGTCGGACTCGATATAACTAAATTCTTTTTCCTTTTTAAAATTAGCTTTTGATGTTTCAATAGAATCTAATTCGCCAAAAAGAACTTTAAATCTTTCATCAACAAATTCGATAGTCTTTTTAGAAACTAGTTGCCTGTCTTGAATTCCATCTTGATTGAAAACGGTTATTAATGTGTTGACAATATCACTAATTTTTTCCTGATTATATCCATTCAATGTCAGACTCAAAATGTCGCTTTGTTTCACTACATAATCAATAACAATGCTATTAGATATTGACTGCACGACACTTTTTTTGGTTTTCAGAATGATTTGATATTCATTTCCATTAGCGTGCTTTAGAAAATCTTTGTTTTTTAAAATAAGTTTGCAAGGAATACTAGTATCGAAATTAGTTTCGCCAAAATTATATTCTTTTGTATTTCCTTTAATTTGATAGCCATTTGCTTGAAGAACAATTTGAAAAGAAGCTTGCTGTTTCACCAGAGAATCCATTTCTTGTGCCCAAATAACCTTAAATGGTGCATTTTTCCATAGTTCTACAGATTTAATTCTTCCAACACCGTAGATCTCAGTAGAAAGATTCAAACTATCCACTACAGCACCTATTATTCGGAAAGACTTCATAATTACTATTTCATTCCCTTTGCTGATTTCATTATTTCCGAAAATTGAAATATTATCGGTGGGTAATTTAAATGCGGTATTGGTGTTGTCTAAAATTTTAATTTTAGCGGTGGTTTGATACACATCACTAGCATATCTCAAATAAAAAAAACTAATAATAATTGCAATGCAGGCCGACAACAGAATCCATTTCCAATAGTACAAGTATTTTAGTATTTCTTGTGTGAAATTGAAGTTATTTTTTTTGCTTTCCAATGGATAAATTTATTTTGTTAATAATAAAATTGTTGTAATTGCAATGGAAGCTATTGCTAATAAATTTGTCAAACTCGGTACATAGCCTGATGAGGCCACTTTAGGTCCATTTGGATTGACATAAATAACATCATTGGGTCTAATATAATAATAAGGAGAATCAAACCATTCTTTTGAAGTCAAATCAATAGTCTTATAGGTTCTTTTATTATTTTCTTCTCTAATGATGAGAACATCTTTTCTTTTACCGTTTATCGTCAAATCACCGGCATAACCCAAGGCCTGAAGAATACTTATGTTTTGTTCGTTGTAAGTAAAAGTGCCCGGATTCTTGACTTCTCCTAAGACAGTAAACTTTGCATTAGTCAATCGCACAGTAACCGTAGGATTTGCAAGATGCTTTCCATCAATAATTTTTTTGACTAGATACTGCTCTAATTCGAGTAAAGTCAAATCCTGAACGTTTATTTTTCCTAAAATTGGTAGTGTAATTGTACCATCTAACGCAACTAAATAGCCATTCATGGCAGCAGAATTGGACTGATTTAAATTGTACATTGAAGCTAAATCTGGTGAACCCGAAGATATTATGATGCTCAAAATATCATTTGCCTGGATTTTACCTTGACTAAAAACAGTGTTATTTTGCTCGTTTACTTTGATATCGCTGAAATATAATATATCTTTTTTGGAAGCACAAGAGCTTACAATTAAAATTCCTATCACGAATAAGATACTTTTTTGAAATTTAATCATTGTATTTAACCTGTCTTTATATATTGTTTTCATTCAAAATCAAAATTAGGTAATCTCTACTATTCAGAAAAACTTTTAATTATTTTACATAAAAAATAGTAGTATTTTTAAAGAGTTATCACGCGCGGATGTTGAATTCATTTTTTTTTAGCAAATGAATAAAAAATTTGGCTTGCGAGCCATCATAACCTTTTTATTGTACTTAAAAAGAGGTTTTACCTTCAAAAAAATAAGTAAGCCATTTTCATAGAAATGATAATAATAATGTTTGTATTAATTAAAACAATCAAGATGCAATTATTTGCTTTAAAATGTGTTTATCCAAACGAGTATTCTTCGACATATTTGTTTTTTCAACTGCCAGCTTTTTTATGTACAAGGGATAAAAGGGAGAATATAAACGGTGAAAATCTATTTTAAATTTTGGCTTCCTGAGAATTCCATACTCAACATCATTCAAAGACAAAACAAATCGAGAAATTTTGATTCTTTTTATTTTTAAAATATTTTTTGGTGGTATTTGCTCTTTTAACATAATTAGGAGGTAGGCATTATAAATGCCTTCCCAAAAAATCACTTTTAATTCATCGGTATTTATTTTGTTTGCTAAACCACCAATCGTTACGAAATACAATTCTTGCCTTAAGGATGAAGTATCTTCGCCCAATTTTGCCTTTTCCAAAATGCGATCTGATAGATTGATATAATAGTTCAAAATTTTAAATTTTATAGGTTTAATTTTTAAAAATGGGTTCGGGGAGACCTACATAATTTTAATGCATTGTATATAATTTTTTCTGCAAATATTCAATTTTAATTTATTTTTAATCAAGACGCAGTGTTAATTCTTGTAACGCCAAATTAAATTTTAGTTAACATAACCCGTTGATGGTAATTATTTGAATTAAAACACAGTCGATAAATATTGGTCAAGACTTTGATATTCAGCGTCTTGAATTTATGGAACAGCAACATTGCTGGCAAATATAATAAAAAAAATTATTTCAGAGTTTTAAAAGGCTTTAAGTTGTTATATAATTGTTTCAAACACAGAAATTAGAGACAAAAAGAAGTTAAAATATATGATTTAGTTGTAGTTGCATTTGGCTTCTGAATAGATGTCTACGCATACTGAAAATTCATTTTTTAATCCATTATAAAACGGAGAAATTCCTAATTTGATTGAGGAAGTCAGTATAGAAAATGGAAAAAGGTTAAATCACTTTACTATGTAAAAAAGTTATATTTATGCAATATTCTCTAGTCCGTCTGGAAACGGTCTGTAAGCATAATAATGTAAAACTTCTTCGATCGCTATTTTTAAAGCTTCGTTTATAGGAAGCATCGTTGTGGCAAGTCGGTAATCAATTTGAGACAATTGCATATAATAATCGGTAAAAATGGGTACGTAAAGTCCTTTTCTAATGGCTTCTTCGGTGTTGTTGAAGTTTTCCAACTGATCTTCTTTTATGATTTTGCAGGTCGCCAATCGGAGTTCGCCATATTTGTCTCTACTGGCGGCATAACCAAAAAGTCGGCAAATTAATCCACGATAGCGATAGTTGCTGCAGCTTCCGTTGAATTCTTCTAATAGTGCCAGTGGTCTATAAATATGACAAGTTGAAATCGAAGAATTGTCTAATTCTAATAAAACTTCTTCGGCTTTGCCATTCAAAAACAAATGAAAAGCCCAAGGCAAAAATTCTAGAGGTGATGCGTCAATGTCGGGTTTAGAGCAGCATTTACCACAACCAGTAAGACAATGTAAACTAGTTTCGGATTTGAAAGCAGTAACTTCTTTTTCCAGGCGGTTGAATAATTCTTCCACCAGCCGAACCTTTTGTTCAATCGCCATTTTTTTCGGTAAGGTAGTCTATTAATAACGGTTAATGGTATTAAATAGATTTACTTGCAATTAAAGCTATTTTTAGTTAATATTACTTTTCAAAAAACAATAAACTATGGCATTTTTAAAAAGTATAAATAAAAAATCTAAATCATTTCTTAATTCTGGATTTGGAACAAATTCTGGTAGTTACGGTGGTCGCTTTATAAATAAAGATGGATCGGCAAATGTTGAAAAGCAAGGAATGAATTTCTTTAGTCGCATAAGTTGGTTTCATACTATGATTGAAATGTCAACCTCAAAATTTATGCTGATACTATTTTGTTTTTATGTCGCTATAAATTTTGTATTTGCACTAATTTATTTTGCAATAGGAATTGAACATTTAAACGGAATAAATTCTTCTTCGTCAGCATGGGTTCAATTTGGACAAGCTTATTTTTTTAGTGCACAAACTTTTACCACTGTGGGTTATGGGCATATCAGTCCTTCTGGATTTTTAACAAGTGCGATTTCAGCTGCCGAAGCATTAATTGGCTTGTTGAGTTTTGCGATAGCTACAGGTTTATTCTTTGGTAGATTTAGTATGCCAGTGGCGTTTTTGAAATTTTCACATAATGCTATTATCGCTCCTTATGGCGATAAAACAGCTTTGATGATTCGAATGACGCCTTATAAAAACACTAATTTTACTGATGCTGAAGCAAAAATCACTTTAGGAATTAATGTTGACGATAAGGGAAAATTAATCAATAAGTTTTATCCTTTAGAACTTGAGCTTGATAAAGTCAATGCTTTGACCTTAAGTTGGACTTTAGTTCATCCAATAACCGAAGAAAGTCCTTTATTTCAATTTGACAAAGAAAAATTTGACAACATTACAGGTGAGATACTGGTATTTGTAAAAACCTTTGACGATATGTTTAGTACAGTTGTGGCAACGAGAACTTCTTATACTTTCAAAGAGGTTGTTTATGGTGCTAAATTCAAACCTATGTTTACTCGAAGTAGTGATAATAAGAAAACTGTTCTTAATTTGGATATGTTAGATGAGTTCGAAGAAATAAATTTTTAGTGGTATCATTGTAAAAATAAATAATTATGCTCTCAAATTAGGCTATTATTTGTTTCTTTTATTTTTGACGTATACATTTCAATAGTCCAAATGCAGATACAATAGTCCAACATCCTTCCAAGATTATAAATGGCAAATACTTCATTAAAACCGAAGCTAGGCAAGCTAATCCCGCTCCAAAAAAATTCATTTGCAAATAAACCAAACTGTCTTTTTCTAGTTTGTTATTTAAATTTAAAAAATAAGCTATTAATAAAATGGCTACTCCAATAAAACCAATTATATCCGTATTTGTCATTTTTTTTTTGGGGTTAAAATTTTTCAAAATTTATATGCTTGCAATTTAGATCATCTAACTCATATTTTGTAATGCATTTCTATATTGTTTGGATATAAATTTTTATTTTTTTTACATTGACTAATTATTTTTATACCTTTGTTTAATAAATATCAAAAAATGATAAACAACACGTATAACGTTAAGACTGTTTTTAGTATCAAAGATCTTGAAAACTTATCGGGAATAAAGGCGCATACTATTCGGATTTGGGAAAAGCGATACAACGTTCTTAAGCCAATGCGTTCTGAAACTAATATAAGAAATTATGATTTGCAAAGTTTACAAAAATTACTAAATGTAGTTTTGTTAAATGATTACGGCTATAAAATTTCAAGAATTGCAGAACATTCATCAGAAAATATTGAGCTTCTTGTCAGGGAAATAATAACTGAGAAAAGCACAAAAAACCACGCCATCAACGCGTTTAAAATGGCTATGGTTAATTTCGATCAGGCTTTATTTTTTAATACGTATAACAGTTTACTATCCGAAAAAAGTTTTCGTGAGGTTTTTTATGAAGTTGTAATTCCGTTGATGCAAGAAATTGGTTTGTTGTGGCAAGCTGGTACTATTTCTCCAGCTCAAGAGCATTTTCTAACTTTTTTGATAAAACAAAAGTTGTTTTTGAATATTGAAAAACTTCAAGTTAATGACCCAACTAGAACTGATAAAGTTTTCGTTCTTTATCTTCCCGAAAATGAAATCCACGAACTTGGTTTGATGTACTTAAATTATGAGATGTTAAGTAAGGGTTACAAAACAATTTATTTAGGAGAAAGCGTTCCTGTTGACAGTTTGATGGTAATGAATGAGTATTTTGATAATATTGTTTATGTTTCTTATTTGACGGTTGAGCCAACTAAAGATGCAGTAAATGATTATATGGATGAAATTACTACCAAAATACTTAATTCAAATTCACAAGTTTGGTTACTAGGCAGAATGGTACAATTTATCGACACAAAAAGAATCTCGGACCAAATTTTAGTTTTTAATTCTATTTCTGATGCAGTGAACGTATTATAAATTAGTGTTAATACTTTTATTTCTGTTTTATTTACAAATACCTTTGTTAAACAAATGAAAAAAACAATTACAATTATTGGATCTGGTTTTTCATCGTTAGCCGCTTCTTGTTATTTGGCTAAAGACGGTTTCGATGTTACCATTCTCGAAAAAAACTTGACTGTTGGCGGAAGAGCCAGACAGCTTAATAAAAACGGATTTACTTTTGATATAGGTCCAACTTGGTATTGGATGCCCGATGTTTTTGAGAAATTCTTCGCTGATTTTGGTAAAAAGCCAGCCGATTATTATCATCTTGACAAGCTGAATCCCGCTTATGAAGTTTTTTTCGGTGATTTAGATTCAATAAAAATCCCTGACAATATCCCTGATATCTTTAAAGTTTTTGAAAATGAAGAAGAGGGAAGTTCCATACATTTAGAATCATTTCTTGACAACGCCCAGCACAATTATGATGTGGCCATAAAAGACCTAGTTTACCGACCTGGAATATCCATAACGGAACTAATTACACCTGTAACAATCAAGAAAGCAAATCAATTTTTTAGTACAATTAGGACTGCTGTTCGAAAAAAAATAAAGAATAATCGCCTTCAACAAATAATGGAATTTCCCGTCCTTTTTCTTGGAGCAAAGCCATCTAACACGCCAGCTTTTTATAGTTTTATGAATTATGCTGATTTCGGTTTAGGCACTTGGCATCCTAAAGGAGGAATGTACGAAGTGGTAAAAGCGATGCATCTTTTGGCGGTTGAATTGGGTGTGAAAGTTAAAACAAACCAGAATGTTGAAAAAATAAATGTTAACGAAGGCGTTGTTAAAAGTGTAGTTTCAAATGGAGAAACTATATATTCTGACGTGGTTTTAAGCGGAGCCGATTATCATCATACCGAAACCTTATTGGATAAAAAATACAGAGGATATTCTGAAAACTATTGGGATTCTAAAATATTTGCTCCATCTTCGCTCTTATTTTATGTTGGCTTTGACAAAAGAATAAAAAATGTTTCACATCATACGTTGTTTTTTGATACCGAGTTTGATGTGCACGCCAAAGACATTTATGATGATCCAAAATGGCCTGAAAAGCCATTATTTTATGCTAGTTTTCCAAGTATAACAGATGAGAGCGTCGCCCCAGAAGGAAAAGAAGCTGGTATTTTTTTAATTCCAATCGCTCCAGGAATTGAAGATTCTCCCGAAATAAGAGATAAATATTTTAAAAATATTATAGAAAGATTTGAAACGCTGACTCAACAAAAAGTAATGGATAGTATTATTTTTAAAGAAAGTTTTTGTGTGACCGATTTCATTGAAGATTACAATTCATACAAAGGTAATGCGTACGGCTTGGCCAATATCCTTACTCAAACCGCTTTTTTAAGACCGAAGATTATAAGCAAAAAAGTAAAAAATTTATTTTTCACGGGACAATTGACTGTTCCAGGACCGGGCGTTCCGCCTTCTATAATTTCGGGAAAAATAGTTTCAGATTTGATTAAAAAAAGTTTTGAAAAAAATTAGTCAATGCTAAGTTGATTTTATATTTTTGAAGATGAATTTTTAGATCTCCTTTACTTTTAATATAGCTTTTATACAGCAATTGATTAATACTATTTGTTAATGAAAAAATTATTTGATGATGTTTCTTTTAAATGCAGTGTCTTAGTTACTAAAAGCTATAGCACTTCGTTTTCTTTGGCGGTACATATGCTTGCGCCAAGTATTAGAGACGCAATTTACAGTGTTTATGGTTTTGTTCGTTTTGCCGATGAAATTGTCGATTCTTTTCACGGTTTTGACAAAGAAACTTTGATAAATGACTTTGAAGAGGAATATTACAAAGCTCAAAAATTAGGCATTAGTTTAAATCCAATTTTGAATTCTTTTAGACAAACAGTCGATAAATACAATATCTCTGATGATATGATTCAATCTTTCCTAAAAAGCATGAAAATGGATTTGATAAAATCTAATTATCATACGAAAGAAGAATATGATGAATATATTTATGGGTCTGCAGATGTAGTAGGATTAATGTGTTTGAAAGTTTTTGTAAACGGCGATAATGAAAAATATATAGAATTGAAAGAAGAAGCTATGCGATTAGGTTCTGCTTTTCAAAAAGTTAATTTCTTGCGAGATTTGAAAGACGATAATTTGGTTTTAAATCGAAATTATTTCCCAGGATTTGATTTAAAATCCTTTGACGAAAATTCTAAAGCTTTGATTATTAAAGAAATTGAAGAAGATTTCTCAGTAGCCTTGCAAGGAATTAGAAAATTGCCTTTAGAAGCTAAATTCGGCGTTTATACTGCTTATGTTTATTATAAAAAATTATTGAGAAAATTAGAAAACACACCTTGCCATAAAATAGGAAGCGAAAGAATTCGGGTTTCAAATTATAGTAAGGGAATTTTATTTGCCAATTCTTTCGTAACGTACAAATTGAAATTAGTATAACTGCTTTAAACGAGCTAAACAATAAAAATTTTATACAATAATGTTCTTCTTAATTTTTTTAGGTACATTTTTATTAATGGAAGCGGTGACTTGGTTCACCCATAAGTATGTTATGCACGGTTTTTTGTGGTACTTACATTCAGATCATCATCAACCTAAATATGCACATATTTTTGAGCGGAATGATGCTTTTTTTGTAATATTTGCCGTACCAAGTATTTTGCTTATTGTTTTTGGAGCTGAAGCTGGTTATGATTATCGAGTTGCAATAGGTGCAGGAATTGCTGCTTACGGATTAAGTTATTTTATTGTGCACGACATTATTATTCATCAGCGTTTGAAGTTATTTAAAAATACTAAAAACAAATATTTAGTAGCTCTTCGCAAAGGTCATAAAGTACACCACAAACATCTTGGGAAAGAAGACGGTGAGTGTTTTGGAATGCTATTTGTTCCTTTCAAATATTTTAAAATTTAAAATGTCATTATATTTTTTTCTAAACCTAGGTTCTTTATTAATTCCTTTTCTATACAGCTTCGACCATAGAATGAAGTATGTAAAACGCTGGAAAGCATTATTTTCTGGCATAATTATTACGGCTATATTTTATATAGTTTGGGATATTATCTTCACAAAAATGGGGGTTTGGAGTTTTAATCAACGCTATCATTCGGGCATTGAGTTTTTTGATTTGCCCATTGAGGAATGGTTATTTTTTATTTGTATTCCTTATTCAAGTCTTTTTATTCACTTCGCCTTTCATTATTTTTGCCCTAAAGTTTCTCTTTCAGATAAAACTGTTAAAACTATTTATTGGGTTTTAATGGTAGTATTACTTCCTACGATTTTCCTCAATTATGATAAATTATATACTTGCGTCAATTATGCTGTTTTGGTAGTACTTCTAACGTATACCGTTTTCAAAGTTCCTGACATTTTAAATACCTTTTTTATCACTTTTTTAATTATATTACTTCCATTTTCGTTAATCAATGGAGTTCTTACGGGTAGTTTTATTGATGAACCTGTGGTGTACTATAATAACGCTGAAAACTTGGGAATCCGACTTGGAACCATTCCAATCGAAGATATTGGTTATGCTTTTTCGATGTTATTGATGAGTTTGGTGTTAATAAAAAAAATAGAAAAATAACTGATAAACAACCTTGACAGGGTTCCAAACCCTGTCAGGGTTAATTTTAATATAAATAAAATGAAAGTATATTCAAGAGAAACGGTTCAGGTTGTCAATGCAAGTGTCGAAGAATGTTGGGCTTTCTTTTCGAGTCCAAGGAATTTACAAAAGATTACTCCTGAAAATATGGGTTTTCAAATCACAGATTTTGATAATAAACCAATGTACGCCGGACAAATAATTCAATACAAAGTTTCGCCACTTTTTGGTTTGAAATTGAGTTGGATGACGGTCATTACTGACGTCAAAGAGAACAGCTATTTTGTCGACGAACAGCGTTTTGGTCCTTATGCTTTATGGCATCACAAACACTTTTTTGAAGCTACCGAAAACGGTACAAAAATGACCGATTTAGTTCATTATGCTTTGCCTTTGGGTTTCCTAGGCAGAATAATGAATACTCTTGTGGTTAAAAATAAGTTGAAAGAAATTTTTGCTTATCGAGTTATAAAAGTGGACGAAATTTTTAATTCTAAAAAATGAGTAAATCAGAAATAACCTTTTTTTGGTTTCGTAGGGATTTGCGTATAGAGGATAATGTTGGTTTGTTTCACGCTTTGGAATCCAAGTATCAAGTTATACCTTTGTTTATTTTCGACGAGGCCATTTTGGATAATTTGCCAAAAAATGACGCTAGAGTCGGTTTTATTCACGATTCACTTTCTAAAATCGATACAAGACTCAAAGAATTAGGAAGTTCCCTTTTGGTTAAAAAGGGAAAAACTCTAGAAGTGTGGAAACAGCTTCTTCAAGAATTCGATGTCAAAGAAGTTTTTTATAATAAAGATTACGAACCTTATGCCATCAAGAGAGATTTGGTTATTAGCGAACTATTAGAAGCGAATAATACAAAGTCGTTTTCATACAAAGATCAAGTCATTTTTGAAGAAAATGAAATCACAAAAGCCGATGGATTGTCTTATACCGTTTATACTCCCTACAAAAATAAATGGCTTGAAAAATACAAATCAATGGCACCAGTTCAAGAATATGATGCTTCCGAAAATTTTTCTAATTTCTATAAAAACAATTTTACTTTTCCAACATTAGACCAAATCGGATTTAAAGAAAGTGCTATAAAAGTAATTCCTCATAATCTTAAAAATGTTGCCAATTATCACGAAACTCGAAATTTTCCTGCGTTGGATAGCACTACACATCTATCGCCGCATTTGCGTTTTGGAACCGTTAGTATTCGGAAATTAGTGAATTGGGCGGCGAAGAAAAACGAGGTGTTTTTAAGTGAATTGATTTGGCGAGAGTTTTTTATGCAGATTTTGTTTAGTTTTCCAAAAGTAGTTAGCCATAATTTCAAATCGGCTTACGATGGTATTCAATGGCGAAACGATGACGAAGATTTCAAACGCTGGTGTTCAGGAACAACGGGATATCCAATGGTCGATGCTGGGATGCGTGAATTGAATGAAACGGGTTATATGCACAACAGAGTTCGAATGGTGGTTGCGAGTTTTCTTTGCAAACATTTATTAATTAATTGGCAATGGGGCGAAGCTTATTTTGCCCAAAAATTGTTGGATTTTGAATTGTCATCCAATGTTGGAAACTGGCAATGGGCTGCTGGAACGGGTTGTGATGCAGCGCCATATTTCCGAGTTTTCAATCCAGAAATCCAGCTACAAAAATTTGACGAAAAAGGAATTTATATCCGAAAATGGATTCCTGAATTCAATCTAGGTTATGGCCAGCCAATGGTTGATCACGCATTTGCGAGAGATAGAGCCATAGCAACATACAAGGAAGGAATTTTGAAATAAATTATTTGATTAGTCTGTCTAGCATTCCTTGAAATATAAATCCGTGAAAGGGTAAAACTGCATACCAATACAGTTTTCCCCAAATGCCTTTTGGTCTAAAAGTGGCTGATTGATATAGAGTATTATTGATGATTTTAAATTCGAGCCAAGCTTCTCCTGGTAATTTCATTTCGGCAAACAAAATTAATTTCCCCTCTTCTTTATTAGCGTATAAAACCCGCCAAAAATCTAACGCATCTCCAGCGTGAATCTCATGTTTGTTGGTTCTTCCTCTGCGTGAGCCGACACCGCCATATAACCGATCGATAAATCCGCGTAAATTCCATAACCAATCACCATAATACCAACCCGTTTCTCCACCAATAGACCAAATTCTATCGATTGTGAACTCTCGGTTTTCTATTTCTTTTTTTCGTCTGTCGATGTAGCAATCTTTTTTGGGAACTTTCAAAAATTTAGATATGTTGAAGTTAAATCTCCCACTTACCAAGGAATCTTTCCAACTTGAAGCAACCTTATCTTCATCTACTTTGATCAAAGCTCTTGACAAGGCTTGTTCATAAGACATAGGTTGTACGCCCAACAAATTATTAATTTTGTTGTTCCTGCAAACCACTTCCACTTTCATACTGCTGACCAATGCCGATGCCAATTTGTAAGAAGTTGAGGTTACGAAGTATAGCCAATAGGAGGATAATTTTGGTGTCATTATGGGTACGGTATAAATCCACCTTTTTAATTTTTTTGCTTTGGCAAAACCCAAAAGCATTTCTTTGTACGTTAGTATATCAGGACCGCCAATATCGAAGCTTTTGTCGTAAGTAACAGGATTCAACAGTGATTTTGATAAAAACTCTAAAACATCTGAAATGGCAATAGGCTGACATTTGGTATTCAGCCATTTAGGTGTAATCATTAACGGTAGCTTGTTTATCAAATCCCGAATTATTTCGAAAGAAGCGCTTCCAGAACCCACGATGATTCCAGCTCTTAGCGTTGTCATAGCAAATTTCCCACTGTTTAGAACATCTTCCACTTTTTTTCTAGAGGCCAAATGCTTGGAAAGTGATTTGTCATTAACTATTCCGCTCAAATAGATAACTTGTTTCGCGTTGGTTTTATCAATGCTTTCCACAAAATTTTCTGCAGAAATTTTTTCTAATTCGTCATAATTATTATCTGAACCCGACATGGAATGAATCAAATAATAAACTGCATCGATATCCCTTGGAATGGCAACTAATGTTTCTATTTCTAGAAAGTCAACTTCAATGATCGTGACGTTTTTTTGAAATTCTTCGGGACAGTAAAACCTATTTTTATCTCTTACACAACAGATAATTTCGTGACCTTGAGCGACCAAAATAGGTAAAAGCCGCTTGCCAATATAACCTGTTGCACCTGTTAAGAGAATTTTCATGTATTGATTTTTAACTCGTTAAAGTTAACTCAATTTATTCGAAACCAAACTTATAAATTCTTTTCTTGTTTTGTTTTTTTCAAAAGCACCATTAAATGATGAGGTTGTAGTAACTGAATTTTGTTTTTGAGTACCACGCATACACATACACATGTGCTGAGCTTCAATTACAACCGCAACTCCCAAAGGATTTAGCGCTTCTTGAATACAATTTTTTATCTCGTCGGTTAATCTTTCTTGCACTTGCATTCTTCTTGAAAAAGCATCTACAACTCTAGGAATTTTACTCAAACCAACAATTTTTCCATCGGGAATGTAAGCAATATGTGCTTTGCCGAAAAAAGGCAACATATGGTGTTCACACATCGAGTACACTTCGATGTCCTTTACCACAATCATTTGCTTGTGATCTTCCGTAAATAGAGCAGATTTCAAAATTCCCAATGGATCTAATCCATAACCGTGAGTTAAATATTGCATGGCTTTTGCAGCTCTTTCAGGTGTTTTTTCAAGACCTTCTCTGTAGATATTCTCTCCTAAATTTTCAATAATACTGCGGTAATTATCGGCAATTATTGAAGTGGTTTCTTGATCGTATTTTTCTATTTTTTCGTAACTTTTTATTTGTTTGGCTATCATTTTCTTGTAATTAATTCAGAAATTAAGTTGTTTTTTTTATTTTTTATATTTTGAATGTCACGATACCGTAATCCATTTCAAAAACTTGTCCGGAGATTGATTTTGCATTTTCAGAGATAAGGTAGTTGGCCATACTCGCCACTTCCTCGGGTTTTAGGTAGTTTTTCATCGGATGGCGTTCCATCATACTTTCTTTTATTCGATCGTTTCTTAGAATTCCTGCTGCCAATGTGGTTTCCGTAATAGTTGGAGCAATGGCGTTGATTCGAACCACGGATGCTAATTCGGCTCCAAGGGATTTTACTAAACCTTCTATTCCCGCTTTTGCAGTGGCAATGCTAGCGTGAAATGGCATTCCTAATTTTGCCGCTACCGTACTGAACAAAACGATAGATGGATTAGTACCTTTTTTCAGAATTGGTAAATATTTCTGAATAGTTTTCACGGCACCAATAACATTGATTTCGAAATCATTTCTAAAATCGTCGATGCTCAAACTACCAATAGGTTTCAAATTAATGGAACCCGGGCAATAAATTAAAACATCAATAGTTTCAATATCTGGAAGGGCATCTTTTAATACATCAACAGCGTAATGTTTGAGGTTGGGATGCATAAGGTCAGGAGCATTTCGGCTAATATTATGAACTATGTTGTTTTCTAATTGTTGTAGCAAAATAGCATTTCCTATTCCTTTGCTACCACCAATGATTATTATGTTTTTCATTCTTTGAATTAATTATCTCTTAGAGATTTTATTATTATTGATTTGTCTTTGTCTACTGCATTTAAACCTGCCTTCTTCAAAATCTCTTAGTTTTTCGTGCTTTGTTTTACGACCTTGCACCCTTTCACGCCACATTTTAAAACTCGAAGGTTTCATCTCCGTTCGCATTAAGTTGATGACTTCTTGCTCTTTCAAGCCAAATTGCACTAAAATCGCATCGAAAGTGGTACGGTCTTCCCAAGCCATTTCTATGATTCGGTCTTTTTCTATATCGGTTAAATCCTTTTTCAAACTCGGTATTTTAGGTATTGATTTACTACGATTTTTGCTTTCAAATCAAACATTAAATTGTATAATCCAAAGAATGTTCGGTTCATATAAATAAAATGTTTCGAACCACGATTGCCATTCATTTTTCGCAGATTAGTATCTTTTGAAAATCGTTCTCCTAATTTTGCAATGTTGTCGAAAAACTCAGCGTCAGAAAAATCAAAAGTTTCAGTTTGAAAGGGTTTTGTAAACAGTGACAATAAATCGTAAAAAAGAGCCGTGAAATATGTTACTTCTGCTGCCGAATCATCCTCTCTAAGAATTTCTAATTCGAATAATTTTTGACTAAATAGTTCTTCGTTGTCAATGACTTTCTTGTCGATTAACTCAAAATAAGGAACATAAAACTCATTTGGAATTTGTTTCATACAACCAAAATCAATCGCCACCAAATTGTTTTCTGGGCTAACCAAGAAATTTCCTGGATGTGGATCAGCATGAACTTTTCTTAGAATATGAATTTGATACATATAAAAATCCCATAGTGCTTGACCCAATTTATCAGCAATTACCTGATTTTTATTTTTCTTGGAAAACTCAGAAATATGAATGCCTGACATCCAATCCATGGTGATGATTTTCTGCGACGAATATTCCGGATAATACCTCGGAAAAACTAAATTTTCTATTTTTTGGCAGGCAGTAACTACTTCTTGACTTTGTTTTAGTTCCAATAAATAATTAGTCTCTTCGGTCAATTTGTCTTCTACTTCCTTGAAGTATTTATCAGAATCTTTCCCTTGGAGATTAAACATTCGAATCGCGATGGGTTTTACTAATGCTAAATCTGATGAAATGCTATTGGCAACTCCCGGATATTGTATTTTTACGGCTAGTTTTTTATCGTTTTTTACAGCTAAATGCACTTGTCCAATACTTGCAGCATTAATAGAAAAGGCATCAAATTCGTCAAAAATTTCATAGGGTGTTTTTCCAAAAGTGGCCTTAAAGGTTTTCAAAACCAGTGGAGCTGACAGTGGTGGAACTGAGAACTGCGACAATGAAAATTTCTCGACATAAGCTTGTGGCAAAAAACTTTTGTCCATACTCAACATTTGCGCTACTTTAAGCGCACTTCCCTTTAGACTTTTAAGTCCGTCATAAATATCTTCGGCATTGTTTTCATTCAGTTTATCACGATTTAGATCGCTATTCACCATTTTTTCGCCGTAATATTTCAGGTAATTGACACCCACTTTGGCACCAGTTTGAACGAGTTTTGTGGCTCTTTCAATTTTTGAAGTAGGGATGTAGTCTATTGTTTTCATTAATTTTTTTGTGTTTTTTCTTTGTATAGAAACTTTCCAAGATCTAGAACACTTTCTAAGGGTATAATATTGAAAACTTCAAACACCGCTTTAACGGACTTTTCTATAAATAAATCAGTTTTTTCAAAAGCGGGAGAATCATCGTCTATCCAGAATTTTAAAATCAAGAGGAATTGAAGCCAAGACGACTCTTTAATTGCTTTTTCTTGAAAATTTTGAAATTTGTCATATTGTGTTCTCACTTCGTCAGTAATAATGTCTACAACATAATTTTTAAATTCAGTGCGAACACCTGAAAGTAACATCAGATTTTTTAACTGATTCTTATTTTCGCTTAAGCTAAGAAGCACATAACTTCTATTTGCAGACAATATTTCAAAAAATGTAAAGTAGAAAGTCAGCATCTTACTCTTCATATCGTAGTTCTCATAAGCAGGATCTTTTTGAATCATAGCTATGGTTTTCTCGATAAATATTTTATAGATTTCTTTTTCCACACTTTCAAGGGTGCCAAAAAAGGAATAGAAAACTGCTTCATCAAACCCATTTTCTTTTGCAAACAAATAAACT
The DNA here is from genome assembly GCF_031423415.1 of Flavobacterium sp. GTDB lineage: Bacteria > Bacteroidota > Bacteroidia > Flavobacteriales > Flavobacteriaceae > Flavobacterium. The sequence goes on from NZ_JANPFL010000058.1 coordinate 59,735, forward strand.
GATTTTGGTCGAGTTGTGTTTTCGAGACGATACGTCATGTACATAGAAACAATTTTGTCTCTAGTTATTGTAGTTTTTTTAGTTGCCATTACGTTATTATTTTATATTGTAATGCAAATGTACAAATTGTTTAACATAAAACAATATAAGTTAAACAAAAATAAATGTTAATGTTTGATTGTCCATTTATATTGCCTAAATTTGTGTTATGAAAAAGAATGTATTGATTACAGGTGGAACTGGTTTTATTGGAAAATATTTAACCCGTTTGTTAATTCAAAATGGTTTCTCTGTTGCAATTGTAAGCAGAAGCTACAAACAGAATACTGCTGATATTTCCTATTTCAGGTGGGATATTGACAAGCATTCCATCGATGAAGAAGCCGTTCTGAAAGCAGATTATATTATTCATTTAGCTGGAGAAGGTATCGCTGACGAAAGGTGGACCCTCAAACGGAAAGAGGCCATTGTGCAAAGTAGAGAAAAATCGATTCAACTAATTTATGAGGTTCTAAAAAAGAATAATAAAAAACTAGATGCGTTTGTTTCAGCCTCAGGCGTTGGGATTTACGGAGCGATTAATGGTTCAGAAATTTGCAGCGAAACGACAGCTGCGGTCGATGATTTTTTAGGGTCGACTTGCCAAAAATGGGAAGCTGCTGCCGATACAATCAAGAGTTTAGGCATTCGTACTGTGAAAATAAGAACTGGAATAGTGTTAGGAAATGGGGAAGGCTTTTTGAAAAAATTAACCCCGATTTTTAAATACAGATTGGGTGCCGCAATGGGTTCTGGAAAGCAGTACATGCCTTGGATTCACATCGATGATTTGTGTTCTATTTATCTTCAAGCTTTAAAGAATATTGAAATGTCAGGTCCGTACAACGCAGCAGTCAATGACAATACTAGCAATGAAATCTTTTCAAAAACATTTGCAAAAATCTTTGGATATTCACTGTGGTTGCCTAATGTTCCAGCGTTTTTGTTACGATTAGCATTAGGAGAAATGGCCTTAATTATTTTGAAAGGACGACGAGTTTCTTCGGAAAAAATTGAGAAAACAGGATTCCAATTTAAATTTGACAAACTAGAATTGGCTTTGCAGGACTGCTTAGGCAACTAGCGCTACTGCAACAAAAAATGAGTATTAACATTTACTTTATCTGCCACTTTCAAACTGAGAATTTTAGGAATTTCAATGTCGAAATCTTTGACATTTAAGCTGAAATCTGAAATAATTTCTAGTTTGTTTTCCAATTTTCTGAGAGTAACAATGGTATTTATTTTTTTGGTTTTTCCGTGTATTTTCATTTCGCCTTTTAGTTTGTATTCTTTTGGATTTACATCAATGTTATTCCAATTAAATCCTACAATCGTTCCTTTAAAATGGGCAGTCGGATAATCGTCTGTTTCTAAATATTTAGTGTTGAAATGTTCTCTCATCAAGGAAAGTTTGAATTCAAAACCTTTCATTTTTACCTCGCTCGATAGTACTCCACTTTTTAAATTTAGCACACAAGAAGCATTTTTATTGGTGGCTACCACTTCTTCGTATAGAGGAACAGAAGCTTCAAAATTGACAATGCCAGTTTTTGTAGTCATTTCTTTCTGGGCAAATAAATAATGAGCTAGTAACAAAAGAAGGATTGAAATAATTTTTTTCATTTTGCTGCCAATTTAATCACCTAAAGTTAAGGAATTATTCTAACAATTCTTAGAAAGTGCAGCTACTATTTTCAGATTATTTATTTTATTTTGAAAGGAGAATTCTCTTCTTTTACTTCGGTGATAAAATAGTGGGAATCTCCCCACCAAGGGAATGTTTTATACCGTTCTATATAAGTTAATTTTACGTAATGACCTTCCAGCGCTTTCAAATCCGTAATGACTTTTTCATTACTATCCAATACGGAGAAACTAAAAATTTGAGCACCGGAAATGCCTTGGCTCAATTCCCCTTCATAGGTTTTGAACACCATTCCTTTGTTGCTAAATTTTATCAATTCACCAGAGCGAACGCCTTCACTATAGGTGGCGTTATACAAAAAGGCAAAGTAGCCAACTGCTAATAAGAGTACAATTCCAAAAGTAATTCCTAAAAATTTTCGCATAATAGTTGCTAATTTAATTCTAAATTTTCGTCTTTTCCAGCTCTAGTTAATATGTTCTCGGGTAATGATTTTTGTGTTTTCGCCCCCATTTTTTTTAAATTTTCAACTCTTTTTATTAAGTTACCACTTCCATCAACGAGTTTGTTCATTGCGCCTTGGTATTCTACTTTGCTTTCGTCTATTTTCTTTCCAACTTTGATTAAATCGGCAACAAAGCCCTCAAATTTATCATATAAAGCTCCTGCTTGACGCGCAATTTCAAAAGCATTTTCTTGTTGTTTTTGGTTGGTCCACATACTATCAATTGTGCGTAAAGTCGCCAATAGAGTAGAAGGCGTCACAATGATAATGTTTTTTTCAAAAGCCTTGTTGTACAAAGCTGTGTCGTCGTTCAGCGCCAAGGCAAACGCGGGTTCCATTGGAATGAAAAGGAGCACAAAATCTGGACTTTCTATTTGGTATAAATCGTGGTAATTTTTATCACCCAATTGTTCGACGTGACGTTTTATTGAATTAACATGCTCTTTTAAAAAGCTACTTTTCAAACTGTCATCTTCCTCGTTGATGTATTTTTCATAAGCAGTCAGTGAAACTTTCGAATCGACAATCATTTTTTTGCCGTCTGGTAAATTGATCACCACATCCGGAAAGACCCGATTCCCTTCCGAATTGGTATGGGATTGTTGGACAAAATATTCGCGGTCTTTTTCCAATCCTGATTTCTCCAGCACTCTTTCTAGAATCAATTCGCCCCAATTGCCTTGCATTTTGCTGTCGCCTTTTAAGGCTTTGGTCAGGTTTAAGGTTTCTTTGCTCATTTGCAAATTCATTTCTTTCAGGCCTAGAATTTGTTGGCGCAAAGCCGCGTGATAATCGATGCTTTCCTTGTGAGTATCCTCAACTTTTTTCTCAAACAAATGAATTTTATCTTGCAATGGCGACAAGATATTTTTCATATTCTCTTTGTTTTGCTCGGTAAATTTGCTTGATTTTTCGTCTAATATTTTATTGGCCAAATTCTCAAATTCCTTGGTGAATTTTTCCTGAAGTTTTTCTACTTCTTCCTTTTGTTCTTTGTTGCGTTGCCAAAGATTTTCAAAATCGACTTCTTTCTTGGTCAATTGAATTGCCAAACTGTCTTTTTCGTTACGAATGCGCTCTTTTTCTGTACTTGAAAATTCTAGTTGCTTTTCGAACGTGTTTTTCTCTATCAAAAATTGCTCTTTTTGTTGGTTGAGCTGGTTGATTGAAGCAATTAATTTTTCTTCTAAACTTATTTTTTCAGATTGAAATCGTGCCGAAAATAGGAGTTTTCCAATGAAAACGCCAATGGCGAGAGCGATTATAAATACCAATAAAAAAGGGAGCATAGTTGACATAAAAGGATGGATTTATTATGATAACGTAGGGACAGGTTGCAACCTGTCCGTACTTTGTTATTGCAAAAAGTAAAAGTATGGAATTATTACAGTATTTTTCACATAATATTTTAAGAATGTATTTAGTTAAGACAAAAAAAGCCAACAAAAAATTTCTTTCTTATTGGCTTCTTCTCAACAAATCAAAAAGGTTATTCGTCTAACTTAATATTTCCCCGATCTTCGTGATTATCGGGATCCGAATTGGGATAACGGTGCGCCGTAATATCCGAGTTGTGGTCTTTGTTTTCAATCATTCGCTGGGTTTCTTTATCTGAAAATAGGGCGACACTAGAACTTGGTTGTTGGTTTTCTTCGCTATTGTTATGTTCAGGGTTTGCGTCAACATTGCGCGCTCTGTGTACGATTTTTTGTTCTCCACTGCTATTGGTTTCCACTTCTGCTACGAGTTTTGTTGCCGCAGGATCATGATTTTCCGGTAGGATTTCGTTGCTGAATTCCTCGGGCATATTTTGCTTATTGTTCATCTTTTTTGAACCTAAATCATTATTTTCCATAGGGTTTGTTTTAGTATTGGTACTGTCCACTTCTATAAAGATATTCTATTTGCTTCTGGTAATGGGATTATTTAACAAAGCTTTTGGTTTGTGGGGAGAAATAGAAGTGCGTTGTAGCGATGTGATTTTTTCTGAAAGGGAATAAAAAAAGTCCCACCGAAGCAGGACTAAAGATTTCTCTACGGCATATAGCCTTATTGTGATAAGATTAAAGATTAGAAATTTTAATCACAACAAATGTAAGTAAAAAAAACTTTAGTAAGAATGAGAAAAACCTCAAAGTAGTTAATTATTTTTATTTAACTTTAAAAATTCTTACAAAACATAGATTAGTATGGCAAAAATATTAGGATTAGATTTAGGGACGAACTCGATTGGGTGGGCGATTGTTGATGATGTTGATAGAAAAATAATTGATTCTGGGGTGCGGATTTTTCCAGAAGGTGTTGTCGCAAAAACTATTGGACAGGGTGAGAAAGAAGAAAGTAAAAATGCAAGTAGACGAAAAAGTCGTCAACAGCGCCGTGGTTTTTATCGAAAAAGATTACGAAAAATCAAATTATTAAGAACGCTTATTAATTTAAATATTTGTCCGTTAACTCATAACGAACTTGATATTTGGAGTAAGTGGGACAAAGAAAAAAAGAAAGATGGGAGAATGGCTCCAGAAATCCATTTACGTGAAACTCATTCTTATTGTTTATGGTTGAGGCAAAATCCATATTTATTAAGAGATAAAGCATTGAATGAAGATTTAACTCTTGAAGAATTTGGTAGAGTACTATACCACCTAATTCAAAGAAGAGGTTTTCTGAGTAATCGTAAAGGAAAAGATGATGGGAAAATCTATAAAGGAAAAGATGGCGTAAAAGGCATAGAGGATACTCAAAAAGAGATCGAAAATTCAACTTTAGGGAGGTATTTGTTCGATATTTTACCAAAAGAGGGAGAGCCTTTCAAAGTCATTCAAGATGAAAAAGGGAATGAATTGCGTGTTCGCTCACGATATACTTTGCGTGATATGTATATAGCCGAATTTGAAGCAATTTGGCAAAGACAAGCAATGAACTTAAAACTTGAAAACGTTGAATGTACCAATGAGAAAAAAGTTTTATTAAAAGGTGGTTTGAAAAACAAAAGAAACAGTAGCAAAATTGCACATCTACAAAAAATAAAAGGAGAAGACAATATTGAAGTAATTGAGTTGAATGACGAACTGTCAAAAAATGACAAACAGAAATATCTACTTAAAATTAAAACTCAACTGCCGTTAAAAGAATTCTTGGCGGGTAAAATTGATAAAGATGAGGCAGGAGAAATCAAATTTAAAAGTAATGAAAGTGTTTTGTTTTGGCAAAGACCTTTGCGTTCTCAGAAAGGACTTCTTGCAAAATGTAGATTTGAATCTGATTTGAAAGATGAAAATGGGAAGCATATACAAAAAGGTAAAACTCCTTGTCATTTGTCGCATCCTTTATTTGAGGAGTATCGAGCATTGCAATATATCAATACTATAGAATATGGTAAAAAGCAGCGATTGGACGAGTCGCAGCGTTCCCTTGTGCTGGAACTCATAAACTCCAAAGACAAGAAATTTGATTTTACAGAGATCAAAAAGAAGTTAAAATTAGAATATGAAACCTTTAATTATGAGGATAAATCTCCAGTTACAGGGAACTATACAACCAAGCATCTAAATGCTTTATTTCCTAAAAAGTTGCTAGAAAAGGAATTCACAATAACAGTAAATAAAGAAAAAGTAATCGAATATGGTTACGAGCGCATCTGGCATTTATTTCATTTTTGCGAAGACAATGATAAGCTGATTAAAAGTTTAAAAAAATTAATTAACGACGCAGAAATTGATTTTGATTTCAATGAAACAGCAATTAAAAGTGTTGAAAGCATAAATTTAAAAGAAGGATATTCCAATGTTTCACTCAAAGCTATTAAAAATATAAATCCTTATCTCAAAAAAGGGTTGAAATTAAGCGATGCTATTATTTTAGCAGGTGTAAGAAATGCTTTTGGTAAAAAATGGGAACTGTATAAAAATGACCATATTGATTTAGAAAAGGACTTACTAAATATAAATCACGAAAAGGGAAACAAAGAAGGACAAGCAATTGAAAAAATAAAGAACTATCTGATTGAAAATAAATACGGTTTTTTTGCGGATGATGTTAGATTCAAAAAACTGTATCACCATAGTCAAGAGGTAATTCAAGTAAAAATACAAGACAAACTGGATGCTGTTGAAAATTTGAGAAATCCAATTGTGCAGCAAGGTGTTAATGAAACAAAGCGTTTAGTAAATGAATTAATGGCCAGGGAAGGAAAGTTTGACCAAATTAGAGTTGAACTAGGGCGAGATTTAAAAAACAGCAAAACTAAACGGGAAGAACTAGGATATAAAATCAGAGATAACGAAAAGAAAAACGATAAGGCAAGAGAATTACTGATCGAATTTGGTTTAAGACAAAGTATGGACAACGTTCAAAAAGTGTTGTTATATCAAGAAATGCCAATTTCTATTTGTCCTTATACCAACAAAACCATCAACATATCGGATTTATTAGGAGGTAAAAATAAGTTTCAGGTAGAGCATATTATCCCAAAATCAATTTCATTAGACGATAGTTTTGCGAATAAAACATTGTGCGATTCAAAATTTAATGGTTTAAAAGGTAATAAAACACCACACGATTACTATGAAATCAATAAAGACCCAAATCTTTGGGGAGGTGCAAAATCTTGGGAAGAAATAGAACGCCGAGCTTTTAAAGTTTTGCCCTATGCTAAAGCAAAACGGTTTGCGTCGAAAACTAAATTTGAAACTAACGATTTTATCCAACGACAATTAAATGACACTCGGTATATAAGTAAAAAAACAAGTGAAATTCTTTCGCAAGTTTGTGCAGATGTTCGTGTGATGCCGGGAAGTTTAACCGCCGAATTGAGACGACTTTGGGGCTTGAATAACATTTTGCAGCCCATTATGACGGTGGATATTCCAAATTTGCACATCGAACCTAATAAACACATACCACATTATGTTGTTTTGGATAACAATAAAAAACCTGTTTTATCACAACGAATTTATTTTGACAAGCCATCAACAAATGAAAATGAAACTCTTTTGTCTGGAAGTATTGACAAAGGAGTTTTTAAATCGAAAGAACAGTATGTTAAATTTCAGGTTGAAGCACCAGATTTAGTTAATGGGGATTATTGGGCAAAATTATTATTATCCAATCCAAAAAGCATTATCCAAGTATTTAGGGATAAACCGCCCACAGCAGATGATAAAATAGTTTTACGAGGAAAGATTGAGAAAGGGAAGTTCAAAAATGATGGTTTAAATGCGATTGATGCGGTAGGAGAAGATAACGGAACATATTGGGCAACACTGACTATTCAGAAAAAAGAATTTAAAAAATCTGTTAAAGAGGACCAGCCAAAGAAAAACGGAAAGCAAATACTTCTTTTTGGAGAAGTGAAAGAAGGTCTTTTCTCATCGTATATTTATGAATGTGAAGCAGAATTAGAAGATGGAAAGTATTGGCTTACCATAAATGTCGATTTTGAAAAGGTTTCGTTTGAAAAAGCTTTAAACGAAAGACCGCTTGTAAAAGAAAATCAAATTTTGATTCAAGGCACTACGAATGATGAGAATATATTTGTTTCCGATATGGACAATCAACATTATTTTGAGATGGAGGAAGGCAAAGGAAAATATTATGTATTGTTTGACATCGTTTCTGAAGTAACAGAATTTTCACCAGTAAAAACTATAGCACCAGTTCTAGAGGACGGACAATCAATGGAGCAAGGAACCGCTTGGGTGGACATAGAGACTGGTGAGATAAAATTTGACCCTATCAAAAACCGTGAAGACCACCGCCACCACGCCATAGATGCGCTGGTTATAGCCTTAACAAAAGAATCCTTTTTCCAACGGTTGAGCAAACAAAGTGCCGCTGCCGCAAACAAGAAACGAGAAAATGAGTACGAAAAAGAGCAATTGAAATTCCCAGAACCCTGGGACGATTTTCATACTGATGCAAAAAATAGTATCAATAGTATTCTAATCTCACACAAACTAAACAAAAACATCCTAACAAAAATCACGAAGAAGATTACCAAAAATGGACAAACTTTTAAAAGTGAGGGAATGGCTGTGAGAGGGCAGTTGCACAAAGAAAATCTCTACGGGGACAGGACACCACCAAATGGAAAGAAGGGTTTTCATAAAAGAGAGTCTGTTGAAAGTTTAAAAACAGACAAACAATTGGAAAAGATTGTCGATACTGCAATTAAAGAAATAATAATTAAAGCGAGAAAAGCTGAAATACCATTATATAAAGAAATTGACCAGTTAGCGAAACAATTGAAATCTCCAAGAAACACAGAAATAGAAGAAAAAGAGATTAAAGGAAAAATTGAAGCATTACATATCAAAATTAAATCGTTTTATACTTTGCCCAATAAAAAAGGGGAACCAGTCCCTATTAAAAAAGTAAGAGTTACAGTAGAAATGGGTAATGCACAGCAACTAAAATCAACAAAAAATCAATATGTAAATCCAAGAAATAATCATCACGCATTAGTTTTTGTTGATGACTGTGAAAACTATAATTTTCATTTAGAATCGTTTTGGAAGGTTGTAAAAAGAAAACAACAGCAGGAAAGAATTTACCAAATACCAAACGAATTTACGAACACGACATTAATTGAAACAATCGAAAAAACAGAAATGTTTTTATTGGGATTATCTGAAACAACATACCGAAACAATATTAATAACATAACTTTTTTGAAAGAGCATCTATATAAAGCAGAAGCAATATCGAGTACAAATCAAGGAAAATCACCATTATTTGAGTTTAGACACCATTTAGAATCTTCACAGAGCAGAGAATATTTTCCTCATTATATAAGAATTACAAGTTTAGGAGAGGGCAAAAATGGGTGGAAGACACAAAATCCGATTAAAGTAAAAATTTCAAGTTTAGGCAAAATCCAAAAACTATGAACCGCCTCGATTTCTTCCGCACACTCGGTCTCGGCACCACGGGTTTAATTATTCCGAATACTACTTGGTCGCAAAAACCCGTCAAGATATACGACAACTATATCAAAGGCCTCACGCATTATGGCTTTGCACAAGTTCGGGCGCAATTAGCGGTGGGCACAGAGTTAAGTTTAAAAAGAGAACTAACCAATCAGTACGATAGTTTTGCTGTCGAGGTTTATTGCAACCAACACAAATTGGGCTATTTGGCGGCTTATGAAAACATCGCCATTGCCAATATGCTCGAACAAGGCGTGGGCTTTGCGGCTTTTGTTAGCAAAGTCAGCAGCAATCCCGACCAGGTGTATGATGCCTTGGCGGTAGAGATTTATACCAATATCGTTATCGAAACGCCTGCAATCATTCAAACCGATTTGCTTACCAAAAGAGCCGATGATGCTAACGACCATTACCGAAAAGGCTTTACTTTATAAAGTTCTAGTGCTTGTTTTAAAAACAATACTAGGTCTATTGTTATGAACTAAACAAGATTAAGTCTTAAAATTACCCCGGCGATAAGACCAACTTGTACTTAACCTGGTCGAAAAAGTTCATTGAAAATTGGAGTAAAACAACTGAGAGTACGTTGTATTTCTAAATAAAATAGAACTAGTTACTCAATAAGTAGTTATAGTTACTCAATAAGTAGTTCTAGTTATTCAATAAGTAGTCAACCCTTAAAAAGAGCTATTTTTAATTTCCACAAAAATAGGAATATTATTTTCAGGATAGAAGTTGAACAAATAATTAAGCCAAAAAACAATTTGTTCCTTGATTTGGTTGAATCGGAGCTTAAAATTGTAC
>NZ_JANPFL010000059.1:0-19230 GCF_031423415.1 Flavobacterium sp.
TATTTTGCCTAACATATTGCCACTTTTTTATACCGAAATATACACTTTTTGGCGATTTAAAAGTACTGTTTTCAACTGAATTTAATCACAAGTTATTAACAATCAAATTGTTAATTCATTTTTAAGGAATGACTATTTAAACATAAAAAAAAGCCACAATTTCAATTGAAATTCGTGGCTTTTTAAATATAAAAGCATTTGGTTAGTTAGCTTAGTTATTTAACATTACAGGCATCACAAGCATGGTTACCGTTTCGCCTTCTTCTAATCCGTCCACTGGAGTTAAGATTCCGGCCCTGTTGGGCAATGACATTTCAAGCATAATCATATCCGATTGTAAGTTGGTTAACATTTCTGTAAGGAAACGAGAGTTGTACCCAATTTGCATATCGTCTCCTTGATAATCGCAAGTCAAACGTTCTTCTGCTTTGTTCGAGTAATCAATATCTTCTGCAGAAATGTTCAATTCAGCACCCGCAATTTTCAAACGAATTTGGTGCGTAGTTTTGTTAGAGAAAATAGCAACACGACGAACAGAATTCAAGAACTGTGTTCTGTCAATCATCAATTTGTTTGGGTTTTCTTTGGGAATAACCGCTTCATAGTTTGGATATTTTCCATCAATCAAACGACACATTAATACATAATTGTCGAACGAAAAAGTCGCATTCGAATCGTTGTATTCAATTTTTATTTCGGCATCCGAAGCGCCCAAAATGTTTTTCAAAATAGTCAAAGGTTTCTTTGGCATAATGAAATCAGCCACTTGCGAAGCCGTCACATCAGTTCGAGCGTATTTCACTAATTTGTGAGCATCGGTGGCTACAAATGTCAATCCTTGAGGAGAAAATTGGAAGAAAACACCAGACATTACCGGACGTAAATCATCGTTTCCGGCAGCAAATATCGTTTTGCTGATAGCGGTTGCCAAAACATCGGCAGGAACTAAAGTTACTGATGGTTCGTCTAAGTTCACTGATTTTGGAAACTCTTCTCCTGGAGCATAAGCCAAAGCATATTTTCCAGAATTAGAACTAATTTCTATCGTACTATTTTCTTCAACGGTAAAAGTCAAGGGTTGTTCCGGAAATGTTTTAAGGATTTCCAAAAGTAATTTAGCTGGAACAGCAACGCTGCCTTTGCTTGTAGAATCAATTTCTAAAGTGGCAGACATCGTAGTTTCTAAATCCGAAGCAGAAACCGTTAGTGTATTATGATCCAACTCAAAAAGGAAGTTATCCAAAATAGGCAAAGTATTACTACTGTTGATAACGTTTCCTAGAACTTGTAATTGTTTTAATAAGTACGAACTCGATACTATAAATTTCATATATTTTGTTTTATTTTTTGGGCGTGAATTTTATTCAAATTCCAAAATCAATGTAGCTACAAATATATCGTAAACTATTCTAGAATAAAAACTTTTTTTATTAACATTACTAACCAGATTTCTTTAAATAATTTTTAACCACATAGAGTAATGAAAAATATAATAATCAAAGATTTTCATAGGCACTATATTTACTCATAGCTATGAAATCTATGACAAGCAAAGCGTCCTTAGCTATTTACAAATAACTATTTTTCTATGTGGTTTAAAATTTATAGTAATTTAGTTTCTAGTTAGTACACATGAAATGTTTACAATAATTTCAATTGAACTAAGATACTACTTCGCATATTTTTTCTTTCTAAGAAAGGTAAAAAGAACTCCAAAAAGCCCTAAAACCAAGAGTGGAAGCCCAATTGTTAGGATTTGTGTACTGGTATAACTTTCATAAACTTTTTCTTTATCCAATAAAGGCAAATCGAGGTCTTTGCTTCGAATGTTAATAAGTCCAGTATCATCCAGTAAATAATTGACGCAATTCATCAAAAAATCCTTGTTGTCATACAAATTTCCGGAGCGCTGATCGTATCCCAATTCTACAGGTTGAAAGTTTTTATCCAGTTGGTTTCGAATCAAATCACCATCCGAAATCACAATCATTTTATTGTCCTTGCCTTTGGCTTCAAATGATTTTTGGTTAAATGGCAACACCCGATTTTCAAACATCGAATGAAACGAACCTTCCAGCAAAACCGAAAGCGGAATATTTCCCGTATTCAAATAATGATTGGGAGAGGTTTCTTCCTCCACAATTTTCAAATTAATTTCTACTGGCGAACCAATTCTTTTCGAATATTGTGATGATTGCAGTAACACCGTTTTCTTAATTCCATTCTTCAAAGTATCGATACCGCTAGTAAAATCGAACTTGATTCCACCCAAGTTTTTCACAATGGGATGTTTGCTGATAGGATACACTTGAGGGGCAAATTTCCAGTTGAATTCCTGATATTGTGTCGCACTTCCTGCTTCGCCCGTGGCTAATTTTATTGGACTTCCTCGCTCGTCTTTTACCAAATCAGGATTAATTCGAAACCCGTATTTGAAGAACATATCGTTCAAATTCAAATCTCTAGGAAACGCCAAAGTTGCACCATAATCATTGTACAAACTGTCCATTTCCATATTGACTTGATCCACTAACCACAAGGTTTTTCCACCATTAACGATAAATTGATCCAAGACTTGTTTCTCAGCATCGGTGAAGGTTTCTGTTGGTTTGGCAATAACCGCCAAGTCGTATTTTTGCAAGGCGTCCAAACTCCCCAGTGGGTTTTTGGCTACTGAATCTAAAGTAAAAGGTCCAATGTGGTAACTTTCACGAACCTGCATCAGGAATTTGGCAATTTGCACATCTTGCAATTCACCGTTTCCTTTGATAACGGCTACTTTTTTCTGTCTTTCTTTCGTGATTTTGTTGATGCCATCGGCAATGGAATATTCCAAATGTTGGACAGAACCAATCACTTTTTGAGTTGTGGAAGCGCCCATTAAGTTTTTCAACAAAGGAATATTGACTTCTTTATTGTTGTAAACCGCAATCGCCCAAGGAAAAACCATTGCTTGTGATTGTTTGCCTTTGTCGTCAACGGTAATGTTGATTGGTGTGAGTCCTTTTCGATACAATTCCTTGATGTTGTCCATACTTTCTTCTTCATTTTCCAACGGATCAACGAATTCGAAAATAATATTTTTGTTATAGGCTTGAAATTCTTCGAATAAATCACGGGTTTCACTTTGCAAACGCTTGAATTCCGCAGGTAAATCGCCTTGCAAATAGATTTTCACGTACAACGGATTTTGCACTTGTTTGATGATAGTCAAAGACGTGGTCGAAAGCGTATATCTTTTGTCTTTGGTTAAATCGAAACGGTGGAAAAAATAACCGCTAATTAAATTCAAAAACAAGAGAATGGCAATGACAATCAACAGTGATTTGATATTGTTTTTATTAGAAGCTGTCATTACGATTTAATGGATTTTAAGTTATAAACTGTAAATGATAGAAACAGGACCGTAATGCTCACACAATAGACCACATCTCTAGTGTCAATAACACCACGACTCATACTTTTGAAATGATCTTGCATTCCAAAACCAGAAATTAAACCCTGAAAACTAGGAACAAGCGTAGCCACACCTTCGAATCCAAAATAAAAGAAGAAACACAAAAACACCGAAACGATAAACGCCACGATTTGATTTTCCGATAGGGTAGAAGTGAAGATTCCAATAGCAGAATACCCTGCAATCAGAAAGAGTAATCCAAAATAAGAACCCATTGTGCTACCCATATCGATATTGCCTTCGGGCGAACCCAAACCAGCAATGACCCAAACATAAATAAAGGTTGGAATTATTGCCATAACGATTAACAACATTGAACCGAGGAACTTTCCGTTCACGATTTGCCAAATACTCAAAGGTTTCGTCAGCAACAATTCCAAGGTTCCCTGTTTTTTCTCATCTGAAAAACTGCGCATCGTCACGGCAGGAATCAAGAAAATCAGAATCCACGGTGCCAATGTAAAAAACGGACTCAAATCAGCAAAACCGCTATTCAAAATATTGTATTCTCCTTCGAAAACCCAAAGGAACAATCCGTTTCCAATAAGGAAAACGGCAATCACCAAATACCCAATCGGCGAACCAAAAAAGGATTTTATTTCTCTTACTACTATTGATTTCATATTGTCATTGCGAGGAACGGGCGCCATCTGATCCTCATTTATAATTAATAAATTTTGCCACAAAGACGCTAAGGCGCAAAATTTTATTGTTATCTTTTACTTAATATTTCACACGTTGCTAATTCCCCCTTTGGGGGTTAGGGGGCTTATTTATCAACGCTCCAAGCTTCGGGTTTATCGTTGAATAATTTTTTTGTAAAGCCCCAAACTCCATTGAAAAGCTCCGATTGTCTATAATTTTCCAAGTCTTCTTCTGTTTCCCAATAACTGTAGGTAAAGAAAATAGATTTGTTGTTTTTGTCCTGATACAATTCCAATAAACGGTTTCCCGGCGCGTTTCGTATTTTGTCTTTATTTATTTCGAAGTTTTCCAAAAAAGCAGGAATATTTTCTTCGTGAAAGGACATTTTTACTATTCGTATGAACATTTACTTTAGGATTGAAGATTAACGATTTTTGATTTCAGATTTAATATTTAGTCAAAAACAAATTTGACATTTTCTCTTAATAAAAAGTTTCCATTAATTTTTGATGTAATTAAATCTCCCATTGTTAAATCAATTCTGCCTGATTTGTATTCTCTTAAAAAGAAATTGAAACTATCGATTTTGTCTGAATATTTTTTTGAATATAAGATAATTACATAAGCTAAAATTCCTTTAAGGATAAATAAAGGAATAAAAAAAACTGATAGTATTGACCATATGCTCATAGTCAATTCTCCTTCGCTTTCAAAATGCTCAGCATAATTGAAATTAGAAAAGTCTAAATTATATTTTGTAATAAAACTATCTAATAAATAATAATTATCATCACCCACAAGACTTAAATCATTTGCTATTTTTGATTTATTGGAAATATTTTTTTCTCCAGACTTATCTTCAAGAAATTGTTGTACTTCAAGATAATTCTGTTTCAAATTTTTAAAACTTATTTTTATAATTGTTTCCATATTATGATGCTTTAAATCCGAAATCAAAAATCGTTAATCTTCAATCTAAAATCAAAAAAATATTTAAATAAACACAATATTAATAACATCCCTATAATTCAATCCCAACAAGCTATTGGCCGAGCCAAATTTTGCTGGATTACTCTTGAAAATAGCAATTTCTAAATAACCAGCTTCGTTAAAAATCGCCAGTTTTTCGCCTTCATAATTCTTGAGAGGATATTTTTCAGAACTCGCAATCGACGAGTAATTGGGCAAAATGGACTTGATTTTTTTGTTTTTAAAGCTTATTTCATAAGGTCTTCCTTTGGCAACGTCCAGAAATTGTTTTTTGGAAATATTGGTCACCACATTACCAAAATGGTCGATATAAATCACATAGCCTTTTATCGAACTTCCGTCATTGGCGGGAACGGCTTGCAATTCGGTGACTTGTTTGATAGTTTTTATTTCTTTGCCAATCACATTGAGCAAACCGCCTTTGGCAATATGACAAGCCACTTTCACGAAAACATCCAAATCGGTGGCATCACTCGGCAAACGGTCGTGAATATTGATAGTAACTATTTTTTGGGCGACAATTTTTTGCGAAAGCATACTCAAAATACCATTATCAGCGGCAATAAAATAATGATCATTCCATTGCATTACTATATGTTGGTTTTCTTTGTTGAATTCCATATCCACACCGATAATATGCACTGTACCTTTTGGAAAACTGGAATACGCAGCTCCAATAATGTAACTGGCTTCTAACGTGTTAAATGCATCAATGTAATGTGAAATATCAATAATAGTCGCCTCTGAATACTCGGATAAAATTTTCCCTTTCAAAGCGCCAACAAAGTGGTCTTTCAAGCCGTAATCGGTAGTAAGGGTAATTATTGACATAAAATTGTTTATAAATAAAATGCGAATGCAAGCTAAAACTCATTAAATTTGAGAAATGCAAAGCTAAAGTATTTTAGGCTTTTATTAATTAAAATTTTGTAATTTGAATTTAAGATAAACCCCAATATGATTAAACCATTATTTGTCCTCTTACTTTTCTTTTGCATTTTGCAATCTCATTCTCAAAAATTAGCATACTCGTCAAATGGAACTATATTAAATTCCGAAAACCAACAAATTTCTCACGACCTAGTTAGAGAATTATTAAAAGACAATCAAAAATTATTAGCCGATTATAATGCTGGAAGATCTAAAAAAACAGCTGGAAATGTGCTGCTTATTGGAGGTTCAACATTAGTTTTAGCTGATTTATTGAGTGGAGTTTTTTCTGATGGAAACACCACAGTTACTGGAAATTCAATACAAACCGAGAGAAATTATCCTTCTGCATTAACTTTTGTTGGATTAGCAGCAGTGGTAATTGCCATTCCTGTCAAAATAGGTTTTTCCAAAAAAATTAGAAATGTAGTTACTGAATATAACAATCAAATTGCTACTGGATACATTAAACCAAAACTAGATTTAATTACCAATTCGAATGGAATTGGATTGCGATTTACCTTAAATTAATAACTTAAAAACTACCGCTTTTGAACGAAAGAATCATCGAGCTCATAGACATCGCTCCAAAAGATTTTTGGGGCGCTCAAGACACTCATCTTGAAATGATTAAAAAGTATTACCCCAAACTTAAAATTGTTGCCCGAGGAACCACTCTGAAGGCTTTTGGCGAAAAAGAAGTTTTAGATGAGTTTGAAAACCGCTTCAACCGCTTGATGCTGCATTTTACCCGTTACAACAACATTGATGATAATGTGATTGAACGTGTGCTACAAAGTACGATTCAGGATTATGCAAAGGGTTTTGGTCACGACAAAATCTTGGTACACGGTGTTGGAGGAAAAATCATCAAAGCGATGACTCCCAATCAGCAATTGTTGGTGGACACTATGGTCAAAAACGATATGGTTTTTGCCGTTGGTCCAGCAGGAACTGGGAAAACTTACACAGGAGTTGCAATGGCTGTAAAAGCATTGAAAGAAAAACAAGTCAAACGGATTATTTTAACTCGTCCCGCGGTCGAAGCGGGTGAAAATCTTGGTTTTCTGCCAGGGGATATGAAGGAAAAACTAGATCCGTATATGCAACCTTTGTATGATGCTTTGCGTGATATGTTGCCCAACGAAAAGTTGGAAGATTATATTTTGAAGGGAATTATCCAAATTGCACCATTGGCATTTATGCGTGGGCGAACCTTAGATAATGCCTTTGTAATTCTTGATGAAGCTCAAAATACTACCCATTCGCAAATGAAAATGTTCCTGACACGTATGGGAAAAAATGCCAAGTTTATGATTACTGGCGATCCGGGTCAAGTCGATTTGCCTCGACGAACGATTTCGGGATTGAAAGAAGCCATTTTGGTTTTGAAAGATGTAGAAGGAATTGGCATCATTTATCTGGATGACAAAGATATCGTGCGCCATCGCTTGGTCAAAAAAGTGATTGATGCGTACAAGCAGATTGAGAATCACGATTAGAATTATGAAATATAAAAGATATATATTTTTTGCTATCTTTTTTATAGTATTGATTTCGATATTTTATAAAATTGATTTTTACAGTTCTCTAATACCAGGATGGCATACCACTATATATCCTATTTGGGAGGTAGTTTTTTTTATAATGGCTTTGTTGATATTGTCAATATTGTCAATTATAATTTTCTTGAAATCATTAAAAAGCTTGATTAGATTTTCTTCAAAATTATAACTAACGGCAGCGCCGTTACATATTTATAGAAATTGATTTTGTTTGAAATAATATTCGACCCCAGCCGGGGTCGAATCCATATAACTGAAATTGTTTTCTATAAATATGAAATCCCTCTAGGATTTTTGTTATCATTAATTTTTTATAATTACAAACAACGGCGACGCCGTTGTATATTTATAGAAAATGGATTGGGATAGATTTCCGACCCCGGCTGGGGTCGCATACATGAAATTGAAATTGTTTTTATATAACATTGAATCCCTAGGGGTTTTAAAATAAAATCATAATGGCGAATACCTATTCCCAAATATACATTCAAGTAGTTTTTTCGGTTCAAAATCGAAAAGCTTTGATTCACGAATCTTGGGAAACGGAATTGTATAAATATATTACGGGAATTGTTCAAAATAAAGGTCAAAAATTGATTGCCATAAACGGAATGCCGGATCATATTCATATTTTTATTGGAATGAAACCCAATTCTTGTCTTTCGGATTTAGTTAGAGAAATTAAAAAATCTAGCAATTCTTTTATCAATGAAAAGAAATTGACAAATGTTCCATTTAATTGGCAAGAAGGATTTGGGGCGTTTTCATATAGTTTCAGCCAAATAGATACTGTAGTAAATTATATTAAAAATCAAAAGAGCCATCATCAAACGAAATCATTTAAAGAGGAATACCTTGAATTTTTGAATAAATTTGAAATTGAGTATAAAGAAGAATATTTGTTTGATTGGTTAGATTGATTTTTTATCAAAATGCTTTAGAACTTTCCATTGCTAACCGCTTCAGAATTGAATAAATTGACTTTTCTTAAAACGGTGATTTAAAAAATGAGTATCAAAGAAAGATTTAAAGTTATCATTAGTGATTTAGACGGGACATTACTCAACAACGAACACCAAATTTCCGATTATACTAAGACTGTTTTCCAACAACTTCACGACGAAAAGTACTTACTAATTGTGGCAACAGGTCGTCATCATCTTGATGCAATGCCGCTTTTGGAAGACTTGGGTTGTTCTTTCTATTTGGTAACTTCAAATGGAGCGCGGATTCATTCGCCTACAAAAGAACTTATTTATTCGTTTGACATAAAAAGTGAAGCCATAAAATCGATTTTGGATTTGGATATTGATTCTGAGTTTACAACAGTTTTGTTCAAAGAAAAAGTTTGGCAAACCAACAAGGAAAATAAAAAGCTGAATAGTTTTCAAACCATAATGAATTACCCGTTTGAGATTGTTGATTTTAAAACGGTTAAAGATTTGAGTGCTATAAAATTATTTTTTACACATAATGAACATCATAAATTGTTAGAACTCAGAGACGAAATTATGAAAGACCATGCCAATGAATTTCATTCTGCTTTTAGCCTTCCGTTTTGTTTGGAATTTATGGACAAATCGGTTGATAAAAGTGTTGCCATTACTAAAATTTTGGAAATCGAAAATCACACTTTCGAGCAATCTATAGCTTTTGGTGATGGTTTCAATGATGAAAGGATGCTAATTTCGGCTGGAAAATCTTTGATTATGGAAAATGCTGTTGAGAGTTTTAAAAACAAATTTCCCCAATTAGAAGTGATTTCTTCTAACGAAAAAGATGGCGTTGCATCTTATTTATCAGCGCTACTTTTGTCGTAATTAATCTCGAATGATGCTTTTTGGCTCGAAAATATTTCTAAATTTGCATTCATAAAATAAGATGACTACATGAACACTATAACTACAACGAATTTCAATTTTCCGAATCAAAAATCAGTATATCGAGGCAAAGTAAGGGAAGTTTACAATATCAATGATGAACTTTTGGTTATGGTTGCCACCGACAGGCTTTCGGCTTTTGATGTGGTTTTGCCAAAAGGAATTCCGTACAAAGGTCAAATCCTGAACCAAATTGCTACTAAATTTATGGAACTGACTCAAGATATTGTACCCAATTGGTTAATCGCAACACCCGATCCAAATGTAGCTGTGGGTCATTTGTGCGAACCTTTCAAAGTCGAAATGGTTATTCGTGGTTATGTTTCAGGTCACGCAGCTAGAGAATATGCCGCAGGAAGAAGACAAATTTGTGGCGTTACAATGGCCGAAGGATTGAAGGAAAACGACAAATTCCCAGAACCGATAATTACGCCAACCACCAAAGCGGATAATGGTTCACACGACGAAGATATTTCACGTGAGGATATTTTATCCAAAGGAATTGTTACTGAGGAAGATTATTTGGTTTTAGAAAAATATACCCGAGCTTTGTTTCAAAGAGGAACTGAAATTGCTGCCAGTCGTGGATTGATTTTGGTCGATACCAAATATGAATTTGGTAAAACCAAAGACGGTGTTATTGTACTAATTGACGAAATTCACACTCCAGATTCTTCTCGTTATTTCTATTCCGAAGGGTATCAAGAAAGACAAGATAGGGGAGAAGAGCAAAAACAATTGTCGAAGGAATTCGTACGTCGTTGGTTAATTGAAAATGGTTTTCAAGGTCAAGAAGGACAACAAATCCCGAATATGACTGACGAATATATCGAAACCGTTTCTGAAAGATATATTGAATTATACGAAAATATCTTAGGTGAAAAATTTGTAAAAGCGGATGTTTCTAATATTTATGACCGAATCGAAAAGAATGTTTTAGGGTATCTAGAAAAACTATAGAAACCTGTAAAATACTATTTTTAAGGAATCATCTCAAGCCCTGAGACTGCTTCTTTCTTTTTTAATAAAACAATTTTCCATAAAAAAAAGTCTGAAAATATTTCGACTTCCAAACTGTTTTAGTTTTGGTTAGTTATTTTTGGTTTTTGTATTACAATTTAAATGTCATCGAATTCGATATTAGTAAAACTAGAAGTCGAAGGAATATTATCTTCATCCAATTTGTCTGAATCATATTCCTTTTTGAAATCTTTTTGATGTCTTTCCGAAATTACTTCTTCGCCTTTGTGGTTTAAAACATAAGAAGTCATTTCTTCCAAAATTTCCGTGAAAGCAGTAAAATCTTCTTTGTATAAGTATATTTTGTGTTTTTTGAAGTGAAAGGAACCATCAGCTTCGGTAAATTTCTTGCTTTCGGTAATCGTAATATAATAATCATCCGCTTTTGTAGCTCTCACATCAAAGAAATACGTTCTTCTTCCAGCTCTTAAAACTTTAGAAAATATCTCTTCTTTTTCTAACATATCATTTTCTCTCATAATCCTTCTGTCAATTTATTGTTGCTAAGCAGTATTCAAAAATCTAAAAAATAGTTGTATTACACAACAATTATTGCAATTCTTTTTCAGAAAGTTGTTTCAAATATAGTGCAGCATAGTAACCTTCTTGATTTATTAATTGATTATGAGAACCTTGCTCAATAATTCGGCCTTCGTCAAGAATTATAATCCGATCTGCATTTTTTGCAGAGGAAACTCTATGACTTACAATGATAGTGGTTTTGTCCTTGCAAATTTCCTGCAGATTATTCAAAATAGCTTCTTCGGTTTCGGTATCAACTGCGGATAAGCAATCATCAAATAATAAAATTTTTGGATTTTTGATGACGGCTCTAGCAATAGAAACCCTTTGTTTTTGTCCGCCAGAAAGTGTGATTCCTCTTTCTCCAAGAATGGTTTCGTATTGTTTGTTGAAGCCCATTATATTGTCGTGCACGACAGCACTTTTTGCAGCAGTTGATACTTCTTCGTCCGTGGCGTTTTCTTTGCCAAATTTGATATTGTTTTTGATTGTATCTGAGAATAAGAAAGCATCTTGTGACACAATTCCTATGTTGTTTCGCAAATCGTATAGATTGACTTCGCTGATTTCTTTTTGGTCAATCGTAATTTGACCTTCGGTTACATCATACAATCGAGAAATCAGCGAAATAATGGTCGATTTTCCTGAACCGGTTTTTCCTAAAATCGCCAATGTTTCACCTTTTTGAACAGTAAAAGATACGTTTTGCAATGCTTTTATATTGGTATCTTCATAAGTGTAGCTCACATTTTCGAAAGAAATTGCACCTTCAATAATTGATTTTTCGGGATTTTTGTTTTGAATTTCCGGTACAATTTTAAGGAATTCATTGATGCGTTTTTGCGAAGCTTCGGCCTCTTGAACCATAGACGAAACCCATCCTAAAGATGCCACAGGCCAAGTTAACATATTTACATACAAAATAAATTCAGCGATAGTACCAATGCTTTTGATGGTGCCGTTAATGTACATTAAACCTCCAAAATAAATCACAACTAAGTTGCTTATTCCAATGAGAGCCAACATTAATGGTCCAAATAAAGCTTGAATTTTGGCTAAATTTAAACTTTTTCTTTTGCTTTCATCGGACAATTCAATCATATTATTTTGATGTTGCTCTTCTAATGAATAGGCTTTTATTACTCTAATTCCAGAGAAAATTTCTTGGGTGAAACTCGAAACTTTGGATAAATATTGCTGAAAAATAGTGCTTTTTTTATTGATTTCAGAACTTATTTTGAAAATAGCATACGACAAAAGAGGTAATGGGAGCAAGGTATACAAGGTCAGTCGAGGCGAAACATTAAACATATAGCCGATAACAATGGCGAACCGAATTACAGTGTTTATGGTGTACATAACAGCTGGACCAACATACATTCGCACTTTTGAAACATCTTCGCTGATGCGGTTCATCAAATCGCCAGTTCGGTTTTGTTTATAGAAATTCTGCGATAAGTTTTCGTATTGTCTAAAAACTTCATTTTTCAAATCGAATTCGATGTGGCGTGACATTACTATTAGTGTTTGACGCATCAAAAAGGTAAGGAAACCAGCAATTATGGTGGTGGCAATAATCAGTAAAATATTATAAATCAGTTCTTGCTGAATTACAGCTTTTGTTACCGATTTGTCTTTCGCAAATTCTTCGATTATGGTGAAGGATTTGCTTATTAATTTGGGTGTAAACAACGAAAATATTTGCGCAATTATAGTAATGACAATGCCAAATAAAAAGCTGTATTTGTATTGGACAAAATATTTGTTTAAATATCGTAATTCTTTCATCTGGATTTGTATTCTTTAAGAATTCCAAAGGTAATATGAAAATTAGATATTTTTCAGGTTTAATTCTATTTTAAAAAATGAAATTCTTATTTTTGCCAACTAATTAAATAAAAGTTCTTACAAGGTGGTAAACAGAAGACACATTCGCGTTAAGGTTATGCAATCCATTTATGCGATGCATCAAAATGGTTCAGACGATTTGGAAAAAGAAGAGAAATTCCTTTTTTATAGTATTGACGCCATTCAAGATTTATACCTTATAATGCTTTCTTCATTAATCGAAATCTGCAAAAAAGAAACTGATTTTTTGCACAAATCCAGTCAAAAACATCTCGCCACTGCACAGGAGCGTAAACCCAACGAAAAGTTTATTAAAAACGCTATTTTTCAAATCCTAGCTGAAAATAATTCGTTGAGTATTGGTCTTGAAACGCGTAAAATCAACAATTGGGCATTGAATGATGATTATATTTTGCTGCTTCTTAATGACATTAAGCGAAGCAAATTGTATGTAAAATATATGGCCAATGCGATTAATACATTCGAAGAAGATAAAGAATTTATTGTCAATTTGTTTCAAGAGGTAATTGTTCCAAATGAAAAATTATACGACTATCTCGAAGACCATAAACTGACTTGGATTGATGATATTCCTGTTGTAAATACTGAAATTATCAAACAATTAAAAGCCTTGAAACCAGTTGAAGAAGGAAATTTTAGGATTCCAAAATTATTTAAAGACAATGAAGACCGGGATTTTGTTAAAGATTTATTTAGAAAAACAGTCTTGAACGAAAAGGAATTGGCCAAAGAATATGTTGATAAAACTCCAAATTGGGACAGCGAAAGAATTGCCGAAATCGACACGATTATCCTGAAAATGGCTATTTGTGAATTCCTGAAATTTCCTTCGATTCCAATAAAAGTTACTCTAAACGAATATTTGGAATTAGCAAAGGAATATTCTACGCCAAAAAGCAGTATTTTTATAAACGGAATTTTAGACAATGTAGTCAAAGAACTCCAAACCGATAACCGAATTCAAAAAGTGGGTCGTGGATTAATGTAAATTCAAACAAAAAACAATAAATAAACAACAAAAAATAATTAAAAATTATGGAACAGTTAACTCAATTTGCACCTTTTTTATTAATGTTTGTGGTCATCTATTTCTTTATGATTAGACCACAACAAAAAAGAGCTAAAAACGAAAAAGAATTCGAAAGTGCATTGAAAGTAGGTGACAAAATCATCACCAAAAGTGGGCTTCACGGTAAAATTGCTGAGGTTGCTGAAACTACAGTAGTTATTGAAACTATGGCTGGAAAATTGAAAATGGAGCGTTCTGCGATTTCAATGGAAATGAGCGCTGCATTGAACAAAAAATAGAAAAAGCGCCAATATTAAAAATCCCAAATTTCAATGTTAGCATTGTAATTTGGGATTTTAATTTTAAAACAACTTTATTATTTCTTTTTATTTTTTTTGTTCTTCTTTGCTTTTGCAGCTTTCGCTTTAGCCTTTTTTTCTTTTGCTTTCGCTTTTTCTTTCGCTTTTTTAGCTTTTTCCTTTTTCGCTTTTTTCGCCTTTTTGGCTTTAGCTTTCGCTTTTTCTTTAGCCTTAGCTTTTTGCTCTTTTTCTTTCTCTTTCATCTTATTTTTTTCCTTTTTTGATTTTTCCTCTATTATAATTATAGTTTCTTCTGTAAGTACAACTTCAGGGGTTTCATCAACTACAGGGATTTCAATAGCGGGCTTAACAACCGCTCTAGATGATCTTGGAGCTCTAGGAGCTCTAGGAGCTCTTGGTGCTACTACTGTTTTTGATGCTGGTGCAGTATTAGGTGCTGTTACTTTTCTCGGAGCTCTTGCTGTTCTAGGTTTTGGAATTGCTACTTCTTTAGGTGCGTCTTGCGTAATTTCATTTGTAATCTCTTCATTGTTTTCGTCCATAATGCTGTTTTTTAGATGATAAATTGTTTGTGTTAATTAATTGTAAATTAATTGTAAACAAATGTAGTAAATTTATCAATTCGCCAATGTTAAGTTTTTCCTTAATTAATTATCAAAAAAAAACCAGAAAATGATGGTATTTTAATCAATATTTTAAATTTTTTATTATTTATTTTGAAACAGGAATAGCGACTAGTTCTGCTATTCTCACAATTACATCAACTGCCTTTTGCATACTTTCAACGGGAACATATTCGTATTTTCCGTGAAAGTTATGGCCGCCTGCAAAAATATTAGGGCAAGGCAAACCTTTGTAAGACAATTGACAACCGTCAGTTCCGCCACGGATGGGTTTTATGATGGGTTTTATTCTCAAATCTTTCATAGCTTTTTCGGCAATATCTACGATATGTTTTACGGATAAAACCTTTTCTTTCATATTGTAATATTGGTCTTTTATTTCAGCAATAACAATATCTTCCCCAAATTGCTTAACGAATTTCTTATTGAATTTTTGACTGATTTTAGTAATTAACTCTTTGCGTTTTTCAAATTTTTTCTTGTTGTGGTCTCTAATAATTACCTCCAAAACGGTTTCTTCTATGCTTCCTGTTAAATTATGGACGTGAAAAAATCCTTCGTAACGGCTGGTTTCTTGCGGAGTTTCACCTTTTGGTAATTCATTGATGAAATCATTGGCAATAAGCATCGAATTGATCATCTTGCCTTTGGCATAACCTGGATGAACGCTTTTTCCTTTGAAGGTTATTTTGGCTCCAGCCGCATTGAAATTTTCGTATTCCAATTCGCCTACTTGACTTCCGTCCATTGTGTACGCCCAATCGCAGCCAAATTTTTCAACATCAAAATGATGCGCGCCACGACCAATTTCTTCGTCAGGCGTAAAACCCACTCTAATTTTTCCGTGCTTGATTTTTGGGTTTTTAATCAGGAATTCCATTGCTGTAATAATTTCGGTGATTCCAGCTTTATCATCTGCTCCTAAAAGCGTAGTTCCATCCGTAGTAATTAGCGTTTGACCTTTGTATTGCAATAAGTCTTTGAAATATTTTGGTGATAAAATAATATTTTGCTCCGCATTTAGCACAATGTCACCGCCATCATAATTTACAACAATTTGAGGTTTTACGTTGGCACCAGTAAAATCGGGAGTGGTATCAAAATGTGAAATAAAACCTATTGTCGGAACTTCGTGGTCAACATTTGAAGGTAAAGTAGCCATAATATAAGCCCTTTCGTCAATGCTGACATCTTGCATCCCAATTACTTTTAATTCTTCGACCAATTTGTTGGCTAAATCCCATTGTTTTGAGGTGCTTGGCGTAGTTTCCGAACTTGAATCTGATTCTGTGTCAATAATGACGTAGCTTATAAAGCGGTCTATGATTTGTTGCATTTGATTTTGTTTTCAACAAAGATACAAATAGGAATCATTTTGCGATGCAAAGTTAAGCAAAGATCCGTTTTTGATGGTACAAATTGAATTTTTAGATCTTCAATAATAAGCTACTACTTTTTAACTTAATTTTCGGATGTAATTTTTTTATCTTGTAAACAAAACAATCAATACTTTCCAAAACCACGATCATCTCATCCTTGCAAAATACTGCAACTCTTTTGTTTACTATCTTTGCGAAAAGTAGATTAAAATAGGAATTTCTAGTCTAAAGAATTATTATTCACGAAGTTATTTGTAAAGCGAAAAAGGGCGGAATTCGGTTTTGCAGTAAGTGTTGGATATAAAAAAAATCCTTTCTTTTATAATGTCAAAAGAAAAGGATTTTAAACATTGAGAAAGCCAAGTACTATTTAAAATACGAAAATGTTTCGTTGTTTTCCATCTTTAATAAAGTCTCATAAATCAATTTTATAACGTTTTCCACATCCTCACGATGCACCATTTCAACCGTAGTGTGCATATAACGCAATGGTAACGAAATTAATGCCGAAGCCACACCACCATTGCTGTAAGCAAAAGCATCGGTATCAGTTCCTGTTACTCTTGAAGAGGCTAATCGTTGAAAAGGAATCTTTTTCTCATCCGCAGTATCTAATATAAGTTCTCTTAAATTATTCTGAACCGCTGGTGCATACGTAATTACCGGACCTTTACCAATTTTTATTTCACCCTCAATTTTCTTGTCAATCATTGGAGTAGTAGAGTCATGGCAAACATCAGTGATAATGGCAACATTTGGTTTGATGGTTTTGGTAATCATTTCGGCACCACGAAGTCCTACTTCTTCTTGAACGGAATTGGTAATATACAAGCCAAAAGGGAGTTTAATTTTGTTTTCGTGCAACAAACGAGCTACTTCGGCAATCATAAATCCACCCATTCGATTATCAATGGCACGACAAACAAATTTGTTTTCGTTCAAAACCATAAATTCATCGGGATACGTAATCACACAACCTACATGAACACCCAAAGCATCCACTTCCTCTTTTTTGGAACAACCAATATCAATGAATAAATTATCGATTTTTGGAGTTTCTTCTTTGCTGCGATTACGAGTATGAATCGCTGGCCATCCAAAAACACCCTTTACAATTCCTTTTTTGGTATGAATATTTACGCGTTTCGAAGGTGCAATTTGATGGTCAGAACCACCATTTCTAATCACATAAATCAATCCGTCGTCTGTAATATAATTCACATACCAAGAAATTTCATCGGCGTGACCTTCAATAACTACTTTGTAAGGGGAATCAGGATTAATAATTCCCACAGCAGTTCCATAAGTATCCGTAATAAATGTATCTACATAAGGCTTTACATAATCCATCCAAAGTTTCTGACCCGAACTTTCATATCCAGTAGGAGATGCATTGTTTAAATAGTTTTCTAAAAAGGTAAGAGATGACGTTTTTAATATC
Source organism: Flavobacterium sp. (assembly GCF_031423415.1). Classification (GTDB taxonomy): domain Bacteria; phylum Bacteroidota; class Bacteroidia; order Flavobacteriales; family Flavobacteriaceae; genus Flavobacterium. Next base: position 17,651 of record NZ_JANPFL010000059.1, read on the forward strand.
GATTTTGAACTCATAAAATTTAATTTTTGGCTAAATTAAAAAATTGGCATTACAGTTGTACATAAATGTATAATTTTGTAACATAAATTTATTGCAGCTATGAAGATTACTACGTTTTTTTTGATTTTCCTTTTCTCAATTATTTCGGCCAATGCGCAAATAGTTCAAAAAGACACTACTAAAATCGGATATGTCATAAAAGAAAACGACACTATATTCAAAGATACCATACAATTAGAAGAAGTAGTTATTTTCAAAGGAAAAATAGATGTTGAGTCTAAAAAACAATTCGAATTGCTCAAAAACCGAGTTTATAGAACTTATCCTTATGCGAAATTAGCGTCCGATCGATTGACAACACTCAATAAAGGGTTGGCAAGTCTCAAAACCAATAAAGAAAGGAAGAAATATTTTAAGATAGTCGAAAATTACCTTAATAACGAGTTCGAAGCCCAACTCAAAAAACTTTCTCGTAAACAAGGGCAGATACTTATTAAGTTGATACATCGTCAAACAGGTATAACAACTTATGAATTAGTAAGAACATTAAAAAGTGGATGGACAGCATTTTGGTCCAATACCACAGCCAAAATGTTTGATCTTAACATGAAAACAAAATATTTGCCCTACGAAGTCAACGAAGATTATCTGATAGAAACCATATTAGTAAGAGCCTTCGAATCACGTAGATTAATTAATCAACCACCAGCAAATCCAGTCAATTATGATGACCTGACCGATTTTTGGTTAAACAAAGCCGCAAAATCAAGCAAGTAGTTTCTTTTGGCGTTACCCTTTATACAATAGAAGCTGCTACTTAATCGTTAGCAACTTCTATTGTATAAAAGGTCGGGCTATCCGTTGCAATCTATTGTGCCTCCCGATAGCTATCGGGACGGCACAATAGGATTTCCACTATTATCCCTAACGTAAACACAAATAGTATTTCACTATTAACATCTTTTTTCAAATCTTGAATCTGTTAATTTATGAGAAATACCACTTCGTTCATTGCTAAGAAGTCGGATAGACAAAAAAATTTAGATTTCAACTTTCAGGATTTCAGTCTGTTAAAAAATACTTTTAAAAAACTTCCAAAAAACACTTGTGCAACTCAATAATTGAAGTACTTTTGCGCCCGCATTGAGAGACAAGTTCTTATAAAGTTTTGAAAAAATAATCAAAAAAAGTGGTGTGAATTATTAAGATTTTGTATGTTAGTGTCCCCAAAAAAATATTTTTGATGATTTAAATTTTATTTCAAAAATAAAATATTTTTTCCTTGCCAGAACAAAAATAAATGTTACTTTTGCACCCGCTAACCGCGAGGAAGGCGAACAAATAAGATAAGACACGTTCCTAGACATATTGAATTGACAGCCGTTCCGATGCAAATCGGAACAAATATAAAGAGAGTAAGAGAATCGGAAGATTTAGAGAACCACTAGAATTTGAGTCGAATAACAATAGCTTAATTTATTAAGCAAACAATATACGATGAAGAGTTTGATCCTGGCTCAGGATGAACGCTAGCGGCAGGCTTAACACATGCAAGTCGAGGGGTAAGGTAGCAATATCTG
>NZ_JANPFL010000060.1:0-13405 GCF_031423415.1 Flavobacterium sp.
TGTGTAGAAACATAATTACAAGAGTAATGTTTTTCTAAAATTAATTTTACGCATTCAAGCTTAAATGCATAATCATACTTGACTTTTCTTTCCATAAAAATACCCCCAAATAGTGTCTAACTTTTTGGGGGCAGTCTATTTTTTACTAGTCGGATTTTTTTTGGCATTATTATTGGCTAAAAAAATTAGGAGGAAAAAGTCTAAGAAAATGACTTTCATAATTCAAAATTAAAGTAAATTAGCAAAAAAATTAACATGAGAAAACACTACTTTATATTCGCATTTTTAATCCTAACCTCCTGTGGTGTAAAACAAACTCAAAATTTATTGAGTTCAGGTAATTATGATGAAGCTATTAATAAATCAGTTTCAAATTTACGCTCAAATAAAGATAAAAAAGGCAATCAAGATTACGTTTATCTACTCGAAGAAGCATTCGCCAAAGCCAAAGAACGTGATTTAAATTCCATCAATCTATTGGAAAAAGAGAAGAATCCTGCCAACTTCGAAAAGATATACAGCACCTATATAGCATTAAACGAGCGTCAGGAAAAAATAAAGCCCTTACTACCTTTGAAACTTTTGAACGAAGGTCGAAACGCCATTTTCCCTTTCGAAAATTACAACGACCCCATTGTTGAAAGCAAAAATAATTTGTCTAAATATTTATATGCCAATTCCAAATCGTTATTAGCGACATCTGATAAAATGAATTTCCGAAAAGCATTCGACGATTTATCATACTTGAACCAGATAACTCCCAACTATAAAAATGTTCTCGATTTGCTGAAGGACGCACAATATAAAGGAACTGACTTTGTAAGCGTTTATACAAAAAATGAAACCAATATGATTATTCCAGTTCGTTTGCAAAATGATTTATTAGACTTTAACACGTACGGATTGGATTCTAAATGGACTGAATTCCACGGCAGCAAACAAAAAGGAATTACTTATGATTACGAAATGATCATTAGTTTTAGAGAAATACTAATTTCTCCTGAACAAATAAAAGAAAAAGAATTTATCAAGGAAAAACAAATCATTGACGGGAAAAAAAAGCTCTTAGACGTCAACGGGAAAGAAGTTCTAGACAATGCTGGAAAAGTGGTGATGGTTGATAATCTTCGAAATGTTACAGTTAGAATATTTGAATCTAGACAATTAAAATCCTGCCAAGTACAAGCAAAAGTAGATTATATTGACTTAAAAACCGGGAAATTAATACAGTCGTTTCCTTTGGCAAGCGAGTTTATTTTTGAAAATATTTATGCCACTTATAAAGGAGACCGGCGTGCCTCTGATGATAATTATTATTCCTATTTTGATAAAAGAGCTGTTCCGTTTCCAACCAATGAGCAAATGGTCTATGATACAGGCGAAGATTTGAAAAATAAATTAAAAAATATTATCCTACGCAATTCATTTAGAAACTAATCGGGGCCTATTTTATCAGAAATGTTTTGTTCGCAAATTCAACAATTAACCTCAAATTTGTTGTAAAAAAATCACGGCTTTTTTACTAAATTGTCGTAAATTTGCATCGATGAAAAAAACAAGTTTACATATAACTACTTTATCACGGATAAACAGATCTACGCCTTCTCCCGAAGTGCGGATGCTATTAGCTTAGTTTCCAAAAATGTTTGTTAATTTTTATCCATTTTTCATTTCTACTATTTTGATATTACATTCGTTATCTTTTGGATTTTCTAATCCATTGAAAAACATCACTTTTTGTAGTGTAACTGATACTTTTATTTGGAGTATGATGTACATTTGTACTGCTTTTGCAACAATTATAATATTTAATATTTTTAACCCAAACTTTGACTCTTGAAATGAGAATATCTGTAGTTATAGCCCAACAAGAACATTTCAAATATGCGCAAGAAATATGCGACACTATAGAAACTTCGGCTTTATTGAGAGGTACTGGAATTGCAAAAAGAACCCCAGATTACATCAAAAAAAAGATCCAAAATAGCGATGCTGTTATTGCGTTGGATACAAATGGTGTATTTGCTGGTTTCTGTTATATCGAAAGTTGGCAACACGGAAAATTTGTAGCCCATTCAGGATTAATCGTTCATCCCGATTTTAGAAACCACGGTTTAGCCAAAAAAATAAAAACCTTTGTCTTCAATTATTCTTTAGAAAAATACCCCGGAGCCAAAGTTTTTGGAATCACAACTGGCTTAGCAGTAATGAAAATCAATTCCGATTTAGGGTACAAACCAGTTCCATTCTCTGAATTGACAAACGATCCTAGTTTTTGGAAAGGCTGTCAAACCTGCGCCAATTATGAAATTTTAAAAAGCAAAGACAATAAAATGTGTTTGTGTACCGGAATGTTGTACGACCCAGAAGAAAAACCAAAAGACCCGCCAAAACATCCGTTTAACGTTCGGATTTGGAACCGATTAAAAGAAATTAAAGCGGCATTATTCTTAAAAAAGTAAATCCTCTCCCCAGCCCTCTCCGAAGGAGAGGGAGTTGAGCAACAAAATAAAAATTACAAATTATAAAATTAAACATAAACTCACCTTTACCACTAACGGCTCCCTCTCCTTCGGAGAGGGTTGGGGTGAGGAAAAAATAAACACAATGAAAAAAGTAGTACTAGCATACAGCGGCGGATTAGACACCTCATACTGTCTAAAATATTTGAAAAACGAACAAGGATACGAGGTTCATACCGTATTAATAAACACCGGTGGTTTTAACGATGCTGAATTAAAAGCCATCGAAGAGAGAGCTTATGAATTGGGAAGTGCCAAACACGCCAACTTGACTATTGTCGATAAATATTACGAAAAAGCAATCAAATATTTGATTTTTGGAAATGTATTAAAAAACAATACCTATCCATTATCTGTAAGTGCCGAAAGAGTTTTTCAAGCTATTGAAGCTATAAAATATGCTAAATCGGTTGGCGCCACAGCCATTGCTCACGGAAGTACTGGTGCTGGAAACGACCAAATTCGTTTTGATTTAATTTTCCAAACCATCGCTCCCGAAATTGAAATCATCACACCTATTCGTGACTTGAAACTTTCTCGTCAGGAAGAAGTAGATTATTTAGCTAAAAATGGCGTGTATTATTCTTGGGAAAAAGCACAATACTCAATCAATAAAGGACTTTGGGGAACGAGTGTTGGTGGTAAAGAAACGCTGACTTCTGGAAAACCATTACCTAGTGAAGCTTATCCTTCGCAATTGCAAAAAGATGGAGAAGAAAAAGTAACTTTAGAATTCGAAAAAGGCGAATTGGTTGCTGTAAATGACAAAAAAGACAAACCATCGAACAATATTGTGGCTTTAGAAAAATTGGCAAATGCTTATGCTATTGGTAGAGATATTCACGTGGGAGACACCATTATCGGTATCAAGGGAAGAGTTGGTTTTGAAGCTGCTGCACCTATAATCATCATCAAAGCACACCATTTATTGGAGAAACATACGCTTGGAAAATGGCAACAATATTGGAAAGAACAACTCGGAAACTGGTACGGAATGTTGTTTCACGAAGGGCAGTTTTTGGATCCTGTAATGAGAAACATTGAAACTTTCTTGGAGGACACTCAAAAAACAGTAAATGGAACAGTAACTGTTTCTTTGAAACCATATCATTTTTCGCTTGACGGAATAGAATCTAAAAATGATTTAATGAATACCGGTTTTGGTCAATACGGCGAAATGAACAACGCTTGGACATCAGACGATGCGAAAGGGTTCATCAAGATTTTAGGAAACGCACAGAATATATTTTCATCTGTAAATAATGAAACTTACGAGTAAATAAAAATTTAAACGCATAGAATCATAGTAAAAAGAATTAGATAGACCATTTTCTGTATTCACATAGTTATGTTTTACTTTAAAAAGTGAAACGCCTTATTTACTTAATAAAAACTATGTCTCGATGCGTTTAAAAATAATCAAATTTGAATTATAACATAAATAGTAATTCGAATACTTTTTAAAATTTAAAGATATGATTTCAATAGGTATTATAGGCGGTTCAGGATATACGGCTGGCGAACTCATCAGAATACTGATGTTTCACCCAAACGCTAAACTTGATTTTGTATACAGCACAACAAATGCTGGAAAACCACTTTCTGTCGCACACCACGATTTGCTGGGTGATATCGAAATGAATTTTACCGACACCATAAATTCTAATGTTGCTGTTGTGTTCTTATGTTTAGGTCACGGAAAATCAATTTCCTTTTTAGAGGAAAATCATTTTTCGGATGCAACCAAAATCATTGATTTAGGAAATGATTTCAGGTTGACAAAAGATAAAGGCTTTAACGGAAAATCTTTTGTTTACGGTTTGCCAGAATTGAACAAAACAGAAATCAAAAGCGCACAATATATCGCCAATCCAGGTTGTTTTGCAACTGCTATTCAGTTGGCTTTATTGCCATTAGCATTCCACGGATTATTGAAAGACGATGTTCATATCAACGCTACAACTGGTAGCACGGGAGCTGGAGTTAGCCCTTCGGAAACAACCCTTTTCAGTTGGAGAAACAATAATATGTCGCATTACAAAGCGTTCAATCACCAGCATCTAGGCGAAATCAATCAAAGTGTAAATCAATTGCAGGCGGATTATACAAACGAACTGATTTTTATTCCAAATCGCGGGGATTTTCCAAGAGGAATTTTTGCCACGCTTTACACTAAAGTTGAAGAAAGCTTGGAAGACATCGTAGCAAAATATCAAGATTTTTATAGAGATCAACCTTTCGTAACCATTACAACAACTGACATCAATATGAAACAAGTGGTACAAACGAACAAATGCATCATCAGTTTAATGAAAAAAGGAAACCGGCTTTTGATTACATCAATTATCGATAATTTAGTAAAAGGTGCTTCAGGACAAGCCATTCAAAATATGAATTTGATGTTTGGATTGGACGAAACTACAGGTTTACACCTGAAACCAAGTGGGTTTTAGCCCACCCCAACCCTCCCAAAGGGAGGGAGTTGAGCAATAAATGATATTATAACTATAAAAAGCAATTTCCCCGTTGCTAAGTTCCCCTCCTTCGGAGGGGTTAGGGGAGGCTAATTATGAACTTATTCGACGTTTACCCATTATACAACATTACACCTGTTAAAGCATTAGGCTGCAAGATTATAGACAACAAAGGCATAGAATATTTGGATTTATACTCTGGTCACGGCGTGATTTCTATTGGTCACACCCATCCCGAATATGTGGCAAAAGTAAAAGAGCAATTGGATAATTTAAGTTTTTACTCGAATGCCATTCAAAATCCGTTACAGGTAGAATTAGCAGAAAAGCTTGGTAAATTATCTGGCTTGGAAGAATACAGCCTGTTTTTGTGCAGCTCAGGAGCAGAAGCAAACGAAAATGCCTTGAAGCTGGCTTCTTTTCATACCAATAAATCAAGAGTAATTTCGTTTGAAAATGCTTTTCACGGCAGAACTTCGGCGGCAGTTGCAACCACAGACAATCCAAAGATTGTTGCACCAATGAATGCCCAACAAGTGGTTACTTTTTTACCTTTGAACGAAATTGAATTGGTAGAAGCTGAACTAAAAAAAGGCGATGTGGCTAGTGTAATTATCGAACCTATTCAAGGCGTTGGTGGTTTAGACCAAGGAACAACTGAATTTTTTCAAGCATTGGAAAAGGTTTGTAATCAATACGATGTGGTGTTAATTCTAGACGAAGTGCAATCAGGTTACGGTCGAAGCGGAAAATTCTTCGCTCATCAACACCACGGTATTCGTCCCGATATTATTTGTATGGCGAAAGGTATGGGAAATGGTTTTCCTATTGGTGGCATTTTGACTTCTCCAAAATTCAAACCTAGTTACGGTTTATTGGGAACTACTTTTGGCGGAAGCCATTTGGCTTGTGCCGCAGGAATTTCCGTTTTAGAGATTATCGAAAAAGAAAAATTAATGGACAATGCGACTAAAACCGCCGAATACTTTTTTGAAGCTATTAAAGTGGTCCCGGAAATTATAAAAGTAAAAGGAAGAGGATTGATGCTTGGGGTTGAATTTGATTTTGACGTTAGTGCGCTACGAAAGAAAATGATAATGGAAAAACATATATTTACAGGAAGTTCCAGTAATAAAAATCTTTTAAGAATTTTGCCGCCATTGACTATTAAAAAAGCTGATATTGATACTTTTATAGTTGCTTTGCAAGAATCATTAGAGGAATTGAAATGATTTTAAAAAAAAAACTAAAATGAATAATAAGACCAAACTATTGCTTTCTTTATTGACTTTAATATTTGGTTGGCTTTTAATGGGTATTGGTTACACAATCAAATTAGGACATCCCATTAATACTATTTGCTTTTTATTAGGTTTTGTATTGATTATAGTAGGAGTAGTATTTTTTATTAAAATAATAAAAGAAAAATGAACACATTATTATCCATAGAAAAAAGAAATGCTGTTTTAAACCGAATGGCAGAACTTCTAGAACAAGAAAGAGCCAACATTAAAAGTACTAATCAACAGGATATGACCAATTATTCTGGGGAAGATTTAGCTATGGAAAAACGTTTGTTGGTCGATGATGCTAAAATTAACGGAATGATTTTATCAATGCAACAATTGGCAAGCCAAGAAGATCCAGTTGGTGTGGAAAGATTTCATTTTGTACACGACAACGGACTTAAAATTACCAACAAAACAGCAGCTTTCGGAACAATAATGATCATTTACGAATCCAGACCCGATGTAACAGTTGAAGCAGGTGGAATTGCATTCAAATCCGGAAATAAGATTTTATTGAAAGGTGGAAAAGAATCTTTGTTATCGAATTTGAAAATAGTATCTCTTTGGCACCAAGCCTTGGAAGAACATAATATTTCAACGGATTGGGTCAAATATTTGAATTACAATCGTGCCGAAACTCAAGCTTTCTTGGAAAATCCAACACAAAGAGTCGATTTAATCGTTCCTCGTGGTGGCGAACAGTTGATTGCTTTTACCAAGAAACACGCTACTTGCCCAGTAATTGTCAGCGGTCGTGGCAATAATTTTGTATACATAAGCAAAGACGCCAATTTACAAAAAGCATTGGATATTATCATCAATGGCAAAACAACAAATATTGGCGTTTGCAATGCTTTGGACAAGGTTTTGATTGACTCCAATATAGAAAACTGGGAAGATTTTGCCGCGAAATTAGTAGACGAATTGCAGAAGTATAAAGTTGAAATTTTAGGAGACGAACAATTTTCAAAAGCAACTAATATTCCTCAAATCGAATCGGATTTGATTTGGTACGAAGAGTTTTTGAATTATAAAATTGTGATTGGAATTGTGGATTCCAACGATGAAGCAATTGCAAAAATCAATAAATATTCTGGAGGACATTCGGCTTCAATTATCACTGTAAATGATGAAGTTGCAAAAAAATTTATGGAACAAGTAGATTGTGCGGCAGTGTATCAAAATGCTTCCACCCGATTTACCGATGGTGGACAATTTGGTTTGGGAGGCGAATTGGCGATAAGCACAGACAAATTGCACCAACGCGGTCCAATAGGTTTGCAACATTTGGTTACTAACAAATGGTATATTTACGGAGAAGGACAGGTTAGGTAAAAAGTGCGAAGTTAGAAGTTAGAAGCAAAAAAAATGAAAAAAAGAATATTATTAAAGCTCGGAAGCAACACGCTCACCAAAGAAACCAATCACATTTCGAGAGGAAAGATTGAGGATATTGGAATGCAAATTGCCGCTTTACAAGACGAATATGAATTTATTATTGTAAGTTCTGGCGCCATTGCAGCAGCAAAACAGTTTGTAAAACTAGACAATCACGACAAGGATGTTTTTGTAAAACAGGCCTTGGCTTCTATTGGTCAGCCTCATTTGATGCGGATTTACAATGAAAATTTTAGCGATTTGGGTTTGCATACTTCACAATGTTTGCTTTCCTATTCTGATTTTGAAAAAGAAAAAACCAAAGAAAATATCGTTAACACAATTAATGTCTTAGTTAAAAACCGTTATATTCCAATTATTAATGAAAATGATACCGTTGCCACGGACGAAATCCAGTTTGGCGACAACGACAAATTAGCCGCTTTGACAGCCGTTTTATTGAACGTTGACATCCTAATCATTGCCACGAATACCAACGGGATTTACACCAAAGCTTCCATTAAAAATGAATTTCCTAAAACCATTGATTTAGTAACCGATTTAGAGCTTTTACAAAAAGAAATTGGAGATTCGAAATCGTCTCACGGAACAGGGGGAATGCAATCCAAAATTGATTCGGCGGCCATAGCCAAAGCAGCTAACATCGAAACTTGGATTATCAATGGCTTGGAAGACAACTTTATTTTGAAAGGGTTGAAAAACGAGATCGCATTTACAAAAATCATATAATTATGAACTTTATATCCATACAAAACATAGATTCGCTCGAAAACTGGGTGAAACAAGCTTTAAAAATTAAAAAGAATCCGCTTAAAAACAAAAAACTGGGAAAGAACAAAACACTGGTAATGTTGTTCTTTAATTCTAGTTTGAGAACGCGTTTGAGTACCCAAAAAGCAGCCATAAATTTAGGAATGAACGTGATGGTGATGAACTTTGGCAGTGAAGGCTGGACATTGGAATACGAAGATGGAGCAATTATGGATCAAGGCGCTTCAGAACACATCAAAGAAGCTGCTGCAGTAGTTTCACAATATGCTGACATTATTGCTATTAGGGCTTTTGCAGGTTTGGTGGACAAAGAAAAAGACAATGCCGAAACAGTAATTTCTGGCTTCTTGAAATACGCCTCTGTTCCTATCGTAAATATGGAAAGTGCCACAGGACATCCGATGCAATCTCTTGCTGATGCAATAACAATGGCGGAACATAAAACCGAGCACAGACCAAAAGTGGTTCTAACTTGGGCGCCACATCCAAGAGCTTTGCCTCAAGCAGTTCCCAATTCGTTTGTAGAGATGATGCAAAAACAAACCGAAATGGACTTTGTAATTACACATCCCGAAGGTTACGAACTCAATCCTGAAATCACCAAAGATTCCAAAATAGAATACAATCAAGAAAAGGCTTTCGAAAATGCTGATTTTATTTATGCTAAAAACTGGAGCAATTACAAGGAATATGGGCAGATTACGAACTCCGACCCGAATTGGACAGTTTCTGCCTATAAAATGAAACTGACCAACAATGCTAAATTTATGCACTGTTTGCCTGTGCGTAGAAATGTAATTGTGACGGATGAAGTGATTGACAGCGAAAATTCGATTGTAATCGAACAAGCGAATAACAGAACCTATTCTGCACAATTAGTATTGCAGAAGATTTTAGAAAATAGAAAATAGACTAAGAGATGATAGACTAATAGATGATAGACGTGATTTTATCAAATCTGAAATAAATACTATGACTTTAGATACCCAAAACCCAAAACCCAAGACCAAGAACCTAAAACCTCTTTCAATCATGAAAATTGGTGGTAACATCATCGATAATCCAACGGAATTATCACAGTTTCTATCTGATTTTTCCAAGATGGAGGGCAACAAGATTCTCGTTCACGGTGGCGGAAAATCGGCTACTAAAATGGCGCAAAGTATTGGCTTAACTCCGCAAATGATTGACGGACGAAGAATTACCGATCAACCAATGCTGGATGTAGTCGTGATGATTTATGCGGGTGAAATCAACAAAAACATAGTGGCGCAATTGCAAGCCAACAACACCAATGCAATGGGATTTTCGGGTGCTGATGGAAATTTGATTCAATCCAACAAAAGAAACCATCCCAGCATCGATTATGGTTTTGTAGGCGATGTTCAAAAAGTGAATACACCATTATTGGAAACATTAATCAACTATGGAATTGTGCCTGTTTTCTGTGCCATCACACACGATAAAAACGGACAATTATTGAATACCAATGCAGATACTATTGCCAGTGAATTGGCAATTGCTGCTTCGGAAGTTTTTGAAGTAACTTTGAATTATTGTTTTGAAAAAGCGGGCGTTTTATTCGATGCCGAAGACGATTCATCGGTTATTTCAACCATCAATCAAGAATTATATTCCAAATTAAAAGCCGAAAAAGCGATACATTCTGGAATGATTCCTAAATTGGACAACTGTTTCAATAGTTTGTCTAAAGGTGTTCAAAAAATACGAATTGGTCATCATAGGATGTTGAAAGATTCAAAGGCTATTTGTACAACCATAGAATTATAAAAGTTGATAGTTGCTGGTTGATAGTCCTTAAAAACGAACATTTGCCCATCAACCAAAAACCATCAACCACCAACCAAATCAAATATGAAAAACATAGCAACCCTAACCCAAGAAGCCATTGCACTCTTAAAAGCACTGATTGAAACTCCTTCCTTTTCAAGTGAAGAGGAGCAAACTGCGCTTTTAATTGAAAATTGGTTTACTCAAAATAACATTCATTTCGAACGGGAAAACAATAACATTTGGGCTTTCAATAAATATTTTGACGAATCCAAACCCACGCTTTTGCTCAATTCGCATCACGATACCGTAAAACCAAATCAAGGCTATACGAAAAATCCATTTGAAGCGATTGTAGAAGACGGCAAATTATTTGGACTCGGAAGCAACGATGCTGGTGGTTGTTTGGTTTCATTAATCGCTACATTTACTCATTTTTATTCCAATGAAAATCTGCCGCACAATATTGTAATGGTTGCTTCTGCTGAAGAAGAAAGCAGCGGAAAAAATGGATTAAACAGCGTTCTGAAACATTTGCCGGAATTGGATTGCGCTATCGTTGGCGAACCCACATTAATGCAATTGGCGGTAGCCGAAAAAGGATTATTGGTCTTGGATGTCATTGTAAAAGGCACGGCAAGTCACGCTGCACATAACAATCCCGACAATCCAATTTACAATGCAATGCCCGTGATTGACTGGTTCAAAACCTATCAATTCGAGAAAATATCCGATGTTTTAGGTCCGGTTAAAATGACCGTAACTCAAGTTTCCGCAGGAAAACAGCACAATGTGGTTCCCGCCGAATGTCATTTGGTGGTCGATATACGAGTGAATGATTGCTACAACAATACCGAAATTCTAGAAACCGTAAAAGCAAATGTAACTGCCGAAGTAACACCCCGTTCGATGCATTTAAATGCGTCATCCATTCCTGTTTCTCACGGATTAGTACAAGCAGGAATCGCTTTGGGAAGAACCACGTATGGCTCTCCTACCCTTTCAGACCAATCGGTTTTATATTGCAAATCATTAAAATTAGGTCCAGGAGAAAGCTTGCGATCTCACTCGGCGGATGAATTTATATATTTGCACGAAATTGAAGAAGGAATTCAATTGTATGTCAAAATATTAACTGATTTTTTTAACAATAATTAGAAGCTAATCCCGCTATTCGCTATATCTTTCCTTGCCTAAAGAAGGCAAGCAAAGGATACCGCTGCTATCGGGGCTAAAAAAACAAACTATAAACCAAAAACAGTGTAAAATGAAACTTTGGGAAAAAGGAATACCAACAGATAAACAAATAGAACATTTCACCGTTGGAAACGACCGTGAATTAGACTTGGTTTTGGCTAAATACGATGCTTTGGGTTCTATTGCTCACGCCAAAATGCTATGTCAAATCGGACTTCTGACCGAAGAAGAAACCGATTCTTTGGTTCTGGCTTTAGAAGACATCATCATCGATGCCGAAAAAGGAGAATTCGAAATCGAAGAGAGTTTTGAAGACGTGCATTCTAAAATTGAATATTTGCTCACTGCAAAATTAGGAGATGCCGGCAAGAAAATCCACACTGCACGTTCTAGAAACGACCAAGTTTTAGTGGACGTAAATTTATACCTTAAAGACGTAGTTAATGAATTCAAATTAAAAGTAAAAATATTGTTTGATTTGTTAATGAAATCGGCTGAGGAACACCAAAACGTGTTATTGCCAGGTTACACCCATTTTCAAATTGCAATGCCTTCCTCTTTCGGTCTTTGGTTTTCCGCCTACGCAGAAACTTTGATTGATGATATCACGATGTTGAATGCAGCGCTGAAAATCGTTGATCAAAACCCTTTGGGTTCCGCTGCAGGTTATGGAAGTTCCTTCCCTATCAGCAGAACTTTTACCACGGAAGAATTAGGTTTTGAAACCTTAAAATACAATTCGGTTGCCGCACAAATGAGCCGCGGAAAATCAGAGAAAACAGTGGCTTTTGCTATGAGTAGTGTTGCTGCAACTTTAGCGAAATTTTCTATGGACGTTTGCTTGTATATGAGTCAAAATTTTGATTTCATTACTTTGCCTGCGCATTTAACGACGGGTTCGAGCATTATGCCTCACAAGAAAAACCCGGATGTTTTTGAGTTGATTCGTGGAAAATGCAATAAGATTCAAGCCTTGCCTTATGAAATCACTTTAATCACCAACAATTTACCAAGCGGCTATCACCGTGATTTACAATTATTGAAAGAAGGTTTGTTCCCAGCGATTGAAAACCTGAAAGCTTGCTTGGATATTGCCATTTTTTCTATAAAAGACATCAGGGTAAAAGACAATATTCTGGCTGACAAAAAATATGATTACCTGTTCACAGTTGATACTTTAAACGAAATGGTGGTTGCAGGAATGCCTTTTAGAGATGCTTATAAAGCAGTTGCAGAACAACTGGAAAATGGCACTTTCCAATCGCCAAAAGAGACGAAACACACCCACGAAGGAAGTATAAACAACCTTTGTTTAGAGGAGATTAAAGAAAAAATGGAGCAAGCAATTGTTGCTTAAATTTTGTTCTAAAGAAGAACATCCTCAAGATTGTCGCACAGCATAGTTTACAGGAGCATAAAAATTTACAAAGAATCGTGGATATATTAAGAATTTCTTTTTCAGCTTACAACAGAGAAAAAAATCATTTTGGAAAATGTTTCATCTTAATTCAAGAAGAAATGTTTAATATTTCAAAAATATATAAGTTTTCAGTTTCAAAAGGCTATTACATATGTTCGGAAATTTTGATTGATAAATTAATAAATCAATTGTGTGAAAAAGAAAGTGGAGATTTTGTAAAGGCCTATCTTCTTGCAAAAAAGGAAGGCTTATCATTTAATGTTTTTTATGATTCTGGAAATTCAAAAATGAATTTATGTCGTTTTCCACGATTTGGCGAAACAGATTTTGAAATTATTGTTAACTTACTTGGCGGCAATAAAATTTCCGAGACGGAAAACCGGACCCCAGATTTTGTAATTAAAAACCATTATTGTCCGATAAAAAAGAAGCCAAATTAATGGCTTCTTTCAAAGAATCGTATTTTTGTATTGCAAAACATAAATTACGATGGACAAAAATAGCTATTTTTCGACAAAATCTGTTTTCGGACAGTTGATTTCT
>NZ_JANPFL010000061.1:0-3745 GCF_031423415.1 Flavobacterium sp.
AAAACTTCAATATTTGAAAAAATATTTTTCTAAATTTCAAATATTGAGTTCTACAAAGAACACTAAAAAACAAGCAAAACAGTTGAAATGCTTATAAATAGTAGCTTTTCAAGTTTTTATCGGACAACAATGATTATTAATTATCAATTGTTAATTATCAATTGTTAATTCTTCTTTTAATTTGTAAGTTTGCAACTATGTCGATTAACACTAACATTACCGATAAAAAATACAAAAAACTATCTCTTCAAGTTTCCTTGACCGGGCTTTCGTTTTGTGATTTTGACACCTTGAATTACAAAATACTTTCTATAAAGGAAGTGCAATTTGATACTTTTCATAAAGCTACCAAAATTGAAGAATTGTTTGCTGATGCTTTCAGGGACAACGCTGAATTAAAGGATTCTTATGATGAAATATTGGTTATTCACAACAACAATCTTTCGACATTTGTACCAGAACCACTTTTTGACGAGAACTACTTAGGAAGCTATTTACAATACAATACAAAGGTTTTCGAAACCGATTTTTTTGCCTTCGACGAAATATCTAATTACCAAATGAATGCGGTTTACATTCCGTATGTGAATATTAATAATTTTTTTATTGACCAATTTGGTTCTTTCAATTACAAACACGCCAACAGTATTTTGGTTACCAAACTTTTGGATACCTCCAAAAACAATGACGATAAAAAGATGATTGTGAATTTCAATCCAGGTCATTTTGAAGTTATTGTTGTTCAAAACCAAAAATTGCATTTATTCAATTCTTTCGATTATCAAACGCCGGAAGATTTTTTGTACTATCTCCTTTTCACTGCCGAACAATTAAGTATGAATCCCGAGAATTTCAAATTGGAGTTGCTGGGAACCATTGCCGAGGAAGACGATTTCTATAAAATAGCTTTTAAATACATTCGAAATGTATCCCTTTTTGATGTTTCCGATTTGCAAAAGAACAATACTTTTTCAACTGCCCAAAATCAGAAACATTTTATCTTGTTCCAATCGTGAGAATCATTTCAGGTAAATACAAAGGAAGACGCATTTTTCCGCCCAAAGGACTTCCCGTTCGCCCTACAACTGATATGAGTAAAGAAGCATTATTCAATGTTTTGAACAACCATTTCAGTTTTGAAGGCTTGAAAATACTGGATTTATTTGCAGGAACTGGAAATATAAGTTTTGAATTTGCCTCTCGTGGCTGTACTCCCATCACATCTGTTGATGCTGATTTTGGTTGCGTAAAATTCATCAAGCAAGTTGCTGCGGAATATGATTTCAACATTGCGGCCACGAAAAGTGATGTTTTCACCTTTTTAGAAAGAAACAAAGCAACTTACGACATTATTTTTGCTGATCCGCCTTATGCTTTGGATCAAAAAACCTTCGATAAAATCGTCTTGACCGTTTTCGAAAAAAACACCCTGCAAGATGACGGAATGATGGTAATTGAACATTCCAAGTACACAAAACTCGACCATTTGATTCATTTTTCATTCAAAAAAAGTTATGGTGGTTCGATTTTTAGTTTCTTTGAAATGGAAAAATCTACTGACGAAGAAATGGATGATGAAGATTTATTTTCGGAATCCGCAGAAGAATAATTTCACACAGCCATACTCATAAAAAAATCAAATAGCTGCAGATTAACAGATTTTCAAAAATGTTTTTTAATCTGTGAACCGAGTTCACCGCGGCGGACGAATAAACGAAGTAATCTGTCGTATAAAAATTGAAGAAGTCCTTTCAGAAATTAAACATAGAGCGATTCAATAAAATCCAACAGATTTCAAATACCTGTTGGGTAAAATAAAAAAAACCGAACTATCGCTAGTTCGGTTCTGCTAACAAAGCAAAAAAAAAATTAATCTTTTTGAGAACTAACAGCCAAACTGTAAATTACCAAACCAAAACCAATTTTGTTAATGGCATCTGCGATGTTGTAAGCCACATCAATATTACCAGCTGGAATTAATCCGTTGTACCATCCTGTTGTTCCCATCATGTAGCCAAGCGGATAAATTGCCCAACCTACAAGTACAAACCAACATAAGATTTTGTGTGCTTTTTGGATTTCTCCACCAGCAGCTGCTGCTAATTTGGCAGCTGATCCTAACCAAATTTCGTAAACAATCGCAAAGTAAGCAACACCAGAAATGAATCCCCAGAAAGCTGCACTCTCAGTAAATACTACTTCTCCAAAGTAACCTGTAACTAACATTACTACCGAATAGAAAATCATCTTCCATAACAATGATTTTTTTGCGCCAGCTACTTTCAATATTAAGTAAAACTCAAGACACATCAATGGCACGGTCAACACCCAGTCAACATAACGAAAGAATGTTGGGGATTCGCCAAATGAAGCCCAATAATCTCTCATGTAAAAATAATGAACCGCAGCAATAAAGGTAATCAAACCTGAAACTAAAACTGAGGTGCGCCACTTTTTATCAAATTGGCTTAATGATAAAAAGAAAAAAGCTGATGCAGCCATCATAGCCATACAGCCTACAAAGAAAGTAAACCCTACATAATCGGTTGGTGATAATTTTCCGATCAAACCTGGAATAAGCATTAATTTTGTCATAATAATTTTTTTTAAATTAATTTTTTGTTGAAACAAATGTAATAAAAGTTAAACAATAAAAAAATATTTTCTTAATTATTTTTTAATTAATTTTAAAAATTAATAATATAAATGAAAAAATATACTAATATCGCAATCGTAGCAAGCTTTTTCGGGTTATGGATGGATTCCTATTTTTCGAAAAATCTTCAAATAATGTCAGGTTTTTTCTTAATTTTTACCTTTGGTATCCTGCATGGTGCCAATGATTTACTAATAATTAATAAATTTAATGTTAAAAAACCATCTGATTCACAACTTAAAATTTTTGGTTATTATGTAATCGTTGTCTTAACTGGCTTACTTTTATTTTATATCATTCCACAATTAGCTCTCCTATTATTTATTATTGTTAGTGCATACCATTTTGGAGAACAGCAATGGCAAAATTTAGAAGTTCATTTTCCAAAATGGCTTGTGATTGTGTTCCAGTTCTTCTATGGATTCTCTATTTTGCTGTTGTTGTTCCATTTTCATACCATTAAAGTGCAAAACATCATCTTAAATATCGTAAATGCTACTATTCCTATTCCATACTTTACTTTATTATTGGAGATTTCGGGTATCACTTTCCTCTGCTTAAGCGCCTATTTTTATTGGAAATCAAATAAAATTAGAAATAAACTACTACTAGAATTCTTTCACCTGCTTGTCTTTGCAATCATTTTCAAGTCTTCCAGTTTGATATGGGGATTTGCTATTTATTTTGTGATATGGCATAGTATCCCGTCTATTATAGACCAAATTAAATTTATGAATGGTTCGTTTTCTAAGGAATATTTTATCGCTTATTGTCGTTCCGCGGGAATATATTGGCTGATTTCAATTTTGGGAATAGCACTGATCTATTTTACACTTAAGGAAGAAAAGCTATTCAACGCCTTGTTCTTCTCATTTTTGGCAGCCATAACCTTTCCACATACTGTTGTTATAAATCGAATGTTTCAAGGGAACAAGAAGCAAAAAAATTAAATAGACTGCCCCCAAAAAGTTAGACACTATTTGGGGGTATTTTTATGGAAAGAAAAGTCAAGTATGATTATGCATTTAAGCTTGAATGCGTAAAATTAATTTTAGAAAAACATTACTCTTGTAATTATGTTTCTACACA
>NZ_JANPFL010000062.1:0-26298 GCF_031423415.1 Flavobacterium sp.
CTTTCGGCTCCGCCCAAAATGAGCGATAAACCGTAATGATCAGCCGGTTTTGAAATATCCCGCAATTTGAATTTCTGTAACTCTTCGTAAAATTTATTCACTCCAAAATCCTGCAACATCAATACCGCAGGAATATTCAAAGAGCGAGATAATGCCCGATGTGCTGGAACCGCGCCATCAAATGTCAAGTTGAAATTTTGAGGTGTGTAACCAGAAATCTGTGTTGGGATATCAGCAACTAATGTGTTGGGCAATAACTCTCCATCGTCAAGCATTGCAGCATATAAGAGCGGTTTCAGAATACTTCCTGTACTTCTTGGCGCATCGATAATGTCCACATCTTTTTGATGGTTGCCGTCCGTAGGCGAGTTGCCTAGATAGCTCATCACTTTTCTGTTGGAAACATCAATGACCAAAATAGCCAAATTATGAACTTCGTTCTGCTTGTATTGGTTGTAATAATACTTAGCAATTTGATTGACTCTGTTTTGCAATCCAATTTCTATAGTCGTTTTTACTCGAGTTCCCCGTTGGTTCTTGGCAACTCGCTCTAATAAATGAGGCGCAATTTGTGGTAAGTTGTATGGTTTTTGTGGCAAAGGTTCATCTATCGAAAGTTCATACGTTTCATTGTCGATTATTCCTTCCTGATTTAATTTCAACAAAAGTCGGTTGCGCTTATTCAATAATTTGATTTGGTTTTTTCCGGGATAAATCAAACTAGGAGCGTTGGGCAAAACAGCCAAAGTAGCACTTTCCGCCCAAGACAATTGATGGGATTGCACGCCAAAATACCTCCAAGAAGCCATTTCGAGTCCCACCACATTCCCACCAAAAGGAGCGTGAGAAGCGTATAATTCCAAGATTTCATTTTTAGAATACCCCACCTCTAATCGGGTAGCAAGAATGAGTTCGATTATTTTCTCGAAATAAGTCCGCCCTTTTCCATTTCTGGACAAGCGAATCACTTGTTGTGTCAATGTACTTCCTCCACGAACGACTTTGCCCGCTTTCCTGTTCTGCTGAAAAGCATTTACCATCGCCACAGGATTGAATCCAAGGTGTTTGAAGAAATACTCATCTTCAAAATAGACAATACATTTCTTGAATTTATCGGGAACGCTGTCTTGAGCAGGAAATCGCCATTGCCCGTCAAGAGCAATTTTGGCGCCAAGCAATTCTCCTTCTTTGCTTTCAATCACCGTAGAATAAGGCTCCTGAAACAAAGTTCGTGGCAACGAAAAATAATAAACCACCAATAGCAAAAAGGCTATTGATGATTTAATTTTATTTCGTGTTATCCCGTTGAATATGCGTTGTAGGAACGCAATTAGTTTGTTTTTCAAGACTACTTTTTTTTAACCACAAAGGCACAAAGTTATACGCAAAGTTCACGAAGATTTTTTGGCCACAGATTGGACGGATTGCACTGATTCACACGGATTATATTCTCTATGATTAGACTATTATTATAATCCGTGTAAGATCTGCTCCATCAGTGTCATCCGTGGTCCATTTTCTCTGACATTTTATTTTACCACCTGAACCCAAAACCCTTTTGTTCTAGCCAAAAAGCTATTGTCATACATCGCTTCGCATTGTAGTCCTGGCAAATAGTACGTTCCTAAATAAGAGGCATTCAGCAATATTCTAAAAGTTTTCACCTCTCCGGCTTTCAATCCAAAATAG
Source organism: Flavobacterium sp. (assembly GCF_031423415.1). Lineage (GTDB taxonomy): Bacteria > Bacteroidota > Bacteroidia > Flavobacteriales > Flavobacteriaceae > Flavobacterium. The sequence continues at coordinate 1,690 of NZ_JANPFL010000062.1, forward strand.
AAATTGGTTCTATCATCGCGAATGTCAATATAATCAGCAGAGTTATTAGTGGCATAACCATAATCGGTAAAACGGGTATTTACAATTTCAAAACCGGAAGGAAGAATTTGAGACAATGCTACATTTTCTACGCGTTCATTTTTCTGATTTTTAACCGTTACCTCGGCAACAAACTCTGTTCCCTGATTAATAATAGACACATTAATAACGCCTCCTTTTCTATTTTTGAAAACAATCGAAGCTGAAACATTACTTTGAATCGCTTTTTCTTGTCCAATTAGAAGAATTCCTGTGTTCAAAACACGGACAAACAATCTGTTCTTTTTGTTGTTTTTTAGAGTCACACTATTCGAACCCGTTTTGACAGCCAAATTGCTATCGGCGATAGTTTTCATCGTTTTAACTACCTGTTCTTTTCCGTCCTTACTAAACTGAACGTCAATTCCTTTAGGGCCATTATTCGCTGAAAATTTAGCCATAGCATACAAACAATAGGCTGTGGTTTGCGTACTCATCCATTGGTCGCTTGACATATTTTTAGCTAATTTTATTGCCATTGTAAATGCTTTTTGCTTTTGTCCTAATAACAACATTGTTTCTAAAGCCATTGCGCGATTTCTATCGGCTGAACCATAATAGTAATAATTGTAATTCGAATTATCATCAATTGTAGTTTTTAGCAACAAGTTCAAACCAGCTGATTTTTGTCCCGCCAATACATAAGCCGAAGCCAAACGCAATTTACTTTCGTTCGAAATACCTTTGGTTTCTCGCAATCTGTTCATCGACGACAAATCGGGCATTCCTGCTAAAGCCAAAGTGTATAAGCGATAAGCTTGTGCTAAATCATTTCCATATTTGGGTTCAAAACGCCATTGTTTGGCTTCTTTTTGTTGGTACGAAATCCATTTTGATTTAAAATTAATGGGTAGAAAATATCCTTTTTTCTCGGCTTCAATCATAAAATGCCCAGAGTATGATGAACACCAATCATCAGATTCTGTTCCACCTTGCCAGTAGGCCATTCCTCCATTAGATAATTGAAAACTTCCTAATTTTGCAATTCCCGCTGTTATATTTTTCTGCATTAATTGTTGACGAGTGGCATCCAAATCGACATTATCATTCAGATACAATTGTGGGAAAACCGAAGAAGTAGTTTGCTCCAGGCAACCGTGAGGATATTGAATCAAATACTGCAATCGGCCGTTTAAATTGATAGTTGGCATTGATGAAATCTCCAGTTTTGCATTGTTGCTGCCTGAAACACCAAAAGTTTTCCAAGAAATAGTTTTAGTACTATTGGGTTCTAAAATAACATCTGTGAAAGTATTCGTTACTGGATTCGGATTTGTCATATCGATTTCCACATCATAAACCGATTTGGCCGCACCCGAAGTTGCTATAATCTGTACTTTTCCAATTCCGGTAACAGAACCAACAGCCAAATTGAAATAAGCCATTTTTTCGTCAGGTTGTGCGAATGACAATTTTTGAGTGGCGCTGCCAATAACTTTTAATCCGTTATTCGTCTTAATCTGAACTGTAACGTTTTTGATATTTTTTTCCATTGCAAATACAGTAACGGGAATGGTCACTTTTTCAGATGGAGAAATTTTTCTCGGCAATGAAGCCAAGACCATCAGCGGACTGCGAACAGGTGTTGCTTTTTCGACACTTCCGTAAGCGCTCGTGGTTGCATCGCCAGCCACAATCATTGTTTTTACAGAACCAATGTACTTGGGCAATTTTACCTGATGGGTTTTAGTTTGTCCTTTTTCTAATTTAAAAGGTCCCATATAAATCACAACAGGTTTAAAACGATTCGCTTTTTTGGCTTTTCCGCCACCCAAATCCTGGTCACCTCCAATACTGAAAATCTGATTCACTTTTCCGCCATAAGCGCCAATCACATCATCGTAAATATCCCAGGTTCTTACGCCCAAAGCTTCACGAACATAAAAACTATCCCAAGCATTAGGTGCTTTGAAACGGGTTAAATCCAACAATCCTTCGTCAACAATTGCAATTGTGTAAGTCATTGCTTTTCCGGATTGTTCGCTCACTTTTACAGCAAATGATTGTTCTGGTCGCAACACGTCTGGCATCACTAATTTAGGTGTTAAAATGGTATTTTTATCAACAACTTCGATTGGCACAATTCCGTACATTCGGATAGGCAAATCGTTCTTAGTTGAAGCGTGTGGTTGCAAAAGTGTAATATTAAAATACACATTTGGTGCCATCGAAGAAGTAATCGGAATGGTCACTTTGGTTTCTCCTTTTTGGGTTTTTGCCCAAAGCGTTTGTACTACTTTAGAACCATTTTCAATAGAAATAAAAGCCCGACCACCTTCGCTTGATGGAAACGAAATCTGGGCATTTTCGCCCACAGCGTATTTCTCTTTATCAGTAGAAAAAACCAACATATTGGCTGTGGAAGCATCGGTATTTTTGGTTTTTCCAGACCACATTGGCCAATCGATATTTACCGTTAATGCAGTTGCGTGTCCGCCAACCTGATCCGAAACCCGAATCATATAACGTCCCCATTCTTCATCTGTCAATGCAAATCGAACATTTCCTTTTCCACTAGCATCAGTATTTATGGTAAATGTTTTATACGAAGTCGTCGCATTGTCCGCATTATAATTCGACAAATTATCGCTAGAAGCATCCCACCACCAGCGCCATTCTACTTTATAGATTTTAATTTCTAGGTTTTTAACCGACTTTGGTCTGCCGTTTTCGTCCAACGTAACAATATCAAATTGATTGACTTTTCGGGTTTCCAACATTCCGTATTTATTGGGTTCAGGCGATTTTATTCCCACATAAGTATTGTAAGGAGAATAGGTGGTTGCCATAACATCGGTGCTAAAATCGCCGCCTTCTTCATAGACTTTGGTGATAAATGCGGCTTTCAACATTCCAGGTGCTTGTCCTTGTATTTTTGGATTTATATCAACATTGGCTTTTCCATTGGAATCTAATTTTCCAGAGAAAATATTGATTTCTTCGGTGCTAAACTTACGAACCAAATCATCAAAAGTATACTTTTCATAATTTTTGAAAGTAGTTGTTTGTTGCGAAAATTTGGCCTGCATTTCGACATTCAAATTTTTGGCAACAGCTCCGTGAAGCCAAGTTACTTCCAGATTACTCGTGTTTGGATAAGACGATGAAAGTACCGCTCTTTTGAAAGTGTTTTTGATTTTTAAACGATTGGGTTTAATTGTTTCGATTTTGATGCTTTTGTAAAACTTCGCACCACCAACGCTGACCATTGCTTCCCAATTTCCTGTTGGCGCATCACTTTCTGTTGGAACAGTAAAAGCATAATGATTCCACTCATTCGATTTTTGAATTGTTTGATAAGTCACTTTTCCATTCGGGTCGCTCAATCTGAATTTTATGGGATGACCCAATGGGATCTTATTCGCAGCATCATTTAAAATAAAAGACAAGTACAAATTATCGCCCGGACGCCAAACACCACGTTCTCCATAGATAAAACCTTTGAGTCCTTTTTGCAAAGTTTCTCCCGATACGTTAAAGTTACTGACAGATAGCGAATTTCCATCATCAAGACGTACATAAGTACTTTGATTTCCAGAAGTGACAATAGCAAAATAGGCAAAAGTGTTCAACTGAAAAGCAGCAATTCCATCGCTGTTGGTTGCTTCAGTAGCTAATTTTTGTTGTTGAAAACTGTACAGCTCCACTCTTGCATTTGTAATTGGTTCGGTAGTAATAATGTTATTAACAGCAAATAAATACGATTTATTTTCGCCTCTTTTGGCAATTACCCCCACATCCGAAGCCAAGATATTTGTTCCAATCTTGGCATTGTAATAATACGAACTCGAGCACGGATCTTGACTTTGTCTCCATTCATAATCGTCATAATAGTAGTCATCATAAGAGTTTTCACTATAATTCACATCATTTTCATCAACTTCTTCTTCCTCATTTCCGCTTTCTTCCGCCTCTGAATTTTCACATTTATATAAGGAATAGGCTTTCTTATAAGAGAACTCCACTCTGTAAATTGCCCCGGGTTCTGGCGTTATAATTTTGGACAAATCCAACGCAAACGTGTTCCATTTGCTGGTATTGACTAACTTATTTTCATTCAGATAAAGCGTTGATTTCGCAACGGGCTGTCCCACTCTTTTCAAGTTTTGGGTGCCGTTCAGTTCATTATCCTGAAGAAATTGAAGAATATTGTTTTTGTAAATTTTATACACTTTTACATCAACAGCACTTAAATTTACGGCTTCAAAATTGAGTTTTAAATTGCTTGAACTTGGCAGAATTGTTCCGTTTTTGATGAAACGAACGTTGGGTTTTATTTCATCAAACGAAATTTTTTCTGAGTAATTCTGATTTAATTTTTTACCATATTCGCTTTCTATTCCTTGAAAAACTTCTAATAATAAATCTCCTATCAGCTTTTGTGAAAAAACAACGGCTTCGGGTTCAACAACAGCAACAGCTTCTTCTACCGAAGCACTATCAACTGCCACAGCCGAAGAGTCAGAAGCAACGGCGATTCCAACTGATTCTGCAGCAACTTCAACTGGTTTTTCATCAGCTTTGTCAGTATTAAAATAAACCTTCAAGACATTTCCTTGAGTTGAAAATTTTAGATTACTGGTGTTTTGAATCGCAACCAATCCTGTAAAATCCTGTCCTTTTTCTAATGGTTCAGAAAAATTAATGGATAATGTTTGATTGTTCCCTTCCTGCATTTCGGTTTTAATAACTTTGAACTCATTCAAAGCTGTAATTGGAAAATCAATCGTGCCTTTTTGATCGATATCATAATCGGTTCCATCGTATGCAATTTCAAGATTACTCTTTGAATCCAATCGCTGAATACTGTCAATTCTAAATTTAAACTCTTTGCCGACTGCATTCGATTTTTCGAAAATTAGGTGTAAATCATTTCCGTTATGCTGCGCTTCTACCAATTTTTTAGCGGTTTCAAAATCGATATTGTCTGCGGTTTTCAGCACACAATTCAAATATTGGTATTCCTTGCTATAAGATTGAACATCGAGTGTATTGACAATAAAATCTTGTTTGATAGTTTTTACCGTAAAATTGAATTTAGAAAGTGTTTTGTCCTTTTCGGCTACCTTTGAGTTCAGTTTATCCAAATGCAAAGTCACTTGATATTCCGTACCCGATTTTAGCTTTTTTTCGGGAATAAAAGCAATGGTATTGCTGGAAAGCGCAACCACTTTTCCGTTGACACTTGGAGAAATATCAAACAAATCATTGTCCAAAACCTGATTGATTTTCCAATTTGAATCGAAAGCCAAAACCACACGAATGTCGGATTGTGCTGAGACAATTCCGCCCGTAAAACTGACAATATACTCTTTGAATAATGAAAAATCGGAATTAAAATCGGCGGCTGACTTTTTACCACAAGATTGAAACAATACCAACAAACACAACAGATGACTTACTAACTTTGACTTCATTATTATTGAGTTAAATGATTATAAAATAAAATTATAGCACGATTTTTAAATAAAAATTACAACTTTAAAGTACTGATTATATTGTAGTAAATGTAACAGATTATTTCTAATATTCTAGAAATTATATTTGTCAGCCGCAGCTCGACTAATTGCTTATACCTATACAATATTAGCAAATTTGTCTTTTTTTTAAAAAAAACGATCAATTCACCCTTAGTAATCCATTTCAGGCTTTCAGAAGAACGCAATTTGCTTTCAGAAGTAAGAATGTTGTTGTCAGAAGTAAGAAAAAGAGTTTCAGAAGTAAGAATCAAGCCATCCGAAGATTAGTTCAGGCTTTCAGAAGACCATTTGCGACTGTCCGAAGACCGTTTGCAGCTGTCCGAAGACCGTTTGCGGGCATTTTTTTAGCTTCGGAGCACCTCTAGCGTTCTTTTTTAATCGTTTTTTGGATTTCAATACGCAAATGATACTTTTCTAAAAGTCATTATCATTTTATGTAATAAACACAATACATCTTGCAGTTCAAACTTTCTTGCTGATAATTGTCTTTAGAAAGTTTAAAAAATAAACATCAATCAGCGCAAGATATATTTAATTGGAAGCGGTTTATTTTCCTTTTTCAGCAAAAAACAGTTTCATTAATTCCGAAGTTTTATTCACCAAAATAATCCGAACCAGCTTAGTTTTTAGACGTAATTGTAATACCATTTCCTCGAACCAACGGTCTTCATCAAAAGGAATTTCGTCCTTTCAAAAGCCACTTAAACTTTGTGACCCTTTCTTTATAAAATTCTCTTGCGAAAATAAAAAAATTTTCAAACTCCAAAACTAAAATAAGAAATCCCAAACTCCTAAAAACAGGAATTTGGGATTTCAAATATTGGAATTTATTGAAATTTACATTTCAAATGCTTTTTTAGGATTTCCTCCACAAAGCAACTCTACTGGATTTTCTAATGCTTCTTTCACGGCAACCAAGAAACCAACAGACTCGCGACCATCGATAATTCTATGGTCATAAGAAAGTGCAACATACATCATGGGATGAATTTCCACTTTGCCATTTACAGCAATTGGACGTTCGATAATGTTGTGCATTCCCAAGATTCCAGATTGCGGTGGGTTGATGATAGGTGTTGATAACATAGAACCAAATACACCACCATTTGTTATAGTAAATGTTCCGCCGGTCATATCGTCAACAGTGATTTGTCCGTCGCGTGCTTTGAGAGCCAATCTTTTTATATCCGCTTCTATGCCTCGGAAAGTTAAGTTTTCAGCATTTCGAACAACAGGAACCATCAATCCTTTTGGACCTGAAACTGCAATTGAAATATCACAAAAATCATAAGCAATTTTATAATCGCCATCCATCATGGAGTTTACGTCTGGATACAATTGCAAAGCTCTAGTAACTGCTTTGGTGAAAAATGACATATATCCTAAACCAAGTCCGCCGTGTTTCGCTTTGAACGCATCTTTAAATTCGTTACGCAACGTATTGATAGGTGTCATGTTTACTTCGTTAAAAGTAGTCAACATAGCGGTATCGTTTTTGGCAGCCACTAATCTTTCGGCCACTTTACGACGCAACATCGATAATTTGCTGCGTTCTGAACCACGATTTCCACCCGTTGGAGTTCCCATAGATGGAACGGCATTTATAGCATCATCTTTGGTAATTCTTCCGTCTTTTCCTGTTCCAACAATGTCAGAAGGCTGAATGTTTTTTTCGTCTAATATTTTTCTTGCTGCTGGTGATGGAGTTCCTGAAGCGTATGAAGTTGGTGCAACCGGAGCAGCAACTTTTACTTCTTCTTTCTTCACTTCAACTACTTTTGCTTCTTCTTTTTTAACTTCGGCAACAGGTGCAGAAGCAGATGGTTTTGCAGCATCGGTATCAATGTGACACACAATTGCTCCAACAGCTACTGTGTCTCCTTCTTCTGCTTTTAGAGAGATGATTCCGCTAGCTTCGGCTGGCAATTCAAGTGTTGCTTTGTCAGAATCAACCTCAGCAATAGCTTGATCTTTTTCTACGTAATCTCCATCTTTTACTAACCAAGTAGCAATTTCAACTTCTTTTATCGATTCCCCTGGTGATGGGACTTTCATTTCTAAAATCATCTTATTTATATTAAATTATGAATCTTATATCTTTTTATCTGAATATTATATTTTAACGAACAAAATCTTTTTCGAAAACCATTTTTATCGCTTTGGCGTGACGGTTTTTAGATCGTGTATAACTTCCTGATGCCGATGCAGAGGAAACTCTTAACGAAGCCAATCTCCAATTCACTTGATTGAAATTCATTAGCATATAACCGTACGCTCCCATATTTTTAGGTTCTTCTTGTGCCCAAACATAATCGTCAACATTTGGATATTTTGCGATAATTTCCTTTAATTGATCAGCAGGCAACGGAAATAATTGTTCGATTCTGACAACAGCCACATCTTGTCGCCCTCTAATTTCTCGTTCGGCAGTAATGTCATAATAGAATTTTCCGGTACAGAAAACTAGGGTTTTTACATCTGCTTTGTTTACTAATTCATCATCGATAGTTTCTTGAAAAGAACCGTTTTCTAATTCTTCAATACTCGAAACAACTCTTGGATCACGAAGCAAACTTTTTGGTGTAAATACGATAAGGGGTTTGCGGAATTTCGCTTTCATTTGTCTTCTCAACAAGTGAAAAAAGTTGGCTGGCGTTGTACAATCGGCAACATACATATTTTGTCTGGCGCAAAGTTGTAAAAAGCGTTCCATTCGACCTGAGGAATGTTCAGCACCTTGCCCTTCGTAACCGTGTGGCAATAATAAAACTATTCCGTTTTGATTGTTCCATTTGTCTTCTCCACAAGAAATATATTGGTCAATCATAATTTGTGCACCGTTTGAGAAATCACCAAATTGGGCTTCCCAAATCGTTAGTACGTTTGGATTTGTCAAAGCATATCCATAATCAAAACCTAAAACTCCATATTCAGATAAAAGCGAGTTGAAAGCGTTGAACTTTCCTTTTTTTCCTTCCAAACTGTTAATTAAAACTACTTCTTCCTCTGAATCTTCAACCTTTAAAACAGCGTGACGATGAGAAAAAGTACCACGTTCTACATCTTGACCCGATATACGAACGTCAAAACCTTCTCTTAATAACGATCCATAAGCTAAATGTTCGGCCATTGCCCAATCTAGTTTATTGGTTTCGAAAAACATTGTTTTTCTATCGTTGATTAATTTCTGAACTTTACTGATGAATTTTTTATCGTTTGGCAAATTACAAATGGCATTGGCAACTGCAGTAAGTCCATCTTTTGGATAAGAAGTGTCAATTTTAGTTAACATTTGTGAAATTCCTGCTGGTTCAAAGCCTTTCCATTCATTTTGCAAAAACGGAGTAATTATTGTAAGTTCTTTTTTACGGGATTCTTCTAAACTGACTTCCAAACCATCTTTATATTCTTTCTCTAGTTCTTTTACATACGTGTCGTCAATTACTCCTTCTGCTAGTAACTTTTCGGCATAAATATCTCTTGGGTTTTTATGCTTTGCAATTATTTTATATAAAATGGGCTGCGTAAATCGAGGTTCGTCACCTTCGTTATGACCATATTTTCTGTATCCCAGCAAATCAATAAAAACGTCACGGCCAAAATGCATTCTAAAATCTAGAGCAAATGACATAGCGTGTACAACTGCTTCGGCATCATCGGCATTGACGTGCAATACCGGTGAAAGCGTTACTTTGGCAACATCTGTGCAGTAAGTTGAAGAACGAGCGTCAAGATAATTGGTAGTAAAACCTACTTGATTGTTGATAACAACGTGAATTGTTCCTCCTGTTTTGTAACCATCCAATTGTGACATTTGAATGATTTCATATAAAATTCCTTGTCCAGCAATCGCAGCATCACCGTGAACGGCAATTGGCAATACTTTTGAAAAATCGTTTGGGAAATATTTGTCTTGCTGAGCTCTAGTTATACCTTCGATTACAGCTCCAACGGTTTCTAAATGTGATGGATTTGGCGCAAGATTAATGGTTATGGTTTTTCCTGAACTGGTTCTTTTTTCGGCACTTAGTCCTAAATGGTATTTAACATCTCCATCAAAATATTCCTGATCATTATAATCTTTTCCGTCAAATTCGCTAAAAATATCTTGGGTAGATTTGCCAAAAATATTAGCCAAAACATTCAAACGACCACGGTGAGCCATTCCCATTACAAAATGTTCAACTCCTTTTTCAGCCGCTTGTTCAATCAAAGCATCGAGCGCAGGAATGATAGATTCACCTCCTTCGAGCGAAAATCTTTTTTGTCCAACATATTTTGTATGTAAGAAATTTTCAAAAGCAACTGCTTGGTTTAGCTTGCGCATAATTGCTTTTTTCCTTTCAATCGAAAAATTAGGCTGGTTGTCGTTATATCCAATTTTACTTTGAATCCATTTTATATCAGTTGGATTACGAATATACATATATTCAACACCAATCGATTGGCAGTAAATTTTGTCTAAATGCCCTAAGATTTCAGCCAAACTACAAGGCTCAATTTTGATAATTCTTGCAGCATCAAAAACCAAAGGCAAATCAGCCTTGGAAAGTCCAAAATTTTCTAAATCTAATGTTGGTGAATAGGTTCTTCTTTTGTGAACTGGATTTGTTCTAGTAAACAAATGCCCACGACTTCTATACGCATCAATTAATTTGATTACGTTGAATTCCTTCAAAAGTTTATCAGTTCCAGCAGTATTGTCTGCGGGAGATGATGGTTTTATTTCTGGTTGCGTAGCTGAATTTTCGGCATTGTAAGTTGCCATTCCAAAGTCAAAGCCCTGAAAAAAACCTCTCCAACTTGGTTCTACGCTATCTGGATTTTCTAAATATTGATCGTATAATTGGGCAAAAAATTCGGTGTGAGCCGCGTTTAAGAATGAAAACTTGTCCATGATTATATAAAATATGCTTTTTGTTAAAATAGTTTCGCAAAAGTACAATAAATCAATACATAATAATATATTTTTTTACGTACTTTTACGTAATAATTTGTTAAATTAATCATCAAATAATGAAAAAAAATCATCATTTATTGCTTTTTAGACCATTTTTAGTTTTACTATTTCTAATCGTTTTTAATATAATTTCAGCACAAGACCCAATATATAGTCCTAAACAAACTAGCAATTTCTGGAAAAATATACAGTTTGGTGGTGGAATTGGATTGAATTTTTCTTCCGGTTACACCGATGTTTTTCTGGCACCAAGCGCTATTTACAATTTCAATCCAATCGTTGCTTTAGGAGCAGGATTGAATTTTAATTATGTAGCTTCGTCTAATTATTATTCTTCCTTAGTATATGGAATAAGCACCACTATATTGGTAAATCCTATCCCAGAAATTCAATTATCTGTTGGACTCAATCAGAACAGAGTCAATTATAAAGAAAAAGGTTTCTCTAATTATTCTGAGGAATATTGGGATACTGGTTTAATTCTTGGTGCTGGTTACAGAACGGGAAATGTAACCATTGGTTTGGGCTACAATGTGCTGCAAAATAACGGTTACGACACAGAGCCTTTTGTGCCGTTTGTTCGGGCTTATTTTTAATTTTTTTTCTAGTAAACGCTAATTTGGTAAATGAAATTTGAACAAAGTTTAGCAAATTTTATTCCTGAACCACACTTTTTGCCACTCTCTTTTCAATATCAAAAAAGCAACATTTTCGGCTAGAACTACTAAATCTGAACCATCCAGTTTTTTTATTTGGTCTTCGGATACGTCAATAATGTAAAGTAAATTCAAATATTCAGCAAATTTATATTGAATCATTCGGTAGATTTTTTCATGCAATTGAATTTTTAATTCCTCGGGCGAAATACTCTTTGGAAAATCAATTCCTTCATTGGCCAAATTAAAATCCTTATTGATTTGCTCAATTAATTTAAGGTACAAAGTTTCCTTTGCAGCTTCTTCGAGCAATTGATTGACATTTAATGGCGCAATAAAATTCATTTTATGTTTTTTAAAAAATGGTTTGGCAAACTAATATCACAGTGGAATCTTCTTTTTGCCTGAAGCAAAATTATAAGCAACACCCGAAAAACTTCCCCAAGTGAAATACCATATCATTTCTGTTAACGGAATATTGCCATAAACTGTGATTCCATATTTAGTATTAGCCAAAAGCCAGCACTTATCCCAGAAATCTAAAAAAATCATATTGAATAAAATATGATAAACCACAAACATCATTATTAGAACTATACTTCCCGACAAAAAAGCCTCTTTTATCAAATCGGGTCTTTTGGTTAACATAAATAAAGCAAGTGATATAAAAATAATAGAACTCACAAAAATGGAATTAAAGCCCAAGAAAATATTAAATAAAAACAATGAGGCAATACTAATTAAGAACATAATTCCAAATGTTTTCTTGTTATTGATGACAAAATCTTCATCTTTTTTCTGGAAGAAAATATCGTATACGGCGACTGAAATTCCCGCAATTGTGGAACCAAAAATAAAGTCTTCAGGAGAAATTACTTTTCTTCCGAGAATAGAGTAGGGATGCCAATAATCTTGAAAGTACCAATATTCAGATATAACACCTATCAAGCCTCCGTATAAACTCACCTTAATTAATTTTCTCCTTAAGTCTTTCCTTAAAACATAAAATAAAATCCAAATAAGGAAAAGGAAAACGCCCAGAGATAAATAGCCATATTTATAATCCATATTTTATACTTTGTTTTTGTTGCTACTAAAAAATTTGCATAAACTATTTGTTTCTACCCATTAAATTTTCTCCAAAATCTTTTAACATTGCTTTTTTATCTATCGAAATATCAAGTTTTTCAAGTTTTTCAAACGCTTTTAAAGTAAATTCCTGAATGGCTTTTTGTGTGGCAGCAGAAGCTCCTGTGGAATTGAAAATTTCCTTCACAGCATTTATTTTACTTTCGTTATCTTCCAATCGAACTGAAAACAATTGTGTTAATAATTCTTTTTCATCCGTTTTCGAAAATTCGATTGCTTTCAGGTATAAATACGTTTTTTTATTTTCGATAATGTCTCCTCCTACCTGCTTGCCAAAGGTTTTTGGATCCCCGAAAGCATCTAAATAATCATCTTGCAACTGAAATGCTAATCCTAAATTAAGCCCAAAATCATAAATTAATTTAGAGTTTTCCTTAGATGTTTGGGCAATAATGGCACCCATTTTCATTGCCGCAGCCACAAGAACGGCGGTTTTATACTCAATCATTTTTAAATATTCGGTAATCGTAACATCGTTCCGGGTTTCAAAATCCACATCGTACTGTTGGCCTTCGCAAACTTCAAGAGCGGTTTTACTGAATAATTTAGCCAGTTTCCGAAACGTTTTAGGTTGGTAATTTTCGAAATATTGGTATGCCAAAATCAACATGGCATCACCAGAAAGAATTCCTGTATTGATATTCCACTTTTCGTGAACCGTAACCTGGCCTCTTCTCAAAGGTGCGTCGTCCATAATATCATCGTGAATGAGCGAAAAATTATGAAAAACCTCAACTGCCATTGCTGCTGGCAAAGCCAATTTATAATCGACATCAAAAATATCGGCTGTCATTAATGTCAATATGGGTCGCAACCGTTTACCACCTAATTGCAAAATATAATCTACGGGTTGATAAAGATTTCTGGGTTCTTTATTGAAGTTCTGACTTTCTAAATGAAGTAAAAATTGTTCTTGGTATTCGTTGATGGGAAGCATTTAAATTGAATTTTAAAAGCCAAATTTAAAGTAACTTACCTAAAGTAAAAAACCTCAAGCTCTAAATTAATGATAAATTTATTAAAAATACTTTGGAAACTATTTTGGTATTCAAAGTTTCCTATGTATATTTGCCCCAGAATTTAAAACCAATAAATTCTTATTACATTAAAAAACTAACGAGCTATGGCAACGAAATGGACTATTGATTCTGATCAATCTGATGTTTTAATCAAAATGAAAGATTCTACAATTACTTATTTGGGTGGTGAAAGCAATCATTTCGATGGCTATGTTTCTCTAGAAGAAGATCAAATTGAGGATGCAGCCCTAGAATTTTTTTTAGACAGCAATACTTTTACCTCTCAGAAAAGTATGACATCATTACAAATAAAAAATAATACTGTATCAAAAAAGAAACCTTTAATCCGTTTCAAATCAACATCATTTCAAAAATTTAAGAATAATATCAATTTCTTAAAAGGCTATTTGACTATAAAAGATGTTACTAAAATGGTCGAGCTTGACGCTGAATTCATCGGAATCAACAATTATAATGGATCTAAAACAGCGGCTTTTGAAATTAAAGGAGACATAAACAGAAACGATTTTGGATTGGATAAAGATTTCAATAATTCGAAAGAGAAATTTGGTTTTGGAAAAAATCTGAAACTAGTTGCCAATCTAGAGTTTTCTATCTAAAAAATTAAATTATTGATTCACAAACGTTAAATTAAAGTAATCATTTTGGAAACGCTAATTATATTAAAAGTTTCCTATTTATTTTTGAATAAAGAAAAAGCCTGATGCATTTCAGCAATTACAATGAAAGAAAAAATTATAGCTAAAGCCACCGACCTATTTATGAAACTAGGTTTCAAAAGTGTCACAATGGACGATATTGCTGGAGAAATGTGTATTTCTAAAAAAACTATTTACAAATATTTTTGCAACAAAGAAATTCTAATAGCGGAATCAACAACAATGGTTCACAAAGCAATCCATCAAAGTATTGACACTATTGTGGCCAAAAATCACAATGCCATTGAAGAAAATTTTGAAATTAGAAAAATGTTCAAAGAAATGTTTAAAGCAGGTGATCACTCTCCTGTTTATCAATTAAAAAAACACTATCCAGAAATTTACGACTTGGTTATGTCGAGAGAAATAACCGAATGCAATTTTGTGTTTAAACAAAATATTGACAAAGGAATTCAACAAGGTCTATATCGAAAAGACATTGTAGTTGACATCTATGTTAATTTTTATTACACCTTGATTTTTAGCATTAATGGCAATGTCAGCTCCGAAAAAGAAGCTAGTGCACTGGAATTGCAAGCATTAGAATACCACACCAGAGCAATGGCGACAGCCGAAGGAATTACAGAACTAGAAAAACAAATACATAACTATCATCAATAATGAAAAAACTATTTTTAATACCATTCATCGTTTTTGCGTTCACGGCAAAAGCGCAAGACAACAAGAAAAGTTTCAATTTCAGCCTCGAAGAAGCGATTAGTCACGCATTAATCAATAATTATTCGGTTATAAACGCTGGCAGAGACATCGAAGCTTCCAAAGAAAAAAAATGGGAAACCACAGCAGCGGGTTTACCACAAATTAATGCTGGTTTAGATTATACGAATAATTTTGTTTTACAAAAATCCGTAGTACCAGCAGAATTTTTTGGCGGACAACCCGGAGAATTTGCTACTGTAGCTTTTGGAACCAAACATAGTATGTTTACGCGCGCTACTTTAAGCCAATTGATTTTTGATGGTTCGTATATCATTGCGTTACAAGCTTCGAAAACCTATTTGAAATTTTACGAAAATGCCAAGCAAAAAACGGATGTTGAAATTAAAGAAGCCGTTATTAATGAGTACGGCAATGTTTTATTAGCTCAAGAAAGCATTATAATTCTCGAAAAAAATAAAGCCACTTTAGAAAAAACTTTGTCAGATACCAAAGCAACTTTCAAAAATGGATTGATTGAAGAAGAAAGCGTAGAACAATTGCAAATAACGCTTACCTCGATAAATAGCCTTTTGAACTACAACAAAAGATTGATTGAAGTCGCCTACAAAATGTTAAAAATCACTTTAGGAATTGACATCAATGACGATTTAAAACTTACCGATACATTAGATAATTTAACAGTTTCAAATTTAGATTTGGCATTAGCCAAAAATGAATTTGCGGTTGCAGAAAATGTCAATTATCAAATGGCTTTGAATTTTCAGGAGCAAAGAGAATTAGAGTTGAAATTGCAAAAAAGTAAAGCTTTGCCATCCTTAGCAGCCAATGTCAATTTTGGTTATACTGCTTTCAACAATCAATTTCAGTTTTTTACACAAAATAAAAATTGGCTCAATTATTCTAATGTTGGCGTAAGCTTAAATGTGCCAATTTTCAGTAGTTTAGCTAGAAGTTCTCGAACTCAACAAGCCAAAATAGCTTTGGATCAAGCCAAAACACAATTATCGGAAGCTGAACAAAAATTGAAATTACAATTTGCGGCTGCTAAAAGTGATTATGAATTCAGTGTTGAAGAATATACCACAGCAAAATCGAATTTGAGCCTTGCCGAAAGAATAGAAAGAAAGCAACAAATAAAATTTACTGAAGGTTTGTCTTCTAGTTTTGATTACAACGATGCGCAAAGACAATTGTACACCGGACAACAAAATTATCTTAAATCAATGGTGGATGTTATCAACAAAAAAGCAGCTTTAGAAAAAATAATTAATAAAAAATAGAACAAAGAAAAAAGAACGAAGAAAATAGACAATAAACTCAATACCTTATAAATATGAAAAAAATAATCCTCATTACTGTAATTTCAATTTCATTGTTTTCTTGCGGAAAGAAAGAAGACAGTGCTACTATTGATACTTTAATTTCATCAAAAAATGTTACAGCACTTCAAGCCAAAAAAGCATTAATTCAGGCTGATTTAACAAAAATTGACGAAGCATTAGCAACATTAGATGTCAAAAAAGAAGAAGCTTTGGTTTCAGTTCAAACGGTGAAAGACACTGTTTTTAATCATTATCTTGAAATTCAGGGAAGTGTTGAAACTAAAGAAAATATATTGGTTCAACCAGAATATCAAGGAACTTTAGTTTCATTGAATGTAAAAGCGGGACAAAGGGTTTCGAAAGGGCAAATTTTAGGACGAATCGACGATGCTGGATTAAGTCAGCAAGTGGCGAGCTTAGAAAACCAATATGCTTTGGCAAAAACGACTTTTGAACGACAAAAAAATCTTTGGGATCAAAAAATTGGCTCTGAAATTCAATATTTACAAGCACAAACTCAAATGATTTCGGCTCAGAGGGGCGTTGCTCAAATCAAAGCTCAATTATCAAAAACCCTTATAAAGGCTCCGTTTACAGGAACTATCGACGAAGTTTTTGTTGAAAAAGGACAAGTTGTTGCGCCAAGCCCACAAGGATTAATGCGAATCGTAAATTTATCGAATATGTATGTTTCGACTTCAGTTCCTGAAACTTACATTGGCAAACTAAAAGTGGGCACTGAAGTAGAGGTTTTATTGTCGTCACTGGGAAAAACATACAAAGGAAAAGTACGTCAAATAGGTAATTTTGTGAATCCTAGTAATAGAAGTTTTGGTATTGAAGTGAGTGTTCCAAATCCGGAAAACTTGTTGCGACCAAACCAAGTGGCCAATCTTAAGATAACAGATTATGTGAGCAAAAACGCTGTGGTTGTCCCTACTAATGTTGTTCAAGAAGACGGTACCAAAAACAAATTTGTATTCGTAGTAACCAATTCAAACGGAAAAACAGGAACGGCCAAAAAAGTAATTGTAAAGCAAGGACAGTCTTCTGGAAATCTTACGGAAATTTTAAGCGGATTAACTGCGGAAGATATAATTGTTACCGAAGGAGCAAATGCTGTTTCAGAAGGAATGAAACTTAATTTCTAAAAGGGTTAAGAGTTTAAAGGTTTAAGAGTTTAAAATTGTTTAATGACATCCCAGTTAAACATATAAACAACTTCAAACCATTTTAAACAACTTTAAACCATTTTCAAACACCATTAAACAAAACAAAATATGGAACATAAAAAATTCGCCATCTCCAATTGGGCGGTTGACAATCGAGTTACCGTTTATATCATAACGGCTTTAATCGTGATTACAGGAGTATACGCCTACATCACAATGCCACGTGAGGATTTTCCAGAAATCATCGAAAACAAAGTGTATATTTCGTCCGTTTTTCCAGGAAATTCAGCCGAAGATGTAGAAAAATTGGTAATCAAACCATTAGAAAAAGAAATCAAAAATATTAGCGGTGTCAACAAAGTAACTTCGAGCTCGTTTCAAGATTACGGAATGATTATCGCTGAGTTTGACGATGATATTTCGATTGATGCCGCCAAAGTAAAAATCAAAGATAAAGTTGATAATGCCAAAGCACAAACCGATTGGCCGAATCTAGACAACGGAAGCAAAGTAGAACCCAATGTTTTCGAATTGAACATTTCAGAAGAAGTGCCAATTCTAAACATCAATCTACAAGGAAATTATACCACGCAACAACTTAAAAAATACGGAGAATTAATTCAAGACGATCTTGAAGAAATCTCCGAAGTGAAGAAAGTAGACATCCTTGGTGTAGACGATAAAGAAGTTGAAATTGCAGTTGACATTTTCAAAATGACTGCGGCTCAAGTCACTTTCGACGAAATTCAGAATGCGGTAAAATATGAAAATATGACGCTTTCTGGCGGAAATTTAGTTTCACAAGGTTCTAGAAATAACATCCGCATTGTGGGCGAAATTAAAGACCCGAAAGAGCTTGAAAACATCATTGTAAAATCATACGGAGGAACGGTATATCTAAAAGACATTGCAGTTGTCAGTTTCAAAGAGAAAGAAAAAACGACTTACGCTCGCGAAAAAGGTCACGAAGTGGTGATGCTTAGCGTAAAAAAACGTTCGGGTCAAAATATGATTTCGGCTATTGAACAGGTGAAAGAACGAATAGAAAAAGCACAAGCTTCCTATTTGCCCAAAAACCTAAAAATAGAAATGACAAACGACCAATCTTCTCGTGTTGAACATCAGGTAGATGAATTGTCGAATCACATTATTTTCGGGATTATTCTGGTAATGATTGTGCTAATGTTCACGATGGGATTGCGAAATTCCTTGTTCGTTGGAGCCGCGATTCCGTTATCGATGATGATTGCTTTTGCCATACTTTCCGCTTTGGGATTAACCTTGAACACGATGGTATTGTTTGGATTAGTAATGGGATTAGGAATGTTGGTCGATGACGGAATTGTGGTTGTGGATAACGTTTTTGCCAATATGAAAAAAGGAATGGATCGGGTTACGGCTTCAAAAGTGGGTATTGGCGAAATCGCTTGGCCCGTAATTTCATCTACAGCTACCACCTTGATGGCGTTCTTGCCTTTTGCTTTGTGGCCAGGCACTATGGGTAAATTTATGAAATATTTCCCAATGACTTTGACTGTGACACTTACTGCTTCTTTATTTGTGGCAATGGTGGTCAATGCAGCAATGACGGGAGGTTCGATGGATACTGAAGATAGAAATATTTCTAAAAAGAACCTGAAATTCTATACTATTCTATTTTTAGCATTCGGAATATTCTTGGCTTTTATTGGGTCGAAGTATGCTTATGACAGTAAATTCTTGAGAGGAATTGGACATTTATTATTGATTGCGACTGGTTTAATGTGGTTGTATTTCCTTAAATTGTACCAATGGACACAAGACTTTCAACACAGTTTTTTCCCGCGAATGGAAGAAAAATACAAAGTGTTTTTAGCAAAAATTCTAACCGCAAAGAATTCTTGGATTGCCTTAGTGTCAATCATTGGAATGTTATTTTTCTCTTTTGTATTGCTGGGCGTTTTTCCGAGAAAAGTATTGTTTTTTCCAGACAATATTCCAAATCAGGTTATTGCGTATATTGAATATCCACAAGGAACTACGATAGAAAAAACCAATAAAGCGACTTTATTTGTCGAAAATCAAATCATTGGAATTTTACAAAAATATGTAGATCCAAAAACCGATAAAAACTTCTTGGCAGAAAGTATCGTTTCCCAAGTGGGAATTGGTGCAGGAAATCCAAATGTAGATGCGGGTTCCGCTTCGGAAACTCCATTCAAAGGAAAAGTAACAGTAAGTTTTTCTGAATTCAAATTCCGTGAAGAGGTGAAAACTGAAGTCGTTTTAGAAGAAATTCGTTCAAAAGTGAAAGCCATTGCAGGTGCAACAATTACGGTCGAAAAAGATGCCAATGGTCCGCCAGCAGGGTATCCTATTAGTATCGAATTAAAAGGAGAAGATTATGATTTGATGTTGAAAGAAGCCGATAAAATGATTGCTTTTGTCAACTCGAAAAATATTAAAGGGATCGAAAAATTGAGCATAGACATCAATAGAGACAGTCCTGAACTGGAAGTAAAAGTAGACAGAGTAAATGCTGGAAGTATGGGTGTTTCTACAGGACAATTGGGTTTTGCCCTACGTCGTTCGGTTTATGGTCAAGAAATTTCGACTTATAAAGAAGGCGATGACGATTACAATATCGTAATGCGTATGCAAGACGACCAACGCAAGAACGAAAATATTCTTTTCAATCAATCGTTGACGTTTAGAAATCAAAATAACGGTCAAATCGTACAAATTCCAATTTCGGCTATTTCACAAACCGAAAAAACAATGACGTATAACCAGATCAAAAGAAAGAATAACAAGCGAATAATGACTATTTATTCGAATGTCTTAACTGGTTTTAATGGGGATGAAATTACCAAACAAATCCAAACCGAATTAAAAAATTATGAGTTGGCAAAAGAAGTGAGCTATTCCTTTTCTGGAGTACAAGAAGAACAAGGCAAAAACCAAAGTTTCTTGATGTATGCGCTCTTCTTGGCACTGGCAGGAATCACGCTCATTATCGTTTTGCAATTTAATTCGGTATCGAAAACAATGGTAATTTTATTTACAGTTATCTTGAGTTTCAGCGGTGTTTTCTATGGTTATGTTATTGCAGGAATGGATTTCGTTATCTTAATGACGATGATGGGAATCATCTCCCTCGCAGGTATTGTTGTTAAAAACGGTATCGTATTGATGGACTTCTTTGTTTTGTTATTAGACAAAAAAGTAAATGAAAAGAAACTTAAAAGCCACGACGATTTAACCTTAGAAGAAATAAAAGAAGTGATTATCGAATCTGGAAAATCGCGTTTGCGTCCGGTATTATTGACCGCTTTAACAGCTGTTTTAGGATTGATTCCGTTGGCAATTGGATTGAACTTTGACTTCTTTACCTTAGTTACTGATTTTAATCCACACTTTTTTATGGGTGGAGACAACGTAGTTTTCTGGGGACCACTAGCTTGGACAATTATTTTCGGATTGACGTATGCCACGGTCTTGACTTTGGTGATGGTTCCGGTGATGTTCTATTTAGTGAAAAGAACCAAATACTGGTTGCGTGATAGAAGATTGGCTCGAGCCACAAAATAATATTTTTTTAAGCTTTATTAAAACCACCTGAAATATTTTTTGGGTGGTTTTTTTGATTTTTGTCAGTAAGCAAAACTTTCAAAAAATAAATTATTATTACCATCAAAAAAAAATCTTCCGAAACATTTTTTCCTTACAAATAAATAATTTCTGGTAAATCAACTTCTTACATCAAAATTTGTATTTTTTGATTTTTTTAGTAATCTTTGAGAACTTTTGTGAATAATTCGATAACAAATTTATTTTGAATCACAAACGTAAAAAAGCATTCATTGTGACCTTAAAATAGATTTATAAAATGAATAAAAAAGTTTTTGTAAGCGGCTGTTATGATATGTTGCATAGCGGACACGTTGCCTTCTTCGAAGAAGCAGCACAACAAGGTGATTTATATGTTGGTATTGGATCGGATAAAACAATCAACGAACTAAAGGCGAGAAAAACCATTAATTCTGATGCGGAACGTTTGTATATGGTCAATTCTTTAAAAGTGGTAAAAGAGGCTTGGATAAACCGCGGTAGCGGATTGCTGGATTTTTTAGAAGAACTTCACACTTTAAACCCCGATATTTTCTTTGTCAACGCAGATGGTCATACACCTCAAAAAGAAGCGTTGTGCAAAGAAATGAATATTAAATACATCGTAAGTAGACGAATCCCTCACGGCAATTTGCCTGCACGTTCCACAACGGCACTGCGTCAAGAATGTAGAATTCCCTATCGTATTGATATTGCTGGTGGTTGGCTCGATCAGCCCTACGTTAGTAAATATGCAAGTGGTTCGGTAATTACTATTTGTGTAGAACCTGATTATGAATTTAATGACCGTAGCGGAATGTCAACCAGCAGCCGAAAAAAAGCCATCGAGCTTTGGCACAACGATATTCCTGAAGGAGATAAAGAAAAATTAGCAAAAACTCTATTTTGTTTTGAAAATCCTCCGGGAACTAAATATGTGAGCGGTTCTCAAGATTCTCTTGGGATTACTATGCCGGGTTTAAACAAATATTTATACGAAGGCACCTATTGGCCAACAGATATACAAACCATTATGGTTTCTGATTTACTGGAATGGATTGAAGCGCGCATTTGGATGATTCCACTTTACCCTCGTGAAATGGATTATGATGTTTTGGCAAATACACATATAGACGAAAAAGGAGCGCGCTGGTTAAGCGAAGCTACCGATTCCTGTTGGAAAGCACTGCAACAACAAGACGCAGCAGCAGTAGGAAATGCAATGACCCAAAGTTTCGAAGCCCAAATCGCTATGTTTCCTGATATGGTGACGCCAGATATTTTAGCTCAAATTGATCATTACAAAAAAGATGTTTTTGGATGGAAAGTAAGCGGCGCAGGCGGAGGCGGTTATTTAATATTCTTTAGCGAAAAACCAATCAAAAATGCAATTCAAATAAGAATTCGAAGATAATTTTGCAATTGCACAATACTTTACTACTATAAAAATCAAAATCGGCTGTTAAAAAAATTTGTGACAGCCGATTTTTTTATAGACGTTACTGTATTGATTTAATACACAGAAAGAGATATTTATTTTCTAAAATACTGCTCAGATTTCTGTAAAGTTGAACGTCTTTCAATACAGTAAATTTAAAAATTTAATTTGAATTAAAAAAATATTTGGCTTCAATTTTTAGAACTACTGTAAAAATTCAAGGAATATTTTAAAACAAAAAACGAAGGTTGCCTTTATCAATCTTTCAAATTTCATAATCCATATATTCATAATTAGTCTTAAATTTGCACTCTAAAATTAATCTAATGTATAGAAGTCATAATTGTGGGGAACTTAACTCTTCGCACATCAATACCGAAGTTACGCTTGCCGGTTGGGTTCAAAAATCACGTGATAAAGGATTTATGAATTGGGTTGATTTACGCGACCGTTACGGAGTTACCCAATTGATTTTCGACGAAAGTCGCTCTAAAAAAGAAGTTTTTGAACTAGCAAAAACCTTAGGTCGCGAATTTGTAATTCAAGCTAAAGGAAGTGTTATTGAGCGTGAAGCCAAAAACGCCAATATGGCAACTGGTGACATTGAAATCCTAGTTACAGAACTCAAAATATTGAATTCATCAATAACGCCACCTTTTACCATCGAAGACGAAACCGATGGTGGCGAAGATATTCGAATGAAATACCGTTACTTGGATATTCGTCGTAATCCAGTAAAAAATAATTTACTTTTTCGTCATAAGGTCGCGATGGAAGTTAGAAAATACCTTTCGGATTTAGATTTTTGTGAAGTAGAAACTCCTTATTTAATCAAATCAACTCCAGAAGGCGCTAGGGATTTTGTTGTTCCGTCTCGAATGAACGAAGGACAATTTTATGCTTTGCCACAATCGCCACAAACTTTCAAACAATTATTGATGGTAGGCGGAATGGACAAATATTTCCAAATCGTAAAATGTTTCCGTGATGAGGATTTACGTGCCGACCGTCAGCCTGAGTTTACTCAAATCGATTGCGAAATGGCATTTGTAGAACAAGAAGATATTTTAAATGTTTTCGAAGGGCTAACACGTCATTTGTTGAAAGAAATCAAAGGAATCGAAGTTGAAAAATTTCCAAGAATTACGTACGATTATGCGATGAAAACCTATGGTAATGACAAACCAGACATTCGATTTGGGATGGAATTTTGCCCCCTAACCCCGGAAGGGGGAACTTTCGAACCGAAGGGGTTTCCTGTTTTTGACGATTCAGAAATAGTGATAGCCATAAATGTCGAGAATTGCGCACAATATACCCGTAAACAATTAGATGAGTTAACTGACTGGGTAAAACGTCCACAAATTGGGGCAAAAGGTTTAATTTATGTACGATATAATGCGGATGGAACGCTAAAATCGTCTGTCGATAAATTTTTTAATGAAGAAGTTTTAAAAACTTGGGCTGAAAAGTGCAACTCAAAACCAGGAGATTTGATACTTATTCTTTCAGGAGAAACTGACAAAACAAGAACGCAACTTTCTGCTTTGCGAATGGAATTAGCAAACCGTTTGGGATTAAGAAATCCAGCGGAATTTGCACCGCTATGGGTTGTTGACTTTCCATTATTAGAATTTGAAGAAGAAACCGGTCGTTATCACGCAATGCATCACCCATTTACTTCACCAAAACCCGAAGACATGCACTTATTGGAAACCAATCCGAAAGCAGTTCGTGCCAATGCCTATGATATGGTGTTGAACGGAAACGAAATTGGTGGTGGATCGATTCGTATTCACGATAAAACTACTCAACAATTGATGTTTAAATATTTGGGGTTCACACCTGAACAAGCCGAAGATCAATTTGGTTTCTTGATGAATGCTTTTCAATATGGTGCTCCACCACACGGAGGCTTGGCTTTTGGATTGGATAGATTAGTTTCGATTCTTGGTGGGCAAGAAACCATTCGTGATTTTATCGCTTTCCCAAAAAATAATTCCGGAAGAGATGTGATGATTGATGCTCCATCAGTAATCGATGAATTACAATTAAACGAATTGCATATTAAAGTAGATTTATAGCCGTTTATCGATTAAATTTGTTAGAAATAGCTGAATATCAAATATTTTAATAAAATCTTTACAATAATATATTTTCGTATTAGATTAAATATTACATTTGCCACATTATAAATTATTATTATTATTACAATGCGTACAGGTACAGTTAAATTTTTCAATGAATCTAAAGGTTACGGATTCATTACAGACGAAGAAACAGGAAAAGACATTTTTGTTCATGCATCAGGAATCAACGCGGAAGAACTTCGTGAAGGTGACAGAGT
>NZ_JANPFL010000063.1:0-34975 GCF_031423415.1 Flavobacterium sp.
GCTGCATCATATTTCTTGATGTTGACTTTATTACTTACTTGATTTACTATATAGCTATTTCCTGCCGTATCGGTGAATAAAGAGCCGTCGTCATCTACTTCAACCGAAGCTAGACCCTCTATGTTTTTCGCCCAGGTCCAACTGGGTGTTGGCGTTTCTTGGGCAACTATTTGTGTTTGGTACAGCGTACTCAAAAACACAAATAATATAAATATTGTTTTTTTCATTTTTAACGTTTTTAAAATTAGAATTTTAGATTAGAACCTTTGGAATTCTCCTGATTATTTTTGGCCTCTAGCCTTTAATTCTATATTTAAAGTTCCGTTTTGTGGTATTACTGAATTTTGAATATCCATACTTGTTATCTGAGGAATGTTTGTAGCGCCCGTCATATTTGGCATAGGATAGCTACCACCATAAATACCCACATCGGTTCCATCGGTTCCGTATTTGTAGCCAATAGAAGTGGCTGCTAAAATCCAGTCTTGTTTTGGAGCATTGGCAAGAGAAATGTCTAATGGAATCGTTTCTGTAAACTGCTCATCAACGGTATTTAAGTTGCCCACACCAGTATTATTCAATGGTGGAAACATTTTGTAATTAGCTGGATCTGAATAAATTATTATGTTTTTGTTCCAAGTATTTTGCGTACCATTAAAATTTTGATATCCAGGGTTTATAAATATATTATTGGTAACCGTGGCATAACTTACTGAAGAAATGTAAGCACTATTCAGAAAAATGTTATTAGTAATAATGACGCTAGGCTGGTTAGAACTTTGGATAATTTGACTAATAACGTTATTACTGATAATCGTGTTTTTAAAATCACCGAGAACAAAATAATACGCAAAATTATTACGACAAATCCAACCTGTACCCAGCAAATAAGCAACAGATGAAATATAATTTCTTTCTAGCGTAATATTATTAACGGGTAGCGTTCCTCCCGCACCATATATTCCACTGATGTTTAATCCTTTTATAGTAGTACCTGTTGGTAATGTGGTCGAGTTTCCTTGACTCAAATAAATAGTGCCTACGGTTGTTGGAAAATTGTATTGTGTTCCTGTAAGATTGTGCCCTGCTCCCATCAGTACTAGGCGTTTGTTGAGGGTTACATCGCCATAAGAAGTTTGTGAACCGTGAATGTAAATGGTGTCTCCTGCTTTTGAGACATCGACTGCCGCCTGCACCGTGGTATATTGTCCTGCACTAATGGTTCCGTTGTTTACCGTTCTAACTGTTGCGTTTGCTGTAAATGCTGTTGCAGCAATCACTAGCGAAAAAAATAATTTTTTCATTGGGTTATTAGTTTTTTGTTTTGCCTACTCTTGTTTAGGATTTTCGGCTGGCTCCCTGCTTTTTTTATCTTGTAATCACCGCGACAATCCGTTTGAGCATCTTTTTCAGAAAACGGATTGTTTTGTTTTTTTTTGGTTTCATAAATAGTATCCACTCAATTAATTATACTTTTGTTCCTGATTATTGGCTTTCTGTCTGCTAGTTGCTGTTTACCCTTGATCCCCGTCAGTCCTCGTAGGCATTGAGGATTGCTGACAGAGTTTGGGGCAACTAATTCAATCTTCTTCTTCAAAATTGCAAAAACATTTAATACCAAAACATCTCTACAAATGGGGATTTTTCAATTATTTTTTTAAGGTTTTTTTTCTTGTTCAATGCTGCCAATCCTAATGGCAATAAGAGTTAACAGGACTTTTTGACCTGATGTTCAGCTTAGTATTCTAAAATGCTGTGAATTGTCTTACAAGTAAAAAACGCTACCCTTGAGAGTTTTTCCTTTATTTTTATTTTGATCTTGTTCTATTTTTTAACCCTTTCACTCCCAATCTATAGCGATGAATCTCGATGGGGTTTCGTACGGTAAACTATCAAGTTTACTAAAACAGAGGTGTGTTTTTAATGAAGCTTTTTTTAGATGGTGCTACTTAGGTAACTTACATAAAATAATGCAGTGTTTATTACTAGCGCAATCCCCGTAATTACAGGTGATTTTACATTATACAACACGACATTATACAATTCTTATTACTTATTTATTGAAAACACCTCACTATTGTGTAAATTTAATCGAGAACATTTTCTAATGCAATAGCTCTTTGTAGTCATTTTTAGTCTCAAATAATTGCACGATTTGGCGATTTTTATATATTAAATGACACTATAGTAAGAATTTATGAGTATGTTTGATGTCTAAAGAAGTCTGTAAGTTCTTGTTACAAACCGTAGCAATCGTATTTTCAGGTTATGATAAATTATACGAACACAAAAACGTTGATATGAATAATAAAACTAAAGTATTGTTTGATGTTTGGCATAGAACTTCGGGTTATATTTGTGTAAAAAGTGTATCACACGACATAAATGAATTTAACAAACTAATAACTTCTATTTTTAGTCCGGGTCCTTA
The DNA here is from genome assembly GCF_031423415.1 of Flavobacterium sp. Lineage (GTDB taxonomy): Bacteria > Bacteroidota > Bacteroidia > Flavobacteriales > Flavobacteriaceae > Flavobacterium. The sequence goes on from NZ_JANPFL010000063.1 coordinate 2,432, forward strand.
TTATTATTATATTGTTGATTTTTTTGATATGGGAATTAATCAAGTCAGTTCCTCAATAAAGTCTATATTGGGATTGAATCCTGAAACAGCTACTTTTTATGATATAATCGACAAAATTCATCCGGAAGATTTACCCTTTGTATCGCAGGCAGAAGAAATGGCACTTAACCATATTTATTCAGTTCTTGGAAAAGAAAAAATACTTAAATATAAAATGTGTTATAATTTCAGATTTAGAATTGCAGATGGAAGTTATCAACTTTTTAACCACCAAGCGCTTGTTTTGTCAGTTGATGAAGAAGGTCGATTTGGTAAATCTTTAAACATTCATACCAATATCAATCACATCACTACTGTTAATAATTATAATATTCATCTTATTGGTATTGAAGACCAAACAGATATCATAAAATTGGAATTAAATAATAAAAAGAAAAGTGTTTCGGTACCCGCTTTTTTCAGCAAAAGAGAATCAGAGGTTATTAATTTAATGTCTTTAGGTTTTAATAATTCCGAGATAGCTGAAAACCTTTATATTTCAATGCATACCGTAAAAAATCACCGTAAAAATGCTTTGAAAAAAGCAAGTTCTAAAAGCAGCTCTGAATTAATTGCAAAATGTTTAAAGGAGGGCTTGTTGTAACCGTATTAGTCCCGATAGCAATCGATATGAACACTGACACGGTTGCGAAAATTGGAAATTATATTACACGAAAAAATCTACAAATACGGGTTTTTAAAAAACCTCTTTATAATAAAACAGACCGTTTTGGGGTCAGAAATAGATTATCGATAACTTGCCTTAAACATTCGCAACTCTTGCCAACTAAATTTATCGCCGTATTTTTTATTTTGTGTTTTAAAAAGAAAAACCAAAACCAATAGTAAACAACGGTCGAAAACATTTGGGATCGTCTATCCTCCGTAATTCTTTACTCCCATCCTCAAAAGTTACATAATGCTCTTTAGTATTCTCTACTGTTATAACTGAATAGCCCCGTTCAGGCCGAAAGTAAAAACCCTTACCCCGTTTTGCTCCGATTTTTACATTCAAAGATTTATTGTTAGCAATGTACTTTTCAATACCGTGTTTTTCTGGATCTCTATCAGATTGTACATTAGCTGTGATTTTTTTATAATTCTGCATCCCATAGCTTAGATTGTCATAGCAGCCCTTTCCGTCTTTCAAAACTTTTTTGCTTTCATAATTTTTTTGTTTTTGTTTTTGCCTACTCTATTGTCCCTTTTTTGGCATCTGGGGGTTTATTTATAATACCGTTAACTGTTGGACTCTTTAATAAATCAGGAGTGGTTTTACTCCTTTCTACCACTTCTTTATTTAATCAATTTTACTATAATTTTAGATATTTCAGCCACTTTCTCGGGTGGTTTATCGTAGGCGTCGTCTCGGTCTTTTTCGTAAAGTCCTATTGTTAGGGCATAGGCTTCGGCATTGCCTAAATCGGCTACCCAATTGCTCCCTAAAGGCAATTCTTTGATAGTATTCTCGTCAAGATCTAGCAAGGGTGTAACCCCCGAAAAGACAGTTTGAGGTTTTCCACCGTCAGCAAAGTCGACCATTTTGCCTGTTGTGACTGTGACGGCTACAAAAACTTTTTCTTTGTGGAGCAACCAATCATTATTTTTTTTGCAATGTATTTTTGGAACGCTAATTTCTAATTTCATATTATTTAGTAACTAATGAGTTGTGAATCCAGCCATAGAGCACCTCATCACCTGTTTTTGGTTTTTCGGCTACAAAGACATAAAACCAGCCGTTGTTGCTTTTTATAAAGGCTAGTTCGGTGTCTTTTTGTAGTTTCGCCATCGATTCAAATTGGGTTCCTGCTCCTTTGCGGATGTTGACTTGGTCAGTTATGGTTTTATAAATATCGCCGATGTCGTTTTGTCTCCCTAATAATTTTGCTCTAAAACTCTCCATCGGGAACATAGGACCTGGATCGTTTTTGCGGAAAGGGGCGATGTCATCGTGACCTAGGATGTCGATTATGGGGTATTTATTTAATACTTGTTTGCACACTTCCATACAGGATGCGAGTTGCTTTTCAGTATAAGACAACCAAAACGAGGGTTGGTCTTCGTGTTTATGAATGAGTTCTACGATATCAGTGCTTGTGTATTCTTTTTCGAACCACGAATAAAATTTACCGTCTCTTTTAGTTAATCTTCCCGGATTTTCGAGTTCTATTCCTATCGAAAAATTATTGAGCCCGTTCCAGTGTGCCCAACGACTTACGCCTGCGTGCCACGCTTTTTTGTTGAAATCAATGAGTTGAAATATTTTTCCGTCTCGTCCTATCACTATATGAGCCGATGCTTCTGCATCCGGGTTTTTGAACCAACTTACAGACGATTCCGCCTCACGACCAGAGGTGAAATGAATGATAATAAATTGGGAATTAATGATTCCGCCTCTGTTGGTTGTTGTTTCTTGAATGATTTTTTCTGAAGGATCTTCAGCGGCTAATCGTTGATTGGCTATCTTCATCGTTTTTTGGGTATTTGCTTTATTTTTTCTTGGGGTAACATCTTTTTTTTGGTAGATTTAACCCAGTCAGGATTTTGAACCCTGACTGGGCTAGGTGTGTTATTTACCCTCCATAAACGATGGCTACAATATCGCTGGGTTGCCCAATTTCGGCATCGTCCATAACGCCAAAAGCGCGATACTCCCAGTGTTCGGGTTGTCCCTCTAGGCCTAGCGCAATGTGATCGTCATAAGGACTCTTAGTGTCACGCGCCAAAAATTTCCAGAGGGGTTCGCCTTTTTTACGGTGATAAATGTTGATGCCTTCTACCCCTTTTTTGGTAAACTTGATGCGAACGAATCCGCCAAATTGCTCGGCAAAAATAAGTGGCTTATAGGCCGCAAGATCCATAGCGGTATCAGTACCTATTATACCTAAACTCTTTCCTATGGCGTCTGTGTAGCCAGAATTGGTTTTAATTTTGGCTGCTGTACTTCGAATGGCTTGCAGCTCAGTATTTTTGACCGTTTCTTTATGCGCCAAAGCCTCGTTCAGAGCGGTGCGCTTGTTTTCTACGTTCGACAATGCCGTAACGATGTTATTGCACGAGGTTACACCAGCAGCTATCTGTGCTGGTGTAAGCCCCACTGCGGGTCCTTGAATTGCGCTATTTGTTCCATAATTGCCGAGCCAAATAGCTAACTCGCCTTCTGATCTTGGAATAAAATCTTGTACCATTTTGTAAAAATTTATTTAATTAAACATATATATCAGCACTCCTAATGCCTGATTTTATTGACTTCAACGTTCGTTCCGTTGCTTCCCTCGCTGGCTCCGTTGCCCTCAACGCTGGCTCCGTTGCCCCCAACGCTGGCTCCGTTGCCCTCAACGCTGGCTCCGTTGCTCTCAACGCTGGCTCCGTTGCTCTCAACGCTGGCTCCGTTGCTTACGACAAACATCGTATTGCCTTTTTTAATTGAGCTGTAGAGACTGTTTCAAATCTCTCACTTGCTCCATTTTTATTACCTTGTTATCACCGCAACAATCTGCCTAAACACATTGCGCCAGAAATATTTTTTTTGGAATGTTTTTAAATTCATCTTTTTTTTACTATTTGCTTTTATAACTATATTGTTAACACTGAGTACTGCACACTAACCACTGCTCACTGACCACTGTTTACTAATTTACCCTTTGACCCTGTCAGTCCTCATAGGCATTGAGGTTTGCTGACAGAGTTTGGGGCAACCAATCCAATAATTATGCTTTGTAAAATTGGAAAAAAATAAATGCCTCAACCTCACTACAAATGGGTATTTTTCAATTATTTTTAGGTTGGCAATTTTTTGATGTTTGAGCCTAAAAATCCCAATGAGAATAAGGCTTTACAGGCTTTTTTGACCTTATATGTTGATTGTTAAACCAAAAAAATGGAAATTATGTCGCAAAAAAAAACGCTAGGAATTGGGATTTTACAATTATTTCTATTTAACCCTTTCAGGTTTTGAATAATGGCTTGTTTGTGAAATTTGGAAAATAGATCTCACAAAAAAATCCCTGGAAAGGGATTTTCATTTGGTATCGGGAATTCGTGGTAGAAGGCACGGCATTCGCTTTTAAAATATAATGCCAGCTAAAATAAAACAAACGCCACAGATTCACAGATTTTAAGAATAAAGAGTATGTTTATTACGCAAATTAATAAAATCAATATCTTTTAATAGATTTTGGCACTTTAAAAATCTGTGAATCTGTGGCAACCTTTTTAAAAGCGAATGCCCTGGTAGAAGGCGATAAAAAAGTGTTCAAAAATCATACTTCCTTTCTACAGCAAAGCGAATCAGATCCGTTTTGCCATAAAGACTCATTTTTTTGAGGATGTTTTTGCGGTGAGAGTCAACGGTGCTTTTGCTTATACAAAGAAGGCCTGTCTAAAACAAAATCTTGTACGATTCTAATGCCGATGGTGTATGCAAGATAGTTCAATAATCCATATAGCTATCAGGAGCATTCTCTTCCTACTCTGTACAACACATACTTGGACTGGTTAAAAATGTTTTGGTATAATATACGGAACGAAGGCTCAATGTCATTAAGTTAAGGGATTTTGTTGATTATTTTGTCATTCTGACCAAGCAAGACCTGAGAGCTTGCTCGAAAAGGCGAAGCAATCTCAACAAACCTGAGCAACTAACACGAGATTCTTCCTTCGTCAGAATGACAAATAAAGCTTAACATAATGACATTGAACGATAGCTCACAACTATATTTTGCAATTACAACCTTAATATAGCAATCCAAACATCCACAGTGGTATTGTTTTTAGCATTTGCAATTCGATATCGTCTTTTACAATCCAAGCATTTTCTAAGCCTTCAATTTGTTTTTGTCCTTTTCCTTTTCCGCCAACCTCAAAGGTATACTTACCATCAATAAGAAAATCGGCTTGTTTTGAAAGATATACTTTATGAAAGGTTTGCAGTTGTGAGACAAAAAAAGTTTCTCTAACTGTTCCAGCGAGCGGTTTTTCTTCTGCTAGGGCATTCAATAGCGTGGCATTGTTCAATAGTATTTTTTCTGGTTTCTGCAATATTGCAACACTATTTCCTGAAGGGAACACTAATGAAATGATTTTGGCTTGTTCTAAATAAATTAAATAATTGTTTAACGAATTCCTATGAATTCCTGTTTTGATAGCCAGGTTTGAAATATTGGGTTTAAAAGGCACCTGCTGGGCAATCACGTAGATTAATTGTAACATTTTTTTTGCATTACGAATATCAAAGTCCTTGAGTTCGGCCATATCAATTTCGACAATTGTTCTGATTAATTGATTCATTCGTTGATGAACCGATGTTGGATCAAGTAATCCAAAAGGATAATAGCCATAATTTAAATAATTGCCAAAATGTTGTTGCGGACGAAAACCAGCTGGGATTTTCTTCTTGATTTCCGCACTATTAAACAGCAAATCTTCTAACCTCAAAATAGGTAAATCGACCATGTTCAGTATGCTTAAATATTCTCTAAACGACAAACCTACCAATTCATAAAGCAAAGCCCTTCGGCTTAAATCGCCTTCTTGTTTTGAAATGTCAATAATAGAAGATCCTGTAAAAACAATTTTCAAGTCGGGATAAAAATCATAGCAATTTTTAATTTCTTGCGACCAATTTTTATATTTGTGCACTTCGTCTAACACTAAAATTTGCCCTCCGTTTTTATAAAAAGTACTGACCGTTTCTTTCAAGGAATGGCTTGTAAAATATAAGTCGTCCAGCGAAAAATAAGCCGCTTTTTCTGTTGGTAAATTTTGTTCTTTTATCCATTGCAATAAAAGTGTTGTTTTTCCTGTTCCCCTAGCACCTTTTATCCCAATTAACCGATTGTTCCATTGGATGGCATCAAATAAATAACGTTTAAAATCAAGGTTCACACTGGCGACTAATCGTTCCGATTGTTCTAATAAAGCTATCATAAATTCCTATTTTATAGTGCAAATATATAAAAATGAACATCATTTTGTGCAATAATGGCGCAAATGTGCACAGACTAATATGCAAAAACAACAAATAATTGTGCTTTTAGTTGTGCACTATTTAGTATATTTTCTATATTGCAACCATCACTGATTCAAAACAAACAGTCGGTTTTATTTTCATAATTAGCTTTATCCCTTGCTTTTTGGAAGTAATTTTCAAAAATCATACTTCCTTTCTACAGCAAATCGAATCAGATCCGTTTTGCCATAAATACTCATTTTTTTGAGGATGTTTTTGCGATGAGAGTCAACGGTGTTTTTACTTATACAAAGATGGTCAGCTATATCTTGGGAGGATTTTCCTTCGCCAATAAGTCTAAGGATCTCTTTTTCGCGGCTGCTTAAGATTATGTTGTCTTTAGTACTACGGTTTGTTTCAAAGCTGTTATCATCAAAAAAAGTTCCGTTTAGGGCTACTGTTCTTATGGCTTTGATAACCTTATCAAGGGATGAGTTTTTCATAATATAACCCGACGCGCCAGCTTCTTTCATTTGCTGTATGGCTTCAGGTTGATCAAACATACTGAAAGCAATTACTTTGATTTGAGGAAATGCTGCCTTAATAGCTTTGGTGGCACAAATACCATCACATTTGGGCATTCGTATGTCGGTAATAACCACATCGGGTCTTTTATCTTGCACTAATTCTATAAGCATCTCGCCATCATTAGCTTCGCCCACGACACGAATGTCCTTTTCCATTTTTAGCGAAAGTTTGATGCCGTCAATAAGGGCTTGATGGTCTTCGGCAATGACTACTGTTATCATAATGGTAAGTCTATAATGATCGATGTTCCTGTGTTATTATTAGAATCTATGGTGAATGTACCGCCCATTTGTTCTACTTTTTTCTCTATATTCTTGAGTCCAATGCCAGATTTACGCTCTATGGTTTTGGGGTCGAAGCCTATGCCATTGTCTTCTATAATTATGTTGATATCGGTGGGTGAACCTTGGGTCAAATAAATATTGACTTCAGTGGCTTGTGAATGTTTGATAATGTTGGTGCACAATTCTTGAATCATTCGGAATAGGGTCACTTCGATGGTGTTGTCTAATCGTTCAGTTAGTCCAAACGGAATGACATTTATTTTTAGTTTTTCTAAAACGCTCATTTGCTCTGCCATTTTGTAAACAGCAACTAGCAATCCTTCGCTGCCTATAACTCCCAGGTTTTTGAGGTGGGCTATGTTACGCACTTTTTGGTACGCTTCTTCGAGCAAGGCGTCTGTTTTTTCGTAGAGTTTGGTTTCATTTAGGTTTACGGCTTCTTTTTGGCGTTTTAAGTTTTGAAAATTTAGTTTCAAGGTGGCGAGCATACTGCCTAAATTGTCGTGCAATTCGTTGGCTATGTTTTGGCGTTCTTTTTCTTGGCTTTCGAGGATCAAATCGATATCGTTGAGCTCTTGATTTTTGAGGGTATTTTCGAGTTCTTGTATTTTGATGCGTCTGTCCTGTTCGGCTATTCGTTTCTTTTTGATGATGTTTTTGTATCCCAAAATACTGATAATAATTAGAATCAGGAAGAGAAAAACGGTTGCATAGAATATGGCTCGGTTTGTTTTAGCATCGGTCTTTAGTTGTAGGTTTTCAAGTTCCTTTTCTTGGGTTTTGTATTTGGTTTGTAGTTCCTTCACCACCAAATTTTGTTGGTGTAAATCCAGACTATCTCGATATAAATTTGATTTTTCTAAACTAATGATCGCATTCCTAGAATCGTTGCTTTTTTTATAATAGATATATTTATAGTAATTAATGTAAAATTTAGTATCTAATCGGTCTTGTGATAATTCAATACCATCCGCTTGATTTAGTAACTGAATGGCTTTTTCTAAATCATTTTTTTTAGAATAGGATGAGGCTTGATTTACTAAATTTACACAAATAGCATAGTTTGAATTGATTTTTTTGCAATAGCTATAATCTTTTTTTAAGTAATATAATGCAGAATCAGGCTTTACCAATATTTCATTATACAAAACAGCTAAATTATTATAAATTGAGGATTTTTGCTCTTCATTTTTTAGCGGTTTACTCAACAGCAATACTTGTCTAAAAATTGCTATACTTTCTTTTGCCTCATTTGCATTAATTTTTTGAGAAGCCACGCCTATTAATCCCTTAATTTTAGTTTTCAAATCGCTACACGAATTGTAATAGCGTAATGCTTCGGCAATATAAGCACTGCTTTCAGGGGTTCCTTTTTTTAATGAAATTAGCAAAAAACTCATGTTTAAATTAATATCCATTGCTTTTTCAAGACTGTCTATTTGTAGAAATATTTTTTTTGATCTTACAAACTCTTGATAAGCACTATCTTTTTTTTCCAGCGCTAACAATACATTGGCATTTAAATATAAAAAATAAGCTTGATCGGCAACTTTTAAATTTGAAAAGGAAATATTTTTTAATCCTTGCTTTGTTTGAGTGAATTCTCTTTTGTCGTACTTTTTTTGGAGTAAAATCAGCCTTGAATCATATTGACAATAAGCAACACCCATTTGGAAAAACCAAATGAGTAGTGCTAATTGTATTTGTTTTATTCTAATGCACATAATTTAAGGTCTTCTAATAATTCCTGTACCTTCCCCAATTGAACGGAGTCCACTTGTTAATGCGCCAATGTTTTCTTTTAAATTTGTATAATACTTTTCTAGTGCTATTAAATCTAACTCTTTACTCTCAACAATTGCTACAAAAGCAACTTCTGCAGCAGTATCAAAAGGTGTTTGCCCTTTATCAGGGAAAGGAACTAGTTTTTCAATATTGAAATTTATTGAAAAAATTTCTGGTTTACCTACAGCAGTAACTTTAGTATTTAAAATAAAAACTACTATTCCGTTGTCTCCATCATGCGAAATATCAAAAAAGGAATACGCTAAATAATCATTTACATTTTCCTTTGGTTTGTTTCCAAGATACCTAATGTTTCCTTGGCTGTCAAAATGTCCTTTTCCATTGTAATAATCTTCTCCACTGTACTGTTCTTCATTTGTAATCATAATTTTTGTTTTTTAAGGTTTATAATTTTCAAAATTAAGAAATAGGAAATATATTAACATCCCTACAAATGGGGATTTTTCAAAAAGTTTTTATAAGAAAAAAGAGGTGTTTTGAGTTAAAATATAGATTAATTCAAACTCGCTTTGAACATTCGCAGCTCTTCCCAACTGAATTTATCGCCATATTTTTCTTTAAGCGGAGAAATTGATTCTTCTTTGTAACCATAAAAAGCTGCAGTCAGTTCCGCAATTTTATCTTCAGGCAAAACATCGTTGATGCTAATCGTTTTGGCAATAATTAATTTGGTTAAATGGCTTAAAATAGTTTCCTCAGTAAACTTTCTAATTGCTGCTATTTCCTGTATCGTGTTCTTTTCTAGCCACAATTCATAGGTTTCCTGAACCGTAGATTTCTTTGATTCTTTTGCAGTTTTTTTCTTCTTAGTGTAGCGTTCTATATCGGCTTCATCTTCAATAAGTGTGACATTGACTTCTTTAAATTGATTTTGAATGGCTTCAGTTTTATGGTTAATGTATTTTTTTATAACCTCGGAAGTTAATTTTTCCTTCGAAATCGGTTCTCCTGCCACCACAGTTTCTATCAATAATTTGGCCTTCATCAATCGCAAAACGGCCTTGGTTTGCAGTTCTTCCAAAACCATTAGTTCATCATAAAAAGCTTTGGCCTTCTTGAGCCGTTTTACTTCTTCGACCTTCCAAAGAATTTCGAAAACCAGGTCGTCCATTGGTTTGATAAAATAATTGTATGCTGCTTGAAAACGCTCTGAAACGTGGTTCAAATCGACTGTTTCCGTATTGAAAATTTTATTTAGCTGTATAATAAACTTTTTGGACGGATCCAAAAGCCTGTCGATAGCTTCGAATTGTTTAATTGCCCAATTGGCGTGACTGGATTTCGTTGAAGCCTCGGAATTATCCAAATAACTGAATTTATGATTCCGCCATTCTTGAGCCAATTCAGCCCAATCGAAACTGTTAATCAAATAGCTATGAATAAAGTTTTTGGTTTCTAGATGCAAAGTGTTTTTCAGTAATTCTTCCGATGCTTTATTCAGCGAATAATCCATCACATCTTGATCGTTCAAAATACCATTCATTCTAAGTGGGGAAAGTAAAATCAGACCGTTTAACGAACGCAAACGCGACAAAGCCACATAAGCTTGTCCGGGAAGAAAAACCTGCGAAACATCTAGCGCAGCTTTGTCAAATGTCAGCCCTTGGCTTTTGTGGACGGTGATTGCCCAGGCTAGTTTTATAGGATAATGAACAAAAGTTCCCAAAACTTCTTCCTCAATTTCCTTGGTCAATTCATCTACTTTATATCGGATGTTTTGCCATTCGTATTTTTCGACTTCGATGGTTAAATTTTCTTCAGGAAAATGAACCAAAATCTCCTCTTTCGATAGTGATTTGATAATTCCCATTTTGCCGTTGAAATATTTTTTATCAAAAGACAAATCGTTTTTCACAAACATTACTTGTGCGCCAACTTTCAACTTCAATTCTTCGTCGACTGGATATATTTTATCTTGAAAATCACCCACAATGGAAGGTTTGTAAATAACCAATTTTCCATCTAAATCTTCCAAGGCTTGGGCATTCATTGCATCGGCTTTGGCATTGTGTGTGGTTAAAGTGATATACCCTTTATTTTGCTTCAAATCAAAATCAGGTTTTACATATTGATTCAAGTTTTGAATGTCTGTTGCAGAGATTTGGTTGTTTCGGAGATTGTTCAAAATCGAAATAAAAGCATCATCCGTTTGACGGAAAATTTTTGACAATTCAATATATAAAGGTGGATTTTGCTGTACGACGTGCGAATGAAAAAAGAATTTCCCTTTGTAATACGTTCGCAGCGTTCGCCATTCCTCATCCCGAATTACAGGAGGCAACTGCAATAAATCACCAATAAACAATACTTGAACACCGCCGAATGGACTACTCTTTTTGCGGACAGTTTGCATCATAAAATCCATTGCGTCCAATAAATCAGCGCGAAGCATACTTACTTCGTCAATGATGAGCAATTCCATATTTCGAATTACTGATTTCTTTAAACCACTCATTTTAAAATGTCTGCGCAAGGTGGCTTTGGTTTCGAACTTGGTACTTTCCGAAAAATGGGGTGAGGAATTATCTGGAATAAATCCGCCAAAAGGCAACTGAAACATCGAGTGAATTGTCACTCCGCCAGCGTTTAACGCTGCGATTCCTGTTGGTGCAACTACTACACAATTTTTATGAGTAGTTTGAATGATTTCGCGAAGAAGCGTCGTTTTTCCGGTTCCCGCTTTTCCCGTAAGGAAAATAGAGCGATGCGTCTGATTGATAAATCTCAGTGTATAAACGGCGGCTTCGGAAATGGTTTGCATTTGGCGTATAAATTAAAAGCTAAAATATTGTTTTAATGTTGATATAACAAAAAATGTCACGCAATTGCGTGACATTTACTATACTGATTTCTCAAAATTATTTTTTAGCTTCTTCTTTTGCCTCTGGAGCTTTGTATTTATCGTTTAATAATTTGATGAGTTCTTTAGTGATGTCTAATTTATCTTCCGCATATAAAATACTGGCATTAGTATCTCCTGTTCCATAAATATAAGTGTATCCCTTTTCCTTACCGTATGCCTTAATGGTTTTTTTAACATTAGATACTAAACTGTCCATTTCCGCACCACCTTCTTGCTGCAATTGTTGCGAAAGTGCTTGTTGTGCTTGTCCTAATTGTTGCTCTCTTCTTTGCAATTCAGCCCCTTTTTGTTGCGCCCAAGCTTGACCGTTTGCCTGTGCTTGTGCTTGAAAGTTTGAAGCTTCTTGTTTAAATCTATCAATTTCAGCTTGAAGTTGTCTTCCTTTTTCTTCACCTTTGGCTTTATATTTAGCATCAAGATCTTTTGTTGCTGTATATTCTTTCATTAAAACCGAAGTGTCAACATAAGCCGTTTTTACTTCTTTGACATCTGCTGCTTTTTTATCGCAAGAAACAATCGAAATCGCAAGTGCAATTAGTATTACTATTTTTTTCATTTGAATTTTTTTCTGATTTTTAAACATTGACAGCAAAAATATAAAAAAATAAGTAGCATTGTTATAAAGTTTGGATAATGCTGCAACTATTTATAGTATAAGTATTTGCTATTGTAATTTTTGAAGTGATAATTTTAATTGATAAAAACTGACTTTATTGGCTTTGAATTAATCGCTCTTCTTAAAAAAGACAATGTTAATTAGTTTTAATAACAAAAACGTTGCTTAAAAGCGCTTAAAATGAGTTGCACTTGTTTTTTAGGATGTAAATATGTGAAGAATACTCTAAATCCTTCTTTGCTTTCCAATTTGACTGTAATCCAGTAAAAAAAGCGCTAATGAAATTCATTTTCCCTGATTTGTATTTTTCAGAAAGTAAGCTCACATAAAACGAATCAAATTTCATTGGTAAGACTTTTTCCAGTTTCATTTCTTCTTTTTCGAAAAGTAATTTTATCGCCGTTTTTGAAAAATGCCAAAAGTGAATGGGCACATCATAAGCTGCCCAAAATTTTCCGTAATGTTTTGCATCGAAAGATTTGAAATTGGGAACAGCAATAATTAATGTTCCTGTAGGTTTTAACAATCTTTTCAATTCTTTAATTTGCTTATCTAAATCTGGAACGTGTTCTAAAACGTGCCACATCGTAATGACATCAAAAGATTCATTTCCCAATTCGCTTGTTTGTTCAATAAATGAAACTCCTTTATTTATGGCAATAGATTTTGCTCTGTCGCTTGGCTCTACCCCTATGGTTTGCCAACCGTTATCTTTTGCCACTGATAAAAAATCTCCTGTTCCTGCCCCAATGTCAAGAATTTTTCCTTTATTGGACTGAAGTGAATTTATTAAGTTAAGTTTGTTTTTTAATGCGATACTTTTTATAAAATGATATAGTTTTTCAAACAAAGAGCGTTTGCTATCGGTGTGCGAAATATAATCTTCACTTTCGTAATATTTACCTAAATTTTCCAAACTAGGCTGCGGATGTGTGATCAACATATCCAAAGTTTCGTCATAATACAATTCGAAAGTTTCTTTTGAAACCGAATAATCTTTTACAGTAAGAAAATGTTTTTTGTTTGAAATGTCCATTTTTAGTGTTCAGTGTTCAGTTCCGATAGCTATCGGAATTAGTAGTCAGTTTAGCAGCTTTACCACAAGACTAATTTATAAATTTTATAATAGTTTCACGTGGAACAATTTGATTTCGGATTTTAGATTTCGGATTTAAAATTATTCTAGGAATCTGAAATCTAAACTCCGAAATCTAAAATTACCTTCCCATATAAATCAATAATACAGAAACATCACTAGGTGACACTCCGCTGATTCTTGACGCTTGTGAAATAGTCACTGGGCGAATCTTACTTAATTTCTGCTTCGCTTCAATCGACATTGATTTTATTTTACTATAATCGAAGCTTTCAGGGATTTTTACATCTTCTAAACGAGTCAATTTATTGGCGTTATTTCTTTCCTTTTCAATATAACCTGAATATTTCACTTGGATTTCTGCTTGTTCCAATATTTCCTGATCCAAATTATTTTCTGCTACATAAACCACTACTTTTTCGAATTTGATAATGTCTTCCAAATCGATTTGCGGACGAGAAAAGACTTTAAACATTTTATCTCCTTGGGTTATTAGTGCTGTATCCTTAGACTCCAAAATCGGATTTGCTTCAGCCATCGTAACACTAGTTTCTTTGAAAAAAGCGACCATTTTTTCTGATTCATTCAATTTGTGCTCCATTCTGCGCAATCGTTTCTCCGATGCTAAACCAATTTCATAGGACATTGGCGTAAGTCTAAAATCGGCATTGTCTTGACGCAATAAAGTTCTGAATTCCGCACGAGAAGTAAACATTCTGTATGGCTCTTCCGTTCCTTTTGTGATTAAATCATCAATAAGAACTCCAATATAAGCTTCATCTCTTTTTAAAATAAGCGGCGCTTTTTCCTGAACTTTTAAAGCGGCATTAATTCCAGCCATTAATCCTTGAGAAGCAGCTTCTTCATATCCTGTGGTTCCGTTTATTTGCCCAGCGAAATACAAACCTTCGATTAACTTAGTTTCTAATGTGTGTTTCAATTGTGTAGGCGGAAAATAATCGTATTCAATTGCATATCCTGCACGGAAAAATTTCACGTTTTCAAACCCAACCACAGAGCGCAACGCTTTGAATTGAATATCCTCCGGAAGCGAAGTAGAAAAACCGTTTACATAAACCTCGCAAGTATTCCAACCTTCTGGTTCTACAAACAATTGGTGTCGTTCTTTGTCTGCAAATCGATTAATCTTATCTTCGATAGAAGGACAATACCTCGGTCCTAGTGATTGGATTCTACCGTTAAACATTGGCGAACGATCAAAACCTTCTCTTAAAATATTATGAACTTCTAGCGAAGTATAGGTCATATGACAAGATCTTTGATGTGTCAATGGCCTTGTAACATCTGAATAAGAGAATTTATCTGGCTTCGCATCTCCTTTCTCCTCATTCATTTTAGTAAAATCCAAAGAACGTCCATCAACTCTTGGAGGAGTTCCTGTTTTCATTCTTCCAGATTGAAATCCTGCGTTCACCAAATCTTCGGTGATTCCGTATGCAGCGCTTTCCCCGGCTCTTCCTCCACCGAATTGTTTTTCGCCAATATGAATCAATCCATTTAGGAACGTTCCGTTAGTCAATACAACCGATTTAGATTTAATTTCTACTCCAAGTGCTGTTCTAATTCCTTTTATTTTACCGTTTTCAATAATCAAACCTTTTACCATTTCTTGATAAAAGTCTAGATTTGGCGTTCCTTCTAACATTAATCTCCATTCCTCAGAAAAACGCATTCTATCACTTTGAACCCTCGGGGACCACATTGCTGGACCTTTCGATTTGTTCAACATCTTGAATTGAATTGCAGTATTGTCTGAAACTATTCCTGAATAACCGCCAAGCGCATCAATCTCACGAACGATTTGTCCTTTAGCAATTCCGCCCATTGCGGGATTGCAAGACATTTGCGCAATGTTTTGCAAACTCATTGTTACCAATAAAGTTTGCGATCCCAAATTGGCAGCGGCAGCGGCAGCTTCACAACCAGCGTGACCTGCGCCAACCACAATTACATCATATTCTTCTTGAAACATTTTATTTTTTGGTTTTTTAGTTTTGGTTTTGAAAACCAAAACCTTTATTAAAAACAATTGTTCCACGTGAAACAAATGTTGTTAAAAATTAAAAAGGGCTGCTATTGTTCCACGTGAAACATAGCTAGTTTTTCGTCTTCTTTACTTCTCATTGCGAGTTCGTCTTCTTCGGTTTTGTCTTTATATCCACAATAGTGTAAAACACCATGAACTAAAACTCTTTTCAATTCCTCATCGAAAGAAACTTCAAAATCCAAAGCATTATCTTTAACTCTTTCTACAGAAACAAAAATATCCCCGTGCAACTCGTTTCCAATACCGTAATCAAAGCTGATGATGTCTGTTAAAGTGTCATGACCCAAATGCTCAACGTTTATTTTGAGCAAATAATCGTCATCACAAAAGATGTAGTTTATCTCCCCTTCTTTCTTGTTTTCAGAATTGATTACATTACTAATCCATTTCGATAGCAACTCTTCGCTATCAAGAGTAAATTCGGTTTCGTAATTAAAGTTGATCATTTTTTATTGAAATATTCTTGAACCTTTTGATTAAAATTCGAGCGCAAAGGTAAGGATTGTCTATTTAATATTTCTATACTGTTTAAATAATCCAATAACGAGGATGGTAGCGGTTTCGCTTGATTCGAAAACTCCTTTTTACTCGTTTCCGCTTGGCGTTTGTTTTCTTGTCCCTGTTGTTGAATTGCCGTGTTCAATTTTAGCAATTCTTGTTTAACATTTAATATTCTTTGTAGCGTTTCATTCTTAAAGCCTTTATTTAATAATTGCTTTTCAATCTGCTTCATTTGCTCTAAAGCATTCTGACCGCTACCACCAATTCCTTGCTTGTTCAATTCGTTTTGTAATGCTTCACGCAACTCCTTTTGCTCTTTGTAAATTTGCATAATTGCTTTTGCGTCGCCTTCACCGTCTTCTCCATTTTCGCCATTTTCACCCTTGGAAAGCCCACCTGGTTTGCTGCTTTTGCCGTCTTTGCCTTTCTCTCCTTCGCCGCCAGGCTGTTTCCCGTCACCGGGTTTTGGCCCTTTTTTCATTCCTTCTTTTATCTTCTCTCCCAGACCTTCTTGTTTCTTTATAATGTCGGGCAATTGCATTCCTTCTCCCTGACCTGGTTTCGGTTTTCCAGCACCCTCGCCAGACATTTGCATTTGCATATTGTTTAAAATATCAGTTAAAAAATCGGCTAATTTATTAGCAGAAGAAATCGTGTATTGCTGATGTGAAATACCTTTAGCAACTTGGGCGTCAGCTAAAGTTTCCAAAGATTTGTCCAAATTATACTGGGCGTTTCCAACCTCTTTAATTATATTTTCTCCTATTTTCGGATTGCGCAGAGACATTGCAAAAAGGCTGTCGTCAATATGTTTGAATTGTAATTTTAAATCTTGTTGGTTTTTCAAAGCTTTATTGAAAGCGGGCGAACCAATTTTATACCCTTTGAACTTACCCATCAAATCTTCTTGTGAAAAAGAGAAGGCCAAAAGATTATCAAGAATTTGACGTAACATAGCAACATCTTCCTCTATTTGTTCCATTTCTGCACCTTGCATTCCTTGCTCCATTTTCTGCGCCATCTGCTTCATCTTTTTGGAAGCGCTTTTTTGTTTCGCTTTAGCGGATGACTTTTGATTTTTTTGCAATTCATCTGAAGCTTTTTTCAAATCTTCATCAATACTTTTTTGTTGAGCTGCGTCATTTGGAATATCCAAAGGCTTTTTCAACTCTTTGTTTTCTTTCTGCAATTCTTTTAAATCTTGTTGAATTTTACCAAACTCGGCATTAATATCGTCTTGCTTATCTTTAGTGTTTTCCTGCTCCTTATTTGATAGGCTTTCCTGCTTTTCAGCCAATTTATCTAATTTGTCTTTTAACTGCTCTGCTTTTTTCTGAACATAATATTTCTTAGTCAGTTCCACTAATTGTTCCAAACTTTTCGATTGATTTTTGGCAGTTTGCTTGAACTTATCCATTTTCTCCATCAAGTCCTCTTGCTTGATTTTGTCATTGAGCTCCTTTAATTCATCCAATAATTTTTTGTTTTTCTCCAAATCCTTATCAACATTTTCTAACCGTTTTTGTAACTCTTCTTTCAATTCATCTTTTTTCTCGGTTTTAGATTTATCTAAATTATCTTTCATTTTCTCAGCAAATTCTTTCATCATTTTATCCTGCTGGTTTTGACGCTTGATAAAATCATTGATCTTCTGTTGGTCTTTAAATTCAAGATTGTCTTTTTCTTTTCCTGACTTCTGCAATTTATCCAGTTCAGAAATTTGCTTGTCCTGATTTTTTAATGACTTTTCTAAACCATTGATGCTTTCGTTTTGTTGTTGAAATTGCTGATCCTCTTTCTCGCTATCAGTAGCAATACGATTTGAGAAAACAGAAGATTTCGTGCTTTTGAAATTATGAATGGCATCGTTGTCAAAAACCTCAAAATAGTATTCATAAGAAACTCCCTGTTCTACTATAAGCGAACTTGGAAAAGCAAAAATAAACTGATCGTACAAACTTGCCTTGACAGGAATTGTTCCACGTTTAACTGATTCAGGCTTGTTTTTAGGATAATAAACGACCTGAAGCTTAGACAGCCCGTAATCATCGGATATTTGCCCTAAAACATAGCTTTTATCAATTTTAAGACTGTCTGGAGCACTATTTACATTTATGGTCGGAAACTGATCTTTGATTACCGAAATCTGATAATTCAATTTCTCATAGTTTCTTACCTTAGCATTAGAAGTAAGAATTTGATATTCTGTGTTTTGAGAAATTTGTTTCGATAAAGTAAAATCATTTTCATACTTGGAAAATGGAAAACTAGAAGTCAGGTCTTTCCAGACTACATTTTGGGTTGCCAAAGTATTGATTCTCCATGTAACACGAGTTCCTTCGGGAAGAATCGCGTTGCCGTTTCCTTTTATAATTTCCTGGCTTTTCTTCAAATAAGATGGGAAATTCAGAACCATTTCAAAATTAGCAATCGATGGAACAGTAACCACATTCAACTCATAATCCGAGGAAGAAACTGCATTCGCCTCCACGTGAAACAATACGTTTGACGAAGGCTTTTCAATTCGATATTGGAACTCTCCAGCTTTGGTAGATTCCATAAAATAACTTTCGTCACCTATGAAAATCATCGCGTTTTCAGGAACTATCTTTCCTTCGGTCTTGATTCGGATGATAAAATCTTTATTTTGTTCTGTCTGCAAACTGCTGTTCAGCATTACAAATTGAAATGGAGCTGGTGGCAAAAATTGATCGTGGAAATGCACCACCCTATTTAAACTTTGAGAAAGTATTTTGCTGTTACCTGAAACATAAAAAAATGCAAAAAACAAAATTGGTACTATCACCAAGGGCAGATATTTTCTGTTCCTATTAAAATTAATAGCGTTTCCAAAAGGAATGGGTTGTAATGAACTTGCTTTTTGTTTAATTGAAGCCAATAGTAGTTCTGATTGGTTTTGATCATTGGACAATTGAAGGAAATTCGTCAGCTTATCGTCTACTTCTGTAAAATGATTTCCGATAATTGCAGATGCTTCTTTGTAATCAATTCCTTTTTGGAGTTTGAACAATTTAAAAATGGGAAACAAAATGAATCGGAACAAGAGAAAAATTTCCACAAGGATAAAAGTCCAAAACAAAAGTGTTCTTCCCATTGGCTTGAGCCAAAGAAAATATTCCAGAAAAAGTGTGAACAAGAAATACAACAATCCGAGACCGATAAAGAAAATTATTCCCCGTATCAGTTCGTTAGTGTAAAACTTTCTAATGAAAAGTTCAAGCTTGTGATAAATGAAATTTGACTGCTTCAAAATGTATAACGTTTATTTATAACCGCTAAAAGTAACTATTTTTCAATTCAATTTAATGTTAAAAATTGGTTAAAGGTAAATACATAGACAAATTCTCTAAAAACTTCCGACTTCTAACTTCCGACTTCTAACTTCTAATTATCTTTGCCACAAAATTTATAAAAATGTCAAAACCAATTCGGGTGCGTTTTGCACCAAGTCCAACGGGACCTTTACATATTGGCGGCGTTCGTACTGCCCTATTCAATTATTTGTTTGCCAAAAAAAATGGCGGAACTTTCTTTCTTCGAATTGAAGACACCGATCAAAATCGATTTGTTCCTGGTGCCGAAGAATATATTATGGAAGCCTTGGAATGGTTGGGAATTGCTCCAGATGAAACTATTGGAAAGAATGAAAAATTTGGTCCTTACAAACAATCCGAAAGAAAGCATTTGTACAAGCAATATGCTGATGAATTAATAAATTCTGGAAACGCCTATTATGCATTTGATACTCCCGAAGCATTAGATGCACACAGAAAACAACACGAAGAGCAAGGAAAAACATTTATTTATAACTGGCACAATCGCGAAAGACTAGATACTTCTTTGGTGATTTCGGGAGCAGAAACCGAAAAAAGAATTGCCGCTGGCGAAGATTATGTAATTCGTTTTAAAACTCCGGTTGATGAAACTTTGCATTTGAAAGATATTATTCGTGGCGAAGTAAAATTCGAAACCAATTTGCTTGACGATAAAGTGTTGTTCAAAAGTGATGGAATGCCAACGTACCATTTGGCGAATATTGTCGATGATCATTTAATGGAAACTTCTCACGTGATTCGTGGTGAAGAGTGGTTACCGTCAATGCCATTGCACGTTTTGTTGTACCGCGCCTTTGGTTGGGAAGCACCTGAATTTGCACATTTACCATTGATTATGAAACCTGTTGGAAACGGAAAATTATCCAAACGTGATGGTGATAAAATGGGATTTCCAGTGTTTCCATTAAATTGGATTACTGCAGACGGTGTTTCATCTGGCTATAGAGAAAAAGGATTTTTCCCGGAAGCGGTTGTTAACTTTCTAGCGTTATTAGGTTGGAATGATGGCACCGAAAAAGAATTATTTTCTTTGGAAGAATTAGAAAATTCTTTCGATTTAAGTAGAGTTCATAAAGCGGGAGCCAAATTCGATCCAGAGAAAAACAAGTGGTTCAACCACCAATATTTGGTGAAAAAGAATGATACCGATTTGGCGAAAGCCTTCATTCCAATTGTTGTTGAAAAAGGTTTTTCTATTACTGAAAACAAGTTAACAAAAATAGTTTCACTCATAAAAGAACGCGCTCATTTCGTTTCCGAATTCTGGGAGCTGAGTGATTACTTTTTTGTGGCTCCAACAAATTACGACGAGAAAGCATCAAAAAACTGGAATACAGCAACTCCTGCTTTAATGCAAGAAATGATTTCAGTTCTTGGAGAAATTACTGATTTTACCGCTGCAAATATTGAAACCATCGTAAAAGATTGGATGACCAAAAACGAAATTGGAATGGGAAAAGTAATGCAACCGTTTCGTTTGAGTTTGGTTGGCGCCTTAAAAGGGCCACATTTATTTGATATTGTGGAATTGATTGGAAAAGAAGAAACGATTAAAAGATTAGAGAAAGCAATTGCTGCTTTGTAAAACAGTTCTGAGTTTTTAAAGCTTCCAGCTTTTTGCAGGCTGGAAGATTTAATTTTTACAAATAAATAATCAAATTTCCGTTTAATATTCCAGGATTACCTTTAAAATTTACTCCTAAATTTTGGCTATTTAAATTTCCAAGCATATTATTTACACCATATTGGTAGGAAATATTCAAACGAACGTGTTTCACACCGGCAGTAATTCCTACTACCGGATAAAAATTAAATTGGGAAATAGCCACAATATCTTTGGCTAATAAAGTGGTTCCGGAAATAATATTATTTTCTTGATCTTTTTCTAAATTTAACTTTCCGTTGACCTGAACTAAAGGTCCAAACTCTACACTCAAATGATTTTCGATAAATTTATAACTCAACATTAGAGATATTTGGGCAGATGACAATTTAAAATTAGTGTCTTCAGATATGAATCCGCTATTTGTGGCTACCGAAAAATTATTCTCGCTAAACTGCATCGCATAAACCATATCCCAATCGTTATAATAATTTCCACGCATAGAAAGTCCACCATTCCAACCTGTTCCCGGTTTTGTTTGAAAATTATTAGTGTTCAAACTAAACTGGTTTACGCCAAAACTAATACCAATTCTGTTGGAATCTCGATAATCATATTGAGAGAAACAAACCATGGTAATCAGCGACAAAATAGATGTGATAAATATCTTTTTCATAAAATTAAATTATACAATAGCAAACCTAAAGTTTTTTTGTAATTTAACAGTGATTTTTAACCTAAAATATATTTGTATGAACCCAACATTAATTATTATTATTGTATTTGGCTTGTTTATTTTTCTGTCTTCCTTTTTTACTGTCAAACAACAAACCGCTGTTATCATCGAGCGTTTTGGTAAATTTTTAAGCATTCGACAATCTGGGCTACAATTAAAAATCCCTTTGATAGACCGAATTGCAGGTCGCGTCAATCTAAGAATTCAACAATTAGACGTCATGATTGAAACCAAAACTAAAGACAATGTTTTCATCAAAATGAAAGTTTCTGTTCAGTTCAAAGTGATTCAAGACAAAGTTTACGACGCTTTTTACAAATTAGAATATCCACACGACCAAATCACAGCTTACGTTTTTGACGTGGTTCGTGCTGAAGTTCCAAAATTAATTTTAGATGATGTTTTCGAGAGAAAAGATGATATTGCCATTGGAGTAAAACGCGAATTAAACGAAGCGATGATGACGTATGGTTATGATATTATCAACACTTTGGTTACTGATATTGATCCTGATATTCAAGTAAAAAATGCGATGAATAGAATCAATGCCGCTGATAGAGAAAAAACGGCAGCAATGTTCGAAAGTGAAGCGCAAAGAATTAGAATTGTCGCTAAAGCAAAAGCCGAAGCCGAAAGTAAAAAATTGCAAGGTCAAGGTATTGCCGATCAACGTCGAGAAATTGCTCGTGGTTTGGTTGAAAGTGTCGAAGTTTTGAATAACGTAGGAATCAATTCGCAAGAAGCATCAGCATTAATTGTAATTACGCAACATTATGATACTTTGCAAGCTATTGGCGCTGATACCAATTCGAACTTGATATTATTGCCCAACTCTCCTCAAGCCGCCAGCGATATGCTCAACAGTATGGTTACTAGTTTTACAGCTTCGAATATTATTGGAGAACAAATGAAAAAACAACCAAAAAGAGCTAAAAGAACAGACAACACGGCTATAGATTACAATCCGTCGGATACATCAAATCCAGCTGAACCAACATAAAAAACAATGATTTTTTCTATAAAAAAAGAGGCTTAATGGCCTCTTTTTCTTTTTAGTATCCAATTAATGACAAGTGAAAGTGCTATGTTGATTATCTTTCCAGAATAGTTAGAGAAAATCGATTTATAATCGCCAATAAATCCTTTTAATACATTTTGAGGCAACAAACTTTCTTTTGTTTTTTCAACATCTAAAACGATTCGTTTAATGTTAAGTTCTCTTTCCACTTTCAGAATTTCTAATTCCAACTCAATTTGAGCATAGGACGAATATTTTTTAGTTTCCATACTTTAATCGTTAAAAAAGATTTCTGAAAATTTCTCCAAAATTGGTCCTTCAACAACTTTATCCTTAACTAAAAATAAAAGTCCGGTAATGACTAAATAAATTCCACCAACGATAAGAAACCCCAAAGCATTACTATTCAAGGCTTCCCCGATGGCGAAAGCACCAGCAATAGAACAAAATAATAAAACCAAAGACAGCGATATTGCAATTAACACAAACTTCAAAATCATCGTAGTGGATTTCATCGCTACTTTGAAACCCCATAATTTATAATAAGCTACGCTGTTTTCAATGTAATCTTTCGCTTGTTTTTGAATGTCTTCGGTACGTTCTTTTAGTTCTTCAAAAGCCATAAATTAGTATTTAGAAAATTTAATTTTCGTGATTAGCCATTTGTTTTTTTTGAAGTTTGCCATTTTGTTCTTTCAAATCGGCCAATTTAGTTTCTAAAAAAGAAATAACGTCTTCGGTTTTATAACTCATATTAGAAACTAATTCTTCATAAGTTCCTTCTAAATCGTGTTTTGATCCCTCAAACTTTTTTCTCAATTGATGCGTTACATCTTCAAATTTGTGTTTTAAATTGTCCTTAGCATCATCAAAACCATCTTTAATTTTTTCTCTGGTTTTTGAACCTTTATCAGGAGCAAATAAAATTCCAACTCCTGCTCCAATCGCTGCACCTAATAAAAGTGCCAATACTGAATTTGTGTTATTTGACATCGTTTTTAGAATTTAAATTAATAATACTTTAAAGTTACAAACTTTATTAACATCGCAATGTTAATAAGGAGTTAAAGTAAATTAAATTAGACTCAAAACTCAAATAAGCTGTCGTATTATTAAGAACTTTATAGTAACGACAAAACACCTGTAAAACTTGAAAAACTGCTTTAAAAAGCATTTATGGACGCTGTTTTTGATTGGTAAATACTATGGTAAACAGAAAATTTATAGGTGTTTCCAATAATTAAAAAATCGCATTGTTGATGCGATTTTTATTGTCAAAAACTATAACTGTAAAGTGCTTCTTAATAATTCCAAAACCTTTTCGCTTTTTTCAATTTTTTCCACTTCTGAAAGTTGTTGAATAAACTCATTCAAATTATTTGAATCATTTACTAAATTTTGAATAGCAAAAAATCGAACTGCTGCTAATTGACTTTTTAACGACATCGAATATAATTTTGTCAAAGGTTCTTGTTCGATGTCTTTGGCTAAAGCTTTATCCGAATATTTCAAAATCAAATTCGAGAACAATAACGAATTATTGTCGTTTTTAATATTTTTAATAATGGTCTGCACAATCAAACTGAAATTATCGACACTTCTGATGTTTTCAATAATTGGTTTCAGAAGGATTTCTGCAGCATTTTCGTCTTTTTCTTTGACATATTTATTGATTTCTTTTTGGGTATTCATCAATAAATTTTCCTCTTTTTTCCCTTTTTCTTCCCAAGCATCTTTTAATCCGACAGTTTTGTTGAAAACCAATTTAGAAGCTGTTGAATCCTTGTCAACATTGAAATAACCCAAACGTTGAAACTGAAATTTATCTCCAGATTGAGCTGTTGAAAGACTTGGTTCAACAAATCCTTTTACAATTTGCAAAGAAGTTGGATTCATAAAATCCAGGAAGTTTTTCTCTTTGTGGCTATCCGGTGATTCATCGATAAAAAGTCGGTCATACATTCGAACTTCAGCTTCAAGGGCGTGTTTGATAGAAACCCAATGCAAGGTTCCGGCCACTTTTCTTTGACTGGCTTCGCTCCCGCTTCCACTTCGTGAATCTTCATCATATGTAACGTGAATTTCTGTGATATTTCCGGCTGCATCTTTTACGACACTTTCGCCTTTAATAATATAAGCGTTTTTCAATCGCACTTCTCTTCCTATGGACAAACGGAAAAACTTGGCTGGAGCTTCTTCTAAAAAGTCTTCTCTTTCGATGTATAATTCTTTGGAAAAAGGGACTTTCCTGAAACCTGCTTCGTTATCTTCCTGGTTGTTTTCAGCGTCCAAAACTTCTTCTCCCGAGCCTTCGGGATCCACAGGATAATTGGTAATTATAACTTTTATTGGCTCTAAAACTGCCATAACTCTTGGCGCTGTTTTATTTAAATCTTCACGCAAACAAAACTCCAAAAGCGATACATCAATCACATTTTCTCTTTTGGCAACGCCAATGATATCACAAAATTTTCGAATGGAATTCGCTGTGTAACCTCTTCGACGCAAACCTGAAATCGTTGGCATTCTTGGATCATCCCAACCATTTACTATATTTTCCTGAACCAATTGCAATAGTTTTCGCTTGCTCATTACAGTGTAATTCAAGTTCAAACGCGCAAATTCATATTGGTTGGGTCTTACCTTATTTAAGTCATTAGACCCTGAACTTGATTCAGGGTAAATTTGGTCTAAAAACCAATTGTATAATTCCCTGTGCATCACAAATTCCAAGGTGCAAATAGAATGCGAAATTTGCTCAATATAATCACTTTCTCCGTGAGCGAAATCATACATTGGGTAGATTTTCCAATAATCTCCTGTTCTATGATGATGACGGTGCAAAACTCTATACATCAAGGGATCGCGCATCAACATATTGGTCGAAGCCATATCAATTTTGGCGCGCAAAACGTGACTTCCTTCCGGGAAATCACCGTTTTTCATTCCTTGGAACAAAGTCAAATTCTCTTCTATCGACCGATTTCTAAAAGGACCATCAATTCCTGCTAGTGTAGGAGTTCCTTTTTGAGTTGCCATATCCTCGGAAGATTGACTATCGACATAAGCTTTTCCATTCTTAATCATAAGAACCGCCCAATCGTAAAGTTGCTGGAAATAATCAGAAGCAAAACGTTCTTCGGCCCATTCGAAACCCAACCAATGCAAATCTTCTTTAATGGCATCTACATATTCCTGCTCTTCTTTGGCTGGATTAGTATCGTCAAAACGCAAATTAACTGGCGCATTGTACTTTAAACCCAAACCAAAATTCAAGCAAATGGATTTAGCGTGGCCAATGTGCAAATACCCATTAGGTTCTGGTGGGAAACGGAAACGTAATTTATCTTGGGGAAAACCGCTTGCTAAGCTATCTTCAATGATTTGTTCTATAAAATGAAGTGATTTCTCTTCGGTTGACATAATTTTGTTTAATTTTAGCAAAGATATAAAAAGTTTATAGTTCAGGGTTTATGGTTTGTAGTTAGATTAGTCATAAATAACAAACAATGATTTTAATTTGTATTTTTGTGTAAAAATCAAATGTTATGAGACAGTTAACCGTTACAATTCCAGACAGTTTTTATGAAACTTTTATTAGTTTTTTTAAGCATATTCCTGACGTTTCCATAGCCGAAAACACTACGAATGAAGTTCCTGTTTGGCAACAAGAAATGGTTTTAGAACGCATGAAAAACGCTAAACCAGAGGACTATATTGATGCTGATGTGGCTTTAGAAAATTTAAAAAAGAAATATGGTTTTTAAAGTTTTAATAGTAAAAAGAGCTGATTTAGAAATTGAAGAGGCTGTTCAATACTATGAAAATATTCAAAAAGGTTTGGGTGAAAAATTCCTTTTAGATTACAAAGACCATTTAAAAACGCTTTATAAATTTCCTTTTTTTGAGGAAAAATATAATATTGTTCGAACATTACCTTTAAAGAAATTCCCTTATACCATTCATTTTACAGTTGATGAAAACGAAAAAATAGTCTCTATACAAGCTGTAACTTCAAATCATCAAGATCCAAATACCACAAGATTAAAACTATAACATGGGAATTATAAAACTAAAAAATATTCGGACTTACTCTTATCACGGTTGTTTAATCGAAGAAGGAAAAATAGGCTCTGATTATGCTATTGATTTAGAAGTCAAAACTGATTTAAGAAAATCGTCAATTTCAGATAATCTGGAAGACACTGTTGATTATGTGCTTTTGAACCAAATTGTGGTGGAAGAAATGGAGATTCGAGCAAACTTATTAGAACAGGTCGCCCACCGAATTATCAAAAGAATTTTTGATGAAGTGGCTGCAATTTCTAGAATTACATTAGCTGTTTCAAAACTGAATCCTCCTATTGGCGGTGATGTTGAAGCCGTTACGATAGAAATGGAAGAATATCGGAATTAAATTCCAAATTAAAAAAAATTCCAAATTCCAATAGAAATCTATTATGCGTTATATTTGGAATTTGGGATTTGCTTTTTGGAATTTTTATAGTACATTTGCATTCCAATAAATAATTGGCGTCGTGGCCGAGCGGCTAGGCTGGGCTCTGCAAAAGCTCCTACTCCGGTTCGAATCCGGACGATGCCTCAAGAAGAGATACAGAAATGTGTCTCTTTTTTTTTTTTTAATTTAATAGGAAAAAGTTGTTGTGATTGTAAGCTCAAAGTCGCGAGACTTTGCGCAGCTGAGCTAGCTACCCAACACTTCGGAAAACTGGAGTGATAAAAATTGTTTTATTGTAACCTCCATAATTTTCCATTTATATCATCAAAACCTACTATACCGTAATTATCATCATAATAAATTTTATTTACATTATTTTCCATTAACGTTGGAACGCTTGGAGATAAAATTGCTGATTTACCTGATTCAAAAATCCTAACTTTTAAATATGTTTTTTCGTTGACTTTCATACTTATTGTTGGAAGATCAAAATTTATGTAGATAGTATTGTCGTATTGATCGTCTTTATTAAACCCATTCCAAATTGGAAATTCAATATATCCATAAAATTTTGGTGTACCTACAATTGGGTATTGTGTTTGATAATTAGAACCTTCAGGATATTTGATAATTTTAATTTTACAGCTTGAATATACATTTCCTTCCTTGTACCACATCAAAATCTCTTGACTATCGTAATAATAATGATTACTTGAATAACTACTTGAAAAATTACCCGTTGAAAATAAAGATTTTTCTATCTGAGACTTGTAAATTATAAACTTGATAAATTCATTATCTTGATTTTTATATATTCTTTCATCTCCGATATCTGATTTTATTATTAATTTTTTTAATTCATCATTGGTAAATTGATAATACGGAAGGCTATCCTTTTCTGTTTCGTCAACCGAAATACAACTTTGTAAAATAAAAATCAATATCGCAAAAGTTAGAATATTTTTCATTTTGTTCTTTTTAAAATTTATTAATTTGTTTATGACTTCTTCAAGTTAATATTTTATTCTAAACACCTATTTATCAATCCTCTCCAAAACATCTTTCAACTTTTCTTTTTCTTTTGGAAACCAACCTTGACTGATTAAAGCTATCCCGAAAATCATCAAAACAATACTGATTCCTTTTTTGATTTTAAGAATATTATCAGGTGTTAAACTGGTTTTTAATTGTTTGGCTAATAGTATTTTGATACAATCAACTAATACATAAGTTACAATTACGGAAGTAAAAAAAGTAAACATTCTGAAGTTTTGCATTTCTAATTTTGGTCCAACCGAAATAATAATAGCCAACCAAAATCCCAAAACTCCAATGTTGATAATGTTCAGGAAAAAGCCTTTTATAAATAAACCAAGGTAATCTTTTTTGATAATTTCATTGTCTATTTTATCAATGTTAATCTTCTTTTCTTTGTGTAAACTGATATACGAAATAACACCATAGGACAGCATCAAGATTCCTCCAAACATAAAAAGAGCAGAGTTATCTTTAATACTTGTGATTAAGCGATAACTTCCAACATAAGCAATGGTGATGAATACAATGTCGCCTAAAACTACACCTAAATCAAACACTAAAGCCGCTCTAAATCCTTTTATAATACTGGTTTCTAGTAATATAAAAAAAACTGGGCCAATCATAAAACTTAAAAATATTCCCCACGGAATACCAGATAAAATGTCGTTTATCATTTAAAAAACTTAAAATTTATTTTGAACTTATTCTTTTGTTACAATTGTTCCACCTGCAAAGGTTTCTTGTTTTATTTCTTTTGGTTTGCCATAAATAACAATAGTTCCGCCTGCTTTTACTTTGGCATCTACAAGAGTTTTTGCATTCACATCAGCACTTCCACCTGCTGAAACACTAACGGTTGTTTGAGAGGTTTCTAAATTCTTGGCATTAAAAATTCCTCCAGAAGTAATCGTTACTTTTTGGGTTATTGCTTTACCTGATACATTAATTATACCACCAGAATTAAGTTTCGAGGTTGTATTATCGACATCTAGATCAACTTCAATCATTGCTCCTTCTTGCGAAGATAAGTCCATTGTGGTTTGCTTAAAAATGTGTTTGCTGCTCACAATACTTCCTTCATTGGCATCAATACTTTGAAGGTTTTTGAAGTATAAAGTTACTTTTGTGTCTTCGCCAGACCATATTTTTGTCAATTTCATTCTAATTTTTAAAACGCCATTTTTGTTGATTGCTTCAAAACTGCTTTCATTATTTCCGCTAACAATTACTTTATTTTCTGCAGCTGGAACTAAAGTGACATTCAATTGATCAAAAACTTTTAAAGCATCAAAATCTCCTAGATTGATTGTTGTTTGACCAAAATTAAAGTGTGAAATCATCACAAAAGTGATTAAAATTATCTTCTTCATCGTGTTTTATATTTAAACTTTTTTAAATTTATTATCGAATCAATCCTCCCTATACAAACGAATCAAAGTTGGTGTTATTTTTACCCAACACAAAACCTTTTCCGATGTTTATATTCTTAGTTAAATTAAATATAATCTTACAAAAAAAATCTTCTACTTTACAAATAGTATCTTTTTTAACGAAATTATAAACTGAATACTTTTTTCTAATTTTTTCTCAAATAGTA
Organism: Flavobacterium sp.; assembly: GCF_031423415.1. GTDB lineage: Bacteria > Bacteroidota > Bacteroidia > Flavobacteriales > Flavobacteriaceae > Flavobacterium. Next base: position 32,050 of record NZ_JANPFL010000063.1, read on the forward strand.
AAAATCAAGTTGTTTTTTAACTAAATCTGCAGTTTTTACTTTTACATAAATCTCGTCGCCTAGTTGTAAAACACTTTTGGTTGTTTGACCAATCAACGCATATTGTTTTTCATCGAATACAAAATAATCGTCTTTGATTTCACGGATTCTAACCATACCTTCGCATTTGTTTTCGATTATTTCTACAAAAATTCCAAACTCGGTAACACCAGATATAACTCCCAAAAACTCTTGGTCTTTGTGGTCTTGCATATACTTAACCTGCATATATTTAATCGAATCACGTTCGGCTTTTGTGGCTAAACCTTCCATTTGTGAACAATGAATACATTTGTTTTCAAAAATTTCTTCACTAGCTGATTTTCCACCATCCAAATAAAATTGCAATAATCGATGCACCATTACGTCAGGATAACGACGAATTGGCGAAGTAAAATGACTGTAATAATCAAATGCTAATCCATAATGACCAATATTATCTGTAGAATATTTGGCTTTGCTCATCGACCGAATAGCTAGTGTATCAATCAAATTTTGTTCTTTTTTTCCTCTCACTTCTTCCATCAATTCATTCAGTGCGTGTGCAATTGAACCTCCAGAAAAATCAACTGTATAACCAAATTTCTTGATTAATTCTTGCATTGCAAAAAGCTTATCTTCATTAGGCTCATCGTGAATTCTGTAGATAAATGTCTTCTTTTGTTTACCAATAAATTCAGCTACTTTTTTGTTTGCCAAAAGCATAAATTCTTCAATCAAATGATTCGAATCTTTACTTTCTTTAAAATAAACACCTTCGGGATTTCCGCTGTCTGATAAATTAAATTTTACTTCCACTTTATCAAATGATAAGGCACCAGCATCCATACGTTTTTCACGCATAATTTTAGCCAATTCATCCAGTTTTAATATGGCGTAAACAATATCATCCGAAACTTTATACGATTCTCCTGTGATGGATGTTTCTAAAGGAATTATATTTTCTTTAGTTTCAATTATAAACTGCGCTTCTTCATAAGCAAAACGCTGATTGGAATCGATTACTGTTCTACCAAACCATTGATTTTTTATACTTGCTTTTTTATCCAATTCGAAAATAGCCGAAAAAGTATATTTTTCTTCATTAGGACGCAAGGAACACGCAAAATTCGACAACACTTCCGGCAACATTGGTACAACTCTATCTACTAAATAGACCGACGTAGCCCTGTTATAAGCTTCGTCATCCAATATTGTTCCTTCTTGAAGATAATGTGACACGTCAGCAATATGAATCCCTATTTCGTAGTTTCCATTATCTAAAACTTTAAATGAAAGTGCATCATCAAAATCTTTGGCATCTTTTGGATCTATTGTAAAAGTTAGTGTTTGGCGCATATCGCGACGTTTGGCGATTTCGTCTTCTTGAATAGAAGTATCTATTTGTTGGGCAAATGTTTCTATTTCTATAGGAAATTCAGAAGGTAAACCATATTCAGCAAGAATAGCGTGAATCTCCGTATTGTGTTCTCCTGGTTTACCAAGTATTTTTGTAACTGATCCAAAAGGAGAATCAGCTTTTTTAGGCCAATCTTCGATATGAACCAAAACGACATCACCATTTTCAGCGCCACCCATTTTATCTTTCGGAATAAAAATATCGGTGTACATCTTAGGATTAGCGGTTGATACAAAAGCAAAATTAGGTTGAATCGCAATTACACCCACAAAATCGGTTTTGGCACGTTCGACCACTTCCATCACTTCGCCTTCTGGAAGTTTTCCTTTTCTACGATTATAAATATAGACTTTTACTTTGTCTTTGTCTAAAGCACGATTCAAATTATTGGTAGGAATAAATACATCTTCGCCAAAATCAGGACATATAAAATACGCAGTTTTTCTGCCCGTCATATCAATTGTTCCCTCATAATAATCTTCAGAAATGGCTTTCACGAGATATTTTCCAGGTTCAGTTTCTATAATTGCTTTTTGCGAAGCCAAGACTTTTAAATCGTGAATGATTTCGTTTCTAGACTTGGTATCATCTACATCAAGAATGGCTGCAATTTGTTTGTAATTATAAGCTCGGTTGCTATTTTGGGTTAAAATTTGTACAATTTTATTAGAGAAATCTTTCTCTTTTTTTACTGGTTTTCTCAGTTTTTTACTCATAATTGTTTTCTTAAAAGTCTAAAATTACGAAATAGTTATAAGTAGCAACTTATAAGTAGTAAGTTTTAATTAAATAATAACAGACCTGACTGTTTTTTTTATAAAAAAAGACCACCGTTATAGTGGTCTTTTCTATCTAAAATAATACTTTTTTATTGTACTAAAATCTGTTTGGTCGCTTTTCCTTTATTGGTAATTACTTCAAAAAAGTAGCTGCCTTTAGCTAGTGTATTTATTGCAATTACATTCTTATTTTCTGTTTTTACTAATTGTCCTAAACTTTTGTAAATAGTTACTTTTTCTAATTTTAAACCTTCTTCTAAACTGATAGTTACCAACTCTGAAGTTGGATTTGGAAACACTGAAAAATTAGCTAACACAAAACTATCCGAACTTAAAACAGCAGCTAAACTATACACACGAACCGAACCAGCGGTTTCTCCATTTCCATCATTAAATTCAGCTCCAATAGCAACAGTGGTTCCATCACCAGAGAGGGAAACACCTAAACCACTAAAATCGTATGGAGCTTCTCCGTCGATAACAGCACCTATTTTTGTCCAAACTCCCGATAAATTTTTATATATACGAACCGAACCAGCATAAAGCCCACTTCCAGAATTTTGCATAGCTCCAATAGCTACAGTGGTTCCATCACTTGAGAGGGAAACACCAAAGCCACTTCTATCATTCGCAGCTTCTCCGTCGATATCAGCACCTATTTTTGTCCAAGTTCCCAATACATTTTGATACACACGAACCGAACCAGCAT
>NZ_JANPFL010000064.1:0-43030 GCF_031423415.1 Flavobacterium sp.
TATTTTGCCTAACATATTGCCACTTTTTTATACCGAAATATACACTTTTTGGCGATTTAAAAGTACTGTTTTCAACTGAATTTAATCACAAGTTATTAACAATCAAATTGTTAATTCATTTTTAAGGAATGACTAAATATAATTCTCCACTGATTGTTAATTCTGATGCTGTAAAGTCCCGATAAATTTCCACTTAATTTTTCTAGATGGTTCGCTGGTGGAATTCTTAGGTCCGCTAAATTTTGAGAGTTATTAATCATTCTCAATTTTCGTCTCGCAACATTTTGAATTTCACTCGGTAATTTTCTCGATTGAATTCCGTCCCAGATTTTTTCTGTTTCTTTATCTCCAAAACTTTTAATCACAGCTCAAATTTTAAATACTAACGCCAAAGGTAAGTAATTATTTTTTTCTGGGCAACGTAATGTGGCATAACTGTTTGCAGCTGCAAGAAGGGTTCAATCAAAAGAAAACGTTCGTAAAAGTATCGGAATCGCACAGCAGGATTTTTATAGCCTATTGTTTGCGCTAGCAAAGGGATTAATAACTATTATTTTCATTAAAAAACCGTATGCTGTTAGTTAGGTTTAGAATTGACTTCAAGTTTCTTTATTAGCTTATAACACCAAATCAATGGAATAAGACCCAAAATGCCAAATGAGCAATCGATAAGTCTCCAATAAAATGGAATGCCTCTTATTACACCTGCAATTAATGCTAATGGAATAACCATAAGACAAGCAATAATTCCAAATTCAATTACCCAAATATTTTTTACTGGATTTTTTAAAGGTCCGATAAAAGCAACGGCAATAACAAGATGAGCAAAAGCAAGCCAATCAGTCCCATAACTTAGAAATGGAAATTTAGTATTGGTATCTTTCACAGCAAGATATACATCAGCTAGCCACTTTGCAATAAAATCCGGAAATATTGAGCCGTTCTCGTTCAAAATTTGAAGTTCTGTTTCAATTGGAAATGCAGTAATTCCACTTAATGTTAAGAAGACGATAAATACTATAATAATTATTTTTATTCTTCTAATTATTCTTTTGTCGTCCATTTTTTTTGAGTTCAATTATTGTTATTGAGTGACTGTGTTTAATTTTTTTTGTTTATCGCGCAGCTGAAGTTTTCAATATTTTTTTCATAACCATTTACTTTCACTTTCTGTTGCATCTAAAATGTCAATATCCAATGCTAATTTAAAATGTTCTGCAACTTTAAACACATCCATTTTATCGTCAGTTTTATAAAATGTTATATGTTTATTTCCTTTGTAAAATAAGTTTAAGATTATAATATCATTTTTAAATGTTCCAATTGTCGCTCCATAAGAACTTACTTCGGTTGCTTCTTTCGTTTTGAATACTGAAACATATTCAAATTTTGGACAAGGTTGCCATTTTCCAAAATTGATTCCGAAAATTGATTTTACAGTTCTATACGTTTTGTTTTCTAAATTTATTTCAGAACCTTCGGTTGAAATTAAATTTATTCCAATTACTAAAACCATTAATCCTACAAACATACTATCCGTGAAAAATATTCCAATTCCTGCAATTATTAAAACTATTGCTAATACTTTTTTCATTAAAATTACTTCTCGCAAGTAAATCATTGTTGCCATCGATTTCTATTCTTTTTATGTTTTTACTTTTCTTTCAATTTTCTGCGACTCCCCCTGCTACCGCTCGAATTTCTTCGTGTGGTTTTTCGAATTAATTTGTTAGGCTGTAACACTTTTGTAATTCCTACTCATTTCTTACACTTTTCAAATTTACTACTAGCATCAGCTTTCCACGCGAAGGGATTGACTTCGTTGAATTTCATTTCGAGCGGGAGCGGGGATCGGAGAAGCTATGAAAAGTAAACGAACAATTTACTGAAAACTAGCCATGAGATTAAGCAAGTGTTATGAGAAGTGCTACGGTTTTACTCTAGTGATTTTATTATCTTTTAGAATCACAAGTTCGCTGTTCATTTTCTTTTTGAACTCGATCAATTTGTCATAAACTTTATCCATTCCTTCCAAAATTTTAGTTTGGTTCGGAGTCATTTTATGTGTTTCCATGATAATAGTTTTTAAGTTTATTGAATTTGGTTTCGCTAAAAATATCGATTTCAGTTTCCAAAGTTTTTTTGGCAATTAAATCATGTTTTCCTTCGGAGTTATCAAATATCATAACTTCGTCAGCAATTGGGAGATAAATTTCAAACAGATTTTTTATTCCATTTAGATATCTACGTTTTATAACTTCAGTTTCAATATTATGTCCACCTTCGTAAACTCTTGTTTTAACTCTTTCAATTGCTAACTCTACATTTTGTAGCCAAAAGAATAAAAGTGTAACACTATAATTTTTGCTTTTCGCTGCTGCAATTTTTGATTTGTAGCTTTTAGTTGCTAATGTAGTTTCAAAAGCAAAGTTTTCATTGGTTTCTAAAAGTTCGTTTATTCTGTTCAGCATTATTCTACCAGCTTCGAACGAAACTTTTTCCGGTTGAAAAGGCGACAAACCTTTAGCGATTTCATCTGCGTTTACAAACTCTTTACAATCTAAAATCTCAGGCAATATAGTAAAAGAAGCAGTCGTCTTTCCAGCTCCGTTACAACCTGCAATTATGTAAAGATTCTTTTTCATAGTTGCAAATGTAATTAATTCAATTTTTAACGGCTATTTCTTGGTTACGAATTTTTCAAAGCATTTCGCATAACATTTGGCCGCTTGGCGATGTGGTGGATTAAAGAAGCCTTATCTTTCGGTTAATGACTAATTTTCCAAGTACAAAACCAACTTAAAATTAAACCTAAACCCGCCACATTGCCAAAAGGCGGTTATGCACAGTGCCTTTGTCAGTCCAAATCAATTACTTCAAATACGTATTCATCCAATTCAACCAAAGCCTATCTCGTTCCATCTGGGTTACGGGGTCGGAGGCATTGTGTGCAGGTATTGGCCAACCAATAAATTTTGTAACTGTTCCGTTATCTATTAATGAATGATATAATTTATACGATTGTGTAACGGGAACTCTAGGGTCACCGACATTTGCCAAAATAAGTGTTGGTGCTTTTATGTTTTTCGCTTCAGTTATTGGAGATTGATCTATATATTTTTTCATATTATCGCCAATGTAAGGTGAACCACCCATCGCATCTGCCCAGGCAACATTTGCATCGCTAAAATTGTATTGATCGAGCCAATCTGTAACTGCTGCACCTGCCATTGCCGCTTTCCAGCCGCCATAATGACCAGCTAACCAAACGGTCATAAAACCGCCATACGACCAACCGCTGACGCCTATTTTATCGTTATCAATCATTCCTGCAGCTTTGAGTTTCTCTAATCCCGCCATCACATCTCGTCCTGCACCAGCACCCACACCTTCTAAAATCGCTAATTTATATTCACTTCCTAAATTGTCGCTTCCTCTATAATTGGGTTCAAAAACAAAGTAGCCTTCATTTGCAAAAATTTGTGGCAATCTTGCAAATTGCTCTAATGAAGCCGATGCTGGTCCACCGTGTATCACTAAGACCAATGGATATTTTTTGCCTTTTTCGTAATTAATAGGATAAGTTACGATGCCGTTATGCTTGAAGCCGTCATTTTCCCAACGCAGGGTTTCGGTTTTACCATAAGTCAACTTGCTCACTTCACTATTATAATCTGTTAATTGTACTGTTTTTGAAGTGGTCGATGCCATAAAATATAATTCAAGCGGTTTGTTGGGCTCTGTTCCAGTAAAAGCAATTGCCCCGGTTTTGCTAATGCTAGCGTTTAAATTAGAACAAAGATTTCCTACATCAATCTTTGATGATTTTCCATCTAAACTGATGTTATACATAGAAGTTGTATTATCGTTGTTGCCACCAACCAAAATGTTTTTGCCATCGGGCATCCAAGCTTTAAAACGAAAGTCTATGTCTAGTTGCATTGCAACCGCTTTGCCTTCGCCGCCTTTTGTATCTGTAACCCATAATTGATTTACATTTATACTATTATCATCTTTTTTATACCAATACGATATTTTACTAGCATCGGATGAAAAATCCGGAACTCCTTCTAGTTTTGATCTTTTTGTTAATGGTTCAAAGGTTCCATCGGCAAGGTTTAAAACTTGAATAGTTATAAATCTCCCATCACCAGAATAGGCTGAAACTACTTTTAAAAATAAAATGGTTTTCCCGTCTGCTGACCACGAAAATGGGGCTGGTGGTGGACTTGGTTGTATTACTTGTGGCAAACTCCAATCGCCATCGGTCAATCTTTTATCTTCCGCAGTTGTTGTGTTAACCAACCAAATGTGGGCAGGTTGCGGTTGACTGCCTACAAACATATCGTTATTGGCGATTTCAAAAGCGGTAAAACCTTTTTCAATTTCGGCTTTGTTTTTAGGTTCATTTGCTGAAGCATAAGCTATGTCTAATGAATTTGGACTCCAAGAAAAATGTTGAACTCCTTTTGGTGCTTTCGTAATTTGCTTTGCTTCGCCACCTTTCATAGATAGAATGAAAATTTGGTTTTGTGCATCTTTAGCTGAACTGGCTTTGGATATAAAAGCCAATTTTTCTCCATTGGGAGACCAGCGCGGACTTGAAACTGAAAACCTTTCTTGTGTGAGAACAGTTCTCTTTTTAGAAGCTACATCTACTAAAACCAATTCTGCATTAGATCGGTTATTTACATAATCTGGTCTTGAAACCACAATAATAATACTTTTGCCATCAGGCGAAATTTGGGGGTCAGCTATACCTACAAACTTGGCGTAGTCTGCTAATTCAAATTTCTTTTGGGCGTAAACATTGCTTTGTCCAAATGCAAATACTAATGTTGTTAAAAAAGTAAATACTATTCTCATATTGTTAATTGTTAAGTTTTGAATTATCCGTGGTCTTTTGGCATTTCTCATAACTCGCATATATACGGATAAAACAACCGCTTTTTGTTCCAAATTGGTACGTTATGCACATGTTTTGGTTTGTTATATTTCCCCCTACTACCCACAAATCCCTTCGTGTGTGTTTTTTTAATTAATTTGTTAGGCTTTAACACTTTTGAAATTCCTACTCATTTCTTACACTTTTCAAATGTAGTACTAGCATCAGCTAGCCACGCGAAGGGATTGACTTCATCGAATTTCATTTCGCGCGGGAGCTTGGGCTGTTTTTAATTCGCACTTGGTATTTTTCCATCTATCCATTCTTGTTGTTGTTGTCCTGCACCACCTAAAAATAAAAAGTTTGAATTATTAAAGTCAATAAGTCCAAATGCGATTACCATATATTTTCCGTCTAAATATTTTTTCGCGGCTTCATTTGGATCGTTAGGTCGTAAATACCCAACAACCCTGACTTTGTCTCCGATCTTATTTGCTTCATTCTTAAACATTAAAGCTGTCCACAAATAATTATCGTCTGTAATTTTAAGTCTATAAAAAGGTGTGTTGTTTCTAGTGTTTTCAATTTTTTCAATTGTCCCATTAAACGCTACTACCTTGCCGTCAAATTTACTAAGTTCATTTTCGTTTCCTTCTTGAATATTTGTCGGGAAAGATTTGGAGGTTGGTTTAATTGTCGGCGAACTACTTTGTCCAAGTAAATTTGTCACCGATAATGTTAATAGTAAAATTGAAAGTAATGTCCTCATATTGTTATTATTATTATTATTATTCCGTTTTGTCGATGTTATTGTCGTGGCAAGTAAAATCCCTGCTACCCCACGAATCCCTTCGTGTGGTTTTTTTTAAATTAATTTGTTAGGCTGTAACACTTTTGTAATTCCTACTCATTTCTTACTCTTTTCAAATGTAGTACTAGCATCAGCTTTCCACACAAGAACTATTTTATAAATCCTCACGAGCAGATGCAAACATTCCTTTTTTACGGTTTATAATTTTTTCTTCTTTGGCTTTTCTTTTGTAAATAAATCTGCTGTATATTTCTCGTATAACTCAAACAGGTAAACTATTTACATTATTTAGTTCACTTCTATTTTTTCCAATTTAGCTGTTGAAGTTGTAAAATATTCATCGTTACAAGAATAATAAATCAAACCATCATCACTTGCTCTTACTTTTACTTTTTGAAAACCATTATCGTTGAAACAACTTTCAAAATCAAAATCGCGATAATGTATTGCACCATAACCAAATTTTATTTCTTCTTTGGTTGGATTCCTCCAATATGCTAATGTTTCCGGTTTTATCTGGCATTTACTAATATGTATTCCCATTATTTCTTTTTTTTAGGTTTATCTGCGGTAAATAAATCAGCAGTATATTTTTCATATAAGTCAAATAAATACGCCATTCTGTTAGCTTCTGTGGTAAAAGCAACACTTCTATAAGCCAAATCTACAGCTTTGTCTAAATCGTTATGAGCTTTTTTTAGATATGGCGGCATTGACGATTGATCATATAATTCAGCAAGTGAATTTGAATTAAACTCGTTTCTAATATTTATAATATTTTGAGCTTTTTCTTCTATAGCTTTGATTTGTTTTTCGGTAAGATTTTCTGGAAATGGAAAATTATTATATCCTAAAGTATTAGAATATCTTATTCTTCCTTCCAGCTTACCACAGATGTTCTGAATCCAGATATTGTGCATTAAAGATGAAATTATGCCGAATTCAAAAATAGTTGCGTTTGGTAAAATAAAAGATGAATAATTTGCAATTATTTCTTGCGTTAAAAAACCAATAGGAATATATTTTCTTAACTCAGAAGATACTACAGGAATCATTAAATAATCACTTTTTGGCTGTCTGTCTTCCATAAATAAAGTAGGTGTTTCAGCCCATTTTCTTGTTGCAGTTTTTGGACTACTTTCTCTAAAAGTTCTAATTCTTTCAACACGTGATTTTATATCAGGATTATTTTTTATATCAGTTGGTTTTGCATCCTTTAACCATAAACAATATCTATGATAATTATTGATGAGTTCATCTGAACCGATAAATTTTCTAACTAAATAAGACTGTTCAGGAAAACTAGTTTTAAATTCCTCAACTTCTGTATCTGAATTAAAAATAAAATTACCATCGTCAATAGCCGCATTACCTTTCATCATTGATGAACGATTGTTTAATGGTTTTGTTCGTGGCAGAATAAAAATGTCCTTTGCTTCTAATAGATATGGATTTATATGTGATACAATTCTTTCAGTTGGATTACTTTTAATATTCTCATACTCAAATAAAAGTTTTTTTGAAATATCAAATTTTGCAAAGCCTATGATTACACAGTATACAGCTGCATTTCCTTTTGCTTCATTGCTCCAACCAAAAGTTTGATGTGCAAAATGAATGTATATTTTTTCTGTATTTATTAGCAATTGCCACAGTGTTGGAACTTGAATTCCCTGGCATACTGAATTTGTTGACACAAAAGCAACTTTAATATTAGTATTGTCTATAAATCTAGATGCCTTGTAATACCAACAAGCTACGTAATCTAAAACACCACTATTTATTTTGTCTCGAAACACAGCAATCGTATCTTCTTTTTGTTCTTTTGATTGATTTCTTGAACCATAGAATGGAGGATTACCAATAATATATGAAAGTTGTTCTTTTGATATTACAGTTTCCCAATCAACTTGTAAAGCATTTCCGTGAACAATATTTGCAGATTTTTTTAATGGCAAACGTGCAAAATATTGACCGAATTCGTTACTAATTAACATATTCATTTGGTGGTCGATTAACCACATTGCCACTTCGGCAATTCGTGCTGGAAATTCTTCATATTCAATGCCGCACATCATATCGACATCGAGCCAAATAATTTCGGAAACATCCAAAAATCCTTGTCCGGATTTGTTTAATGCACGTAGAACTGCAATTTCTAACAAACGTAATTCTCTGTACGTAATTACTAAAAAGTTGCCGCAACCACAGGCTGGGTCAAGAAACTTTAGTAAACTAATTTTTTTGTGAAACTCTGGAAGTTTGTTTTTGTTGTTTTTTATGCTTTCGAATTCCGCCCAAAGTTCGTCAAGAAATAAAGGTTTTATGAGTTTTAAAATATTGGTTTCGCTGGTGTAATGTGCACCCAAATTTCTGCGTTCTTTCGGATTCATTACGCTTTGAAACATTGAACCAAAAATGGCAGGAGAAATTTTGCTCCAATCGATGTAACAACAATCTAATAATGCGCTGCGCATTTTGGTATCAAAACTTGCCATTGGCAAGATTTCTTGAAATAGTTTTCCGTTTACATACGGAAATTCGGCTAATTGCTCGTCAAGGTTTTTGAAACGTTTTCCATTTGGCGTGTCGAGAACTTGAAAAAGTTCTTGCAATTTTGGGGCTAAATCACTTCCGTCTTCGTTCGTACGATGCGTAATGTAATCTTGAAATTGTTCTTTATTGAAAATGGTAGTGTCTTCGGCAAAAAGACAAAATAGTAAGCGAACCAAATACACTTCTAATGGATGACCATCGTAACCAATTTCTTTTAATCGGTCGTGCAATTTTCCCATTAATTCAGCCGCTTTTATGTTGGCTGGATCTTGTTCTTTGTACACTTTTTTTTGATAGCCCAGTAAAAATCCAAAACTATTAACGTTGTTTACTAATTCTGAAATTTTGAATTCAACAACTTTTTCTTCTTCTAAATCGTAAAGTTTGAAGATTTCAAAATCGGAAACTAAAATGTATTTCGGTAATTCGTGTTGTTTTAAACCGTGTAGATACTCTTTGGCTTGCTGAAATGCTTTGTCAAGATTTTTTCCTCGACTTTTCATTTCTATTAAAATTGTTCCTTTCCAAAGTAAGTCTATATAACCATCACGTTCATCCAGTTTTTTTACTCGATGCTCAAAAGTTGCCACTTTCTTGCTGTAAATTCCAAAGATGTTAAAGAATTCTACTAAAAATGGTTTGGCATCTGCTTCTTCGTTAGAATATTCTGCCCATTCTTTAGAAAACTTTACAGCTCGTTCTTTGATTTCGTTCCAACTTAATGCCATAATTTTACTTTTTCAAAACGCTAAAGTAATGATTTTTTTAGATTATTTTTTGGTGTTTTCTTTATGTGTTTCGTGTTGCTTGAGGGTTAGAAGTCCGCGCTGTCCACACAAGAACTATTTTATATATCCTAGAGATCGGGCTTGTTATCGTAATTTTTCAAAATCTTTTCTCGTTAACAAATATGTGTCATTATTTAGAAATAGAGGAAACATTTCTGTAAAATAAGGAATGTCTTCACTTCCAGATTTTATTGTAATATAATTAAGCCCTCTTAAAATTTCAACCCAATATCTGATGATTTGGGCAACATACAATTGTCGATATTTTCTATTAGCATTTGCCATTCCAGTTCTTATACTGGATTCTTCAATTGTTGTTATAGCACCACCTGTTTCACTTGAGAACAATACCATACTATTTCCGCCTAGAAATTCATTAACAAATTTAGCATTTTCTAAAATTTTATTTTTTGTGTAATCTGTAACTCTTGAGTTGTATATTTCGTTTTCAACTTTTGTATACCATTCTGAAACCGGATCACTTTGAGATTTGCTTTGCACAATAAAATTAATATTAGAATATCTATCTCCTTTTGCAAACCGCGACAATATTGATAGTATATCTTGATGTATTTGAGAATCTAAATTTTCAAGAAAATTAAAGTCTAAATTATGGCGCGCAATTATTTCTTTGGACTTATGATATAACTTTTCTAAATCATGACCAAAATCATTTTTTAAAGTATTTTCATCTGGAAAAGTACCATCATGAGTTAGATAATAATCAACAATTAAAGATAACTTTCCAATTCGTTCTATGCCTGTAGCAAGTGATGTAAATGAAGAGAAGTAAATTCCTTTTTTTGCGTAATTTACTTTACCAATTTGCGTCACGCCAGAAGCTAAAATCTCAGAAGTGAATTGAGCTTCATTCAATAAAGTTGTAAAGTTCTTACTAAACATATCGTTGATTTACCCCGTTAGTACTGGATTTTCGCTCGTATACGCGCTAAATTATTATCTTCTTGGACTGGATTTACGTACAATCATGATGCATTCACTAGCGTTTTTAGAAACCTGATGCGTGCTCGAGCAGAAGTTCGGTTTTTAGTCATCGGTCAAGGGTTTTATCATTTCAACATAGTTTATTGGTTTTGCTAAAACTGGAACATTGTCTAATGTTTTTCCGTGTTCAAAAATTTGTCGCCAATAGTCGTAGTTCTTTTTACCTGCAAAAATTGTCCCAGCCATACCGCGGTCTTTCCAAAGTGGTAATGATTTTAGGTTTTTTACGAAGTTGGTAATGTTAGTCCAAAGTTGGTCGTCAAACTTTTGCTGGAATACTGAACTCTTGTTGAATTTTTTTCCTGTGTTGCTAAAATAATTATTTATAACATCACTTATGTAACTTAACCAACTTATCAAAATTTCTTCTTTGCTCATACGATAAGCAATAAGATGATTGTCCGAAATGTCAATATCTTTTCCATCAACTATTTTGCTTTCAATTCTTGCAACACCTATTTCTGGTTGAAAATAAGACACATAAATTTCGTCTGCAAGAATGTTTAATAATTTAATTGCTTGCGAAATTTCTAATTCTCTTGGATTAAGTCCTTCGTCAGATTTAAAATTTATTGGTGTTGCAAGCAGTTGTTTACTGTCAATGAAAATTGTCAAAAAGGACTTATCAAAAGCACTATAAGAAATTGGCAATTCTTTTGCTTTACCATCTCGGTCAATGTAGTCTTTCAATTTATTTTCATTAGCTTCTGTTATTGAATGCTTGATGCTGTCGATGATATATTTTTTAATATTAGCGTTGTCACCTTTGAAATAATCCACCAATTTTTGTTCAGAAAACGTAAAATCGTCTTCTTTAAAACTGTGGTCTTCTTGATATTTTTTTATTCGTTCGTAGTAAAGTGTATTGTTTAATTGTCGCATTACCGATTTGTCAAAAGCTATTTGGCTTAAAACGCTTCCTGCATTTGTGTTTGTTTCTGTCAGCCTGTCGATGTCAGGCTCAATAAATACTCTAATTAAAATTCGTTTGTTGCCTAATAAAATTTGGGCTACAGCTTTATGCTGTCCATCAAATATTTTAATTTTATTATTTTCAACACGTCCTAAGCTTAAATGTAATTGGGATTTTTCTTATCGAATTCCTTTACCAGTTTGCTAATGCTGTTGTTTATTCCTCTTGGGTTTATTAATTCATCGTGATAAATGTATTCAAGTGGAAATGAAATGAAGCAAGTTTTTTCATTTGATAAAAAGTCTGTGTGGACATCTGTTTCATATATTTTGTTGTCGCCTAATTCAGAAAAACTGTATGAAAGTTTATCTCCTTTGATTGTATACTTGAAGTCATACTTTGAGCCACTATAAGCCACTAAAAGTTGTTTTAATGATGCAGATTTATTTTCTGCTTGCTGAGTGTCCTCTTGTATCTTTTTGAGTTTGTAAAGAGTCCTTGCAATTTTCAAATCTGCGTCCTGCTTTGATTTATTACAACTTTCGTGAGTTACTGCAAAATTCTCTTCGCTGTCTTTACCTTTGTTAGCCAAAGGTGTAATATGGTCGATATTTGTCGTATGAAGTTTTAGGTCTATAAGCTCATTACAAATGAAGCATTTGCAGTTTTGAATGTTCCATAACTTTTCTGTCAATTGGTCGTAGTCTTCTTTTGATAACGATTTTAAGTATTTTGATGCCATATTTTGCTTTGTTATAGTTCCCAAATATATAAAAAAAACTTAAAAATAATATTCCTACAAAATTATTATTACATCCTTTTGTGATAATTTATCCAAAACACCAGCATTTTTTTTAAGGAATAGCCGTATTTCAACTATTTACGCCCACCTTTTCACTATGTAGTAGCCAGTTTTCTCTCAGATATAAAAACTTTCTAGTTAGGACTACTACATTTTCACTCCGCAATAGCAAATTTTCAGTCCGTACTAGTAAATTTTCACTCCGTACTAGTAAATTTTTAGTCCGTGTGAATATCTTTTCAGTCCGTGTGAATATCTTTCGTAAATTTTTACACTTAAATCAAAAAAATTGTTGTAACAGTCAAAAAGCGCATCATCCGAAATAAAATTCCATGTATCACTATCAATGTATTGCTGGTAGTCAATAAAATAGTTGTAAAAAAGTAAAAAAAAGTTTACAGTTTAAAAATTTTATATCTACTTTTGATCAAGCACTCAGTACTAACTATAAAACTTTATTATTATGGCAAAAAAAGAAATGATTGTAGCAAAATTTAATTTCGCTTTTAGTTTTCTAAAGCAATTGGCAGATGAATTGGTAGGATTAATTGAACGAGACCTTGCAGAATTTACCGATCGGGGTTTTACTGCAACGAAAAAAACAGCATTGCAAGCCGCGATTGATGCTGTTGAAAATTTTCCGACCGATGAACAGTTGCAGGGTATAAAAATCAGCACCACTCAAACCAAAGATGCCGCAAGAGCCAATCTAGAAACACAGATGCGTACCGTGTTTTTGGCGGCAAAAAACACCTCTGGCGAAAAAACAGGAAAGTTTAGAGAATTTGGCGATGTCAACCTGACCAAGCAAACCGATTCAGACTTGGTGCGAAGCGCAAAAGCAATGATTGCTACTGCCACAAAATATGTCACTGACCTTGGTGGCGAAGGCATTACTGCAGCAAAGATTGCCCTAATGACCACCACCCGAAGCGAACTGGATAAGGCTATCGACAAGCAAAAGAACGCGATAAAAGACCGCGACAACGCTACCGAAGCGCGAATTATTTTGGCTAATGAATTGTATGATTTAGTGGTTCGCTATGACGATACCGGCAAAGATATTTGGGTCACCAAAAGCGAAGCAAAATACAACGACTATGTTATTTACAACACCCCAAGCGGTACAGACGAATCAGTCGTTCCACCCGTAACGCCATAAAGTATCGAAGTTGTAGCATTGAAAAAGCCCTGTTTTTTTTTTAAAAAACAGGGCTTTTTTGTGGAGTTAAAGGAGCGGGTGTTGTGCGGCTTGTAGCCGCAACGAAGTTTAGCTGTTATAGGCAGGTTTTATTTTGTTACGCAATTTTGTTCGTATAGTTCCACAATTCTACCGTAACCATTCTTCTTAAAATCATCTTTGTTAATTAGTTTGACTAAAGTTGGACATTCTTTTCCAAAATGTTTTTCAACAATTGTCATAAAATATTTCCAAGAGTTAACTGTAATTGAAAAACCACTTGCATCTGCTTCGTAAAATTCTAACGAATAATCTTGTCCTTCTCGGTTTAAATATAAATTTCCCGAAGAGGTAAAACTGCCAGTAATTGTGGCTCCACCTATTGCGCCACCACCAGCGCCAGTTGTCATAAACCACGCTGAATACAAATTTATCTTGCCTTCTTTTACTACTTTAACACAAGCCCATTTTTTGTGGGCTCTAAAAGAATTATCCTTACTAAAAATATTAAAATAAGCCAAATGAGTAATAGCAAATTTTACTTCTTGTCCTTTTTCATTATAAACAATAAAAGACTTAATTTGCTCTAAAGGATACTTTTCGGTACTTCCTTTTTCTTCTAATCTAAATTTAATTTTATTATTTTCGGAATCGTCAGGTATCTCTATAAATCCTTTTTTTGTCGAATTATCAGTAAAAGTCATAGTACCAGAATGAAACTTTGCAGAAGAAACAAATGGAATTAAAATTAAAAGGCAAATTAGTTTTCTCATTATTTAATTATTATAGGTTGTCTCTATTTTTCGTTTTTTCGGCAAAATATCTGCCACTGTTCGGCTGCCAGACATAGTCGCGGCTTGGCTAACGCGTTTTTTCTATTATAGAAAAAACGAAAATAGGAAAAAAAATCACAAATCACCGAAAATCAGCGATTGCGTTTGACAGCTGTTATAAGCCGTTTTTATCACAATCAGAATAATTTGTTTCTGGAATTTTAGCATTTATAAAAATAGATAAATACTCTGATGTAGGAACGAAACTTACACTTTGTACAGTTGGCATACAAGTATCACACAACTCATTCGCCTTATATTGAAATTTCAAAAATTTAAAGAATGCTAAAAGCGCATCATAATGAGAAGCTGAATTAGCCATTCTAATTTGAAATTCTCCATTTTCTTTTGCTCCACTAAGGATAAAACTGCCTAAAATAAATGAAACTTTTTTATCATTTGTTTGAAATGATTTTGTTTTAAGTTTCATAGAATAATAGAAATAATCAACTTCATCTATTGTTGTCCCATAATCTTCATCCTTGTTAATTTTATAGTAACTATTAAAATGTTTTGATAAAGACTTTGAATAAATTGTTCTTTGCTCAAATACAAAATCATCATCATTGAAATATTTATTAATTGAATCTAAAAAAACCGATCTTACTTGTTTTTGGGAGCAATAAAAATAGGTAAGGTAAGTTGCTTCTTTTGGATTATCTAATGGAACTTGTCGACCATTATAGTCGTTAAATAATCCTATTATAAAACTACTTGGGTCAAGTTTAAATTTCTTTTGAGCTAATAATGTATTAGCTGAAAGTAAAACGATAATTAGAATCAGTTTTCTCATAAAATTTCATATAACTACTTAATAAACGTATAAAATTACCTTTTTGTTTGTCTCCCCCGCTAGCGCGTGGACAATGTCATTAAGTTAAGCTTTATTTGTCATTCTGACGAAGGCAGACCCGATAGCTTGCTCGAACAGGCGAAGCAATCTAGTATTAGTTGCTCTCGTTTGTTGAGATTCTTCCTTCGTCAGAATGACAAAATCATCGACAAAATCTCTTAACTTAATGTCATTGAGTGCGAGGACCGCCTTCCTCGTTAATAGTATCACTTACCCCAAATCTCCACTTGTTTTAAGAGCAAAGCCTCTGGTTTTTCAGGATGTGTTTGCAGTCGGACATAACGCAGTTGGCGACCCGGAATTAGCGCACCCGAAACGAAATTGGTGATTTTTACTTCCCAAGTTTTTTCGGCTTTGGTAGATTTTATGATTTCTGTCCAATCGTTACCGTTTACCGAGACGCTGATCGTTAAGGTCGCCATTTTATTTCCCGAAGCATCCGCATTTTTTACAAACACCCCCGTTACTTTCTTCGATTTTCCGAGGTCAATAACCACAAAAGGAGCCGCTTCCCTATTGGTTTTTATGGCGAAAGGTTTGGTTTGGTTGGCGGCAAGAAGACTGTTACCGCCGTCCGCAGGCATTTCCGGGGAAGTAGAACTTAATTGTACTGTTGCATTTCGGGAAATAATAGCGCCGTAAGTAGCGGTATCAATGGCAAAAGTACTTCCAAGGTCTTCTACCGAAAGAGAGGGCAAGCCGTCCAATGATTCGTTCATTGTTAGCTCCACGACCAAATCTCCTTTTATGGTTTGGTCGCCGGGAATCGTCAAGGAAAGCAAGTTTGCCTTTTCTTTAAATACAACTGCCTCTCCGCTAACCAATAGTTTTGCAGCCCTAACTTTGCGATTTGGAATAGCAGGAAGAACTAGCGGTCCCGTTGGTCGATTGAACAAATGAATGTAGGCTTTATTTCCTTTATGCGTTGAACCGCCCCACGAAACTGGTTTCCAAGGACCACCACGAGTACCATAAATAGATTCGCCATTTAAGCTGAGCCAATCCCCTATTTCAAACAAACTTTGTTTCTGACCTTCATCAAAAGCACCATCCCAATGCGGACCCCAAGACGACAATAGATTGCCATTGCCGCAAGCCGCACCGGCAAGTAAATGCAATAAATGTTCAAAGGAATGCGCAGGTTTACCAGTGTAACTCCATGCATCCGCAATAGGAATGCACGACTCCCACGGACGCCAATCCTGAAAAGCACCCAAATGTCCTTCGGGCGTATCATAATCGCCTGGCAACGAAGCACGATTGTTGATTACGATTCCCGGTTGGAGTTCACGAATCATTCGGGTTGCATTTTCGGCATCCCACATTTCTTTTGTAAACATACCTTCCCAAGAAACAGCATCCCACCACCACATATCAATTTTGCCATATTTGGTGCATAGCTCCCGAATGGCATTTTTCATGTAGGCTAAATACTGCGGATGGCGCGGTCCCAGCGTACTGGTTTCTCCGGGATTTAATGTCCAATGCACACCATTCATTTTGGCCTTGTTTAGATCTAATGGTTGATAATCGGGATGGTACCATTCGCGTTGTGCAAAATAGAACCCGATGGGCATGTTGGCATCGTGACAAGCATCTACTAATTCTTTGAGATAATCGCGACCAAAAGGCGTGTTCGTAATTTTAAAATCGGAAAACGCCGTATCCCACATGTGAAATCCTTCGTGATGTTTTGTGATAACGACTATATACTTAAACCCGGCACGCTTCGCAATAGCAACCCATTCTTTAGCATCATATTTTTCGAGTTTCATATCGTTGCCCCAAGTCGTCCATTCTTCGGTTCGTTGCTGTCCGTTGGCCATGATGCTGGGTGCATCCGGTGCATACCGATTGGGAATGCTTACCCAAGACAAATCTTTATTGGATTTAGCGGTAATACCAAACGTTATGAACATGCCGTAGCGGCGGTCTTGCCATTCCTTCATCGCTTCCGCTGAGGCGTAATTAGAACTGTCCCAATCGGCTTTGGTGAAATGTTCGAAACGAACGCCCCTTAAATCGCCAGTAGGAAAATCATCCCGAACTGCGGATTGCGAAAACATCGTTGATGCTATTCCCAGCATCACCATGAGAGGCAAACACGACCGCACTATTCTTTTCACTTTTTTAGAATTCATCTTTAAATTTTTAGTATTACTTTTTACTTATAGCAAAATGTTATTCTATAGTATAACATTGTAAATTTAAAGATATAATACTTCTTTTTACAACAAAATATACTAATCAAAATAAATAAGTGATTTTAACTACTTTTGAGAATTAGGAATGCAATACTATGGTCCTTGAATTAAACCTTACAAAAAGTTATTAGTCTTAAAAAAATAATTTTGCAAATTGAGTACTATTCAAAATGAGTTCAGAACAATTTATGACCAAAACAAAGTGTTGGTTTATAATGTTGCGCTCAATTATTTGCAAAACAGAGAAGATGCCGAGGAAATCACGCAGGATGTGTTTGTACAAGTGCATCATTCTTTAGCCCAATTTAAAAAAAATTCAGAACTAAAAACTTGGATTTATCGCATAACCATCAACAAATGCTTGGATTTCATTAAACGTAAAAGCAGCAAAAAGCGTCTTTTTATTTTTGGAAAGAAAACGGATAACGAATTTGAACTGCACAATATTTCCAACTTTGAACATCCCGGAATCTTGTTGGAAAACAAAGAAAAAGCGGAGATGCTGTACGGAATCATCAATGAATTATCCGAAAACCAAAAAGCAGCCTTCATCCTTTCTAAAATGGATGGTTTATCGAATCCTGAAATTTCAGCCATTTTAAAAGTTAGTATTTCATCCGTGGAGTCCTTGATTTTCAGAGCAAAAGCCAGCCTTAAAGAAAAATTATCAAAAAATTTTGAAGTCTATCGCAAGAAATAGTACTTAATATCGTCTAATGTAAATAAGAACAGAATTGAAAGATTCTGAACTAAATTCAGAATAAATGCAAAAAGAAGAATGGATCAATGAAGTTTTAAAGAGCACCGACGGAATGATAAAAATCAGTCCCGATGATGCGCTGTTTTTTAAAATTCAAAACAGGATTAACGATAATAAACTTTCCAGTCGCTGGATTTGGCTTGCCGCAGCTTCCTTCGTTATTTTAGTATCGTTAAATCTGAAGTTTGTGTTTGGCAAAGCCAATAGCAAGGAAAGCCAAACCGAAGTTCTCGCGGCAACAATTACAAAATCGAATCAACTTTATTAAATCGATTATGGATAAAATTAAAATATTAACCTATGCAGTGATCGCACTTTTAGTGCTTAATCTGGCAACCATTGGATTTGTGGTTTCTAAACCTGGAGCTGGAAACCGAGCGGAACCTCGGGAAATAATCATCGAAAAATTACATTTGGATGAAAACCAACAAAAAGAATATGAACAATTAATTGATTGGCATCGTGGCCAAATTAATGAACTAGATGAAAAAATTCGGGAAACCAAAAAGGAATTGTATGCTCAACTGCTAAAAAATCAGATTGAAAAGAAGACAAAAGATAGTTTAATCACTACTATTGCAGTGTACCAAAAGCAAATAGAAGCCACTCATTTTAAACATTTTCAAGACATTAAAAAATTATGTCGAAAAGATCAATTGCAAAATTATATTGATTTAACAGCAGAACTTTCAAGACTATTTTCACCAAAACCACCAAAACGTGATTAAAAAAATTGGTCTTTTTTTAAGTATTACTAGTCTCTTTGTCCAACTGACTTTTGCTCAAAATGCAAAGGATTCATTGGTGATGCATCTTCATTTAAAATTTGACAAGCAAGACTTTGAATGGAACAAAAAATATATCTCGGCCAAAAATGACAGCTTGCAAATCGATTTGTTTAAATTTTATATTTCTTCCATTTCAGTTCAATTTTCAGATAGTTCCATTTTCACTCAACAAAATAGTTATCATTTAATAGATAGTGAAAGCCCAAAGTCGCTAAGGATTCCGCTCTGCCTAAACAAAAAGAGTAGCATTAAAAAAGTAATTTTTAATCTTGGTATCGATAGTTTAGCGAGTACTTCTGGAGCTTTAGGTGGTGATTTAGATCCTACAAAAGGAATGTATTGGGCTTGGCAAAGCGGCTACATCAACTTGAAAATAGAAGGTAAAAGTTCCAGTTGTACCACTAGAAAAAAGGAATTTCAATTTCATATTGGCGGGTATTTAAAACCACATTATGCGATGAGACAAATTGTTTTGGAACCCAATAATCCAAAATCAACTATAGATGTTACTGTTGATTTAGCGGCTATTTTTTCGAAAATAGCACTTTCCAAGACGAATAGTATTATGATTCCTTGTAAACAAGCTATGGAAATAGCCGATTTTAGTGTTAAAATGTTTACCGTAGAATGAAAATTCAATTGAAACATATGGTATCAGTAGGGATTTTAATCACAGTAGCTTTTACTGTAAATAAAACCACGCCACTCTATTTTAAGGTTCCAAAAGGGTGGCCAAAACCGCATTACGATTTTTCAAAAAACCCGTTAACCGAAGAAGGATTTCAGTTGGGACGAAAATTATTTTATGATCCCATTTTATCTAGAGATAGCACCATATCTTGTGCCAGTTGTCATTTGCAAGCTACTGGTTTTACTCACGTTGACCACAGTTTAAGTCACGGAATTGATGGCAAAGTTGGCAATCGAAATTCGATGACGTTAATGAATTTAGCTTGGAGTAATAGTTTTATGTGGGACGGTGGCGTCAATCATTTAGACGTTCAACCCCTAAATCCGATTACAAGTCCAGTAGAAATGGATGAAACTTTAGAAAATGTAGTACGCAAACTTCAAAGAACAGAAAATTATCCAGTATTGTTTGAAAAAGCATTTGGTAGTACGAAAATTACGGGACAAAAACTTTTAAAGGCCATTTCGCAATTTGAATTGCAACTGGTTTCATCTAATTCGAAATACGATAAAGTGATGCGTAAAGAAACTGAATTTACGGAACAAGAGCAAAATGGGTATCAAATGTTTAAAACCAACTGCGCTTCTTGCCATACTGAGCCTCTATTTACTAATGGAAAATTCGAAAATAATGGTTTGGAAATTGACACCACCTTAAATGACTTGGGAAGAATAAAAATGACACATCAAAAAGAAGATTATTTGCGATTCAAAGTGCCAACATTGCGAAATGTTCAATTTACTTTTCCGTATATGCACGACGGAAGATTTAAAACATTAACCGATGTGGTTAAACATTATAATTCAATCAGTGAAAATACTATTTTGCCCAAAGAGTTATCAAAACCAATGCATTTATCCGAGCACGATCGCGTTGATTTGGTCGCTTTTTTGAAGACCTTAACAGATCAAGAATTCCTTTTTAACCCACGTTTTTCCTATCCCAGAGAAAATAATTAACAATGAGTGCAAGAATATTTTTTTTAAATCGTCTAAATACTAAACACAAACTCTAAACTAACCAACAATGAAAAAAAATGTATTAATTCTATTTGCTGCAGCTATAGGAAATTCATTAATAGCGCAAACCAATCCAGCGATAACCTCTTGGTTGAGAAATACAACTTCTATTACAGGAAGACATTATGTATCTGGAAATTCTACGCCAATTGTCGATGCCGTTTTGGCCAATGTACAAAAAGTTCAATATTCGACTGATTGGGTTTACGTGACCACAAACGGAATTCCTGCCTACATTACAGGACCATTTCTGGATGGAAACCCTTCATTGGCTACCACAAGAAATGGCGCTATATTTCAAATTCCACTAAACCCCACTAAAAATACGGGAACAGCAACAGCAACAAAAGGCGGAAATATCGGCCAATTCATAAATGGTGTTGCTCTATTTGATTATCGTGATGGTGTGGCTTGGAATCCAACTACTAATGCACTTTGCGGTGGCCCAGGAAATAGTCCGTGCCCTGGAGGTCCAGGGGCTACAAATGCTTGGAATAGAGATGCTATTCCTGCTGAAAAAGCTGGTTTTGATTGTGCTAAAGCGCATCCCGCCATGGGCAATTACCATCACCATCAAAACCCAAGTGCTTTCAATTTGGACTTAGTAGTAACTTCAACGATATGCAGCACCTACCCTTCCGATGGTTTGTATGTAATTAATAGTACTCAACATGCACCGCTGTTGGGTTTTGCTTATGATGGTTTTCCTATTTATGGGGCATATGGATATGCTAAAACAGATGGTACTGGCGGAATTACAAGAATAAAATCAAGTTATCAAATAAAATCATACCCAACAGGTCTTCGAACAAATGGGCCTTCAATCAACCAAATAGTGGGAACACAAACCATGTTTAATGGCTATTTTAGAGAAGATTATGAATACATTGCACACACTGAATCCGATTATTTAGATGTACATAATGGTCGTTTTTGTATCACTCCCGAATACCCAAACGGAACTTATGCCTATTTTACAACGGTAGATGCCAATCATAATTCGGCTTATCCCTATGTAGTGGGTCCAACCTATTACGGAAATGTAACCGCCTCCAAGGTTAGTTCAATAGTAGAAACCACGTTGACCTATAGTCCGGTATTAAAGAATCCTAATTTCGATGCTACTGCTTTAAATATTTTAGTATATCCCAATCCTGCACAAGATTTTATTGCCATTCAATCTCAAATGAATGCTTCTAATTTAAAAGCTGAATTAATCGACGAGTTGGGAAAAATAATTCAAACCAGAGAATTGTTGCAAGGAAGCACCTTATGCATTTTTGAAACCGAAACGTTATACAATGGCATTTACTTGGTGAAAATTTCAGATAATTCCAAACAGAAAACTTATAAAGTTATCATTCAAAAGTAAATTGTGTTCAAACGAAAATCTATAAAAATCAAACAATAAAACCTCAATTATTTATGAAAGTAAACAGAAATTTAGCCATTAGCGAAAACGGATTTGTTTTCAATCCAACCACCGGAGACAGCTTTTCGGTAAACGAATTGGGTGCACTAATCATCAATGAAATTAAAACTGGGAAAACCAAAAAGGAAATTATTGAAACCATTTCCCAAGAATTTGAGGTCGAAAAATCAACCATTGAAAAAGATTTCAATGAGTATTTGAATGTTTTAAGCAACCATCAATTAGTTGAAAACAATGACTAAGCGAAAAATTACGGTAGCCGTAACGGGACTTAACAACATTGACAGTCCTGGACCTGGAATTCCTGTAGCAAGAGCGCTAAAAGAAAGTGAAGTCTATGACATCCGAATTATTGGATTGTCGTATGAAACATTGGAACCAGGGATTTATATGAAAGAATTTGTAGATAAAACCTACCAAATTCCTTTGCCGTCGGCAGGAACCGCCGCTTTAAAAGATCGATTGGAATATATAAATTCAGTTGAAAATATTGATGTACTTATTCCCAACTTTGATGCTGAATTGCACAATTTTATCAAAATTCAAGACGAATTAAAGTCGGTTTTTAATATTGCAACCGCTTTGCCGAGCGCCGAACAATTTGAGGAAAGACACAAATCGGCTTTGAGTGAATTTGGCGAGAAATATGATGTAGATGTTCCTAAAAACAAAATGATTTTTAGTGCCAACGAAATCCAAAATTTGTCTAAAGAATTCTCTTATCCACTAGTGGTTAAAGGAAAATATTACGATGCTTCCATTGCTGCTTCGCCCGAACAGGCCATCAGTTATTTTCATAAAATAAGTGCAAAATGGGGTTTACCTATTATTATTCAACAATTTGTTACCGGAAATGAAGTCAATATTACTGCCATTGGAGACGGAAAAGGAAACTGCCTTGGCGCTGTTCCGATGCGCAAATTGTACATTACCGATAAAGGAAAAGCTTGGGCCGGTGTGTCATTGGAAGATGATAAATTAATAGATATTGCTCATTCCGTTATCGCAAAATCAAAATGGAAAGGTGGTTGCGAATTGGAATTTATCAAGAGTAAAGAAGGAGTTTATTATCTTTTGGAAATGAATCCAAGATTTCCTGCTTGGGTATATTTAGCCAAGGGTTGTGGTCAAAATCATCCTGAATCATTAGTAAAAATTGCTCTTGGAGATAAAGCAGAAATCCAAAAAGAATATGAATCCGGAAAAATGTTTATTCGCTATTCTCAAGATTTAATAGTTTCTATGAAAGATTTTGAAAAGATAAGCACACTAGGAGAATTCTAGTTTAATGAAAAGTTTAAGATTGTTTAAAATTGTTTAAATCAGTAAACCTTAAACTATTAACCGTTAAACTCTTAAACCCTTAATCTATAACTTTAAATTAAAAAAAATGTCAAAGAAAAAATACGAACGCCCATTTATTCAACAATTGAATACGGGTTCTATGAACAAATTTGGAACTAGAACAAATTTAGGACCAGTAGATTACATCGATAATGTATCGGTAAAAGGAATGATTAAAGATTATGGTTCTCCACTTTTTGTAATTAGTGAAAGAACCATCAGAGCGACCTATAAAAATTGCTTAAGAGCATTCAAAACACGTTATCCAAAAGTACAATTTGCTTGGAGTTATAAAACCAATTACATCAATGCAGTATGTAATGTTTTTCATCAGGAAGGCTCTTGGGCTGAAGTGGTTTCCATTTTTGAATACCAAAAAGCCATAAGAAACGGTGTGCCTGGAGACAAAATTATATTTAATGGTCCAGAAAAATCAAAAGAAGATTTAGCGCTTGCAGTTGAAAACAATTCATTGATACATATTGACCATTTCGATGAGTTATATAAACTTTCAGAATTACTGGAAGGCGGCACAAAAAAAGCAAGAGTGGCCATCCGAATGAATATGGATACTGGTGTTTACCCAATGTGGGACCGATTTGGATTCAATTATGAAAACGGTCAGGCGTGGAATGCCATCAATAAAATTATGTCACACGACGAAATGATATTGGAAGGTTTGCATTGTCATATTGGGACTTATATGTTGTCTGCCAATGCCTATTCTATTGCAGCTTGGAAGCTTTGCGATTTGGTTCGCGAAACCAAATCAAAATGGAATCACGCTATAAAGTACATCGATTTAGGCGGTGGTTTTGCTTCTGCCAATACGTTGAAAGGTTCTTATTTACAGGGCGCAGACGTTATTCCATCCTTTGATGATTATGCAGAAGCCATAACTTCAACAGTTTTAAATTTTGGTTTCAAAAAAGAAGATTTACCCTTGTTAATTTTGGAAACAGGTCGCGCAATGATTGATGATGCGGGCTATTTACTAGGTTCTGTAATTGCCAATAAAACCTTGAGCGACGGCCGAAGAGCTACAATTTTTGACTTTGGTGTAAATATCTTGTTCACCGCTTTTTGGTACAATCATAAGATTTCACCAGCTCAATATTTTTCTCACCATACTGAAGAAACAGTTTGCTACGGACCACTTTGTATGAATATTGATGTTGTCAATGATAATATTTCACTGCCATTATTGAATCAAGGAGACAATGTTGTTGTGCATCGAGTGGGTGCTTATAATATGACTCAGTGGATGCAATTTATTCAAATGCGACCAAAAGTGGTCTTGATTGATATGAAGGGCGATGTTCATATTATCAGAGAAAATGAAACTGTTGACACGATTGAAGCTCCTGAAAGAAAACCGGAACATTTATCAAATTTCGTACTTTGATTTTATGAAAATTAAATCAATTCTAACCAATTTTTGGGTCGAAAGTACCTTAAATAGCTACAGCATTATCTTTTTTTCCAATAATAAAATATTGGCATTGTTGCTGTTGTTTGTTACTTTTATGACTCCAAAAATTGGTTTAATTGGTTTGGGTTTTGTTTTGTTTTTTCACTTTTTATTGGTTCGATTAGGTTATAGTAAAACCGAAATTAGATCTGGAATTTTGGGATTTAATGCAGTATTTGTGGGTTTGTCAATTGCTTACAGCTATGAAATTAACAAATTTTTCATAGGACTATTTTTCATTTCCATATTGATTTCCACTGTGATTATTATCTGGTGCAAGAATTATTTTGGCAAATATCATTTACCATTTTTGACGGTTCCTTTTTTTATAATCGTGAATATTATTTCACTTTCGACTAAAAGTTTTGATGTCTTTAATGTAAATATGGATTTTGTTTTTCACGAAAATACATTGGTTGGATTGCAACAAAATAATTGGTACAAATTGGTACATTCATTAGATTTATTTGCAATTCCTCACCATTTCAAAGTGTATTTAATCACACTTTCCACCGTATTTTATCAAAAAACGGTTTTAGGTGGTATTTTGATCTTGATAGGCTTGTTCATTTACTCCAGAATTGCGGTGGTTTATTCCTTCATTGGATTCTATTCTGCCTTATTTTTTTATACTATTATGGGCGGAAATTTAGAAAATCTCACTTATTTTTATTCAGGAGTAAACTTCATATTTTTGGCTATTGCTTTGGGCTGCTTTTTTTATATTCCCAATATTTACTCTATGCTTTTGGTGTTTTTTTTAAGTCCAATTTTGATGTTTATAATGATTACTTTGGGTAAAATTATGGTTGTTTTTCAGATGAACTCATTGTCGATGTCCTTTTCAATTTTGACAACTGTAACGCTGTACATATTGTATCACAGACAAACTTATAAATTGATAATCCCAGCAAATGCAAGCTTTTATTCGCCTGAAAAATCATTATATGACTATTTACATCTTCTGAAAAGAAAAGTGGTAAACCCTAATTATACCATGTTTTTACCTTTTTGGGGAGAATGGTTTGTGAGTCAGGGTTATGACGGAAAAATGACGCATCTTGGTGATTGGGGCAAAGCATTGGATTTTGTGATTTGCGATGAAACCAACAAAACCTATAGTAATTTCGGAGAAAAAATTGAAAATTTTTATTGTTACAACAAACCTGTTTTGGCTCCCGCAGATGGTTACGTTTATGATGCCATCAATTATGTAGAAGAAAATGAAATCAATGATGTAAATACGAATGAAAATTGGGGAAATTCCATTATAATCAATCACTTGAATGGGCTGTATTCGCAGATAAGTCACATAAAAAAAGACAGCTTTCTAGTCAATATTGGCGATTATGTAAAAAAAGGAACAATACTTGCAAGCTGCGGAAATTCGGGTCGATCACCAGAACCGCATATTCATTTTCAGGCCCAACATATTCCAGTTTTTGGTGCAAAAACAGTGGCATTGCCCCTCTCCTATTTCATTGAAAACAAAGACAATGTATTGGAATTTAAAATTAATGAAGTTCCTTCAGAAAGCACGTTTATCAGTAATGTCGAAGAATTGCCATTGCTTTTTAATGCTTTTAATTTTAAACCCAATAACCGATTAAAAATTACAAATGAAAAAACGAATGTTGTAGCGGAATTTGAGATTTTAACCAATGAATTAAACCAGTTGTATTTCTATTGTAAAAAAACGGACACGAAACTGTTCTTTAAAAACGATGGCGTTTTATTTACTTTCGAGAAATTTGAAGGTAATAAAAACTCGGTATTATTTGAATTTTACAAATCCTGCTATTCTATTTTATTAGGGTATTATCCAACAATTTCGCTGGATTATTATATGCCGAATTACTTGTTTACAAATTTCGGACTCCAAATAATCAATGATATTTTTGCACCAATACATAGTTTTATCAATGTAAAATACAGTTCCAAGCCACTAAAAATTGACAATTTAATTCATCCAACAGAAATTATATTACATACAAAATACCTTTCGGAGTTTCTCGAAAAATCATTTTTTGAAACGAATTATCGTATTAGTGTACTAGGAAATGAATCCATTGTAATTGAAAATACGAACGCAAAAACTAAATACCAAATAAAATGCGAAACCTTGTAACAGCCGTACTATTTTTGACATTATATGTTTGTAACGCACAACAAATTACTTCTGAGCAATTTGATTTAGAGACTTATAATTCGTTTTCAAAAAAAGACTACAACACCACAATTCAGTTGGGAAACGAAGCAATAAAGCGAGGAATTGACTTCTATTTTTTGCGCTATCGCATTGGAGTTTCTTATTTTGAAAAGACAAATTATGAAGTTGCCATCACTCATTTTGAAAAAGCGAAAGAATTTGACAGCAATGATCCTGTTTTGATGGAATATCTTTACTACAGTTATCTTTACACCAATAGAAACGAAAAAGCGGTTGAGTTATTAGCTATTTTTCCAGACGATTTAAAAGCAAAAATGAATTATAAATCATCTTTTTTTAAATCAATTTCTGCTGAATTAGGAGTTTTAAAAACAAATAATTTTGATACAAATAAAAATGCCAATTTAAAAGCTAACAATAATTTTGCCCACGGAACCTTTTATTCTGATGTCATTTTCGCGAACATTTTTATAAACAATCAAATCACCCCTAATTTTAAATTGCAAAACCTATTGTCTCTTGTTTCAAATACTTCTAACGACCTGTTTCAGTCTTCTTTACCCGTAAATAGATCTCAACTTTTCACAAACAATAACAATTATTTTCAATGGAATGGTATTGGTTCCTATTATTGTAAAGGTTGGAATATTGGTGCAGGTTTTGGCGTTTATAACTCGAGTTATATTACCTATACTCCACCTCCACCATTTCAACCTAATACTCCTTTTTCTTCGATAAAAACAAATACTACTAATTTTTCTACAAGTATCTCTTTGAGTAGAAAGCTAAAATATATTGAACCCAGTTTAGCAATAACCTACACCAATTTATCGAATACCGATACATTTTGTATTGAAGGAGCATTAAACTATTTCCCACTAGGAAATCTAAATTTCTACGGAAATACAAAAATTGGCATGGTTACAAATGATTCAGAAACCAACACTATAATTACTCAATTACTAGGAGTGAAAATAGCAAAAAAAATATGGATTGAAGGATATGGTGCTTACGGAAATCATCAGAACTATATTAGCGACAGCGGACTTTATGTTTTCAATACACCCAACAAAATCAATTGGTATGCTGGAAGCAATTTGAATTTCTATTTCAAACAAGTTGATTTTAGTTTAGGATATGGCATCCAAGAGAGAGCATCTACTTATGAAAACGGACCAAATCCTTCATCCATAAATACAATAAATTACACTTATAATTATAATCTTTTAAAAACAAAAATCGTATGGAAATTCTAAAAAAATCATTGCTAGTCATTTTATTTGTTGGAACTCAATGGGTAAATGCCCAAGATCAAAAAGCCACTCAAGAGGCTTTTTCTAAAAGTTATACTCTCGAAACGGGAAAAAAATATAACGAGGCTATCGATATATTGAAGTCATTGAACGCATCCCAAAATTATGCTGTTCAGTTGCGATTAGGGTGGCTATTGTACACTGCAAAAAGATATGATGAATCTGTTGCTGCTTATAAAAAAGCAACAGAAATAATGCCTGCGTCTGTCGAGCCGTTGTTGGCTCTCGTAAATCCATTGGCAACTCAAAAGAAATGGGATGAAGTTGAAAAAAATCATTTGAATATCCTGAAAATTGACCCCAAAAACAGTTTAACCAATTTTAGATTGGGTCAAATTTATTACAACAAAAAAGAATATGCTAAAGCAGAGAAGTATTTTTCAATCTCCCTAAATTTATATCCATTCGACTATGATTCAATGCTAATGAGCGGTTGGAATTATTACTTTCTTGGAAAATATAGTGAAGCAAAAGAACTATTTAATCGAGTTTTATTGTACAGTCCTTTTGATACTTCGGCAACTGAAGGATTGGGGTTGATAAAATAAATGTATAAAAAAAAGCTCCACAATTTTGTGGAGCTTTACATTTATATTGAAACAATGGTTTAAAAAGCCACATTCCATCGAGGTAATTTCCCATTTTCGTCGAAGAAATTCTGCAAAATTTGTCCTTCTACAAAAGTTGGGATTACTTTATTTTTCTCGTTGAAAGTATCGTACCAATGCACTTCTAATCTAGCGATATTTTCTAATTTCATTTGTGCTGGCCAAGAATATTTTCTTCCGGTTTTAGCAAATTGGTGACCGTTTACAATTTTGTCGAACAAGCCGCCGTTTTTACTTTTTAATGTTCCATCATTTTGGATTGTTCCGGTAGAACCCACCATAATCAAGTCTTTTTCTTCACCTTCTAAAGCATAAACCAAGAAAATTCCGCTTCCGGTTTCTGGAGCATTGCACACATCATCTAAATTGTCATCAATTGAAAAACTAAATTGATTATTGACTTTGAACTTTTTTAACTCTTTATACATTATATTGTTTGTTGTTTATAGTTTATCGTTGGCTGTTTTCGCAACACAACTTATGAAAAAACTCCATCTCGTTTATTCAACTAGACGGAGTTTTATGTTATTATTTGGAATTTGTCTTTTGGAATTTACCCCAATACTTCTTTTACTTTTTTTCCTATTTCGGCAGGAGAATCTACAACGTGAATACCACATTCTCTCATTATGCGTTTTTTAGCTTTAGCTGTATCATCAGCACCACCAACAATGGCACCTGCGTGACCCATCGTTCTTCCTTTTGGAGCAGTTTCGCCAGCAATAAATCCAACTACTGGTTTACGATTTCCATCGGCTTTAATCCATTGAGCCGCATCTGCTTCTAATTGACCACCAATTTCACCAATCATTACAATACATTCGGTTTCTGGATCATTCATTAATAATTCTACGGCTTGTTTTGTTGTTGTTCCAATGATTGGATCTCCACCAATACCAATGGCTGTAGTGATTCCCAGACCTTGTTTTACCACCTGGTCAGCAGCTTCATAAGTCAAAGTTCCTGATTTTGAAACGATTCCGACAGTTCCTTTTTTGAAAACAAAACCTGGCATAATGCCTACTTTGGCCTCACCAGGAGTAATTACACCTGGACAGTTTGGTCCAATTAATGTGCAATTTCTATTTTTGATATAATTGTTTGCCTTAATCATGTCAGCTACAGGAATTCCTTCTGTTATAGCAATAATTACTTTGATTCCGGCATCGGCAGCTTCCATAATTGCATCTGCAGCAAAAGCTGGTGGTACAAAAATGATTGTAGTATCTGCACCTGCCTGATCTACAGCATCTTTAACGGTATTAAAAACTGGTCTGTCTAAATGGGTTGTTCCTCCTTTTCCAGGCGTAACGCCACCGACAACATTTGTGCCGTACTCAATCATTTGAGATGCGTGGAAAGTTCCTTCACTTCCGGTAAATCCTTGAACAATTATTTTTGAATCTTTATTAACTAAAACACTCATGGTATATATTTTATATGGTTTTTTTATAGCTGTGCAAAAGTAAGGTTTTGCAGTTAATATTTAAAAAAATAATTAAGAAAAATGACTCATTTGATAACCTCTAAACAATTTATCGTCTTTTACTTCCCAAATCACGAAAAAATTACCCATTAGCATTTCCTCTCGAGGATTTTCAATAGTTTTTACAAAATGGGAAAACCGCAACGAAACTAGATTTTTTTCCTGAAGTATGTGACTAATTCTAATTTTGGAACGGACGTAAGCTCGAGATAATTCATCTGTTAAGGATAAAATATCATCGTAGTTCATTTGGATAAATCCCTTACTAGTATTCCAATCAATAGTAACTTCAGGATGAAGCAGATCGCTAACTGTTTTTCTATCTAATAGCACATCAGATTTATAGAAATCGAGAACAATATCTTTTGGTTTCATATCAAATCTTTTAATTTTTGAAGTATGTCTGGTATCTTTTTAATATTAGCAAGCTGTTTCAATTTTTCGCGAGATTCTTCTATCGGTGTTCCAAAATAAGTTTTACCACCTTCAACTGATTTTGTAACTCCAGTTTGCCCCAGAATTACTGCCTTCTCCCCTATTGTTATGCCACTTGTAGTGCCTACTTGTCCCCAAATGGTAACTTCGTCTTTGATGATTACACAACCTGCAATTCCTGTTTGGGAAGCGATTAAACATTTTTTCCCAATAACGGTGTCATGTCCTACGTGCACTTGATTATCAATTTTGGTTCCTTCGCCAATGGTGGTATCACCTGTAACGCCTCTGTCTACCGTGCAAAGTGCTCCTATGCCCACATTGTCTTGGATAACTACTCTTCCGCCTGAAATTAATTGATCATATCCTTCAGGACGTTTTTTGTAATAAAAAGCATCTGCTCCGAGAATAGTTCCTGCGTGAATAATAACATTATCACCAATAACAGTGTGATCATAAATGGAAACATTCGAATGAATTAAACAATTTTTTCCGATTACAACATGGTTTCCAATGAAGGAATTGGGTTGTATTATGGTTCCTTCTCCAATTTTGGCAGAATCCGAAATAGCAACATTCGAAAATTGAAACGGTTTAAAATGTTTGGTTAGGATATTAAAGTCTCGAAAAGGGTCATCAGAAATCAATAATGCTTTGCCTTTTGGACAATCTACCTTTTTATTTATTAAAATGGTTGTTGCAGCAGAATGTAATGCTTTATCGTAATATTTGGGATGATCTACAAAAACAATATCACCTGATTCTACAACGTGAATTTCATTCATACCAGAAACTGGAAAATTTTCATCACCAACGAATTCGCTGCTGATGATTGTTGCAATATCCTTTAATGTGTGTGTAGTATTGAATCTCATAGCCCCCTGTCCCCCAAAGGGGGAAATTTATACTAAAATATAATATATCAAATTATGCCAACTATTCCCCCTTGGGGGGTTAGGGGGCTTATTCTTTAACTCTTTCCATATAATTTCCAGTAGTGGTATCAATTTTTATTTTATCGCCTTCATTGATAAATAAAGGAACATTTACTGTTGCTCCAGTTTCAACCGTAGCCGATTTTGTAGCATTTGTCGCTGTATTTCCTTTGATTCCTGGCTCTGCGTAAGTCACTACAAGAACAACAGATGCTGGCATATCTACTGAAAGAGGTAAATCAGTTTCGGTGTTGATGGCAATCATAACATTCTCACCTTCTTTTAATAAATCCGGTGAATCCAATACATTTTTGTCTAAAGATATTTGTTCAAAAGATTCAATATTCATAAAGTGAAACAAATCACCTTCTGGATATAAATATTGGAATTTATGGTTTTCAACACGAACTTCTTCTATTTTATGTCCTGCTGAAAAGGTATTGTCCAATACTTTTCCGTTAGATAAACTTTTTAGTTTAGTTCTAACAAAAGCGGGACCTTTTCCTGGTTTGACGTGGAGAAATTCAATAATTTTATAGATGTCGTTGTTGTATTTTATGCACAATCCGTTTTTAATATCTGATGTTGATGCCATTTTTTTATTTTAGATTTTAGATTATAGATTTTGAAAATTTTTTTATGGTGTTTAATTGAAATTGAATGTCACGAACTAGAAATCTAAAATCAGAAATCTAAACTCTAAAATTAGTAATTCCCAGAATAGCCTTTCATTACTCCTCTTGATGAATTTCTGATAAAATCGATGATTTCGTCACGCTCTGGAGTTGCTTCCATTTCGCCTTCAATGATTCCTAGAGCTTGAGTTACATTGTAATTTTTTTGATACAATATTCTGTAAATTTCTTGAATTTCTTTTATTTTTTCAGAAGTAAATCCACGTCTTCTCAATCCTACTGAATTAATCCCAACGTAAGATAATGGTTCTTTTGCCGCTTTGGTAAAAGGTGGAACATCTTTTCGTAACAAAGAACCTCCTGAAATCATAGCGTGATCACCGACACTAATAAATTGATGTACAGCCGAAAGACCTCCAATAATAGCGTAATTCCCTATTGTTACGTGACCGCCCAAAAGTACTCCGTTGACAATAATCGCATTGTTTCCAATATGACAATCGTGTGCAATATGCGCCGCTGCCATAATCAAACAATTGTCACCAACTACAGTTTGCCCAGAAGCAATAGTTCCTCTATTGATTGTTACGCATTCTCTAATGGTACAATTATTGCCAATTATTGCCAAAGAATCTTCTCCGCCAAACTTCAGATCTTGTGGTATAGCAGCAATTACTGCTCCTGGAAAAATATTGCAATTTTTTCCTATTCTGGCGCCTTCCATTATAGTAACATTTGAACCTATCCAAGTTCCATCGCCTATAATAACGTTATTATGAATAGTGGTAAAAGGTTCTATAACTACATTTTTGGCAATTTTGGCACCTGGATGAACATAAGCTAGCGGTTGATTCATAAATTTTATGTTTATGGTTTATAGTTTGTAGTTTGTAGTCTTAATTATAAACACTAAACTACAAACTATAAACATTTTTCTACTGTTTTTTAGCAATTTGCGCCATCAATTCTGCTTCGGCAACTAGTTTCCCATTGGCGTAAGCATTGGCTTGCATATGACAAATTCCTCTCCTTATTGGCGTTATTAATTCACATTTAAATGTCAAAGTATCTCCTGGAAGCACTTTATGTTTGAATTTGACATTATCGATTTTCATAAAATAAGTCAAATAATTTTCAGGATCTGGAACTGTACTCAATACCAAAATCCCCCCCGTTTGTGCCATCGCTTCAACTATTATAACGCCAGGCATCACTGGAGCTCCAGGAAAATGCCCTACAAAAAAACTTTCGTTCATTGTCACATTTTTCAATCCAACGATATGACTTTCAGACATTTCTAAAATTCTATCCAAAAATAAAAACGGAGGTCTATGAGGAAGAACTGACATTATTTTGTGAATGTCCATCAAAGGTTCTTGATTCAAATCATATACAGGAACGTGATTCCTTTGTTCTATTTTAATGATTTTGGCAATTTTTTTGGCAAACTGAGTGTTGACAAAATGACCCGGTTTATTAGCTATTACTTTTCCTTGAATTCTTGTTCCAATTAGTGATAAATCGCCTACTACATCAAGCAGTTTATGTCTGGCAGCTTCGTTTGGATAATGCAGGGTCAAATTATCTAAAATACCATTGGGTTTAACTGTTAATTCCTCTTTTCCAAAAGCAATTTTTAGATTATTCATGGTTTTTGCGGAAATTTCCTTATCCACATAAACAATGGCATTATTCAAATCTCCTCCTTTTATTAATCCTTCTTCTAATAAAAATTCTAATTCATGCAGAAAACTAAAGGTTCTAGAATTGGCTATTTCAGTTTTAAACTCAGAAATAGACTTCATGGTTGCATTTTGAGTGCCTAATACTTTGGTTCCAAAATCCACCATTGCTGTTACGCTGTAATTATCATTTGGCATAATCATAATTTCACTACCTGATTCTTCATCGGTAAACGAAATAATTTCTTTTACAACATAAACGTTTCTTTTGGCTTCTTGATCTTGAACACCAGCTTTTTCGATCGCTTCAACAAAATATTTCGAAGAACCATCCATAATAGGAAGTTCTGATGCGTCTAATTCTATTATAATATTATCTAAATCGCAACCTACTAAGGCTGCCAAAACGTGCTCGGGAGTTTGAATTTTAACTCCTAATTTTTCTAAATTAGTTCCTCTTTGTGTATTTACAACATAATTGGCATCGGCTTCAATAACAGGTTGTCCCTCTAAATCCTTTCGAACGAAAGTAAAACCATTATTGATTGGAGCAGGTTTAAAAGTCATAGTCACTTCTTTTCCTGTGTGTAATCCAACTCCGGTTAGTGAAATTTCTGCTTTGATAGTCTTTTGTTTAACCATTGTTCGCATTTTTTTGATTTAATATTTCTTTTTTTAATTCTTCTAATTCTGTTACAATTTTTGGCAAATTCTTGAAATGAACATACGATTTACTAAAATCATTGTACCCAAATGTGGGACTTCCTTGTAAAATTTCGTCGTCCTTTACATTGCGAGCGACGCCGGATTGCGCCTGAATACGTACATTATTTCCAATGGTCAAATGCCCAACAATACCTACTTGTCCGCCAATCATTCCGCTTTTGCCAATTTTTGTAGAACCTGCAATTCCTGTTTGAGCAGCAATAACGGTATTTTCGCCGATTTCAACATTATGTCCAATCTGGATTTGATTGTCGAGTTTCACTCCTTTTCTTATAATGGTAGAACCCATTGTGGCTTTATCAATCGTCGTGTTTGCTCCAACATCTACATTATCCTCGATAATTACATTTCCTATTTGAGGAATTTTGGTATACGTTCCGTCCTCATTTGGAGCAAAACCAAAACCATCAGCTCCTATGATTGCCCCAGAATAAATCACACAATTATTTCCTATGATTGTTTCCGAATGAATTTTAGCGCCGGCAAAAATAGTAACATTATCCCCAATTTTCACATTTTCGCCAATAAAACAATTGGGATAAATTTTTACATTATCTCCCAAAACTACATTGTTTTCGATATAACAAAAACTGCCTAAATATAAATTGATACCATAATTTACGCTTTCTGCAATAAAGGAAGGTTGTTCTATGCCTATTTTTTTCGCTTTTGAAGTTTGATCATAAAACTCCAATAATTTAGTGAAAGACAAGTAAGCGTCTTCAACTTTTATCAAAGTGGTAGTTAATTCTCCTTCAGGAACAAAAGTGTTGTTTACAATAGTTATGGTCGCTTGAGTCGAATAAATAAAAGGTAAGTATTTAGGGTTTGCCAAAAAACTAATAGACCCCTCTGAAGCCTCTTCAATTTTTGACAATGTATATACTTCAGCTTTTGGATTACCAATCACTTTTCCGCCCAAAACGCCTGCTATTTGTTCTGCTGTAAATTTCATCTTAATCTGATCGTATTTTTTATAGTAATAAAATGAAAACCTTTATTTAACGATCTATTATTATTAAAAAAAATGTGTTGTTTTGTTTCATCTCGACAAAAATATAAAAAATAGATTTTAAATATTGATTTTTAAGCAAGTTGTTTTGGAAAACAAAGATAGTATTTGGTCACAAATTTAGATAATGACTTTAAATTCAATTGGTCAGAAGCTTCGACAACATCTTCAATTGTTTTGTCTTTTTTCAAAATCCGAATGGGTTCAGCTACTTTGCTATATGCCTGATTTTTAATTTTCCCTTTAAAAATAAAATAGCCGGCTTCGGTTAAACTAATATTATTTTGTGCTGCGAATCGTTCTTTAAGAACGTGCAATTCCTCAGTTGACACTTTTTCTTCGCTTAATTTTATTTTTAATAAATCTCTATTAATAATCATTTTACTCAAGGAAGACAATATAAAATCATCTTGTTTTTGCCAAGATTTCAATGCGCTAATAATGTCAAAATCATCCAATTGAGAAAACAAATCTAAAGTTTCGCTATAGAAAGTTTCCATTGTTATTTTGTGTTGCATAAAGAATAGCAAAGGTTCGCTGCATGGTAAAATCACTCCTTTTTCGGTCAACTCCTTAGCCCGTTTTAGCACTTTCGTCAAAATCAATTCGGCCACCAAACTGGTTTTGTGCAAATAGACTTGCCAATACATCAATCGTCTGGACATCAGGAATTTTTCGACCGAATAAATGCCTTTTTCTTCGATAACCAAGACATCATCGACTACATTCATCATTTGAATTAATCGCTCCGAATTAACATTTCCTTCGGCCACACCCGAATAAAAACTGTCGCGTTTCAGGTAATCCATTCGATCCATATCGAGCTGACTCGAAATGAGTTGCAACATAAATTTTCGGTGGTAATCTCCTTTAAAAATTTGGATAGCCAAACTTAACTGACCCTCAAACTTTACATTTAATTGTTGCATAAACAATAACGAAATGGCTTCGTGATGAACATCTTCGACAATGCTACTTTCCATCGCGTGCGAAAAAGGTCCGTGACCAATGTCGTGCAATAAAATGGCAATAAACAAGGCGTTTTCTTCTTCAGGCGAAATAGAAATCCCTTTGAAACGAAGGGTTTCGACCGCTTTTTGCATTAAATGCATGCAACCTAAAGCGTGATGAAAACGAGTATGATTGGCGCCAGGATAGACCAAATAAGACAAACCCATTTGGGAAATACGGCGCAATCTCTGAAAGTATGGATGCTGAATTAAATCGTAAATTAAGGCATTTGGTATGGTAATAAACCCGTA
Organism: Flavobacterium sp.; assembly: GCF_031423415.1. Taxonomy (GTDB): domain Bacteria; phylum Bacteroidota; class Bacteroidia; order Flavobacteriales; family Flavobacteriaceae; genus Flavobacterium. The sequence goes on from NZ_JANPFL010000064.1 coordinate 36,600, forward strand.
AATAGGGTCATTGAATATTTTTAGCTTGTTGATTTCGTTCACTGTATCGCTTAGTTTTGAGTAACAAATATAGGTAAATCTGCGGGGGAATGAAAATTTAAGTTTTCAAATCCTTTAGAATGATTCTCCACTCTGCAAAGCGTCCGACTTTGAGATATTGATGTTCGGTTTTCAACCGTTTTTGTTTTAGCTGATTTAATTATAAAGTCCGTCGCAAACTGACAGACACATCCTCAAATGCGGCAACTTTGCTGTGCTAGTTTTGCTTTCTATCTGCCTCGTCTTTTATTCGTATGTTGATGTCCACTTTGGCACCACGAAGAACATAAATTGAAATTGTATCTTCCCTAGCAAATGTATTGATCCTCTGGCTTGCTAAATATACCTTGTCAAACAAAGGGATTTCAGTTTTACGTTTTTTGTCTTCGTCATTTCCTTCCTTAACTAAAACCACATCCACTATTTTTTTGTCGTAACGAAGCCAATTGATATAGTCGGCGTTAAAAGATTGAGCTACTACTTTTTTGTTTTTTGTATAATAGTTTATGGCTCCCGCTTGCCCGTAATTGTCGCACAAAATAAGGGTTTGGTCGAGGTTTGGTAATTGGACACAAACGCTATCCACTTTTCTTGCCAATTCTTTCCAACCCAGCATGTCAGCATAGTCTTGTGGCAAGGCATGTTCTTTGCCATCTTCCCAACGAAGCATGCCTAATTTTCTATAAGGTTCTTGATGTTGCACCATATATTTAGGACTTTTATTTGGAAATCCAATTTTGTAAAAAGGAATAAATAACAACAGTGGAATACTAATTAATACTGGTTTTAAATACTTTTTCCAACCCTCTTTCAAAATAGATTCCAGATAAACGGCTCCAAATGAAATGTAAATTGGGTAAATTCCAATGGCGTAATAATCCTTGGCTTTGAAGTACATAAAAACCACTAAAGTAAAAATAATGCTCCAAAAGAAGCAACGATACCGCTTAAAGGGTTTGTAAAAAAGTAAGGCATAAAACGCGAAAAAAATCACTAAAAGGGAACCTAGGTAAAACAGCAATTGAGCCTTCAAAAAATCAATTCTGTTTACATTGACCAATTGTGTTTCTGCTAATTCCCTCACATGTCCAATAACTGGAAAATTATTGTTGTACTGCCACAATAAATTAGGCAAAATAAGCAACAACACAGTCAATAAAGCCAGATATAGTTTGGGTTGAAGCACTATTTTGCGCTGTTTTGTCAAGAGTACGGCAGGACATAACCCAACAATTAAAAACACTATATTGTATTTATTCAAGAATCCTAACGCAAATACTACAGCACCTATAAAAAACCATTTTGTGTTTTCTGTTTTGAAATATTTGATAAAGATAAAATACAAGCTTGTCCAGCACAACACGTCGAAAGAATTGGGTTGATATAAAATATTTAAACGCAAAAGTGCTGAAAATAAGACACACGTTGCTCCTAAAATTAATGCAAATGTATTTCCGTTAAGTTCTTCGATTGCTTTCCAAACCACATAAAGTGTCAATGCTCCAAATAGTGCCGGAAAAAATTTTATCCAAAAAATCGAGTTTCCCAATAATAGAATGAGATACGAAATCCAAGAAGTAAATGGCGGCACCGACTGAAATCCCCATGCTAAATGATTGGCTTGATCTAGATGCAAATATTCATCCCGTTGCAAGTCGTATTCAGGACTAATCAGAATGTATTGCAACACAAATTTAAGTGCAATAAAACCGATCAAAATTAAAGTGTTTTGTTTCATTGCTACTATTTTATTAGTATGGTTACTCCCATTTTGCAAAAAATTTCTTGTAAATAATAGTTCGATTAACTAGGTTTGTTTTGCCTTATTTATTACCAAATATATTAAATAATTCCTACAGAATATAAAAATTATATTTATCAATTAATAAGCATTTTTATGGAAATCGTTATTTTGTAACTTCCTCTTTAGTGAGGGATGGAAGTGGCATCCTCGTAGTGCAACGGAGAGATATAGCGTACAACCCGACAGCGACGGAGCTTGCGGAGACGGTGGCACGCCAAAAAAAACACATCGTTGTGATTGCGTCGTTCCTCGCAATGACTAGCTATACCTTAAAATAATATTAAATTATCACTTTATTGGCCACTTAAGATAATAAAAAAGCTAATTTGGCGTATTGAATGTTTACTTTTAATTACTTACTATTTACAATTATGGACAAGATAAAAATACTTTGGGTCGATGACGAAATTGATTACCTAAAACCACATATTTTATTTCTGGAAAAGAAAAATTACAGTGTTACCACCTGCAATAACGGTCGTGATGCGATTGATATTTTTGAAAACGAAAATTTTGACATTGTTTTCCTTGACGAAAATATGCCTGGAATGAGTGGATTGGAAACGCTTTCGGAAATGAAAGAAAAAAAATCGTCTATCCCGATGATTATGATTACCAAGAGCGAAGAAGAGTATATTATGGAGGAAGCCATCGGCTCTAAGATTGCCGATTATTTGATCAAACCAGTCAATCCGAACCAGATTTTGTTGAGTTTGAAGAAGAATTTGGACCACTCTAGATTGATTTCGCAAAAAACTACTTTGGATTATCAAAAAGAATTTCGCAAAATTTCGATGGAAATGGCGATGGTCAATTCCTATGAAGATTGGGTAGAATTGTACAAAAAATTGATCTTTTGGGAACTCGAACTCGAAAACATTGACGATCAAGCAATGATTGAAATACTGGAATCGCAAAAAGCTGAGGCCAATTCGCAATTCGGGAAATTCATCGAAAGGAATTATGAAAATTGGTTCAGTCCAAAGGCAGATAAGCCTGTTCAATCACACACTTTATTTCGCGAATTGGTAGTTCCTGAAATTGTAAAAAAAGACAAGCCAATTTTGTTTGTAGTAATAGATAATTTGCGTTACGACCAATGGAAAGTTTTTGAAAACGTGTTAGGAAATCATTATAAGTTAGAAAAAGAAGTGCCGTATTACGCTATTTTACCAACGGCAACTCAATATGCTAGAAACGCTATTTTCTCAGGATTGACACCATTGGAAATGGAGAAACAGTTTCCTCAATATTGGAAAAACGATCCTGAAGAAGGTGGAAAAAACTTGTTTGAAGCCGAGTTTTTGACCGCTCAACTCAAAAAATCAGGGTTGAATATCAAGCAGGATTATTTTAAAATCACGAATCTTGCGGGAGGGAAAAAGCTGGTTGAAAACTTCAAATCTTTAAAAAACAACGATTTAGTTACTGTAGTTTACAATTTTGTTGATATGCTTTCGCACGCTAAAACCGAAATGGATGTGGTCAAAGAACTCGCTTCAGACGATAAAGCCTATCGTTCTTTGACTTTGAGTTGGTTCAAGAATTCGCCTCTTTTAGAAATCATTCAGCAAGCCCAAAAACTAGGTTTCAAATTGATTTTAACCACCGATCACGGAACAATAAACGTAAAAAATCCTTCGAAAGTAATTGGAGATAAAAACACGAGTCTGAATCTACGCTACAAAACAGGGCGTAGTTTAACCTATGAACACAAAGATGTTTATGCCGTAAAAGAGCCGAAAAATATTGGTTTGCCTACCATAAATATGAGCAGTTCTTATATTTTTGCAAAAAATGATTTGTTTTTGGCTTACGTGAACAACTACAATCATTATGTGAGTTATTATAAAAATACGTATCAACACGGTGGAATTTCTTTAGAAGAAATGATTATTCCGTTTTTGATTTTCAATCCTAAATAATGCAGATTGCAGATTTTAGTTTGCAGGCTTCAATAACTACTTTGAGGTATATCTCCAGAGATATTAACTAAATTATAGTCACTGATTCACAGATTTTCAAAAATCATTTTTAATCTGTGAATCTGTGGCAAAAAAATCGAAGCAGAGCCTCGAGGAATTAAACCTATAGAGATTAAACACAAACTTTTAATAGAATGAATATTATTTTTTCATTAGATGAAATTAATGAAGTTGCCCAAGAAATTGTAGCTCAAAATCCGAATAAAGTGATACTTTTTCACGGAGAAATGGGCGTTGGAAAAACCACTTTGATTAAAGCTTTGGCTACAACTCTTGGTGTAAACGGTGCCACAAGTAGTCCAACTTTTTCTATAGTTAATGAATATCAAACTACTAACAATCAAATTGTTTACCATTTTGATTTTTATAGATTAAAAATAGAAACAGAAGCTTTAGATATGGGAGCGGATGAGTACTTTTATTCTGGCAATTGGTGCTTTATCGAATGGGCCGAAAAAATTCCAAACCTTATTCCTGATTTGCATTCGGTGATTACAATCGTCTCGCTGCCCGATGGGAAACGACACTTAACTTTAATTTAAATCTATTAATACAGTCTCATTTTAAACTTTTTATGTAAATTGTACCACTAATTAGTACCAAACAATGGCAATATCTCCATTCACCAAGCAACAGTTATTACCTCAAGAAGAAAAACTTGAAATAGCACGACATAAAAGCGAACTCTTCATTGGAATTCCCAAAGAAACAAGCTATCAGGAACGTCGCATTTGCCTTACACCTGACGCGGTAAATTCTTTGACATATCAAGGACATCGGGTAATGATTGAGGCTGGAGCGGGAGAAAGTTCGAGTTATTCGGATAAAGAATATGCCAATGCCGGTGCCGAAATTACGAACGACACCAAGAAAGTATTTGGCTGTCCGATGTTATTGAAAGTCGAACCAGTGAGTTTAGCAGAAATTGAAATGATGAATGCAAATTCGATAATTATTTCAGCTATTCAAATCAAAACAAGGAAGAAAACGTATTTCGAAGCTTTGGCCAAGAAAAAAATAACTGCTTTGGCACTTGAATATATCAAAGACGAAGATGGCTCCTATCCTGCCGTGAAGTCTTTGAGTGAAATTGCAGGAACTGCCTCTATTTTAATCGCCGCGGAATTAATGATCACTAATGAATTCGGAAAAGGATTATTGTTTGGCAATATTACCGGAGTTCCTCCTACAGATGTTGTGATTCTTGGTGCAGGAACAGTCGGTGAGTTTGCCGCAAAAACCGCTATTGGATTGGGTGCCAATGTGAAAGTTTTTGACAATTCGATTCGAAAGCTACGCCGTTTGCAAAACAATTTGAACCAACGAATTTTTACTTCTACCATTCAACCCAAATCTTTATTGAAAGCATTAAGGAGATGCGATGTGGCGATTGGTGCTATGCGTGGTAAGGATCGATGCCCAGTTATCGTCACAGAAACTATGGTCGAACATATGAAAAAAGGAGCTGTAATTGTCGATGTAAGCATTGATACAGGAGGTTGTTTTGAAACTTCGGAAGTAACATCACACGAGAAACCAACCTTTCTCAAGAATAATGTTTTGCATTATTGTGTCCCCAATATTCCTTCTCGATATTCTAAAACGGCATCACTCTCTATTAGCAATATTATCACGCCCTATTTATTGCAAATTGCCGAAGATGGCGGAATCGAAAGCGCTATTCGATGCAATAACGGATTGAAAAATGGAGTTTATTTGTATCACGGAATCCTGACCAACAAAGCAATTGGAGATTGGTTTGATTTACCTAACAGCGATATAAATTTAATCGTTTTTTAACGTAACTTTCTTTTATCTTTGCCCGAAAATTGACTTATGAAATTTGTACATCGTTTTGCTTACTATTTGGTAGGATTAATTATGGGATTGTTTGTTGTTGCTGCCATCTTCAGCGGTAAAGACACCCGTTGCAATTATTTTCCTAATGCCAGAGTTTTGAATGATTTAAGAAACAAACCTTTTTATTATTCAAATGAGGCTTCACGAGTATTGGCAGAAAAATGGATAGACACCATCGATATCAAAAACTGTCTGAAATATGGTGATGTTGATTTTGATAAAAGCAACAAACCTGTCGGAACCGGAAAACGCTATGTGATTGAAGGTAAAACTGTGAAGAACCAAGAAATAAACCTTGAGGTGATCAATTATCCTGAAAAAGCTGTTTTGGATAAAATTATAAAGAAATAGAACTTTCCTTTTACGAAAAAACTCTTAATTTGCGGAACAGGGTTTTAGAATCTGAAACAAGTTCAGATTAATGACCCGAGGCTTTAGCCGAACGGGCGAAGCAAAGGCGACATTTGATATTAAGAGGAGGAAGCCCAGTGGGCTTCAGGTATTTTCAAAAATTCTATTAAACAAAAAACCCCTCCCGATGTAACGGGAAGGGTTCCATAAAGAAAGGCGACGACATACTTTCCCAGCCGCCGCGGCGGACAGTAGCATCTGCGCAGGCGGGCTTAACTACTCTGTTCGGGCTACATTTTATCTTATTTTTCTAAAAAAATAAAAATTGCTATTTCATCCTGTTTGTCATTCCGTAGGAATCTCCATTGTAGTTTGAGACTCTTACAGAATGA
>NZ_JANPFL010000065.1:0-10518 GCF_031423415.1 Flavobacterium sp.
TCATTCTGTAAGAGTCTCAAACTACAATGGAGATTCCTACGGAATGACAAACAGGATGAAATAGCAATTTTTATTTTTTTAGAAAAATAAGATAAAATGTAGCCCGAACAGAGTAGTTAAGCCCGCCTGCGCAGATGCTACGGATCAATCCTAAAACCTGTGGAGTTACAAAAATTAAGCATAAACATTTGTTAGTCTAACAAGGAAGAGTTCAATATTTCTAACACCTCTGAATTGGGATCTAAACGCTTTTATTTTGGCATTGATAGATTTTGCTGAGGCATTAGTACTTCTGTTGTCAAAATATTTTAATGTTGTGTGGTAGTGATTGATTATCGTTCGTGATATTGTATTGAATGATTTGAAAGTGGATTGATTTACTTTTTGTCGTCATTAGGCTAATTTGGCAAAGCCTATTATTTTATCTGTTGTCTTTTCAATATGGACTTCTAGTCATAATGGTTTAGTTTCTAGAATATCTATTAAAAATTTGTGGTAATTATATAACTTTTACTGAATATTCTATAAGCTACAATCCCAAATACCCCCTCATCTTTGCATTATAATTAATAATACGTACATAACTTAAATTAAAATAAAATGAAAAAAGTAATCATAATGATTGCATTCGTATCTATTGCAGCAGCTAATTCTTACGCACAATTTTCAGACAAACGAGATGTTTTGTCCTTTGGTATTAAAGCAGGTGCAAATTATTCAAATGTGTATGATTCTGACAACGAGAATTTTGTTGCCGATGGTAAATTTGGATTTGCAGCCGGGGCTTTTGTAGCTATTCCATTTGGAAAATTCATTGGCATTCAGCCAGAGATTTTGTATTCTCAAAAAGGATTTAAATCTTCAGGAACCTACTTCGGGAGTACTTATGAATTGACCAGAACTACCGAATTTATTGATGTGCCGATTTTATTTGCCGTAAAACCAATTACACAACTAACCTTGTTATTCGGGCCTCAATTTTCGTATTTGATGAAACAAAAAGACGAATTTACAGGTGGGAATATTAATGCAATCCAACAACAAGAGTTCGACAATAATGACATCACGAAAAACGTTATGGGTTTAACAGGTGGAGTGGACATTAGTGTTGATAATCTAGTTTTTGGTATAAGAGCCGGCTGGGATATTAAAACCAATGAAGGTGACGGAAATTCTTCAACCCCACGTTATAAAAATATGTGGTATCAAGCAATGGTGGGTTATAAATTTTAATTTTAAAAAGTCTTTAAACAAGAAAAGCGTCTCAAGAGAGGCGCTTTTTCTATTTATAAAATTTATGTTTTAGTGCTTCTCCACCCACAATCTGGCATTTACGAAAGCTTCGTGCCAAGGCGAAACCTCGTCATTTCTATCTTTTGGATAATACGCCCAGTTCCATTGGAAAGTAGAACGCTCAATATGTGGCATCATTACTAAATGTCGACCTGTTGTATCGCATAACATTGCCGTATTAAAGTCAGAACCATTGGGGTTTGCAGGATAACTGTCATACCCGTATTTGCCCACGATGTTGTAGTTTTCTTCACCCATTGGCAAATTGAATTTCCCTTCACCGTGAGAAACCCAAACTCCTAAAGTGCTGCCGGCTAAAGTAGATAACATCACCGATTTGTTTTCTTGAATTGTCACCGATGTGAAAATACTTTCGTGTTTGTTACTATCATTATGCAACATTTTTCCGTGTACTTTGTGTTCCGGATTGACCAATTCTAATTCCATAAACAATTGACAACCATTACATATTCCTACTGATAAAGTATCTTCTCTTTTGAAGAAATTGTCCAAAGCTGTTTTTGCTTTTTCGTTGTATAAAAATGCTCCAGCCCAACCTTTGGCAGAACCTAAAACATCCGAATTCGAGAATCCACCAACGGCTCCAATAAATTGAACGTCTTCAAGATTTTCACGTCCTGAAATCAAATCGGTCATATGAACGTCTTTCACATGAAATCCTGCTAAGTACATCGCATTCGCCATTTCACGCTCGGAGTTGCTTCCTTTTTCGCGGATGATAGCTGCTTTTGGAGCCCCACCCCGGCCCTCCCCGAAGGGGAGGGAGCTAGGAGCTTTACCTGTGAAATGTTTTGGAAAAACAAATTTTAATGGTTGACTTGCATAATTATCAAAACGTGCTTGAGCAGTTCCGTTTTTGGCTTGTTTTTGGTCTAATAAGAAAGAGGTTTTAAACCAAAGGTCTCTTAACTTCGAAACGTTATACGTCGAGAGTTGTGAGTTGTGAGTGATTTGTATTGAATTATTTTGGGCAACTTGTCCCAATTTATAGAATTTAACTCCATTTGCATTTAATTTATTTTCGAAAACAGAATCTTCTTTAGCTTGAATAACTAGTGCGATATTTTCTGAGAATAAAATTTTAACCAAATCTTTTTCTTCAAAATTATCCAATGAAATTTTCGCTCCCAAGTTCAGGTCAGCAAAACACATTTCCAATAAAGTGGTAATTAATCCACCACTTCCAATATCGTGTCCAGCAATAATTTGATTGTCTAAAATCAATTCTTGTATCGTATTAAAAGCATTTTTGAAAAAAGCAGCGTCTTTAATCGTTGGAGCTTCGTTTCCAATGCTATTTAAAGTTTGAGCTAATGAAGAACCTCCAAGCTTAAATTCGTCTTGAGATAAGTTAATGTAATAAATTGAACCTCCGTCTTTTTGCAAGACAGGTTCCACGACTTTTCGAATATCAGTGCAGTTTCCTCCAGCCGAAATAATTACCGTTCCAGGAGCGATAACTTCATGATTCAGATATTTTTGTTTCATTGAGAGTGAATCTTTCCCTGTTGGAATATTGATCCCCAATTCGATGGCAAATTCCGAACAAGCTTCAACAGCAGCGTACAAACGAGCATCTTCTCCTTCGTTTTTACAAGCCCACATCCAGTTTGCCGACAATGAAATCCCTTTCATTCCGTCTTTGATTGGAGCCCAAACAATATTCGATAAAGCTTCCGCAATAGCGGTTCTTGTTCCAGCTATTGGATCAATTAAAGAGGCGATTGGAGAATGTCCGATTGAGGTCGCAATTCCCTCTTTCCCTAAATAATCCAAAGCTACTACACCACAATTGTTCAATGGCAATTGCAATGGCCCAGCACATTGTTGTTTGGCTACTTTTCCGCCCACGCAACGGTCCACTTTGTTGGTCAACCAGTCTTTACAGGCAACCGCTTCCAACTGCAATACTTGCTCTAAATAAGTGGATATATTTTTTACATCGTATTCTAATGCTGGATAGTTATAGTTGATGGTTTTGTCCGTCATAACCGTTTTTGGCGAACTACCGAAAAAATCTTCCAAAGCATAATCCATTGGTTTTAAACCCGTACTTTTTGACTCGAAAGTAAAACGGTGATCGGCCGTTACGTCACCCACTTGATACATTGGAGAACGTTCCCGATCTGCGATTTTCTGAAGTAAATCAATATCTTTTTTGCCAATAACCAGTCCCATTCTTTCTTGGGATTCGTTACCAATAATTTCTTTAGCCGAAAGGGTAGGGTCACCCAAGGGCAATTTATCCAAATCAATCAAACCTCCAGTTTCTTCTACTAACTCCGAAAGACAATTCAAATGCCCTCCAGCTCCGTGATCGTGGATGGAAACGATTGGATTGTCGTCGCTTTCTACCAAACCACGAATGGCGTTGGCAGCTCGTTTTTGCATTTCAGGATTCGAACGTTGTACGGCATTCAACTCGATTCCAGAACTCATTGCTCCAGTATCTGCAGAAGAAACCGCAGCGCCACCCATTCCAATTCTATAATTTTCACCTCCAAGAATCACGATTTTGTCGCCTTCTTTTGGCTTGTGTTTAATCGCTTGATCTAATTTTCCGTAACCTATGCCGCCCGCTTGCATAATTACTTTATCGTAACCCAATTTTCTACCCGTCACACTAAGCTCGTCGAAGTGCTCGTGTTCGAAAGTCAGAATTGAACCGGTAATCAACGGTTGTCCAAATTTATTTCCAAAATCAGAAGCACCGTTTGATGCTTTTATTAAAATGTCCATAGGCGTTTGATATAGCCATTTTCGTTCTTTCATTCCATTTTCCCAAACGTGATTGTTTTTGTTTAAACGAGAATACGAAGTCATATATACCGCAGTTCCTGCCATTGGCAACGAACCTTGTCCTCCTGCTAATCTATCTCTAATTTCTCCACCGGAACCTGTTGCAGCTCCGTTGAAAGGTTCAACTGTTGTTGGAAAATTGTGTGTTTCTGCTTTTAAAGAAATAACCGAATCGAATTCTTTGATTTCATAAAAATCAGGTTTGTCAGCAGTTTTAGGAGCGAATTGTTGCACTCTTGGTCCTTTTACAAAAGCCACGTTGTCTTTGTAAGCCGAAACAATATCGTTAGGGTTTTCTTGTGATGTTTTTTTGATTAATTTGAAAAGAGAAGTTTCTTTTTCAACACCATCAATGACAAAAGTTCCGTTGAAAATCTTGTGACGACAGTGCTCTGAATTGGCTTGAGAGAAAGCAAAAATTTCCGAGTCAGTCAGTTTCCTTCCTAATTTGGTAGCCAAATTATCCAAATACTCCACTTCTTCAGCACTCAATGATAAACCTTCTGATTTATTATAGGCAGCGATATCGTCAATATTCAAAATCGGTTCAGGTTGAATGTGAATCGTGAAAATATCTTGATTTAGTTCAGTATATTTTTGCGAAAGCATTGGATCAAAATCTGTGAAATCTTCAGAAACTTTATGAAATTCTTCTATTCGAATGATTCCAGAAATACCCATATTTTGAGTAATCTCCACAGCATTGGTACTCCAAGGTGTAATCATTGTGGCGCGAGGGCCAACAAAAAAATCCGTTAACACGGATTTTTCTATTTTATTAGAATCGGCAAAAAGCCAATTGAGTTTTGAAATGTTTTCGGTCGAAATTTCGCTTTCGCTTGTGTGAACTGCAAAGATGGTCTTGCTTTGGTTTTCAAAGAAATGAATCATTGTTGTGTAGTTTGTTGTATTGTGCTGCAAATTTAAGCAATTACGACTTAAAAAAAAAGCGTACAATATTTATCGCGACGCTTAAAGTTTAGTTTATGATGACCTTCTTGGTCATTGATTTATTAAAGGAATCTAGTTTAAGAAAATATACACCTTGCTTCAGATTTTCTAGAGTATAGACTTTTTGATTTGCTTTTGGATGATCAATTTTTTGTACCATTTGTCCATTGATAGTGATTAATTGAATTTTGTCAAGTTCGCTCTCAGTTTCAATATTGATCTTGTTAGACTTGGATGGATTTGGATAAACAGAAACATTTGCCAATAAATTACCGAAGATTTCTTTACCCAAAGCTGATCCCCAAATTGCTCGAACCCATTCCGGATGGTCTATATACGGATTTCTGTTGTTTTGACGGGCATAAATAGCATTGTTACGAGCAATTTCTCTAGCATTTACTGGATCTTGTTCGTGCCAAGTTACTAACATATTTAAAAAAGCTTCTGTAAACACTTGATTACTCGTTTTATTAAACATAGTGTAACTGTAACCAGCAACGGTATTTTCATAACGAGTGGCAAAATAAAAATACATTCTTGCAATATCGCCTTTGAATTCGTCAATCGGTTCGAAAACTGTTCCTGAATATCCAGCTACTCCACTGGAACCTAGTTTACTTTTATTCAATGTAGTTTTAGAAACAGTAGAAACTATGCCGTGTGGCAAGTTTGAACGAATATTGTTTACCACGCCATCTGTAGGCGGGATAAAGTGAGCATCAGACACCATTGGTGTGTTTTCACCAAATACAGATTGTGGGATAATGTGTTCTCTATTATAACAATCTCCTTCTTTAGAATAGTTACCACATCTTTTTATATCTGACGTTGAATAATTATATGGGTCAGCACCAGTTGGGTTTTCAGAATACATATCTAAAATGGTTCCGTCATTTTCATAATAATAATCCCTGTCTGAGGTTTGATAGGTAACATACAGTCCATCGTAACCTCTATCGAAATGACCTTTTATTATATTGTACAATTGTGTTTTCAATGTATATCCTGTTCCAGTTGCAGTAGTATAGTACCCATTTGGAATTTGTGCAAAGGAAATTATAGAAAAAAGGAATGCGGTTAAAAGTAGCTTTAGTTTCATTGAATGCTAATTGTTAAAAAATTGATTTGCTAAATTAGTCAAAAGTTCATTGCACAATAAAATTAGAATGATAAAATAAAAATTATTTTGGAAAATCATCGCTTTGATATGCTCCTAAATCTGGGGGTGAAGACCTCGGAACTCCTAAAATATCTTTTGGTACAGGATCGTTGGCATTTCCTTTCTTGAATGCTGCCGAAGTTCCATCAATATTGAATTTGTTTTCTGCTATTTTAAAGAATTTTGGGTCTTCATTTTGAATGATTGCATTGTAATGTTCAGTATCTGTGCTGAACTGATATAAAGGGTCGTTTATATATGTGCTTGAAGTATTATCGAACTTAATCAAACAATTATTAAATTGGTATTCGAATGTGGCACCTGACATTTTTTTTAAAATTAATTCATTGGAATACGATCCATAAATGATACAATTGTTAAAAGTAGCCGACTTCAAATCTTTAACTTCCGGAGTTGCTCCAGTGTAGTAATTATTCAATAAAACTGCCACTTGACTAGAACTTGACCAATTATTATTGAAAGTGCAATGGGAAAATTTATACTCGCCTCCATAAGTACAAGCCAAACCAGCTGCTCCTGCATTATTGATGACTAAATTTTCGCCACTAATTTTCGCCGTTTGAGCCAAAATTCCATAATTAGACGAATTATAAATTTGCGTGTTTTTGATGTCAACAGTTGTTCCGTCATTGTTCTGAATTAACAGACCAATTGCAGCATTTTTTAAGGTCAAATGATTTATTTTGTGATTGGTACTTCCTTCTGTAAGCCAAATTGCGCCCCATTGTCCGGGAACATCCGAGAAATCCGGTTCTAAACGATCTCCTTCAAAAATCACTTCATTCTCTAATTTATCGGTAGTAGAAGTCGTTCCATTTACATTTAAAGAAGCGTTCTTTGCCAAAATAAGCCCTGAATCAGCGTGAAAATGGACTCTTGTTCCAGGGTCAAAACTGACTGTTTTTCCCGAGGGAACTGCAGCATAGCCGTAAACGACATAAGGTCTTTTATTGGTGAATTTTAACTCATTGCCATGAATTGGGTCATTTTCGTCTAAAAAGAAACCGTAAATATTGATTGGTTTTCCGTCATTGTCATCACCTAAATATAAGCTTTCAGTTGTTCCATCATCAAACCGTTGTGGATAAAGAAATATAGCGTCTTGAATTAGTGTAACCAATTCCACTTTTTGAAGATTAGTGCCGCCATCAAATAAAATTTGGTCGGTGTATAAAAAATCGGTTGGATTGGCATCGACAATATTGGCAGTAGTTTCCACAAAAATGTACAAACTATCTTTGGCCAAAAGATCGACGTTAGTAAAAATTTTTCCTTGATTTCCTTGTGTACCATCAACAGTCATTCTGTATTTTGAATTGAGGCCTTTTCCTAGTTTTATTGTTGGAATAGTAATGTCATTTTTGGTATTGTTGTACACTTTCAGCATGTAAGTACTTGAACCAATGTCAGTAAAAACAGTATCTAAATAAATTGTATCTCTTGAAAATTTTAAATCTCCAGAACTTGCAACAGTTTCAAAATCTGTTCGACAAGAACTAAGAGCGATAAGGATTCCAATAAAAAGCAAAAATGTAAACTGACGCATTTTAATTGATTTTTTTTGTAAAAATAGGAAATTCTAATGGTAATTATCGAAAGAAATAAAAATTTGAAGTTAGATTAACATTTGTTTTTACTGTCTTTTATCTAAATTTACAGTTTTAAAGCAAAATAAATGACATTCGACAAAGAAAAAATGCTTCACTATTGCAATTCAATTTCAGAAAACACTTTGATGCAAACGCTAAATATTAAATATACCGATGCTGGACCTGATTTTTTGGTAGCGACAATGCCAGTAAATCCATCAGTTCACCAACCAATGGGATTATTGCACGGTGGAGCAACAGTTGCTTTGGCCGAAAGTGTGGGAAGTGCGGCTTCGTTTTTATTTGTAAACGGCGAACATAGTGAAGTTCGCGGAATTGAAATTTCTGCCAATCATCTCAAAGCAAAACGCAATGGAATAGTAACAGCAACAGCAAGAATTATTCACCAAGGTAGTAGTATTCACTTGTGGGAAATCCGCATAACCGACGAAAATCAATCTCTAATTTCAATTTGTAAATTGACAACAATGGTTTTGCCAAAGAGAAAAAGCAAAAGCTTATAATGGAGTTTATAGCAGATAAATCCAAGAATCATTTCAAGCAAAAGTTGCCCTTTGTACTCTATTGCAAACCTAATTCCGATAAAGTAATAGGTTTTTTTCAGGAAAACGATACGCTATTTGAAACCGCAGATTTTACCGAAAAAGGCTTTGTTTTTGCCTCATTTGATGGAAGTAAAACTGTTATAATTCCAGAGAATAAGTCCGAATTAATATATGCTGCTTTCCCAAAAAAGGAAATTCAAATTCAAGAGAAGAAAAGGAGTTTTCAGGTCGAAATTGATAAAAATAATTTTGAAGGTTTGGTTGGCAAAGGTATTCAAGCCATAAAAGACAATCAATTCAAGAAAGTAGTTTTATCCCGAAAAGAGTCAGTTGATTTGCAAAACTTTGATTTAATCCAAGCATTTCGTGATTTGGTTCAGTTGTATCCCAATACTTTTGTTTATTGCTTTTATCATCCAAAAGTTGGAACGTGGTTGGGTGCAACTCCAGAACAATTATTGAAAGCTGAGGACAACTTTTTTAAAACTATTGCTTTGGCAGGAACGCAAAAATACAATGGTTCGGATGATATAACTTGGCCAACAAAAGAACGAGAAGAACAACAATTTGTCACGGATTATATTGTTGATAAAGTACAAAATATCGCTTCAAAAATTACAGTTTCAAAACCGTACAGTATCAAAGCAGGAATTGTATGGCATATCAAAACGGATATTTCTGGTAGTTTGAATTTGGGATTTGGATTAAAAGAAGTAATTCAATTATTGCACCCAACGCCCGCTGTCTGCGGTTTGCCAAAACAACAAGCAAAAGAATTTATTTTTGAAAATGAAAATTACAATCGAACTTTTTACACTGGTTTTTTAGGAGAATTAAATGTGCAAAACCAAACTGATTTGTTTGTAAATTTACGCTGCATGGAAATTGAGGTTGCTTCGAAACTCGCAATGACAAAAGCTCATTTATTTATGGGTTGCGGCATCACAAAAGATAGCATCCCCGAAAAAGAGTGGGAGGAAAGTATTAATAAATCGGCAACGATGAAAAGAATTTTAGATGTAAGGTTGTAATTAATTCTAAAATCTAAAATCTAAAATCTAAAATTTTAAAAAATGAAACTAGACATATTAGCATTCGGTGCACATCCTGACGATGTAGAATTAGGATGTAGTGGAACCATAGCCAAGGAAATTGCGCTTGGAAAAAAAGTAGGAATTATTGATTTGACACGTGGTGAGTTAGGAACTCGCGGTTCAGTCGAAATTAGAAATCAAGAAGCCGCTGCAGCTGCTAAAATATTGGGTGTTTCTGTTAGAGAAAATCTCGATATGCGTGATGGTTTTTTTGTAAACGACGAAGAACACCAACTGCAAGTTATTAAAATGATTCGCAAATACCGTCCTGAAGTCGTGATTTGCAACGCCATTGAAGACCGTCATATCGATCACGGAAAAGGCAGTAAATTAGTTTCAGATGCTTGCTTTCTCTCGGGATTAATAAAGATTGAAACCGAAATTGATGGAATAAAACAAGAAGCTTGGAGACCCAAATTAGTCTATCATTATATGCAGTGGAAAAACCTAACACCTGATTTTGTGGTGGATATTTCAGGTTTTAATGACAAAAGAGTGGAGTCTATATTAGCTTACAGTTCTCAGTTTTACAATTCCAATTCTACCGAGCCAGAAACTCCAATTGCTTCAAAGAATTTCTTGGAAAGCCTTAATTATCGTCCTAAGGATTTGGGAAGACTAATTGGTACTGATTATGCCGAAGGATTTACCGTTGAACGCTATTTGGCAGTCAATAGTTTAAGCGACTTGATATAATTTTTTGGAATTTTTCTTTGCAAAAGCAAACTTAAGTATTATATTTGCACTCGTTAAAAAATGGTGGTTGTAGCTCAGCTGGTTAGAGTATTGGTTTGTGGTGCCGAGGGTCGCCGGTTCGAACCCGGTCAGCCACCCAGAATGCAAAAGCTTCGAAGAAATTCGGGGCTTTTTTTGTTTACTTTAGTACTAAATAGTCATTCCTTAAAAATGAATTAACAATTTGATTGTTAATAACTTGTGATTAAATTCAGTTGAAAACAGTACTTTTAAATCGCCAAAAAGTGTATATTTCGGTATAAAAAAGTGGCAATATGTTAGGCAAAATA
>NZ_JANPFL010000066.1:0-31177 GCF_031423415.1 Flavobacterium sp.
AAACCTTCTTGAATGGAAGTTTCCAAACCTATGTTTTGTAATTCTTCCACCAAATAATCGGCGACTAGATTGTGATTTTCGGAACCCACAAAATGCGGTTTTTGGGAAATGTTCTTGACTTGTTCCAAAGCTCTTTTGGTCGAAAACTCTGCAAGCGGAGCATTGTCATCGGATGTCCACAGAGGCATCATTGTGGCGAAAAGTAATCCAAGAATACCAACGATAAATATCAGGGAAATTAAGGAGGAATAATTTTTTTTCATAATGGTAGAATTGGGTTCTAAAATTCTTTTTTAACAAGCATATAAAAGTCGCTTTCTAATACACGATACCCTTGATCGTAAACAAAATAATAGGTGTTTCCAGTATTAGTGTTCAAAATATTGGTAAAAAATTCAAAATCGAATCCTTTGCTTAATAGTTTTGATTTGGTAGTTTTTCCTTTTCCATCGACATTCAATGCCGAAAGAATGCGGTAATTTTTGCGCAATTTGTTGTTGACGTTGCGCATAAAATTGGTGCTGTCTTTGTTTATTTTGTTGTTGTAGGCGTTGCGGCAACCGTCGCTGCAAAACTTTTTATCTTCGCGACCTACAATTTTGTCTCCACATTCTAGGCAGGTTTTATCCATAGTTTTTCGTTTTTATTAAAATTGACCTTTATGCAATAAAGCTTGTTCAATATGTGCCAAATGATGGTTGCAATGCCAAGCATACACGCCAATGGTTTCTTCTAAACTTGATATTTTAAGGTTGGCTGGATGAAAAAATTGTCGTTTTAATTCTGTTGAACTAAGGCTTTTCAAAAGCAAAACCCATCGCGCGTGAATACCTTCGATGATTTGGATGGAGGAAGAAATATCGTCTGAATTGCCATCGGCAAGTTCCGCCCAGAGTTGTTCTTCATAAGGTTTTATGGTGGGAACATCTTCGGTTAATGCCAGTTTGAATCGGATTAAACTGTTTATATGACTGTCGGCGCAATGATGCACGACTTGTTTGATGTTCCATCCTTTTGGTCTGTAAATCCAATTCAATTCTTCGACAGAAAGTTTTTCGGTCAGAGATTTTATTTTGGATGGAAATGCTTCAATTGTGGCGATCCAATTTTCTAAATCATTTTTGGATACATCATCTACTTTTGGACATTTTCCTATCGGGAATTTTAGCTTTTCTAGGGTTAGATTATTTTTCATTACGCTTTATTTACTCGTTTAATTTCATATAAATCGGTTCGTCGGTCTTTTAGGATTCGGACACTTCCGTGTTCGTGCAGTTCTTTTAATAAATCTAAATCGACATCTACAATTAAGGTCATTTCTGTATTTGCAGTTGCTTCTGCCTTTATTCCGGTACTTGGAAAAGCAAAATCCGATGGCGTAAACACAGCGGTTTGCGCATACTGAATGTCCATATTATTTACCTTTGGAAGATT
The DNA here is from genome assembly GCF_031423415.1 of Flavobacterium sp. Classification (GTDB taxonomy): domain Bacteria; phylum Bacteroidota; class Bacteroidia; order Flavobacteriales; family Flavobacteriaceae; genus Flavobacterium. The sequence goes on from NZ_JANPFL010000066.1 coordinate 1,435, forward strand.
GCCCACACATCCTGCAATGGCAACATAACATTCGTTTTCTATAGCACGAGCTTGCGAACAGTGTCGTACTCGGGTGTAACCGCTTTGGGTATCGGTCAAAAAAGGCACAAATAAAATCTTCATTTGCTCGTCTGCCAGGAGTCGTGATAGTTCTGGGAATTCAACATCATAGCAAATCATAATACCTATTTTCCCGCAATCAGTGTCGAAAGTTTTAATTTCCGAACCTCCTTCCATTCCCCAATGCAAGACTTCATTAGGAGTGATGTGAATTTTATAATACATCTCGGATGTTCCGTCTCTTTTGCAGAGAAATCCAACATTGTACAAGGAGCCATTTTCCATATAAGGCATACTCCCAGAAATGATATTAATGTTATATGAAATGGCAAATTCTTGAAATTTTTTGCGAATTGGGTCAGCATATTTAGCCAGTTCTCTGATGGCTTCGGATTCCGATAAATGATTGTAATCTGCCATTAATGGGGCAATGAATAATTCGGGAAATACGGCAAAATCACTTTTGTAACCTGAAACGGCATCAATAAAAAACTCGGCTTGTTCGAACAAAGCCTCTAAGTTGGACAAGGAGCGCATTTGCCATTGGATTAATCCAAGTCGGATAACACTTTTTTGGGTGTTTATTAATTGCGGACTTTCATCATAATAAATGTTGTTCCATTCCAATAAAACGGCAAACTCTTTCGAATCTATATCGCCTTCAAGATAGTTTTTCATAATCCGCATCACGTGAAAATCATTACTCAACTGAAAGGAAAGCACTGGATCGTGCAATTCTTTTCGTTTTACTTTATCGATGTATTTTTTGGGAGTTAGTTTTTTGGAGTGTTCGTTGTAGTTTGGAATTCTGCCCGCAAATACGATGGATTTTAGATTGAGTTGTTCGCACAATTCTTTTCGGGCATCATACAATCGTCTTCCTAGGCGCAAACCTCTATACTCCGGATGAATAAATACATCAATTCCATATAAAATTTCGCCTTCTGAATTGTGAGTCGAGAATGTATAGTTACCTGTTATTTTGGCATAATTGGGATTTTTATTCACCAAAACTTCGTCAAGAATTAAAGACAAAGCGGCACCAACCACTTTTCCGTCTGCCAAAACCACAAGTTGCCCTTCGGGGAAAAGCTCCAGTAAAATTTCAATGTCTTTCACTTCCCAATGCGAATTTCCCATCTCGGGATATGCCATTTTCATTGATTTTTTTAGCTCCTTGTAGTCTTCAATTTGCAAATTTCGCAGTACTACTTTCTTTATTTTTGTTTGCATAACTTTTTGATATTCAACAAATATAGCAAATATATTTCCATTTACAAACGGTTACAAATAGTTACAACCGAAAGTAAATAGTTATCAACCGAATAAAGTTTTTGAGCTGTCACATCTTTGCACTGTTGATTTGAACGAGTCATTCAACATAACTTATATAAACAATTTAAATTTTACACGCCATGAATGCAATGAAAAACACAGTACAGTTAATCGGAAACGTAGGTAACGACCCAGAAATCAAATCTTTTGATGGAGGAAAAAAAGTAGCCAATATAACCATCGCCACAAACGATAGTTATAAAAATGACAAAGGAGAAAAAGTTGAACAAACAGAATGGCACAAAGTTGTGGCCTGGGGAAGAACCGCAGACATTATTGAAAAATATGTAACAAAAGGGCTTCAAATCGCAGTTGAGGGAAAATTAACTCATAGAAGTTACGACGATAAAAATGGAGAAAAACGCTATATTACCGAAGTAGTTGCTAATGAAGTCTTGCTTTTGGGAAAATAAGCAGCTATCGTTTATAGTATAACAAATAAAATGCCCTCTCAATCGGAGGGCATTTGTATTTTTAATTAGGACACTTTTTTCTTTAAATCAAACATTGGGCAATTATCACAACGTTTCTTTTCGCCTTTTTTGTATTTATCACAACATCTAGACTTGCATTTTTCTGCGTTCTTGATTTTGTCAAGAGTGTCTTTTTTCTTTTTCTTCTTTTTTTCTTTTTCCTTCTCTTTAGTGCTCATTTTGTAAATGAATTAAAACCAATACAAAGATATGTTATTTTTATTTATTCTAAATAACTTTTAGGGGTTTATAAAATTAATGCCTCAATGAAATTTGAATTCTTTGAGGCATTAATCATTCTTGTAAAAGTTGGAATTATTTTGGAGCAGTAGTACCGGCAGCAACTGCAATTAATTGGATATCTCTATCGAATAAATAGAGTCCACCTTTGTCATCTCCAATCAAATTGATTTTGTCTAAAATGGTTTTGGCAGTCGCTTCTTCTTCAATTTGTTCGGCAACATACCATTGCAAGAAGTTATGTGTGGCATAATCCTTTTCTTCAAAAGTGATGTGAACCAATTCATTAATTGAATTTGAAACAAAAAGTTCGTGGTGGTATAATGCTTCAAACATTCCTTTAAAAGTTTCGTAAGATGTATTCGGGGCGTTTAAATCTGTAATTTGTGCGTGACCTCCGCGTTCGTTCACATATTTTATTAATTTGAGCATATGCAGGCGTTCTTCGTCTGATTGTGCATACATAAACTTTGCGATACCCTCGAGTCCGTTAACTTCAGCCCAGCAAGCCATAGACAAATAGATTTGTGAAGACTCGGCCTCAATGCGAATTTGTTTGTTTAAAGCGATTTCTATGTTTTTTGATAGCATAATAATAGAGTTTTAAGCAAATTTAAATAAAATAATTCAAAGCAGATACAAGCTATTAGAAAATTTAAATTATTGTAATTTTTCATATTATTTGTTTCATTTTCAGGTACAGAAGTTTTCATCACTGATTTGTTTGATTTGCGGCTGTTCAATTTTTCTACCACAAAAACTGAATACTAGGTGCTGATTACTGAACACTCCTTATCCGTTCATCAATTCCTGAAAGCAATCTACAAATTGCCCCACATGATAACCATCCATTAATCCGTGATGCGCATGAATAGACATTGACATCGTTCTTTTTCCATCACTGTCAATCATCATTTTTCCAAAAGATACTTTCGGGCAACTATCCGGAAAAGTAGAACTTCTGGCGTGAGAGAGTGAAGTGAAATTGACCCACGGAATAGCCGAAAAATGGATTACGTTTATTTCTTTAAATTCTCTTGTAAAAAGTCCGGGTGTGTGTTTTATTCTGTCGATTTCCTGGAATGTATTGGTAGCAAAAACATCAAAATCATTGGAGTATTCAATTAACGAAAATCCAAAAGTCTTGTCTTCACGCAGTATCGTAGCCGATACATCTATTGTGTCATAAATATAAATAGCGTCTTCAATTATCCTATACCGAAAAGATTCAATCGCATTAACGGCGGTAATAGTTTTGTGCAAATAAAACACAAAAAATGAAGTTCCCAATTGTTTTGCGGTTTCGTATCCTTTTGTGCAATCTATAGTTGTTGTAATCCCGAAAAATGGTTCTTCCATCTGTTTAAAGAATAAGAAGTGTTCTTTTCGGTTCCAATTTTCTATGTCTAATAGTGCTTTCACTTTTTTACTAATTATTTATTTTTCAAAAGTAAATCAATTCTTTTAATTTTTGTTCACTTGCTTTTTATGTCTATTCAAATTTTCTCGTGTCACAATATAAAAAAGCCCTAAAGGAAATTTCCTTTAGGGCTTTTTCTGGGGCAAAAAGAGCGATTTATTTAACTCTAAAAGTAACTCGTCTTACTAATTTTCTAGCATTTTCTGAATCAATATCTACTGATGTGTCTTCGCCAGCAGCAATAATATTCAATCTAGATGCCTCAATATTAGCTTTCACTAAAGTATTTTTCACATTGTCAGCTCTTGCATTAGACAATTTGTCGTTGTAGGCAGATCTTCCTATTTCGTCTGCGTGACCAACAATATCAATTGAAGCTGTTGGATTGTTTCTTAAGTAAGTCAACATAAAATCTATACCTTCAGTTGAAACATTCGTTGGTTTAGACTTATCGAAGTCAAAATATACAGCCACATAACCACCATTGATTAAACTTCTAATCAATTCGTTATTTGATAAAAGTGGAGAATTGGTAGTACTAGTATTAGCGGCATAATTTTTCAAGACATAAGCTTCTGTTTCGTCTGGGACACCATTATTGTTTTTGTCAAGAGAGCGTCCTTTAGTGTCAACCATTGAACCGGCAGGAGTGTTTTCTTCCTCATCTAAATAATCTGCAACACCATCTTTATCGGTATCTTGCATTTTGCTTTCAATAGCCATAAATCTTGCGTCAATCGCATCAAATCTATCTTCATTGTCCACTGTCCAGTCAGCATGTTTGACGTTGCTGCCCAAGTAAACAGTTATACCTGCAGTTCCTGTAAAAAGACTTCCGTTGAATCCTAAGATGCTAGCCTTACTTTCACCATCAAATGCGACATTTTGTTTTGCATTGGTAATAGTTGTGAAATCTCCTGTTAGGGCAATTCTATCAGTAAGTTTGATTTGACCGGTTACACCTACCATGAAATTTCCCATTCTGTCTTTTAAATAAGTAGGATCTTTTCTTTCTAAGAATGATAGACCAAAACCAGCATGACCTAACAAACCAAAGGTTTTTGTCCAAGTTTCAAAACTCATAATTCTCCCTAAATTAACCACACCTTGTAAATCTGCTCTGTAATATTTAGTATCAAAAGGCATAGATCCTTCTTCTTCGGTAAAACTGTTAAAGCCAAAATCTCCTTTTAAACCAAATTTGTTGTTGAACATGTATCGAATACCCAAATCGACGGTGTATGGACTAACTACGGTTGTGTAATAACCAGTAGTCATAGGTCGTTGAGGTTTATTAAAACCACCAGATATTTCAACTGACCATTGATTAAAACCAGTAGGTTTGGTTTCAATCTTTTCATTTTGCGCGCTTAATGTATTTATAGCGAATGCAAAAACTAATGTAAGTAATACTTTTTTCATAATTTCATAATTTTAAATTCTCGACAAAACTACATTGTGTTGTTCGATATATAATTTAAATCAGTTAATTATGAAAGGATTAGCTTTAATTCTATAAGTTATGGGTAAATATGTGGTTTAAGCCATTGAAAATGATAGGCTTGATAATTGATAAACAATGAAACATACTTGTTATTGCAATTTTAATAAAACATCGGTCATCTTTTCGAAGGTGTAGAAGTTTTTGTGTTCCACTTTATAATCGATTCTTTCGTGAGCCCAAGTGGTGTGAAACGGAATATGAACAGCGTATCCGCCAAGAGCCAAAACCGGTAAAACATCAGATTTTAAGGAGTTACCAATCATAAAAAATTCTTCGGGCTGTATCTCCAAACGTTTCAATAAATCCGAATAATCTTTTTCCTGTTTGTCGGCCATTACTTCAATATGGTGAAAATAATGTCCTAACCCGGAATTGTGCAATTTTCTGCGTTGGTCCAATAAATCGCCTTTGGTGGCAACAACTAATTTGTATTTTCCGTGCAAAGCTTGTAAGGTTTCTTCAACACCATCTAATAATTCAATAGGTTTTTCTAGTAGTTCTTTTCCGTAATTTATTATTTTCTCAACGACTTCAACAGGAATTGTATTATTCGAAATTTTCATCGCAGCTTCAATCATCGACAGCGTGTAAGCTTTGATTCCGTAACCGTAGATTTTTAAATTGTCAATCTCAACCTTAAAAAGTTCCTGCGAAATCCCTTGATGCGACAAATAGTCGCTCATCAAACCACAGAATTTTTGTTCTGTTTCTTGAAAATAGGGTTCGTTTACAAATAAGGTGTCGTCAGCGTCGAAGGCAATTACTTTTAGGTTCATTTTATTTGTTTTTACCGCAAATTCGCAAATTATTCCTTTTTTATGTTGAATTAAAATTTGCAAATTTGCGGTTGAATTTAATTTATCGTCTCCCCATTCCCAACGTCATCCGCATCAGGATTTACAAAAACCAGTTTTCCTGCGGCATTGTTGGTCATCAAAATCATTCCTTGACTTTCAACGCCCCGAAGGTTTCTTGGAGCCAAGTTCACCAAAACAGTTACGCGTTTACCAATGATTTCTTCTGGCGAAAAACTCTCGGCAATTCCTGAAACTATCGTGCGAACGTCAATTCCAGTGTCGATTTTTAAGATTAAAAGCTTGTTAGCCTTTGGCATTTTCTCGGCTTCCAAAATCGTTCCCACACGTAAGTCCATTTTGGCAAAATCGTCAAACTGAATTAATTCTTTTTGTGGCATTGCGAGGAACGACTCGTCCGCCGAGGCGGAAGCAATCTCATCCTTGTTGGCGGTTTTTGTAGCTTCCAATTTGTCTATTTGTTTTTGGATTTCTTCGTCTTCAATTTTGGCAAAAAGCAATTCTCCCGAAAATTCGGGACCCCCAATTTGGTGTCCGGCAGGAATTAAATCAGAATTGTCAGCAACTGTTTTCCAATCTATTTTTTCTTCAATTTTCAGTATTCTGGATAATTTCGTAGCGGTAAACGGCAAGAAAGGCTCACAAAGTGAACTTAAAGCCGCTGCAATTTGTAATGCCACATACATTTGGGTTTGCACACGAGCTGGATCGGTTTTTATCATTTTCCAAGGTTCTTCGTCGGCAAGATATTTATTCCCCAATCGGGCAACATTCATCAATTCGCTCAAAGCTTCACGGAATCTGTAACGCTCAATCGAACTCGAAATCACGGCTGGATAAGCTTTTAATTCGGACAAAGTAGCTTCATCCACTTCTGAAAATTCATTTGGTGTTGGTACAATTCCTTCGTAATATTTATTGGTTAAAACCACCACACGATTGATGAAGTTTCCAAAAATCGCTACCAATTCATTATTATTTCTCGCCTGAAAATCTTTCCAAGTAAAATCGTTATCCTTAGTTTCAGGCGCATTAGATGTCAACGCATACCGCAAAACGTCTTGCTGATTTGGAAATTCTTCCAAATATTCGTGCAACCAAACCGCCCAGTTTTTAGAAGTCGATAATTTATTTCCTTCCAAATTCAAGAACTCATTGGCTGGAACATTATCTGGTAAAATATAACTTCCTTCAGCTTTCAACATTGCAGGAAAAATAATGCAATGGAAAACAATATTATCTTTCCCTATGAAGTGAACCAATTTCGTATCTTGATCTTTCCAATACGGTTCCCAATCTTTTCCTTCTCTAGCAGCCCATTCTTTCGAAGAAGAAATGTAGCCAATCGGTGCGTCAAACCAAACGTATAATTTTTTTCCTTCGGCACCTTCAACGGGAACATCAATCCCCCAATCAAGATCACGCGTTACCGCACGAGGTTCCAATCCACCGTCGATCCAGGATTTTACCTGTCCGTAAACATTGGGTTTCCAGTCGTTTTTATGTCCAACAAGTATCCATTCTTTCAAGAAATCTTCATAACGATCCAAAGGCAAAAACCAGTGTTTCGTCGATTTCATAATTGGCGTTTCTCCCGTAATGGTCGATTTTGGATTAATCAAATCTGTAGCATTTAATGTAGAACCACAATTTTCGCATTGGTCGCCATAGGCTTCTTCGTTACCACAACGTGGGCAAGTTCCAACAACAAAACGGTCTGCCAAGAATTGGTCTGCTTTCGCATCATACAATTGCTCGGTTACTTCTTCGATAAAATCACCTTTGTCATACAAGGTTCTAAAAAATTCCGAAGCCGTATCGTGATGAATCTTGGCCGAAGTTCTTGAATAATTATCAAACGAAATTCCAAAATCTGAGAACGATTTTCGGATAATTCCATCATATTTATCAATTATTTCCTGAGGTGTAACCCCTTCTTTTTTAGCTTTCATCGAAATTGCCACGCCGTGTTCATCGCTTCCGCAAACAAACAAAACGTCTCTTCCTTGCAATCTTAAATATCTGGAATAAATATCCGAAGGCACGTAAACACCCGCTAAATGGCCAATATGTATGGGTCCGTTTGTATAAGGCAACGCCGCCGTAATGGTATATCTTTTTGGATTCTGTAACATAATTCAATTTGATTTGTTGCAAAAATAAGATTTTTTATGGTAGGGACAAGTCGTGACTTGTTTGTACTAGCGTAAAGATTTTTTAAGAAGCTCATTTGATAATCCAAGCCATCAAAATAATAATGTAAATAGTATCAATAATTATGTAACATTCTTTGAGACCTACACAGCTAATTTTGTCCATATTAATTTAAAAAAATAATAGTATGAAAACGAAAAGCTTATTAGTTGCCTTAGTATTGAGTATCGGATTACTTACAGTTTCTTGCAGTAGCACTGATAATGCTGGGGACACAATAGCTCCTATAGTAGGCAAATGGGGTATTGTCAAAATCGGTACAAATAATAATGGTGTAGAAACATTAATAGACGCACCACAAAATCAAAGTGGCTGTGACCACGATTTTATCAATCTAAAAATTGACAACACATTAACTTCAGGAGATTATAGTTCTACCCTAAGCCCTTGTGCATTGTCAACTATTTCAGGAACTTATTCCAAATCAGGTAGTCAATTAACAACGGTAATAAACGGTGCAACTACAACTTATGATATAGTTAATCTTACGCTTTCTGAATTAAAATTGAAACAGGCCAATGGTGCTGTTTCAGTATATATTAGATAATTCATTTGCTGTAGCGATAGATTATAAATCATAGTAAGATGTAGTATATAACGGAAATAACTTTTACAGTTGTTTCCGTTTTTCTTGAAGCTATTCCAGCTATACGTTGCAATCTTATGTGCCGAACACCGGCACAAAAGGATTTCCACTTCTATCTGGGCTAGGAAATCTTGCAAATCAACAACTACTTTTTCACAAACTGAATTTGTTTTGTTCCTTCATTTGTAAATAGCGTCATAAAATAAATTCCTTCCGAAAAAGCACTCACATCCCAAGAAGTAGCCGAAGTAGTTTCTTTTACTTTTTGTCCTAAGGAATTGTAAAACAAAGTTTTTTCAACGGTAATTCCGGCAGGCAATTGAAGTGTTATCTTATTTTTTGAAGGGTTTGGATATAAAGAAATGCTTTCTAATTTAGGATTATTGGTAGATAAGCTAACCACAGAATTTTTAGAAATTAAATCTTTATTCGGGTCAAATACCGCGCTTGTAACCACAAAAGGAACATTTTTTATAAAAGTTTCGCCATTGGAAATAGTGTTTACAACCAAATCCATTTGTTCTCCACCCGCACCAAAAACGCGAATAGGAACTGGCATTTCAAAAAAACTGACCGAAGGATCGGATTGTGTTTGATTGACTCCGATAGAAACCGTTCCATTATAATTATTTTGAAAAGCTATAGCATAAGTAGGATAACCTTGATTATAGATCCAATCGTTAAAAAATTCGTTTAAACTACTGCCATAAACTGCTTCGAGATGAGTTTTCAAATCCGAGGTAACAGCATATTTGTAAGCCAAATTGGTATCGGATAGATAATTTTTTAAAGCTTGAAAAAACAGCGTGTCACCCATTTTAAATCGTAACATATTCAAAACCATTGCGCCTTTATAATAAGTTAGTCTTCCATCAAAAATTCTGTTAACATTAGTTGCTTCGGCATCGTTTAGATAAACCGCTCCATTTGAAATCGAAGTAATCGAGTTAATCATATTGGTTTTATCGGCAATGAAAGCCGCTTGCCCGTCAAAATTTTCGATAACCATTGAGGCTAAATAGGTGGCAAATCCTTCGTTGAGCCAAATATCTTTCCAAGTACCACAAGTTATTTTATCGCCAAACCACTGATGTGCCATTTCGTGAGCAATCAATCTGCGACTAAAATTAACCATAAACGAGACCGTCGTATGCTCCATTCCGCCACCCCAACCAAACTGGGCATGACCGTATTTTTCGTTATGAAATGGATAGATTTCGAATAAATTTTCGTAAAAGTTCAATATCAAAGGTGTTTGCTCCAATTGATTTTGAACTGTTGGAGTTAGATTTTCGGGATAAATGTAATTGACAATAGGGTATTGATTTGGAGTTGTTCCACCTGTTTGACTGTACACAGCATAATCAGTTACCGCTGCGCAAATTAAATAAGCAGGAATGGGATAATTATGACGAAAATGAGTTGTTTTATTCAGTCCATTAATAACGGGCGCCTCGGGTTCTACACCGTTCGAAACACTAGTATATTGACTTGGAGTAGTAATATACACATCAATACTGTTTACTTTATCGTTCAAATCTTGCTTGCAAGGCCACCAATTCATTGCTCCGAAAGGTTCTGACAATGTCCAAATAATGGGCGAAGTCCCGTGAATATCTTGTATAAATGATCCAAATCCCGAAGTGGAAGGTATGCCAGAATAGGAAATTTCTACCGTTTCCGAAGTTCCTTTTGGTTGAGTTGTGGGTAAAGTAATTTGCAATTCGGTTGCTGTTTGTGTAAAAACTAAGTTATCAACCCCTTTTTTCACAGAACTTACTGTTAATGTGTTGGTTAAATCGAAATTTAGGCTCGTCATATTCGAAAGTGCAATATAAGTAGTCGTTACTTTTCCGGATATAAAATAGATTGCTGGATCGATATTCCATTCTAATTTATGATAGGTAATGTCATAATTTGCCGTATTAGGATTGGTTTTTACCGACATAAGTTTTGAAGCCGAATTAGCTTCAGAAGCTCTCATTTTTTCAAATAAAACAAGATTGTCTTGTGAAAAAATAAAAGATTTAAACAACAAAAAACCGAAGAGAAATGTTTTTTTCATTGACTGAAATATTTATGGTAAAAATAAGTAATCTATTAGAAATGCAATCTATAATAGCAGAAAAAGCGCAAACACAATTGAACAATGCGCTATAAATCGTTCTTAACTTTTTGATTCCCCCTTTTTATAAAAACATTTCCTTAAATTTGCTACCGTTATAATTAAAGTTAGCGTTTAAAAGATAAGGATATGTTACAAATTGCATTTATTAGAGAGAATCAGGAAAAAGTAATCACCGCTTTGGCAAAAAGAAATATGGATGCCACAAGCGTTGTTGAAGAAGCAGTACAACTGGATGAACGCCGTCGCGCCGTACAAGTGGAATTGGACGGAATTTTATCAGAATCTAATAAATTATCGGCAGCCATTGGCGAATTGATGAAAGCTGGCGAAAAATCAAAAGCCGCAATCCTGAAAGAAAAAACGGTTTTATTGAAAGAAAAAAGCAAAGCGTTGGCAGAAACTGCCGATCAATTAGCGGCCGATTTGCTGGAAAAACTATACACTTTACCCAATCTTCCCGCAGCTATTGTTCCAGAAGGAAAGACTCCAGAGGACAATTTGAACGTTTTTGAAGAAGGCGCAATTCCTGTTTTGCACGAAGGCGCGCAACCGCACTGGGAATTGGTCAAGAAATACGACATCATCGATTTTGAATTGGGAAACAAAATAACTGGCGCAGGATTTCCGGTTTACAAAGGAAAAGGAGCCAAGTTGCAACGTGCCTTAATCAATTATTTTTTAGATAAAAATACCGCTGCAGGTTACAACGAAGTTCAAGTACCGCATATGGTCAACGAAGCTTCGGCTTATGGAACGGGACAATTGCCAGACAAAGAAGGGCAAATGTACCACGACGCCACCGATAATTTATATCTGATTCCAACGGCAGAAGTTCCTGTGACGAATTTGTTTCGTGATGTCATTTTAAACGAAAACGAATTGCCCATTTTAACTACGGCTTACACACCTTGTTTCCGTCGTGAAGCCGGTTCTTATGGCGCTCACGTTCGTGGATTGAATCGTTTGCACCAGTTTGATAAAGTGGAAATTGTGCGAGTAGAACATCCTGATAAATCCTACGCAGCTTTGGAAGGAATGGTCGAACACGTAAAAAGCATTTTGCAGGAATTGAAATTACCATATAGAATTTTGCGTCTTTGTGGTGGCGATATGGGTTTTACTTCGGCTTTGACCTATGATTTCGAAGTATATTCTACGGCACAAGAACGTTGGTTAGAAATCAGTTCGGTTTCTAATTTCGAGACTTTTCAAGCGAATCGTTTGAAATTGCGTTTCAAAGACAAAGACGGCAAAAACCAATTGGCACACACCTTAAACGGAAGTTCATTGGCTTTGCCAAGAGTCTTGGCAGGAATTTTGGAAAATTACCAAACCGCAGAAGGCATTGTAATTCCTGAGGTTTTAAGAAGCTATTGTGGTTTTGATATTATTGATTAAAAATTTTACCATATAAGGTATTTAAGGTCATTTAAGTGTTTGTATAAATTAATGGTTTTGAAATGTTCATATCATAAAAAAGACTTATGAAATATTTAATCGTAATTTTTTTGGCTATTACAATTAATTCTTTTGCCCAAAATAATAGAACTCATTTGGGTGAAAAATATGCAATAGAAGAATTAAATGCGGTTTTAAAAGAAAAACCAGAAAATATTATTATCGACTACAATGAGTTAATAGTAAAAAACAGTAGTACAGCAATAAAAATTGCAGAAGCCATTCTTTTTGATGTTTTTGGGAAAGTAAATATTGAAGAACAAAGGCCTTACGAAAAATATTTAATAAAAAACTATTAGGTAATTTCAGGAACTTTGCCAAAGGGAAGTAAGGGAGGAACTTTTTTAATTATTATTGATGCTAAAAACGCTCAAGTTTTAAAAATAACCCACGGAAAATAACTGTCAGATTTAATTCCAATATTTTTTAGACTAATACTTATATGCCCTTAAATGCCTTATATGGTTAAATAATAATTCGAAATCAATGAAAAAACTTTTTCTACATATCGCCCTGTTTTTCTCCTTAGTTTGTTTTTCGCAAAACGAGCAATTGGCGCAGTATTATTTCGATAAAGGCGATTTTGAAAAAGCCAAAATCAGTTTTGAAGAATTATTAAAAGCAACGCCGTCCAACTCCCAATATTTTCAAAAAATGATAGATTGCTACCAGCAATTGCAGCAGTTTGATGTTGCCGAAAAAGCTATTCAAGCGCGATTGGATAAATACAAACAGGGTATTCTTTTGGTCGAATTGGGGTATAATTTCCAGTTGCAAAAGAACGAGGCTTCCGCAAAAAAGTACTACGATGAGTCTATCGACCGAATCAAGAAAAACCCAACAGAAGTGTACAGCATTTCGAATTCTTTCGAGAGAAAAGTTTTGTTGGAATACGCCTTGAAATCCTATCAAACGGCAATAATCATTGATCCAAAGTTAAATTTCAATTATCAAATGGCACAGCTGTACGGCCAATTGGGCAACTCTGAAATGATGATTACCACCTTTTTGGACGAAGCTTTTGCTAATCCTCAAAATTCAATTCAAATCCAAAATCAACTGGCTCGTTTTATGGTCGAAGAAGGCGATGAAAACTTCAACGAAATCTTGCGAAAATCATTAATTACTAGAGCCCAAAAGAATCAGGATGTTTTTTGGAATCAATATTTGAGCTGGTTTTATGTCCAGCAAAAAGAGTTTGGAAAAGCCTTCATTCAGGAAAAAGCAGTTTACAAGCGCAATCCCGAATCACTTTCGAGCATTATAAATTTAGGGCAACTCGCCATCGAGGAAGATGATTCTGAAGCTGCAAAAGAAATTTTGGGCTTTGTTTTGGAAAACACCAAAGATTTAAAATTGCTCATTCAAGCCACTTCTTATTTGATTGAAATGAAAATTGACAAGGCACAGCAAAAGGATTTTGCTGCCATCAACACGGAATTGTCCAATTTGTTGACCGAATATGGAATAAGTCCATTTACGCTATCTTTACAACTGATTCAGGCGCATTTTGTAACTTTTAATTTAAAAAAACCTGAGGAAGGAAAATCCATAATTATGAAAGCGCTCGAATTGCAATTGAGTGAATATGAAGCGGCTCAGGCCAAAATGGAGTTGGCTGATATTTTGCTTTTCGAAGAAAAATTCAATCAGGCATTACTTTATTATTCCCAAATTGAAGAGAATTTAAAAAATGATGTTATGGCGCACGAAGCAAGTTTGAAGGCAGCCAAAACCAGTTATTTTCAGGGAGATTTTGTATGGGCTTCGAAGCAATTTAAGGAATTGAAATCGGCAAGTACACAGCTAATTGCCAATGATGCTTTAGAATATTTCCTTTTAATCAGTGACAACACCGTTGCCGATTCGACACAAACGGCCTTGAAACAGTTTTCCAAAGGGGATTATCTGCTGTATCAAAATAGAAATCTGGAAGCAATTTCACAATTTCAGTCGATTTTAAAAAGCTTCAAAGGGCAAGACATTGAGGCAGTAACTTTGTTGCGTTTAGGGCAACTTTACGAAAAACAAGGCGAATATAACTTGGCTTTAAGCCAATATCAAAATATTATTGCACAACACAGCGAGGGAATTTATATTGACGAAGCGCTTTATTTTTCGGCAGAAATGTATAACAATAAGTTACAACAACCCGAAAAGGCAAAACCGCTTTACGAGAAAATAATTTTCAATCATCAGGACAGTATTTATTTTGTCGATGCTCGAAAAGAATACCGACTATTGCGAGGAGATAAGAATTTGTAATCGAAATGAGGATTTTAATCTAATACCCAGCGCCTAAAACCCAAGACCTTAATGATCATTTACAACGTTACCACAAACATACACGAAAGCGTTCATGAAAAATGGATGATTTGGATGCAGCACAAACATATTCCAGAAATGCTAGCCACAGGAAAATTCTCTTCGGCAAGAATGGTTCGAGTTTTAATCGAAGAAGAAATGGGTGGAACCACATATTCTGTTCAATACACAGCCGACAGCAAGGAAACTTTACAAAGATATTACTTGGAAAATGCACCGGCTCTACGTAACGAAGCACTTAAATTATTTGGAGATAAAATGCTTTCTTTTAGAACAGAATTGGAGTTGATAAGTGAGCATTAGTTTTAGTATTCAGTGTTCATTTCAAAATCATTAATCACTTTGCGCCTTCGCGTCTTTGCGGTAAAATAAACTTAAGAATAAGCGGGATGGCGTAGAGCCTCGCAATGACAATATGGAAAAAGTAAAAGCCAAAAAACACCTCGGACAACATTTTTTGAAAGACGAAAGCGTAGCACAAAATATTGCCGACACTTTAAATCTAGAAGGCTACGAAGATGTATTGGAAATTGGACCAGGAATGGGCGTTTTGACCAAATATTTATTGGAAAAACCTATTACAACTTATGTTATCGAAATTGACACTGAATCGGTGGATTATTTGGACGCTAATTATCCAAAATTACACGGAAAAATCATTTCTAAAGATTTCTTGAAATACGATGTAAACGAAGTTTTTGGTGGCAAGCAATTCGCCATAATTGGAAATTTTCCCTATAATATTTCCACTCAAATTGTCTTCCGAACATTAGAATTGCGCAACCAAATTCCTGAATTTGCAGGAATGTTCCAGAAAGAAGTTGCTGAACGCATTTGCGAGAAAAAAGGAAGTAAAACCTATGGAATTCTATCGGTTTTAGTTCAGGCTTTTTATAATGCCGAATACTTATTCACGGTTGATGAACACGTTTTTATTCCTCCTCCAAAAGTAAAATCTGGGGTTTTGCGTTTGCGTAGAAAAGAAAATTTTAGCTTGCCTTGTGGCGAAAAGTTATTTTTCACAGTAGTGAAAACTGCTTTCCAGCAGCGCAGAAAAACATTGAGAAATAGTTTAAAAACACTAAATTTGTCCGATAGTTTAAGAGAAAACGAAGTTTTTAACCTTCGTCCTGAACAACTTAATGTTGAACAATTTATTGAACTTACACAAAAAATAGAAGCCGATGGACTTTAAAATCAGCAAAGGATTTTCTAAAGAATTAAAAAAACACATCAAGAACAAAAACAAAAGGGAACTTGAAGTTTTGCTTAATGATTTGCACCATGCTGATATTGCTGAAATCCTCGAAGATTTAAGTTTCAAAAGTGCTATTTACCTTTTTAAGGTTTTAGATTCTGAAAAAACTGCCGAAATTTTACTGGAACTTGACGAAGATTTACGGGAAAAAATATTAAACCGGCTTTCGCCAAAAGAAATTGCGGAGGAACTAGACGAACTTGAGACTAATGATGCTGCCGATATTATTGCAGAACTTTCGGAATTAAAGAAAGACCAAGTAATTTCAGAACTTCAAGATGAAGGTCACGCTAAAGATATTGTCGATTTGTTGCGTTATCCAGAAAATACTGCTGGGGGTTTGATGCACAAAGAATTGGTGAAGGTTAACGAAAATTGGAATGTTTTTACCTGCATCAAGCAAATGAGAATCCAAGCCGAAAACATCTCCAGAGTGCATTCTATTTATGTAGTTGATGATGAAGATACATTGTTAGGACGGTTGTCACTCAAAGATTTATTAACTACTTCTGCAAAAACACCTATTAGTGAAGTCTATATCAAAAAATTAAATTCGGTCGATATTTATATCGAAGATGTTGAGGTGGCGCGTATTATGCAAAAATACGATTTAGAAGCCATTCCCGTTACAGATGAAATCGGTAGATTGGTCGGTCGAATCACTATCGATGATATTGTGGACGTAATCAAGGACGAAGCAACAGAGGATTACCAGTTAGCGGCGGGTATCTCACAAGATGTTGAAGCCGATGACAGCATTATAGAGTTGACAAAAGCCCGTTTGCCTTGGTTGGTGTTGGCGCTTTTGGGAGGTTTTGTCTCTGTAAAAGTACTCGGATTATTTGGAGGAGCAATGACCAATCACGGAAATTTATTCTTTTTTACACCGTTAATTGCAGCGATGGCAGGAAATGTGGGTGTACAATCTTCGGCAATTATTGTTCAGGGTTTGGCAAACGACACCTTGAGTGGTTCCTTGTTCAATCGATTGATAAAAGAAGTTTCGCTGAGTTTGTTGAATGGAGTAATTCTGGCCGCCATTTTGTTTTTAGGAAGCCATTTTCTACTGAACGTAGAAATTATAATAGGAATTATCGTTACTATTGCCTTAATTTCAGTGATTATTATAGCTTCGTTAATCGGGACATTTGTGCCAATTTTATTAGATAAGTTTGGGATTGATCCCGCGCTCGCAACTGGGCCATTTATTACAACTAGCAATGATATTTGCGGAATTCTTATTTATTTTACAATAGCCAGATTGATTTTAGGATTTTAAAATACACATAAATGAAAGTACATATTATTGGCGGAGGAAATCTTGGAGTTTCCATAGCATTGGGATTAACTCGATTTTCGAAAGACAATCAAATCACTATAACCAGAAGAAACACTTCAAGTATTCTGTATTTGGAACAATTGGGTGTAACTGTTTCTACGGATAACAAACATAATATTCAAGAAGCAGATGTTATTATTCTGACCATAAAACCGTATCAAGTAAGCACCGTTTTGGCCGAAATTCTTCCTGTAATTTCCAATAAAGTTATTGCGTCAGCAGTAAGTGGATTGTCGATTGAAGCGCTTCAAAACAAAATAGGAGATTCAAACAGCGCCATCCGAATTATGCCCAATATTGCGGCTCAATTTGGCGCTTCGGCCACGTGTATTGCTTACAATGAAAAAGACAAAGAGAATGCACAAAATGTAGTGGCGCTTTTCCAAGACTTAGGAACAGCTCCCATTATTGACGAAAAATTAATGGATGCGGCTACAGTTTTGGCGGCAAGCGGAACAGCTTTTGCTTTGCGTTATATTCGCGCTTCAATGCAAGCGGGAATCGAAATAGGATTTGATTGGAAAACAGCATTGGCTATTTCAGCACAAACCGTAAAAGGAGCTGCCGAAATGATTATGGAAGAAAACATACATCCGGAACAATTGATTGATAGAGTGACAACACCACAAGGATGTACGATTGCCGGATTGAACGAAATGGAAATGCACGGATTCAGCTCTTCATTAATTAGAGGAATCAAAACTTCTTTGAAACAAATTAAAGGGTAAATTTTAGAATATAAATTATGAAAAGGGAATTTTGTTTTAGCTGAATTCCCTTTTTTGTATTTAATACTAAGCAAATTATTTTTTTGTTTTATGTTTAGCTTTTTGAAGAGATGTTTTCTTTAAAGTAAATTTTAGCCAAAAGAAGCCCAAAGTTCCTGCAATAAAAGACGCAATTAAAATAGCGATTTTAGAATAGGTAATTACTGCTGAACCATCATTTTTAAAGGCAAGAAGCGTAATAAAAATGGACATTGTAAACCCAATTCCTCCCAACATTCCTGCGCCAATAATGGTTTTCCATTTTAAATCTTGTGGCAATGCACAAAGTCCCAAACTCACGCCTAAGAAAGAAAAAAGAAAGATTCCCAATGGTTTTCCAATGATAAGTCCAAGGAGAATTCCAAGTGAATTAGAATGAGTTAAGCCCTCTTGCCAGCCAGAATTAATAGCGATACAAGTATTGGCAACAGCAAACAAGGGCAGAATTACAAATGCCACCGGTTTGTGTAAAAAATGTTGTAAAATATAAGAAGGCGATTTCTCGCTTCCATCTCCAAAAGGAATGACAAAAGCCAGTAAAACCCCAGTAATAGTAGCGTGAACACCGGAATTTAGCATAAAATACCACATTGCAATTCCGCCAATAAGGTAAGGAATCAAGTTGTGAATCTTCATCCTATTTAGAATGAACAAACCAGCCATAATACCTAAAGCTATGGCTAAATTTACAAAAGTAATCGTCGTTGTGTAAAAAACCGCAATCACGATAATAGCGCCCAAATCGTCGATTACAGCCAATGCTGTTAGAAATATTTTCAAGGAAGCAGGAACACGATTGCCTAAAAGCGATAAAATTCCGATAGCAAATGCAATGTCTGTCGCCATTGGTATTCCCGCTCCGTTTTGAGTTGCGGTTCCAAAATTCAACAATAAAAATAATCCCGCAGGAACAATCATTCCGCCTACTGCTCCAAAAATAGGTAAAGCCGCATTTTTGATACTAGATAATTCGCCGAGATATATTTCGCGTTCTAATTCCAATCCTATCAAAAGA
This sequence comes from Flavobacterium sp., assembly GCF_031423415.1. GTDB lineage: Bacteria > Bacteroidota > Bacteroidia > Flavobacteriales > Flavobacteriaceae > Flavobacterium. The sequence goes on from NZ_JANPFL010000066.1 coordinate 20,372, forward strand.
AAGAAAATTGTCATCAAACCATCGTTAATCCAATGCGTGATGGATTGGTGGCCAACTTCTATTACCCAAAATTGAATATATCCGGTTTGAAGTGGAGAATTGGCAAGGTAAAGCGACAATATAGTTACAAAAAGAAGAATAAGTCCACCTGCTTTTTCACTTTGAAAAAAGGATTTAAAGGTTTTTGTTAATTTCATATTTAAATTCTTTTTATTTAATCCATATCTGTAAAAAGGGACGCTGATACAACGGATTTGCTTCGCAAAGACGCTGAAAAGAATTGATTTTTCAAATTAGTTTTCAAAATCCGTTTTGAGCTGTTTTATCGCAACGCGAATCGGCGTTTATCGGTGTTTAAAAAACTCATACAAATTTAAACAATTGCAACACTAAATCCTTTTAACAAAACGATAAACCGCATTTTTTTTGTTATTTTGGGAGGTTGTATTTAGAATGAGTACTAGCACAATTTAAATTTTCAAACCACATAGCACAATTGATTTTATAAAGTAGCATGAAGAAATCTTCGATTTTACATAGAATCACATAGCTATGAGTAAACAAAGTGCCTATGTACTCTTTTTTTGCATAAATTTGAATTTTCTATGTGGTTTAAAAAAAGAAATACATAAATACGCTTAAATTAGAAACACTTTTTATGGACATCAAAATCCTTCATATCGATAGCAATCATCCACTGCTTTGGGAGCAACTGGAGCAAGCTGGATTTATAAATCACGAAGATTTCACGTCTTCTAAGGAAGAAATTGAAGCCAAAATCCAAGATTATCAAGGAATTGTCATCCGCAGTCGATTCAAAATTGACAAAACACTTTTAGACAAAGCCACAAATTTACAATTCATAGCCAGAGTTGGAGCAGGTTTAGAAAGCATTGATTGTGATTATGCGTTATCCAAAAACATCCAACTCATTGCTGCACCCGAAGGCAATAGAAATGCCGTTGCCGAGCATACTTTGGGAATGATTTTGTCGCTTTTTAATAATTTGAATCAAGCCGACCGCGAAATAAAATCAGGACAATGGAACCGAGAAAAAAATCGTGGGCACGAACTCAATGGGAAAACCGTGGGCATTATTGGTTACGGAAATATGGGAAAATCCTTTGCCAAAAAACTTCGTGGTTTTGAGGTAGAAGTCTTGTGCTGCGACATTCAGGAAAATGTGGGTGATGAAAATGCGCGACAAGTTTCTTTAGAAGAATTGCAACAGAAAACAGATGTGTTAAGTCTTCATATTCCTTGGACACCTGAAACAGACAAGATGGTAAATGCTGATTTTATAAATGCTTTTGCCAAACCATTTTGGATAATTAATACTTCAAGAGGGAAAAATATTATCACGGCTGATTTAGTTGAAGCAATGCAAACCGGTAAAGTTCTCGGCGCTGGTTTAGACGTTTTGGAATATGAAAAGTTGTCTTTTGAAACACTTTTTACACACAAAGAAACTCCAGTAGCTTTTCGATATTTATTAAAAGCAAAAAATGTAATTCTATCTCCGCATATCGCGGGTTGGACATTTGAAAGCCACGAACGATTGGCACAAGTGATTGTTGATAAAATTAAGGCGATTTGGGTATAAAAAATTTACATATTAATAACACGACTTTTCTGTAAAATTATTATATTAGCAAACGCAATGGAGTTCAGAAACCATAAAACGAGGCGTAACCGAAAAGCCACAAGAGTAGGAATCAGCTAATATTTTTAATTATGATTGAATGGTACAAAAAAGTAGTTTTCGAAAACTACGCAAATTTTAATGGTAGAGCTAGAAGAAGTGAGTATTGGTATTATATTCTTGCCAATCTTATAATTTTAATAGTCGCCGCAGTTATTGACAGCGTTACAGGTTTAAATTTTGAACCTCTTCCTTATGGCATAATATACTCAATTTATGCTATAGCAACATTTCTACCAGGTATTGCTGTTGCTATTAGGCGCTTGCACGATGTGGGTAAAAGCGGATGGTTTCTCTTAATTTTATTTTTCCCTTTGATTGGTTCAATTTGGTTGCTAATTTTAGCTTGTAGAGAAGGAGATCAAGGTACCAATCAATATGGTCCAGATCCTAAAAATGAATTTGATGAAATTGATGAAATTGGAACTACAGAAGCATAATTAAAAATTGAAACTTAAATCATTTCAATAATTTTTATATTTTTACCCTAACCATTTAACAATCAATTTATGGAAAACACAATAACCGAACATTGGAACCGTCCAAACAACCCGATACCTGTATTTAAAGTTGATCCGGTATTAGTATTAATCTTAAGTTTTATAACTTGCGGATTGTATCTTATCTATTGGAACATAAAAGTGGCCGAAGTACTTAATGCAGTGGCCGAACGAGAAGTTATTTCTCAACCGATAGCTATTTTTGCAGGATGTTGTTTTCCTGTAAACATCTATTTCTTTTATTTAGCAGGTAAAGATGCATTGCCTCAAGTGTATAAACGCATTGGTTATCCGCAAAAAGACGATTCAACATTATTGATTGTTTTAGGGTTTATCTTTCCAATGGCTGCAGCTATGATTGTTCAAAATGACATCAATAAATTATACAATTAATACAAAATCAAGACGTAAAATTTACGGAATCATTGGCGCAGTTATTACGCTGATGGTTCCGTTTTTTTTGCTGTTTTTCAATCAAAATACGCATCTCGAAACGGATCAGTCTTTGTGTCCCTTGAAAATGCTCACGGGATTTCCTTGTCCTGGTTGTGGAATTACAAAATCGCTGGTCTTTTTATATGAAGGCGATGTACAAAAAAGCTTGTACTATCATATTCTGGGACCATTTGTAGTTGCGTTTTGCATTGCTACAATTGTACTGCTTTCGTTAGAATTATTAACAAAAAAAGAATATTTGAATCACTTGCTATTCAATAAAAAATTTGCCTATAGTTTGGCTATCTTTCTAGCATGTTATCATTTCATACGAATCATTTACTTTATAAATAATAATTCTGTGAATGACATTTTGAAACAATCGATTTGGAGGTAAAAAAAATCGAAAGAATCGAAAGAATTGAAAATCTACAATCTCAAATCTGCAATCTAGAATCTCACTCTTCTTTCTCTGCTAACTTTCTTTCTAATTCTGCCTGAAATTCTTCCATTACGGGTTTCATGGTGCTGTCAGGAATATCAGAAATTCTAATATACATTAAACCATCAATCGCATTATTAAACATGGGGTCAACGTTAAAAGCTACGACACGCGCATTTTGTTTGATGTATTTTTTGATTAAAACGGGTAAACGCAACATCCCAGGTTCCAATTCGTCAATCAACTTGTCAAATTTATTTAAATCGGCTTCGGCTTCATCAAAAATAAAATCTTTATCGGCATCTTTCAATTTGACTTTAAATGCTTTTCTCGGATGAATATATTGAGCAATATAAGGATCATAAAAATTCGATTTCATAAATTCGATCATTAATGATTTCGAAAAATTAGAAAATTGATTGCTAATACTCACACCACCAAGTAAGAATTTATGCTCTGGATGACGTAACGTAACATGAATAATTCCTTTCCAAAGCAAGAAAAGAGGCATCGGTTTTTGTTGGTATTCTTTGATAATAAAGGCGCGACCCATTTCGATCGAATGATGAAGCATATCGAATAATTCGGGTTCAAACCCAAATAAATCTGTTAAATAAAAACCTTCAACACCATACTTCGGATAAATTTCTGACCCTAATCCCATTCTGTAAGCGCCAGCAATTTTTTTGGACTCAACATCCCACAAAAATAAATGACGGTAATAGGCATCATAGGAGTCTAGGTCTATAGATTCATTCGTGCCTTCGCCAACTTCTCTAAAAGTAATTTCTCGCAATCGTCCTATTTCGTGCAGGATATTTGGCATTTCACTGGCTTTTGCAAAAAACACTTCATAGTTTTTGCTTTCTAATAATCGGCAATCTTTTTCTCGCAAAGCATTTACTTCAGCAGTCACATTGTCTTGACTTGTAGCATTCGCGATTTTCTTTGGATTCTTCGGCAGTTTTAAATTGGGTTTTGGCAAAAACGGCGTTTCCTTTTCAAAAGGCTTCGCCAACATATAGGTTTTTCGTCTTAAAAATTCAGAATATTCATCAAGCGATGTATATTCATTTTGTTCTGCAACCGAAATGGGTTTGCCAATACGCACTTTAATGGTGCGATTTTTTTGGCTAAATACTTCTGACGGTAATTTTGCGGTTCGTAAAGTGTCACTAATTTTTGAAAGCATATAAAACAACCAACTGTTTTTGGCGTGAAAATAGATAGGAACAACGGGAACTTGTGCCTTTCTAATCACTTTTATAGCCCCTTCTTCCCAGGGTTTGTCCACCATCAATTTCCCATCTTTATAAGTAGAAACTTCGCCGGCAGGAAACATTCCTAGTGGTTTTCCATCGCTCAAATGGCGCAATGTCTCCTTGATTCCTATCACGCTCGACTTTGCATTTTTATGATTTTCGAATGGATTTACTGGCATGATAAAAGGCTTCATCGGATCGATTCGATGCAAGAGGAAATTGGCAATAATTTTGAAATTAGGTTCTTTTTCCAGCATTAATTTCAGGAGTAAAATGCCGTCAATTCCTCCTAGAGGATGGTTTGAAATAGTGATGTACGCTCCGTCTTTAGGAAGTCGTTTTAAATCCTGTTCGTGAATTTCGAATTTTATTTGTAAATCATCTAATAGGGCATTCAGAAACTCCACATCTTTCAAGTGTTTGTTTCTGTCATATACTTTGTTGATGGTTGAAATTTTCAAAACCTTCATCAATAACCAACCCGAGAAAGTACCTAAAATTCCGTACTTATCTGTGTTTATTGCTTTTGAAACTTCTTTTGCGGTTACTAAACCCATATAGCTAACTTGTATTTTTTGAGTACGAAACAAAGATAGCAAAAAACTCGATTTTCTGTCTTTTTTTGAAATCAATCTTTATAGTTTTCATTACTTTTGAACCACAAATAAACATGCAATGAAAATCATTTCTTATAACGTCAACGGCATTCGCTCCGCAATCTCAAAAGGTTTTATCGCGTGGTTACAACAAGCAAACCCCGATGTAATTTGTCTTCAAGAAATAAAAGCAACTCCAGAACAAATTCCGCTTTTAGATTTTGAACTCGCAGGATATCCCTATCATTACTGGTTTCCAGCGACCAAAAAAGGCTACAGCGGTGTAGCTATTTTATCGAAAATCAAACCCAATAACGTAGTTTTTGGAACAGGAATTGAACATATGGACTTCGAGGGAAGAAATCTTCGCATCGATTTTGACGATTTATCGGTGATGAGTTTGTATTTGCCTTCTGGAACTAATATCGAAAGATTGGATCATAAATTTATGTTTATGGATGATTTTCAAAATTATATTAATGAACTTAAAAAGGAAATTCCTAACCTCGTGATTTGTGGCGATTACAACATTTGTCACGAAGCAATAGACATTCACGATCCGATTCGAAATAAGAAAGTTTCGGGATTTTTGCCCGAAGAAAGAGCATGGCTAGACGGTTTTATGAAAAGTGGATTCATAGACAGTTTCCGATTTTTAAATAAAGAACCCAACAATTATACCTGGTGGACGATGCGATTTCCTTCGGCAAGATTAGAAAATAAAGGTTGGCGCATCGATTACTGTTTGGTAAGCGAGCCATTGAAGCAAAAAATAAAAAGAGCCGTTATCTTACCTGAAGCTAAACATTCAGACCATTGTCCGAGCTTGGTGGAGATAGAATAATTAATGGCAATATCAATATCAATATCAATTTCAAAAATCAATTAGAAAAGGTTACAATAATAAATTTAAAAAAATGATAAAAAGAATTTCCCTAGGATTGCTACTTGTAGCCCTTTCCACTTCTTGCGTTTCCAAGAAGATTTATACTGATTTAGAAAGCAAATACGCTGATTTGAAAAAAGAAAACAGAAGTATTTCAGACGAAAATACGGACTTGCTAAAAGCAAAAAGCCAACTCGAATTAGAAAAAGAGACCTTAAATAAAGAATTGGCAAAAATAAAATTAGAGCGCGAAAAACTGCAAGCAGATTATGCGGCTTTAAACAAAAAAAATGATGTTTTGAATAGTTCTTACGGAGCTTTAGAAAAAAACAGTAGCGAATCCTTGAAAGCCAATATGGCCAAAAACCGTGAATTACTTGACCAATTAGGTGCCAAAGAAAAAGCATTAGCACTTGAAAGAGAGCAATTAAATAAAAACAACAAACGCCTGCAAGAGCTTGAAGCTTTGATTGCTGCAAAAGAAGCTAGTATGCGAAAATTAAAAGAAACACTTTCAAAAGCTTTGAATGGCTTTGAAGGAAAGGGCTTGACTGTAGAGCAAAAAAACGGAAAAGTATATGTTTCTGTGGAAAACAAATTACTTTTTAAATCAGGGAGTTGGGCGGTGAATTCCGAAGGAAAAAAAGCTGTTGTCGAAGTGGGCAAAGTCTTGGGCGACAATCCTAATATTGCAGTTTTGATTGAAGGTCATACCGATGATGATCCATTTGGCGGTTCTGGACCTATTGCCGATAACTGGGATTTATCGACCAAAAGAGCCACAGCAATTGTAGCCATTTTAAGCGAAAACAAAGCGGTCAACAAGCAAAATTTAACAGCTGCTGGAAGAGGCGAATTTTCGCCCTTGGCAAGTAATGCAACAGCCGATGGAAAAGCCAAAAATCGTAGAATCGAAATTATCTTGACACCAAGATTAGACGAAATCGCTGAAATGTTGAAGGAGATAAATTAAATTACCCTGACTTTATAAAGTTCAAAACTTTGCATTTACCACTAAATACCATACGAACGGGTATGAGTGTCAAGCTTGGTGGATATAAAAAAATCTGTACCTTTGTTTTGACGAAATATAAGATCTTAGACTTTAAAATATAAAATTATGGAAGCAATCAATATAACCGCTTTTACAAAAGACGCTTCGCAAATTGAGGCTATCAAGGCTTGTATGAAAGCTTTAAAAATTAAATTTGAGATTGCCGAAAAACCGTACAATCCAGAGTTTGTGGCTAAAATAAAACGTAGTGAAGAACAGTATAAAAAAGGTCAGTTTACTAGAGTTAAAGCGGAAGACTTGAATCAATTTATTGATAACTTATGAGTTATGATTTAGATTTTACGGATGATGCTAAAGCGGATTTGAAATTTCATAAAAAATCGGGCAATAAAATAATTCTGAAAAAGATTGTTAGTTTTCTTGAAGAATTAGTGGAACATCCCTACTCTGGAACTGGAAAACCTGAACCACTAAAATATGATTTATCAGGCAAATGGTCTCGAAGAATTAACCAAGAACATCGACTCGTTTATGAAGTACTAGAATCAATTGTTAAAATTCACTCCGCTAAAGGACATTATGACTAAAAACCTCACAGAATTTGTGAGGTTTTTTGTTTGACTTATTTATTGCTTCGAGGGCAAGAAATCACTGCACGGTAATTTATAATTTGTTATAAAGGTGCAAAGGTGGAGTTCCGATAGCTAACGGAATCGCACAGCACCCAGGAATAGGGCAATAATTTTATTTTAGGGAAAAACTCCTTTAGTGGATAACGAACCACCCGAAAGGATTCGGGCGGTAGCGGGGAAATCGCCGAAATGTTGAAGGAGATAAATTAAAATTTAATCAATATATCCATATAGGTTCGCATAAAAAAGCGGACCTTTTTTATTTTAAAAAATTGTTAATACAACAACCAATTGTCAGACTAAACTTTACTTTTGTACCCAATAATTTTATTACATCAAATCAATGAAACACACCACTTTACCCAATACCGACATAAAAATTAGTAAGATTTGCCTAGGCACCATGACTTTTGGTCAACAAAATAGCGAAGCCGAAGGTCACGCCCAAATGGATTATGCGCTCGAAAAAGGAGTCAATTTTTTTGATACCGCTGAAATGTATTCCGTGCCGGGCAGAAAAGAAACCTACGGAAGCACCGAGAGAATCATAGGAACTTGGTTCAAAAAATCAGGAAAAAGAGAAGAAGTAGTACTGGCTACTAAAATTGCTGGACCAAGTCCGGGTATGCCTTACATCAGAGAAAATATGGATTTTTCTCCGGCAAGTATCGCTTTGTCAATAGACAAAAGCTTGACTCGATTGCAAACCGATTATATCGATTTGTACCAATTGCATTGGCCAGAACGCAAAACTAATATGTTTGGTCAACGCGGTTTCAAAGTACAAGACGATGCTTGGGAAGACAACATTCAAAATATTTTAGAAACTTTGGATAGTTTTGTTAAACAAGGAAAAATAAACCATATCGGACTATCGAATGAAACGCCTTGGGGAATGATGCGATTTCTCGAGGAAAGCAAGTACCATAATTTACCAAGAATTGCTACAGTACAAAATCCATATTCTTTGTTGAGCCGATTGTTTGAAGTGGGTTCTAGTGAGGTTTGTATGCGCGAAAATGTGGGTTTATTAGCTTATTCGCCATTGGGTTTTGGTCGTTTGACTGGAAAATTCCTCAATGGCGAAAGTCTTCCTAAATCTAGAATTGAATTGTTTCCTCAATTTGCAAGATACAACAGTACTCAATGTACCGAAGCCACAAAATTGTATAATGAAATTGCTTTGAAAAATGGTTTGTCTTTAACAGAGATGTCTTTAGCATTTGTAACCCAACAAGCTTTTGTAACTAGTAATATCATTGGTGCCACGACAATAGAACAATTAAAAGAAAATATTGCCTCAATCGATGTGGTTTTATCGGATGAAATTATTGGAGAAATCAATGCGGTTCAGGCGGTAATTCCGGATCCAGCACCTTAAAAATAGTGTTCAGTGATCAGTTTTTAGTGATCAGTTAGCAACGAAACTGACCACTAAAATAGTTATCAGTGTTCAGTGTTCAGTGCAAAGTGACGTTAAAATAGTAAGCAGTGTTCAGTGCAAACTGACCACTGACCACCGACCACTGATCACTGACCACTCTTTACAAATTATCAATCACCTTATCTTTAGGATATTTTACTCGGTAACTTATCCTAATTTTTTTGGTTTCATTGGGTTTTAAATCCAAATCCCAAGTAAGAATTCCAGTTTCGGCATTTACTTTTGCACTATCACTTTGCAGTAATTCAATTTCGATTTCCTTGTCTGAACTCAATGGATATTGATCTTTGAGCAACAATTGAGCTGCTTCTTTTTTGTTGTTGCGAACAGTAATATCATACGTAAAAGTCTGTTCTTTCTTAGAGGACAAAAATTTTGTTCCTGATTTATCCGCGACTTTTTCGCGCTTGATGGTTATTTTCTTGTCTCTTCCCATACTTAAATTCAGTGTGTCCGAAGTTTGACTTGGATTAATGGTTGTTTTGCCTACGTACATTCCTTCGAAAATAATATTGGCTTCACCTTTCAATAAATTGTATTTGGAATAATCCACAATTTCTGCCAATAAGAATGCTTCTTTTTCGATTCTTGGAGCGGCATAATATTTGAAAGTTGCCGGAATTTTTATTTCTTTCAACGCCACGCTATGCGCTTTTCCGTTGGATAAAATATCATAAGGAATGTCAATATCGAAAGAAATATTGAGTTGGTTTTCGTTGATAGTGGTGTAGTTCGAAATAGAGAAGTTTGTACTTTTATCAAAGTTTTTTCTTTTAGTACTATAACCGGTCACAACTACTGCTTGTAATTCACTTTCTCTGGCAAAAGCAACATTAGGTGTTTCTTGCAATGGTTGATACCTCAAAAACCAAGGATTTACAGTTGGTGCTTGATTATTCTGGTTCGGATTACCGCTGGACAAAGTCAGTTTTACTTTTTTCCAATCGATGCCTGTGTTTTGAGCGACTTCGGCTTTGTACATCATATTCATTGGTTCGCCAATGCTGTTGGCGCGCAAATCATAGAATGGTTTCCAAGTGGCAGCATTCGTCAAATAATTGATTTCCAAATCCACATTGCCGGCAATCTCGTTCATCACCTGAATAATCAGTTTTCCGTCGGAAGTTTTATCTTCTTTTTTGGTGTTGATTTCTAGTTTTGAATTTAGTGAAACCAATTTTTCATGGAGTTTAATGGATTTTTCAATTAAAGCATCATAATTATTCTTTATTTCGGTTCGTTTCAGTTTGTAATAATCGACCATTTTCATTAATTCAGCCACATTCAAACCCGAATTTATGCCAGAAATTTGTTGGTTTTTATCCAATAATTCTATGGCCTTGGCTTCGGATTCCCGAGTGTTTTCGACTTTCTGAATTTCTTTTTTTACCAAATTAATGCTGTCGCGCACTTTTTTGATAGCAGGATTGGTTTCATCTATGTCATATTCTGAAACATAATCGTTGGTGAACTGTACCGAAAGTACCGTAACGTTTAATGGTGCACCAATTTGAATCGTGTTTTCATTCAAAGCATTGGAAACATTTTTAATTACGATTTCGCTCGTTCCTTTTGGAAGCATAGCCGATGTGGTTTGAGAAATTTCGGTAGAGTTGAAATAAACGGTCGCCGCTTTTACTTTGGCAGCAACAAATATTGGTTTTTGTGCAAAGGCTGTTGCCGAAATCAAGAACGCAAATAAGAGAAGGAATTTTTTCATAATGAGTCAATTTATGTTTGTCTTTCTATAGATAGTCAACCCTTAAAAAGAGCTATTTTTAATTTCCACAAAAATAGGAATATTATTTTCAGGATAGAAGTTGAACAAATAATTAAGCCAAAAAACAATTTGTTCCTTGATTTGGTTGAATCGGAGCTTAAAATTGTACCCG
>NZ_JANPFL010000067.1:0-7754 GCF_031423415.1 Flavobacterium sp.
CTTTTTTTGGATTTTGGTTATTGTTACACGAATACAAAATTCCAATAAGAAAAATTAAAATTATTATACATTTTCTTTTCATAATTCTTTTTTTTCTCCATTTTCGGTTAAAATTGTCGCTAACGTCTCGTGGCTTGCAGAAGTTGGGGATTTGGTTAGCCTAAACTTTCAGTAAATCACTGAACACAAAAGTACAAAACAATGTGTAAAGTCAAGACCAAAACCCCAATTTTTGCAAACCGCTGTTAGTGGCTGTTTTTATTTTTCAACAGGATATTTTCCAACGCTTTTTATTCCATTTTCTGTAAATTTCAATATTTCTGATGTTATTGGATAGCCTGAATTTCTATATTCTTCAACTACAACCTCTCCAATTCTAATTGAAAAAAAAAGTTGAGGAAAGTTGGCTTAAATGTTTAGACTTAAATTACGAACTTGAATATACTGCAAAGCCAAAAGAAAATAAATCCATTCAAGCAACATTTTGGAAGTTAAGCATTGACGAAATTATAAAAGTGGATTTTTTTACTGCAAGATGAGAAACTGAAAACAAAATAAATCAATTAAATAGAAAAACATCGTAAATAAAAGCACTACACACAACAGCGGTTTGGCGCAATTGGGGTTTTAGGCAAACTTTAAAGTTGGTTTTGTACTTGAAAGTTCAGTCTTTAATTTATACATTTGGCTAACCAAATCCCCAACTGACGCCAAGCCACGAGACGTTGTGTGTAATATTTCCCAAAAATACTGCTAAAATTAAAATTAAAATTTATACTTTTGATACTATCAAATGATATTATCAAAATATGAAACCACCCTACGAAATAACTTCTCTAATCTTAAAATATGTTTCTTCAATTTCTGAAAAAATAGGAGAAGTAAATGCAAAATATTTAATAAAAACTAATCCACAATTACGAAAGCAAAATCAGATAAAAACAATACATTCTTCATTAAGCATAGAAGGAAATACTTTGTCAGTTGAACAAGTTACTGCAATATTGGAAAACAAAAGAGTTGTTGGACCTCAGAAAGATATTACAGAAGTGCTAAACGCTTTAGAAGTTTATAAGGACATAAAATATTTAAAGTGTCATTCCGAGAAAGATTTTTTAAAAGCCCATAAAATCCTGATGACTAATCTAATTGAAAATTCCGGGAAATATAGAAGAAAAGGTGTTGGAATTGTAAAAGGTTTGAAAGTGGAACATATTGCGCCACCTTATGAAAATGTACCATTTCTGATGAAAGATTTATTTAAATATTTAAAAGACAAATCTGAAATCTCATTAATTAAAAGTTGTGTTTTTCATTACGAAATGGAATTTATTCATCCTTTTATGGACGGAAACGGTAGAATGGGAAGATTATGGCAAACTTTAATTTTAATGGAAGAATATTCTGTTTTTGAATATTTACCATTTGAAACATTAATATCAAAAAATCAAACAGAATATTACAATTCTTTATCAATTTCAGATAAAGAAGGAAAATCAACTAAGTTCATCGAATATATGTTGAATATTATAGACCAATCTTTAAGTGAACTTTTAGAAAACTCAATAAAAAAACTTTCAGACGAAAATAGAATTCAAATTTTCATAGAAATATTTGAAGAAGAATTTACAAGAAAGGATTATCTAATTTATTTCAAGGATTTATCGTCAGCTACTGCCAGTAGAGATTTAAAAAAAGCAGTTGAAAATGGAATCATTTCAAAACAAGGTGATAAAAAGACAACAACATACAGAAAAAATTAATACTACACACAACAGCGGTTTGCAAAAATTGGGGTTTGAGTCTTGAATTTACACATTGTTTTGTACTTTTTTGGTCAGTGATTTACGATGAGTTTAGGCTAACCAAATCCCCAACTTCTGCAAGCCACGATACGTTGTACGTAATTTTCGCCAAACTTTGTAGATAAAAATACTCTATAATTTAGACTTAAACTTTTCTGAAAATATGAAAGAAATAAAACTAAACAAAACACAATTTGCAATATTCAACGACAATGATCAATTTCAATTATTTTGCGATGAAGATGGTTTTCCAGATTTTGAAGATTTTGATTTAGAAGTCGAAAATCTTTATAAACAGGTCGATTACATTATTGTAACAGAAAATGATTAGATTTATGCAGAAAAAAATAACGAACGAGTACAAATAAGCTCTCACGCAGATCAGGGTTTTATGATTGCACTTCAAGTCGTGGAAGATTTTAACTAAATGTGTAAATGTGCAACAGACAAAACTCCTAAAACTCCTCAATTCGAGAAGAAGTTTACACTTGCACAATATTTTAATTCTCATTGGGATGATTATGTTTTAGCACCAAATCATTTTATAAAACCCGAACAATACAAGGCTGTAAACGCAATCAGGCTTTGTCGAACTGATGCTCTTGGAAAAGATATTTATGCCTGTAAAGATTGTGGAAACACAATCGAAATTAGACACAATTGCAAAAATAGATTTTGCCCAACTTGCTCTTGGAGAGACACCTTAAAATGGGGCGATAGAATATTCAATTCATTAATGGCAATACCTCACAGACACGTAGTAGTAACATTGCCACATTCTTTGAATAATTTAGTGATGAAAAATCAAAAAGATTTGACAAGCGCATTATTGGAAATTTCTAGTAATTTAATGAAGGATATTATCCTGAAAAAATTTCATTTACACGCAGGTGTTATTGCTGTTTTACACACCTTTGGAGAAAAAAAAAATTTACATTTACACGTTCATATGATAGTGTCTTGGGGTGGCGTTTGTGCATCGACTGGAAAATTAAAAGCACTTGAAAATCCTTATATCAATTATAACCAACTCAAAGAATCTTTCAAAAATAAGTATTTGAATAGAATTAAAAGATTTTACAAAAAAAACGAATTGGTACATCGTTTCGAGAATCAAATTGCTTTCGAAAAATTCATAACAGATCTAGACAAACAAAAATGGATTTTGCACCTCGAACCACCAATGAAAACTGCTATTCAAGTAGTAAATTATATTGGAAGATACTCCAAAAGAGCCTGTATTAGCGAATACAAAATAACTGATATTAAAGATGAATTCATATCATTCAAACACAAAGATTACAGAGAATTAGATGCCAACGGAAAAGCTGTTGAGAAAATTTTGACACTACATTATTCCCAATTTTTTCCATTATTGTTACAACACGTACCACTACCCTATTTTAGATTAGTGCGTTATTATGGAGCCTATAATTCAAATAGCATTATACACAAAAAACAACTATTTGTAAACCAAAAACCAGAAGTTACAGCACAAATTGAAGAAAAACCAAACCAGATTTCACAATCAATAATCCTTGAAATTTTCAATGATTCAATTCAATGTAAAAGTTGTAAAGGAGAAATGATTTATGTACAAACAAAGGTTATAAGGGAATTTAAAATCCAAAAAATATACAAAAAACAAGAATTATTAAGAAGAATTGAAAATTTAAAAAATGTGGCATAATTATTCAAAGGGAACGTGTGTTTAAACAAAAAAAAAAATGCCTTTTTTTTAACAAAAAAACTATATTTGAAGTAATGAAATTGGAATTTATGAATATTGACAACGAAATATCAAAATTTGAAAAATCAAATAATTTACTCACATCAAAAAAAAGGGTTGAAGTTCTTAATAATATAATAATAGTATCAAAAAACTACGCACAACAGCGGTTTGGCGCAATTGGGGTTTTAGGCAAACTTTAAAGTTGGTTTTGTACTTGCAAGTTGGTTTTTAAATCGATACATTTGGCTAACCAAATCCCCAACTGACGCCAAGCCACGAGACGTTGTGTGTAATTATCAAAAAAATCGTGGAAAAAACTAGATTTTAACTAAATAAAACTAAAAAATGATTACATCTCTATTCTTAAGACATTTTAAAATTTATAAAGGGATAAGTTTTATACCAATATCTGAAGGAAATGGATTTTCAAGTCTAATAGGAGAAAATGGTGTAGGCAAAAGCTCTGTATTAGAGGCTTTAGATTTTGCAATTAACAAGAAAAATAACCAAGAATGGCCAATAAATAACGAAGCAAAAAATGAGGGTGGACTTGGTGGTGCAAATATTCCATTTATTGCGCCAGTATTTTTAATAAAAAAAGATGTTTTAAAAAAAAGCAAAAGGGAAGACGCTGAAAATTTTGAAAAAGCAGTGAAACTTTCCAATTTCCTTTGGAATACAAAATATAAGACGAAAACTAAATCGTTAGACGAATTTTATGATCATCGAGAGGAATTAAAAGCAGTTTACAACAATGAAGAATATTTACTACTAATCATTGGAAAAAAATACAACGAAAGCGGTATCTATTTTGGCTCATATCATAATTACTTAAATTTTATAAATGAAAATCCAGCAATTCAGCATAGCGAAGATGAATTACAAAAATACTTTAAAGGCTTTTATGATTATATAATTTCTCACTATTCATACATTTATATTCCAGTAGAAACAGATGTTAATACTTACACAAAACTGGAAACACAAGATATGCAAAAATTAATGGATAGGAATATTCAATCAGAAATTGAAAAAGCTATCAAGCCTCAAACTCTTAAACAAATAAATAAAGATTTAGACAATTTTGTAAAAGATATTGAAGGTGTTTTGGAAATTTATGAATATAAGGGTCATTTTAAAAACAGTCTTACAATGCCCGACTTAGTGTCAAAAATCATTGAAGCTTATTTTTCTATTAAAGTATTAAATAGAAAATCTGAAAATGATACAAAAAGAATTCCAGTAAGTGAATTAAGTTCAGGAGAGAAAAGAAAAGCTCTAATCGATGTCGCTTATTCTTTTTTGTTAAAAAATAACGACCGAGATAGTAATATTATTTTGGCTATAGATGAACCAGAAGCATCTTTACATATCTCAAGTTGTTACGGACAATTTGAAAAACTTATTAAGATTAGTAAGCAAAATCATCAGATAATCATTTCAACACATTGGTACGGCTATCTTCCCGTTGTTACTAACGGAAGTGCTACGTCTATACGGAAAAACAATAAAAATGAAATTTCGATAGATTATTTTAATCTCTATAATTATCGTGAAACTATAACTCAATCAAGAAAAAAAATAAAAGGACAACTACCAATAGATTACAATATCAAAAGTTATAACGATTTAGTACAATCCATTATATTTTCTTTACTACAAGAAAATAACTATAATTGGATAATTTGTGAAGGATTGTCCGAAAAAATTTATTTCACAGAAATGTTCAAAGATCAAATCAAAAATAACAATTTAAGAGTATTACCATTAGGAAGTTTTAAGGAAGTTAAAAAATATATATGTATCTTTTATCACCAATAAAAGATCCAGATTACACAATAAAAGGTAAAGTATTTTGCTTAATTGACACAGACACCGAAAAAGTTGAAGTTCCATATGAACTTAATAAAAACTTATTTTTTGAAAGATTATTAAATAAAGATGAAGGAACAGTTTTAATTGATGTAAACAGCAATTTGATGAATCCACCAACTGAAATAGAAGATTGTTTAGATCCTATTATGTATTATCAAACCTTGATGGAATTTTCAGAAGAAGACAATAAAATTAAAACAATACTACAAAATAATAGTTTAATCGAAACTGCAAAAAATTCAAGTGAATTTTTAGATTTAAAGACAAGTGAAAAGAAAAGTATTAAAGAATTTTTTGATGGAAATGAAGGATTCAATAAAGTAAGATTTGCAAAAAAGTATACTGAAATATCAAAACAAAATTTTTACTCTGACGTTGAAAGTTTAAATTGGATTAATAATATAAAGAAAAGGATAAAATAACTACACACAACAGCGGTTTGCAAAAATTGGGGTTTTGGTCTTGACTTTATACATTGTTTTGTACTTTTGTGGTCAGTGATTAACCGGAGTTTAGGCTAGCCAAATCCCCAACTTCTACAAGCCACGAGACGTTGGCAGAAATAGCCCCAAAAAACGCCGAATATAATAACTTAAAATAAAAAAATGGCAAAACCGAAAATATTTGTTAGTTCAACTTACTATGATTTAAGACATATCAGAAGCGATATAGAAAGATTTATTAAAGACCAAGGTTACGATTCTGTTCTCAATGAACAAGGCAATATTGCTTACGGAAAGGATGAAAAATTGGAGGATTATTGCTACAAAGAAATAAATAATGTAGACATTTTAGTATCAATTATCGGAGGAAGATATGGTTCTGAAAGTAAAAATGATAATAATTCCATATCACAAATGGAACTCAAAACTGCATACGATTTGAACAAACAAGTTTATATTTTTATTGAGAAAAGTGTCTATAACGAATATCAATTTTATTTAAAAAACAAAGAAAATGATTCAATAATTTATACATATGCAGACAATGTAAAAATTCATCATTTTATCGAATTTGTCGAATCACTTCCAAATAATAATACTATTCACGGTTTTGAAACAAGTGCAGATATTAGTTCATTTCTTAAAGAACAATGGGCTGGACTGTTTCAAAGATTTTTACAAAATCAAACAAGAAATAAGGAACTTAATGTAATAAAAGGTATAGAGAATACTGCAAAAACCTTAAATCAATTAGTTACATTTCTAACAGAAGAAAAAAGAGGTTCTGATAATGCAATAAATGAAATTTTGTTGAGTAATCATCCTGCTATGGAACAAATTAAAGATTTATTAAAAATTCCTTACAGAGTATTTTTCGTAAACAAAGAAGAATTTCACGATTTGTTAAAAGCGCGAAGTTTTAGAGATGATGATTCAGATTTACCATTTGGTAATGAAGAAAATTGGTCTATGGAAAAAGGTAATATTAGATACAACTTAAATTATTCATCAGAAATATTTAATTCAGACAATAAACTAAAAGTTTACACAAAGGAAGAATGGAATCCAAAATTTATTAAATTGACACAGTCCGAAGTAGTCGACGATTTACCGTTCTAAAACTACTTCTGCCAACAGCGGTTTGGCGCAATTGGGGTTTTCGGCAAACTTTAAAGTTGGTTTTGTACTTGGAAGTTCGGTCTTTAATTTATACATTTGGTTAACCAAATCCCCAACTGACGCCAAGCCACGAGACGTTGTCGGCAACCCGCTCAAAAAACCGCATAAAAACAATTTAATAACACAAAATAGTTTATTTACACAATTGATTATTATATATTTACAAAAAAAAATCTATATGAAAAACCTAATCTCAATATTAATAATTAGCACATTTTTAAGTTGTTGCTCCAAAGACACTAACGTTATTGGCAACCCAGCAAGTGACCAACTTCCACCTGAAACCCAAACAGGAGCAAATACAGTTGGTTGTCTAGTTAACGGAAAAGTTTTTTTACCAAAAGCAGAAGGAATTAACCCAGAAGTAAACTGTTTCTATCAATTAGTCAATGGAGAGTATTTTTTTGGAATGGCTTTTTTTGATTTAACAAATAGCTCAAGCCCCGGAGTTATGATTCAAAATAGAAAATCTGCACTTATTGTAGGACAAACATATATATTGAATAAAAACATTAATGACAATGGGAATTTTACGGGAAGTGGAGGGAACTATGACCCAAATCCAAGCAACCGTTTTTTTACAAATATAATTAATTCAGGAGAATTAAAAATCACAAAACTTGACCCAGCAAACTCCATCATTTCAGGAATATTTTGGTTCGATGCAGAAAATGCAAAAGGCGAAAAAGTACAAATAAGACAAGGTCGTTTTGACTGGAG
>NZ_JANPFL010000068.1:0-1229 GCF_031423415.1 Flavobacterium sp.
CGAAAATAAATTTGTCTTTAGTTTCATTTTCAGGATCATATAGATTTTTATGAACAAACATTGGCGTTACTTGTAATGAAAATTTATCCGAAAATTTTCTTGAAACTAATAATTGAGTTGAAAATGCCAATCGATTATTGAATTTTAAATTTGGATACAAACTTGTTTTCAAAGCTGAATTAATTTCTAAGGTATTAAATCCTGAAATTGTTACAGGAAAACCATTTTTTTCTTGATTCATTAGTTTATATTTTCCAGCCAATTCATAGGTTTTATTGAAAGTATGTCGCGAAAAACCTAAAGATAACCAATTGGTTGCTCCATATACAGTTCCGATTTTAGTATTGGCATCGTCTAGTCCGAAAAAGTTTTCTAAACCGTTTGTTAAATCTCCAAAACGATGCGATATTAAAATGTGCCATTCGCCTTTTGCTGGCATTTTTGTCGATTGCAGGTTGCAAATCTGCAAACCTTTAAATGCTGAAATTTCAATTTCTTTTTCGGTTGATTTTATAGTGTCTAATTCATTTAGCAAATCGTCTTGCGCTGAGGCGAATGAAAAAAAGCTTAAGAAAAATAGAAAAGTTATTTTTTTAAATAAATTCATATAAATATTATTTTTTAATAAAACATTGGTCCAATTTCAATTCGCCCATCAAGTCATCAAACCCAACAACTCGACCTTTCATGATTACGTTTTGGTCAACTTTAATTGAGGCATCGATTGATTTTAGACTGCAAATTGTTGTATTGTCAATAATCACATCGTGGTTTTTGACTGATGTTACAATTCCAGAAATTTCGATTGCTTTCTCTAAATATTTTTTGTTTGCTAAATCAATATTTTCAGAAAATTCTGAATTTATATCTTTAGAAGTCGTTGAAAATGAGGTTTCTTCTTCATCTATATTTCTTGCTCCTTTATTCATTGCGTATTTATAACCAACAATCAACACCAACGTCAACAAAATAATTATGGTCAAGACTATTTTTATTTTTTTATTCATTCTAAATGTTTTTCAGTTTAAACAAATATAATATTTTTTATGATTTAACCAAAAATAATTTTATTGTTGGATTTTTCAGTGATTTGAATTTTAATTTGAATAAAAATTACGCAAAAAGTTTTCTAATTTTCTAATTAACAAATTATCTCAATTCGTTATATTTGCAATTCTTTAAAACAAAAAAATATGTTCAGTAGTTTAAGCGAAAAATTAGATAAAGCA
>NZ_JANPFL010000069.1:0-1342 GCF_031423415.1 Flavobacterium sp.
CAATTTCAACGAAGCTCAAAAACTTTCAGATGATGTGATGACAGAATTCGGGAACATTGATATTTTGATTAACAATGCCGGAATTACGAAAGACAATTTGTTAATGCGTATGTCGGAAGAAGATTTTGATAAAGTAATCGAAATTAACCTGAAATCGGTATTCAATATGACCAAAGCGGTTCAGAAAGTAATGCTTAAAAATCGAAAAGGTTCTATTGTAAATATGAGTTCTGTAGTGGGGGTAAAAGGAAATGCGGGTCAGGCAAATTACGCCGCTTCCAAAGCAGGAATGATAGGTTTTACAAAATCGATAGCTTTAGAATTAGGTTCTCGAAACATTCGTTGTAATGCTATTGCGCCAGGATTTATAGAAACGGAAATGACAGCAAAATTGAATGAAGATGTGGTACAAGGTTGGAGAGAATCTATTCCATTACGCCGTGGCGGAACTCCAGAAGATGTTGCTAATGCTTGTGTTTTTCTAGCTTCAGATTTGAGTGCTTATGTAACAGGACAAGTTTTGAATGTGGATGGCGGAATGTTGACTTAGTAAATATGAAAAATAAATACATTCTTATAATTTTTATTGTTGGATTTATTGTAACAATTCTGGGTTCATTATTTAAAATAACTCATATGGAAATTGGAGTATTAACTGGAAATATAGTAATAACTATTGGTATGTTGTCACAAATACTTGCAGGAATGTTATTCATTTATAAATTGCTATCTAATAAAAAAGATTCTTTTTTAAATAAGTAATTTTTAAATAAATGACCACAATAACAATCTTATTAATTATAATTTCAGTAATAATTGCTGGTGTTTTGTCATTTTATCAATATTTATACAAAGTCGGAAACAAATCGAGAACAGTTTTGTTTTTGACTTTCTTGCGTTTTTTAAGTCTTTTCACCATATTAATATTGCTTATAAACCCAATAATATCAAGAAAAACATACGAAACTACCAAAACTCCTTTACCAATTGTAGTCGATAATTCGCAATCTATTTCCGAATTGAAACAAGATAAAATTGCTAGAGAGTTGTCTAAAAAATTATCAGAAAACAGCAAATTAAAAGACAAGTATGATGTACAATTGTATTCTTTTGACGACGAATTTTATTCTGGAAAATCATTAGATTTTAAAGGCAAACAATCTAATATTCATAAAGTTGCCCAAAATTTAAAACAATTGTATAGAAATCTAAATTTTCCAATTGTTTTATTATCCGATGGAAATCAGACTATTGGAAACGATTATGTGTATTCTTTTCCGCAGAACAATCAAGTTTATCCTTTGATTTTAGGTGATACCACTTCCTTTTTAGATTTAAAAAT
>NZ_JANPFL010000070.1:0-3424 GCF_031423415.1 Flavobacterium sp.
GATGTTGTTGTAAGTTTTCTGGCTTAAGTCCATTCCTAAAACGGTGTAGTCTAACTTGAAATCCTGAAAACTATGGTTGTACAACTGCGCGAGATTGAATTTGAAACCTTGCAGGAAGAGGTTGTTGTTGTCAAACAAAACGAAATCTTCAAAGGTCTCGCCCTCAAAAACGATTTTGGTTTGTAGGTCGCCGTTTTCGTTTTTGGTAAATAAAAAAGCTATACCGTTATTGATATAGCTTTTTTCAATTACTTCGTCTGTTCGGCTAAAGCCTCGGGTGTTTTGTTTGCTCAATTTATGATATTAAGTTTTTTTTACAAAAAACCCTGATAGCTTTTTGAAGGCTAACAGGGTTGTGATAACTTACTTCTAGACAAAAACAAATTGTAGTAAAACTTGAAACAATTTAATTACAGGTCCCTTTAACATTTGCATTGTCTTGACCCGCTTTTTGGGCTTGAGCATCTGCGGCTGCTTGTGACACAGTAGAGGTAAACGCTCCAGCTGCTGCGGAATATAGGACTATAGAGCCAACTTGAGGAGATGTACATACTTTTCTAAAACCAACATTTGTTAGGGCTATACTTTTAAAAACACATTTACCATTAGCATTAGCAAAGGTTTGACCGTTTGTGGTAACATCTGCTAGTGCTTTACTATCAGCATCGGCTTGGGAAACAGTAGATTCATATTTTCCTGCAGCTACCGTATAAGTAACATTTGTACCTGTAGTGGGAGCAATACAACCCGCCTTAGTATAAATTCCCGTTTTAACTGTACTTTTAAAAGTACAAGTGCCATTAGCATTAGCAAAAGTTTGACCGTTTGCGGTAACATCGGCTTGTGCTTTACTATCGGCATCGGCTTGAGAAACTGTAGACACATATTTGCCCGCAACTACGGTATAAGTTACACTTGTGCCTGTCTTGGGAGCAATGCAGCCCGCCTTAATAAATACAACACTTTTGGCTATATTTTTATACGTACAAGTTCCATAGTAATTGGCATAATTTTGACCTTGTTCGTTTACTTCCGTCATAGCTCTTGCGTTGGCGTCGTCCTGTGAAAGCCTAGATTTATATCGTTTTGCGGCAACAGTATAAATTACATTAGAACCGATACCGGTAATGCAGTTGTTTCTTGTAAAACTACCACTTACACTAATGTTTTCAAATGAACATTCTCCAATATTATTTGCATTGATTTGTCCGTTTAAATTTAAATCAGCCCGAGCTAATCTATCAGCTTCATCTTGAGAAACAGCTGAAAAATATTTATTTGCAGGTACTCTAAAAAAAGTCTTATCATAAACTACTTTTCCTAATTCACAATTTTGTTTGCTAAAATAATCAGTCATTTCTTTGTTTGTATAGCCACAAGTCCCCTGAGCATTCGCATATATTTGTCCAGGACCCCATTGATTAAAATGAGTATCAACATTCTTAGCCAAATCAGCCTCAGAAACCTGAGACATTTCTGTTCGTGCTGGCACAGTATAGCTGACCAACGAACCTACTTTTCCTGATGGGCAATTGTTTTTTCTAATTTCACGAGTTGTGGCTAGATTATAATACGTACAGTACCCTTCTCCGTTTACATAGTTCTGTCCATTAGTAGTTACATCAGCTTGCGCTTTGGCATCAGCATCGGCTTGTGAAACATAGGATATGTACTGACCAGCTTCAACATCATATAACCAATCCCCTCCAACATTGCCTGTACCGCAATTGTTTCTTGTAAACGTGCCACTTTTAGCAATACTAAAAAATGGCATACTCTTTACGGTATATGTTTGCCAGATTTGGGCTGGATCGAAACTTCTTTTCCATCTGAATGATTTGAAATCGCTCGAAAACTCAACAATGTAGTAAGAACTGTTTGTTTTAATGCAATTACCAGTAGATGTAAGGCCTACTTTTGCATAATCAAAAGTTGTTGGTGTTGTAACTTCCGTGTTACTAGTGATATAATATGGCTCATAACCCATATTTTTATTACCAACAAATAAGGTTACATACCGTTGTTCGAAAAGAAAAACGACTTCGTATGGATCGCCAACATTAGGACACCAGTATTTGTTGAGTAAACGACTTTGAATATTGGTTGTTACCATAGTTTGACTTTGCATCGTGGCAAAGAAAAACAGGGCTAGTATGAGTATTGATTTTTTAAAATTCATTTTTTTGTTTTTAGTTTATTTTAAAGGCTATGTTGCTTTAACCAACCAAACCTAAAGATTTTTTCATTTTAGTATTTACTTAGGTATTCTTTCGTATAATTTGAATTTTCCAAATACGTTTGTCGTATTGGCGTTTTCCAATAATCTAGTCCTTGTGTTTTTAAATAAGCCACCATCTTCATTTTTTCTTGATACTCTTTAGAATTTAACTTAAAGGGCATATCGCGAAGATCGTGTAATATTTCATATTCGCCCGGATGGAATTTTGACCAATCAGGATATTTATACATTCTAAAATCTACTTTTTGATCAAAAATTAAATAATTTACAACATTAATATGACCATAGGTTAATGCAGTTTTCAGTGCCGATGTGTACACTAAATGACGACCTTGATCAGTCATTTCTTGAAAAAAATGCGGGTTTGCTCCAGCATTAATTAATATTTTAATATTTGTTAAATTACCACTTCTTGCTGCTCTAGTTAGAGGCGTCTCACCTTGACCCCCTGCTAAATTAACATTAGCCCCTTTTTTAATCATATGCTTTAGTAATTGCAATTTCTCCGATGGATTGTACGAAAATGCATTTATATCAATAATAATTGCACTACCGTTTTTATCCAATGCATTCGCGTTGAGGCCTCGATCCAGCAAAAGATGTATCGCTTTTAGATTGCCTGTAAATAAGGCAAAATGTCCAATCGTCTGTCCATATTTTTCTTCTTGATAGTTAATGTACTCTTTAGGCATTTCGCTGATGAGTCTTGCTATTTTATTTTGGTTTCTCAAAAAGAAAAAACCAGACATTTCATCCGCTAAATCATATAAAGGGGTGCCATAAAACAACCCTGCATCATCACCTCTTATAACGCCTCCCCAAACTTCATTTTCCCTTTCTTCGGTATACTTAATCGCGGGAGCTTCTTTAACCCAATTGTCTTTTTGAACTTTGGAATAGACGTAGAATCCTACTAAAACTGCTACTATTGCTATTGGTAAATAGAGATTTATTTTATTTTTCATTTTATTTTTTAATTACAATCTAAATTAGCCATTACAGTACCCATTGAATGTAAATATCCTGCTGTAGCTAGAAAGGCTGCCGCACCTCCAGCACCTGTAGCTCCGCCTAATGCTATTGACGAAACATAACCAAGTATTGGTATAGCATATGAACCGATATAATTTGTGCTTCCTCTAACTGCATTACCGGAAATATCGTTAAGAAAAGAAACAGGTTCAC
>NZ_JANPFL010000071.1:0-10871 GCF_031423415.1 Flavobacterium sp.
GTGATCTGTTACACGACCTTGTGCATAATTATAAGTTCTAATTTTTGCTGAACGGTCTCCAGAACTTACTTGAGACGTTCGCTTAGTTGCATCTTCTGCTTCTTTTTTAGCCAATTCTTGTTCGTATAAACGAGAACGAAGAACAGTTAAGGCTTTGTCTTTATTTTTATGTTGTGATTTTTGATCCTGACATTGCGCAACCAAACCAGATGGAATGTGCGTTAAACGAACTGCCGATTTTGTTGTATTCACCGATTGACCACCTGGACCAGACGAACAGAAAAAGTCGACACGAACATCGTTCATATCAATTTGAACATCAAATTCTTCAGCTTCAGGTAAAACCATAACAGTCGCAGCCGAAGTATGTACTCGTCCTTGAGTTTCTGTTTGTGGTACTCGTTGTACACGGTGAACGCCCGCTTCAAACTTTAATGTTCCATAAACATCTTCGCCAGTGACTTCAAAAATAACTTCTTTAAAACCACCAGAAGTTCCTTCGTTCATATCAACAACCGAAGTTCTCCAACCGCGACTTTCGCAATATTTAGTATACATTCTGAATAAATCGCCAGCAAAAATCGATGCTTCATCGCCACCAGTTCCGGCACGAACTTCGACCATAACGTTTTTAGCATCCTCAGGATCTTTCGGAATCAATAAAAACTTGATTTCATCTTCTAGTTCTGGCAAACGTTCTTTGGCTTCGTCGAGTTGCATTTTAGCCATTTCTACCATTTCGGCATCCGAACCATCGGCAAGAATTTCGTTGGCTTCTTTTATATTTGCATCAAGAGTAATGTATTCTTCACGCTTTTCCATTAAGCCTTTTAAACCTTTGTATTCCTGATTTAATTGCACATAACGTTTTTGATCGGAAATAACATCGGGTTGAATAATCAAATCCGAAATCTCGTCGAAACGCTGTTTTACATATTGAAGTCTGTCTAACATTTTGTAAGCTGTAATTTTTAAAGTGTGCAAATTTAGTGAAAATATTGTAATTTATTTTTATTTTTTGAAGCTATTTCCAGCTGTTCGTTCTAATCTTTTTGCAATTCCGCTGCGCTTCATTGAAGATTTCCCTTCGCTGTGCTTCATTGAAGATTTCCCTTCGCTGTGCTTCGGATAATCCAAAAAGGATTTCCACTTCCATCTGGGCTAGTTGCAATAATTTTCATAATATTGTAATGTTAATAAATAAACCATGAAAAATTTAATACCAAAATGTTTACTAATTGTATTTACTATCCTTCTACTACAATCGTGTAATAAATACGATGCCAATGGCAAATTAATCAAAGAATACGAAGAATTAAATAAAGCCAATTGGCTGTTGGGAGAATGGCAAAAAGAAGATAGTTTGGGACTATTAGTTGAAATTTGGAAAAGTCAAAATGACAGCACTTTTGCCGGACAATCTTTTTACATTATTAATAAAAAAGATACCGTACATAGCGAAACAATAGAACTAAAACAAAATGGCGACAATTTGATTTACTCACCAACAATAAAAGGGCAAAATAACAATGCAGCTGTTTCTTTTTTAATGATAGAGGAAAAAGATAGTGTTTTGGTTTTTGAAAATCCAAAGCACGATTATCCGCAAAAAATAAGATACCAACTTAATAGTGATAATTCACTAATTGCAACAATTTCAGGTATTCAAAAAGGAAAAGAAAGTAGTGAAAGTTACTTAATGCAAAAGAAAAATTGATAATTTAGTTAATTTACTAAAATAAAAAACCTCGTCTATTTCTAAACGAGGTTAAACTGTTAACTGCTACTGAACACTGCCAACTATTTCACCGGAATATTCTCCAATATCTCCATCACAAATTTATAAAATTTTTGAGATGATTTTATCGATGCTCTTTCATCTGGTGAGTGCGCACCAAGAATGGTTGGACCGAAAGAAATCATATCCATTCCGGGATAATTGGTTCCTAAAATTCCGCACTCTAATCCGGCATGACAAGCTACTACCTTTGGCTTTTCGTTATTTTGTTTTTCATAAATACCGACCAATATATCTAATATTTCCGATTTCACATTGGGTGTCCAACCTGGATAACTTCCTCCAAAAACCACTTCACAACCAAACAATTCGTAGGCAGATCGCAAACTATTTGCTAAATCCATTTTAGAACTTTCGACAGACGAACGTGTTAAATTTTGAATGGAGATTTCACCCTCCTTAACTACAACTTTAGCGATATTATTCGAAGTTTCTACTAAATCTTCCATATCAGCACTCATGCGGTAAACACCATTATGAGCTGCATATATTGAACGTAACAAACCTTCTTGAACACCTAATTCCATTACTTTTGAAGGTAAATCGGTTTTTATGATTTCAATTGTTAAATTAGGTTCGGTAGTTTTGAATTCGGTTTTGATATCCCCAATAATTTCCTGCATATCAAACACAAAAGCTTCGTCGTACATTGAGGCAACAATAACTTTGGCAACACTTTCTCTCGGAATCGCATTACGCAAACTTCCTCCAGCAATTTCGGTAATTTGGAGTCCAAAATTTTCAAATCCATCAAATAATAAACGGTTCATGATTTTATTAGCATTACCCAAACCTTTATGAATATCCATTCCCGAATGTCCGCCATTCAATCCTTTTACAGTTATTGAATAACCAACAGAACCATTTGGAGTTGCTTCTTCGTTATAGCTTCGAGTTGCTGTAACATCAACGCCTCCAGCACAACCGATGTCAATTTCATCGTCTTCTTCGGTATCCATATTCAAAAGAATTTCACCTTTTAGGATTCCGCCTTTTAAGTTTAATGCGCCCGTCATTCCGGTTTCTTCATCGATAGTAAAAAGGGCATCAATTGCTGGATGCGGAATGTCATTACTTTCTAAAATTGCCATCATCATCGCTACTCCCAATCCGTTATCGGCACCAAGTGTTGTTCCTCGAGCACGAACCCAATCGCCATCAACATACATATCGATTCCTTGTTTATCGAAATCGAAATTGGTGTCGTTATTTTTTTGGTGCACCATATCCAAATGTCCTTGCAGTACAATTGGTTTGCGATTTTCCATTCCGGCTGTTGCTGGTTTGCGAATAATTACATTACGGATTTCATCTTCAAAAGTTTCTAATCCTAAATTATTTCCGAAATCTTTCATAAATTGAATGACACGATCTTCTTTTTTGGATGGACGTGGCACGGCGTTTAAATCGGCAAATTTATTCCAAAGGTTTTTTGGTTCGAGGTTTCTAATTTCTTGGCTCATTGTTGTTTTATTTAGTACATTTTTAAATTGCCGCAAAGACAATAAGTTGCGAAGCATTTATTTTATCACAAATTTACATAAAAGAAATTCTACTTCTTTATTTATACTTATTTTTATAATCAAAAAACATATAAAGTGCAACGCAAATATTTACTTCCTTTATTTTTGTTGATACAAATTTTATTTCTTAAAGTAGTAGCATTCTTTCCTGAAACGGTAGAGCAATTTTACAGTAATGGTTTGTATGTATTTATATCAGATATATCTAGAATTTGTTTCGGTGGAATACCGTTTTCAGTAGGTGATATAGTGTATAGCATTTTAATTATTTACGTATTGATAAGCATTTGGAAAACTAGAAAAAGTTGGAAAAGTGATTGGAAAAATAATTTGCTTAAAATCACAAGTTTCTTATCAGTAGTTTATTTTTTATTTCATTTGCTTTGGGCTTTCAATTATTATAGAGTTCCGTTGTTTGAAAAAATGACTATTAAACGAGAGTATTCAGATGCCGATTTGATAGTTTTTACTGAAAAACTGATTGTTAAAACTAATGAAATTCAACTACAAATTGCAAAACATAAAAACCAAAAAGTAGCCAATCCGTATTCACAAGATACGATTTTTAAAATGTCTCAAAACGGTTATGACCTTTTGGCAAAACAACACGCTTTTTTTAGTTATGAATTTCCAAGTAAAAAGAAGTCGCTTTTCAGTTTACCGCTTACTTATATGGGATTTGGTGGTTATTTAAATCCGTTTACCAACGAAGCACAAGTAAATTATAAATTACCAATGTATGGATTTCCGAATGTGGTTTGTCACGAAATGGCGCATCAAATTGGTTATGCAAGTGAAAGTGAATGTAATTTTATAGGCTTTTTAGCGTGTGTAAAAAATGACGATTTGTATTTTCAGTATTCGGCTTATGCGAATGCGTTGCGGTATTGTTTGGTGAATATCGGAATGAAAGATGAAAAGAAATTCGCGCTTTTAAAAGCCAAAATAAACAAAGGAATCCTCGAAAATTATAAAGAGAGTGATTTGTTTTGGAAACAATACGACACCTTTATCGATAAAGGTTTTCATGCTTTTTACGATCAATTTTTAAAAATGAATCAGCAAAAAGACGGCATGGAAAGTTACAGTAAGTTTGTAGATTTGCTAGTGAATTATTATAAAGAAGGCAATAGCTTTTAAATTAGTTATAAATAATGTTTTTTATTTTACTCCAACAAGTTTATTCCATTCTGTTATATTAACTCCCTTAAAAATAAGCCATAGGCAAAGTGACAATTCTCCAATTAAACAAGGAACAAGCACTAAATTACTTAAAAATTTAGGCGCTAAAAGTAAAGTAAAACAATTTATCAAATAGCACAATCCAGCAATTTGCATTAGAATTCCAATTGCTTTTGGAAAATACTTTGATTTAAAAATCAGATATCCTTCAATTAAACAGACAAAACCAAAAAATATCAAACCAACACCAAATCCTGCATCATGTAGTTTAATATAAATATAAGATAACGTATGTAATTGATCAGGATTGAAATTGTTTAAATATGTTGCATCTCCTAATAAAAATAATGCCATTAAAAGATTTAATTTATTAGCGACCAAAACTGCAGTTTGTATCAAATTGAATAATAAAGTAAGTAATGCTAAGTTTTTATTTACTGGTTTCAGCAGGAGATAAAAAATTAGCATTAAAGGCAAGTCACAAATTTGCATAATTAAATCTACACTAATTCCAATTCGCCATAACATTTCAGAATTCATGATTTTATTTGCTGTAGCTGTTGGATCTCCTGAAACAACTAGTGCTTCTCTAACCATTAGCTGTCCAAACAAACCTGCAATTATAATAATTAAATAAAGTACACCACCAATTCTCGCATATTTCATTGGAGAAAATTCAGAAATGCTATTTTTTATATTCATTTATTAAGTTTTTTTTGAAGAACGATTCACATTTATAAATGTTACATTTAAAAAATCGCTACTTTAATTTTAGTAAAGATTATTTTTTTGATTGTTACTATTATAATCAAACTTCATCACTTGTAAAAGTAACAAAATTTTTCTTTTTAAAAGGTCGGATAATTAATCGTCCTTCGCGGTCAAAACGAATGTAATTGTACACCCAATTCAAGAAAACAACTGCTTTATTTTTGAATCCGATAAGAGAAAACAAATGAACAAACATCCAAACAAACCAGGCAAAAATGCCACTAAAATGATAATGTGGTAAGTCAACAACAGCTAAATTTCTACCAATAGTTGCCATAGCACCTTTGTCATTGTATTCAAAAGGTTTTAGTGGTTTATTAGTTATAAATTTTATAAGATTTTCGCCTAACAATTCACCTTGTTGCATGGCAGGTTGCGCCATCATAGGATGACCTTGCGGAAATTTCTCAGATTCCATAGAGGCAATATCGCCTATTGCAAAAATATTGTCGTAACCAACTACTTTATTATACTCATTTACACGAATACGTTCTACTTTTTCAACTAAAGATTTTACATCTAATCCAGAAATTTTTGCCCCTTGAACACCTGCAGTCCATATAACCGTTGCGGTTTCAAAAGTTAA
Organism: Flavobacterium sp.; assembly: GCF_031423415.1. GTDB lineage: Bacteria > Bacteroidota > Bacteroidia > Flavobacteriales > Flavobacteriaceae > Flavobacterium. The sequence goes on from NZ_JANPFL010000071.1 coordinate 5,861, forward strand.
ATCGGAGTTAGTTATGATTGTTTTTCCGTCGTAATTAGTAACGCGGATATTTTTCCAAATTTTTACTCCTAAATGCAAGAGAAATTTTTCGGCTGCTACAGACGATTTTTCAGACATTGTATTAAGTACTCTATCACCACTCTGAATCAAATTGATTTCCATTTTATCGATATCCAAATCGGGATAATCTTTTTGAAGAATGGCTTTTTTCATTTCGGCTAATGCACCAGCAAGTTCGACACCTGTTGGTCCTGCTCCAACCAAAACAAAATTGATTAAGCTATTTTTTTCAGAAACGTCTTTGGTTAAAACGGCTTGTTCAAAATTTTCGAGAATTAAACTTCGGATATTTAGTGATTGCGGAATGGTTTTCATTGCCATTGCATTTCTTTCAATTTCTTTGTTGCCGAAATAATTGGTTTTAGAACCAGTAGCAATTACAAGATAATCGTAATATAAATCGCCAATTTCCGCAATTACTTTTTGATTGACAGTATCAATTTCTTTTACAGAGGTGAGTCGGAAATAAAAATCGTTGTATTCTTGAATAACTTTACGTAAAGGATAAGCTATTGAACCTGCTTCTAATCCGCCAGTTGCCACTTGATACAAAAGTGGTTGAAATGTATGATAATTGTGCTTGTCGAGTAATACAACTTGTACGTTTTTATTTTTTAGTTTTTTGGCTAGAGCGATGCCTGCAAATCCGCCACCTATGATTACTACTCTTGGATTTGATGATTGTGGGATATTCATTTTTTTGAGTTGCTTTTTACAAAGTTACGAAGTTTTTAACCGCAAAGACGCAAAGGTTTGCGCAAAGTTCGCGAATAAAATTTATGGTGGTTTGAGCTATTATTTTCACAAAAGACAACTCCAATCTAGCCCCGATGGAAGGGAAATCATTTTGTTTGCGCTGAGGAACGAAGCGAAATAAAATATTGGACAAACAGCGGGAAAAAGAAAACCAAAAAAGCCCGTGCCATTCGCTTCAATCCTTCGACATCGCGAAGCTTCGGGAAAGGATGACGAAATAGAAATTATATTTTTTTGTATCTTGTAACAAAATCTATAATTAGTTTACTAACGCTTGTATGAGTGAAACTTTGGAACAATCATTTGTAAAACAACTTAAGGAAAATCAGAATATTATTCATAAGATTTGCCGACTCTATACATCGGGTGAAGATGCGCACAAGGATTTGTTTCAGGAAGTTACGATTCAGTTGTGGAAGGCATATCCAAAGTTTAGAGGTGATTCGAAGTTTTCAACTTGGGCGTATCGTGTGGCGTTGAATACTGCGATTACGTTGTACCGAAAAAGTACTCGAAGTATATCGACAGTTGATTATGAAAGCCATAGTTTTTTTATAAGTCAGGAAGATTACAACACCGAAGAGGAGGAACAAATTAAGTTAATGTATCAAGCGGTTCAACAGTTAAATGATATTGAAAAAGCATTGATTTTTATGTACTTGGAAGATAAAGATTATACCGAAATTGCGGAAACATTGGGAATTAGTGAAGTGAATGCGCGAGTGAAAATGAATAGAATTAAAGGAAAATTAAAAAAAATATTAAATCCGTAAGATTATGATGGAGGAATTGGATTTATTGAAAAAAGACTGGAAAAGGAATGAAAATTCGTACCAGCAAATATCGGAAGTTGATATTTATAAAATGCTGCATAAAAAATCATCTTCGATAGTGAAATGGATTTTAGTAATTAGTGTTTTAGAGGTAATTGTATGGACAGCTATCAGCTTCTTTTTTAATGCTGACCAATATTTAATAGAAATGCACGGTGAATCATTTATTGTGTATTTTAGATATTTAACCATTTTAAATTATTTTGTAGTTGCGGTATTTATATATATGTTTTATAAAAATTATAAAAACATTTCTACTGTTACATCGACTAAAAAATTGATGCAAGACATTTTAAAGACAAGAAAAACAGTTAAATATTATGTTTGGTACAACTTAGCAATGATAGTTGTGTGTAGTATTATTGCATTTGCTATGGCTTTATATATGAATCCGCAAATGAGTCAAATTACCAATAATAATAAGGCATTTGCCATAACTATTTGTGTAATGGTTTTATTTATCACACTTTTTGTGGGTTTATTTTGGTTATTTTACAGATTGATTTATGGTACTTTACTTCGACGATTATTTAGAAACTACAACGAATTGAAGAAAATTGATTTATAAAAAAAGCGTCTAATTTTAGACGCTTTTTTATAGTTTAATATTCCCATTGACGAAGTTTATTCAGCTTTTCTTGTTCTTCTATTTCTTCAACTGGAATGACTTTTAAGAAAGAAGCATGTTGCTCGATAGCGTATTCTACTTTCTCTACAATTTCATCAATTGTATCGTTTTCATAATCAAATATGAGTGGTTCTTTGATGATGAATGATTGCAGAATTCCTTTCTTTTTCATTCTAAGTCCTTTTTTATCAAAAGAACGCCGGAAACCATCAATTACAATTGGGACTACAATAGGTTTGTGTTGTTTAATGATATGTGCTGTGCCTTTTCGAACAGGTTTAAACGATTTTGTAGTTCCTTGTGGAAAGGTAATTACCCAACCATCTTCGAGTGCTATTCTAATATTTTCGGTATCGTTTGGATTGACTTCTTTTTTTTCGGTTACATCTTTTCCGCCTGCACGCCAAGTTCTCTCTACTGAAATGGCTCCGACATAAGCTAAAATTCTTGGTAATAATCCAGCTTTCATCGTTTCACTTGCAGCAACATAATAGATATTCATTTTGGGTTGCCATAAATATCCTACATTTTTGATGTTATCTGCTCTTCCTGATAAACTTGCATTAAAAACATGAAACATCGCAACTACATCTGCAAAATACGTTTGATGATTAGATATAAACAGTACATTTTTATCCGGTAAAGCTCTAATTATTTCTGAACCATCAATTTGCAATTGATTAAAACCTCGATAGCGTCTGTGAGTAATTGCACCGAAAATCCTAATCAACCATTTTTTTATAATAAGTATATGCCCAAAAGGATTTCGTTTCAATAATCCCATAATAATCAATACAAAATGAGTAGCAAACATACGAAATGTTCTCTTTATAACACTATTTTTAACGCATCTTTTAACTCACTTAACATCATTGCAGTAGCTCCCCATACGGAATGTTCACCAATTTGAAAAACAGGAACGTCTATTAATTTAGCATACGAAGTTTCAAAAGATTTATTAATTACAATTGATTCATCTAACAACATTGATAATGGCAATTCAATTATCCCGGCGACTTCCTCTTTTTGAAGTATAAAGTCTAATTCAACTGATGCAATTCCAAGGAAAGGAAATACCAAAAAATTACTTGGTGGAATATATATTGATGAAAAATCTCTGAGCACTTTAATTTTTTCTGATGGTATTCCTATTTCTTCAAAAGTTTCTCTAAGTGCTGTTGCAGACAAATCTAAATCAAAATCTTCTACTTTCCCTCCAGGAAAAGCAATTTGCGAAGAATGCACTCCTGAATATTCATTTCTGATAATTAATACTAAATGAGTTACTCCTTTTTTTGGATAAAACAACATCATTACAGCTGCTTTTCTTGCATTAATAGTGTTCTCATAACCATTTTCTAAAATTTTAATCCTTTCTAATGGAGCCATTTTAATATGTGCTGATACAGATGGTAACTCCAAATCAACAATAGTGGATATAGTATTAAAAAAGAGATCAAAATTCATAGTCAATAATTTTATTTAGTTATAAATTTACCGAAATTAATTCAAAAAGCCAAAAAAGTAGATTTCGATGTACAGTAAAGAAGAAAATTTAAAGATAAAAAAAGAGTTCTGGATTCAATTTGCAGAAACTTATCCAAAAAAATGGTTGCTATATGATACAAAAATAAAAGATGTAACTTTTAAATTTTATATCGATAATAAAAAAGCGCAAGTACTTTTAGATATTGAACCTAAAGAAGAAGAAAAAAGAAAAATCTATTTTGAAAAGATGGAATCTTTAAAAGATATAATACTAAAAGATTATTTGCCCGAAGCAATTTTAGAACGAAATTTTTATTTAGATACTGGAAAAGTAATTAGTCGAGTTTGGGTTGAAAAATTAAATGTAAACATAAATAAAAGAGATAACTGGAATCAAATATTTGATTTTTTTTATATAAACATGTATCAATTTGAAGTTTTTTATTATAAATATCAAGAGTATATTAAAGATTTAGAAACAAACGTTTAATTTTATTCGAGCGTGTCCTTGCTTTCATAAATTACAGCAAGGTCGGGCTATTCGTTTCAATCTTTTTTTCGTACCTCACAAAAGGATTTTCACTGCTATCCCTCACGCAATAAACCTTCAACCTTCAACATTTCTTATTCACTATTCAAAGTTAAAAATGTTGAACAACGAATATTGAACTTCCAATTTTGAACAAAAAAAGAACCCTCATCAAGTAAATGATGAGGGTTCATAAAGAAAGGCAACGACATACTCTCCCACATAACTGCAGTACCATCTGCGCAGGCGGGCTTAACTTCTCTGTTCGAGATGGGAAGAGGTGAGCCCCGCCGCAATAATCACCTTAAGCTGTAAAGGCAATAGGCATTAACCATAAGGCATTAGCTTTATTGCTTTGTCGTTTTTGACTAATGGCTATTGCCTTTTGCCTAACGACTAATATCTTAACATACTGAGATAAAGAAAATAATTTTTACAAAGTAACAAAGTTTCTTCCCCCGACTTGCATCGGAGGAAAAGCGTACATAAGCTTATGGGTTATTAGTACTACTCGACTATGACATTACTGCCTTTACATCTATAGCCTATCAACGTGGTCATCTTCCACGACCCTTTAAAGAAATCTCATCTTGTGGTGGGTTTCGCGCTTATATGCTTTCAGCGCTTATCCCTTCCAAACGTAGCTACTCTGCGGTGCTCCTGGCGGAACAACAGATACACCAGAGGTTTGTCCAATTCGGTCCTCTCGTACTAGAA
>NZ_JANPFL010000072.1:0-2064 GCF_031423415.1 Flavobacterium sp.
AAAATTAAACCAATTTTCCATTGACATTGCTTCTGTTGCTTTGCAATAATCAAAGAATAATCCGCCAATTCCACGAGCTTCGTTTCTGTGAGTGTTCCAAAAATACTCATCACATTGTTTTTTATATTTTGGATAAAAATCCACATTGTGTTTATCGCAAGCTGTTTTACAGGTTTGATGAAAATGAATCGCATCTTCTTTAAACAAATAATAAGGTGTAAGATCTTGTCCGCCACCAAACCACGAATTAATTACGTTTCCAGCATCGTCATACATTTCGAAATAACGCCAATTCGCATGAACGGTCGGTGCCATTGGATTTTTCGGGTGAATTACTAATGACAATCCACAGGCAAAAAAATCAGCTTCGCCAACATTGAACATTTTTTGCATGGCTTCAGGTAATTTGCCATGAACTGCCGATATGTTTACACCACCTTTTTCAATAACATCCCCATTTTCGATTACTCGTGTTCTTCCGCCACCGCCTTCTGGTCGTTCCCAAATGTCTTCACGGAATTTGGCTTTGCCTTCGACGGTTTCCAAACCTTTGCAGATTTGGTCTTGTAAGTTTTGAATGTATTGGTAGAATTTATTTTTCATTTTTCATTTTTAATGTTATACATTTTTATTGAAATAAAAATAACAAAAATTAGACTAACTATATTTGGCAACAGAAACACTAGTAACCATTCATCTAAATTTCTTTTACCAGAGAGCATTCTTTTCCAAACACCTGCCATTTCTTCGTCAAAAAAAAGAAACATATTAAAACCAAACAGTCCTAATCCGAGTAATATTAAATTTAGTTTGTAGTATTGCTCTTTTAGTCCTCGTAAGAGCAATAGAAATCCTAAATAACCACTAATACCCAACAACATTTGAACTAAGTAAATGATTTTTCCTGATAAGGCAAAACCAAAAATTCCTGAAACCAAAATCATAAATATCAGAAAGGTTGCAGGAATAAGTCCTAGCAAAACAAATAAAGTATAATGTGCTTTTTTCATTTTTATTAAAAATATATTCTCTTTTTCTACCTTTTAGGAAAGCTAGGATATGCTTTTATACTCCTTAACCGCATCAACAAAAGCTTTAGCATGATCTACAGGAATGTTTGGTAAAATTCCGTGACCTAAATTCACAATATATTTGTCTTTCCCGAATTCGTCAATCATTTCGTGAACCATTTTCTTGATAGTCGGAATTGGCGACAACAATCTCGATGGATCAAAATTTCCTTGTAATGTAATATTCCCTCCTGATAAATATCTTGCATTTCTTGGCGAACAAGTCCAATCTACTCCAAGAGCTGACGCTTTGCTTTTTCCCATTTCGTTCAAAGCAAACCAACATCCTTTTCCGAAAACAATGACTGGCGTAATATCCGCCAGGGCTTCAATAATTTGATTGATGTATTTCCAAGAAAACTCTTGATAATCAACTGGCGATAACATTCCGCCCCAAGAATCAAAAATCTGAATGGCGTTACAACCTGCTTTTACTTTTTCGACTAAATAAGCAATCGTTGTGTCTGTTATTTTTTGCAATAAAACGTGTGCTGCAACTGGATTTGAAAAACAAAACCCTTTGGCCATATCAAAACTTTTAGAACCTTTTCCTTCCACGGCATAACACATAATAGTCCAAGGTGAACCCGCAAAACCAATTAATGGCACTTCGTTATTCAACATTTGTTTGGTTAATTTTATAGCATCAAAAACATAACCTAAAGTTTCGTGAACATTTGGAACAATTACTCTTTCTACATCTTGAATGGTACGAATTGGATTGGGTAAAAACGGCCCAACATTTTCCTTCATTAAAACTTCGATGCCCATAGCTTGTGGTACAACCAAAATATCCGAAAACAAAATTGCAGCATCAGGCGCAATTCTACGTATGGGTTGTACAGTGATTTCCGAAGCCAATTCTGGGGTTTGACAACGGGTAAAAAAATCGTATTTGTCACGTAAAGCGATAAATTCTGGTAAATATCTTCCGGCTTGACGCATCATCCAAACAGGTGGTCGTTGTACAGTTTCTCCTTTTAAGGCACGTAGG
>NZ_JANPFL010000073.1:0-4877 GCF_031423415.1 Flavobacterium sp.
AACCACGAATTTTATGCTGCATTATTTCAAGAAATTTGAAGAGTATTATCCTTATTTAAATAGAAAAGCGTCTGGTGTAGCAATCACAAAAGATATAAGTTATCTAATTGATATGGTTGTCGATAAATATGGCGAGATAAAAGACAATGCTTCCCCCGATTTATTGAATACTCGACGGGAAATGAATACTGTTCGAGGCAAAGTCAATCAGAGTTTTGGGGTGGCTTTGACACAAAACAATTCTCTCGGTTATTTGGATGATATTAAAGAAAGTTTTGTGCAAAATCGTAGGGTTTTAGCTGTTTTAGCTATGTATCGCCGAAAGGTGAAAGGTTCTATTTTGGGCAGTTCAAAAACGGGAAGCATCGCTTATATTGAACCGGAAACTACCTTGAAATACTCTCGTGAATTAAGCAATTTAGAATACGAGGAAAAGGAAGAAATCACTAGAATTCTAAAGCAATTATCGAATCAAATTCGTCCTTTTTTGCCTTTGCTTATTCAATACCAAGATTTCTTGAGTGATATTGATGTCATTGCTGCAAAAGCAAAATATGCCAACAGAATTAATGGCATACTACCAACAATTAGTGAAGATCGACGTTTGTTTTTTAGAGATGCCTTCCACCCTATTTTGTATTTGAACAACAAACAAAAAAACGAAATTACGCATCCTCAAACTTTTGAATTAAACCAAGAAAAAAGGATAATAGTTATTTCCGGACCCAATGCAGGAGGAAAAACCATCTCGCTGAAAACCGTTGGATTGCTTCAACTGATGTTACAATCTGGAATGCTAATTCCCGTTCACGAACGAAGTGAAACCTTTTTATTCGATAGAATCTTAACAGATATTGGAGACAATCAATCTATTGAAAATCATTTGAGTACTTACAGTTACCGATTAAAGAACATGAACTACTTCTTGAAGAAATGCAACAAGAAAACCATGTTTCTAATTGATGAATTTGGTACAGGTTCGGACCCGGAATTAGGCGGTGCTTTGGCGGAAATTTTCTTGGAAGAGTTCTACCATCGGGAAGCGTTTGGAATAATTACTACACATTATTCGAACCTAAAAATTCTGGCCAACGAATTGCCTTTTGCCATCAATGCTAATATGCTGTTCGACGAAAAAACTTTGGAACCAATGTACAAATTGGTTTTGGGCCAAGCCGGCAGTTCGTTCACGTTTGAAGTGGCTTTGAAGAATGGAATTCCGTTCAGCTTAATTAATCGGGCGAAAAAGAAAATTGAAGTCGGAAAAGTGCGTTTTGACAAAACAATTGCCACACTTCAAAAGGAACGTTCAAAGATGGAAAAAACATCGCAAACACTGAAGGAAGAAGAAACAAAAGCACGTGAAGAAGGTAAGAAAATGGAAACCATCAATGTAAAAATCAAGCAAAAACTAGAAAGTTATCAGGAATTATATGACAGCAACCAGAAAACGATTTATATTGGACAAAAGATTGAATCTATTGCCCAGAACTATTTCAATAATAAGAATAAGAAAGACCTCATTGGCGAATTTTTGAAAATCATCGAAATTGAAAACTCCAAAAGAATAAAAGCGACTCCAAAAGAAGCGAAGGCAATTATAGAAAAGAAAAAAGAGGTCGTCAAAGAGATTGAAGTTAAAGTGGAGGAAATTAGGGTTGCCAAAAAAGAAAAGAAATTAAAGCCCGTTATCGAAAAACCAAAACCTATTCTAAAAGTGGGCGACAGAGTCAGAATGTTTGACGGAAAAGCGGTCGGAAGCATTGACAATATTGAAAAAAATAAAGCCACCGTCAATTATGGGGTGTTTACTTCTAAAGTAAGTTTGGATCTTTTGGAATTGGTGGAAGCTGTCAAGAAATAGTAATCAAGTCATTGCGAGGAACGAAGCAATCGCATTACGAGATCACCAAAATTGAGCAACTTATTGAGATGGCGCACGTTCCTCGCAATTACAAAACACAACTAAAATAATGAAATCTGGATTTATTTATATCATCACTAATCAATATCAAACTGTAGTTTATACTGGGGTAACTTCCAATCTTCCAAAAAGGATTTTGGAGCATATAGAGAAAAGGTATCCTAATTCATTTTCAGCTCGTTACAATGTGAATATATTAGTATATTACGAACAATACCAATGGATTGGAGATGCAATCGCGAGAGAAAAAATAATCAAAGCAGGTTCAAGAGAAACTAAAAACAATTTAATTCGTTCAATGAATCCGACTTGGAAAGATTTATTTGAAGAGATTAAAGATATAATGACCGAATAAAAAGCGTACTAAAATAAGGAGCAAAATTGAGCAACAAATGTGATTGCTTCGTGCCTCGCAATGACAAAATTATGCAAAACCTTCCTCTAAATAAAAAAATAATCCTCTTCGATGGTGTTTGCAATTTATGCGATTCGGCTGTACAATTTGTGATTCAGCATGACAAAAAAGATATTTTTCGCTTCGTGGCTTTGCAATCATACTTGGGTGAGGAAATTTTACAACATATTGGAATCAATCCAAAAAACATTGAAAGTATAATTTTATACGAACCTGGAGTTGCCTATTATTACAAATCACAAGCGGCATTAGAAATCGCAAAAAATTTGGGTGGAATTTGGCATTTTGGGACTATTTTCAGGATTATTCCAACTGGAATTAGCAATCAAGTTTATGATTACATCGCTAAAAATCGTTACAAATGGTATGGCAAAAAAGAAAGTTGTATGATTCCAACAAAGGAATTACAATCCAAATTTTTATCATAAAAATAGGATACAACTATTTTTAAACTACACTATTTTTAGAAAAAAAGCGCTTGTTTTAAATTACTATTGGTAGTTAAGTCTCGCAAAACCGATGTTTAAGGAGCTTCCATCAATTTTTTTATATCCTTCTAAAAACGGTTTTACGGTTACTGAATACGTTAAATTAAAATTCAATTCATAATCGACAGAAGCAATAGAATACATAACGATGAGTTTGCCTGATTTAATTAACCAAGTTCCATTTGCAGTAGCGCCTGAATCGGTAAGACTCATAGTACCATTTACATTAAAAGTAATGGTAAGATTTGAATCATTTACGATTGTAGAACTTGGATTCACATTATAACCACCATTAAATTGTCCGCTAAATTGATGTAATAATAGCACTGTTGCAATTGCTGATCCAGCCGAATTTGTTGCAGTGACATAAACTCTATTTTCGCCTAATGGTAAATTTTCATTCCAAGATAAAATCCCCGTCTGCTGATCTACACTAACTCCAGTATAAGCATCATTCAAATTAAAGATTCCTTGTTCATTTCCCCAATTAATATTGGGTAATCCCGAAGAGCCATGAGTATAAAAAGGTATAGGCAAACTCCCAAGATAGTAAAAATCGGAAGGTGGACTTATTAAATCATCTAGATCGGTGCAGGAACTATTTAGTAAAAATAGCACCATTAAAAGTGAAAATATTTTTGATACTGAACTCATATTTATTTTTGTTTTAGAATTTTTACAACAGTACCTAGCATTACGTTAGCACCCAAAGCCAAATCTTCATAAGAAGAATATTCTAAAGGGTTATGACTAACGCCGTCTTTACAACGAACGAAAATCATTCCGTAATCACAAGCGTAAGACAATGCTAAAGCATCGTGAAAAGGACCGCTCATCAACTCGGGAGCATCTAGTTTTAGGGAAACACACTCTTCGTGAATTATTTCTTTAATCCAATCAGCACAATAGCGTGGATCACTTTTAGTATCTTCTGATATTTCATAAGACAAATGATGTTTTTTTGTGATTTTATCAATTCGATCTCGTAATTGTTTTTCATAACGATTTCTTCGCTCTAAATCGATATCACGTAAATCTACTGTAAAAGTAACTTCTTCTGGAATAATATTTCGAGAAGCAGGAAAAACATTGATGGTACCCACTGTCCCCACTGTTGGTGCTCCAGGCACCTGAGTTGCAATTTCATTAACAGCGACAATAATTTCCGCAGCACCAACCAAAGCGTCTTTACGAATAGGCATTGGTACCGAACCTGTGTGTCCTGCCATTCCTTTTAGTTTAACAGTCCACCATAATGGTCCTGAAATTCCAGAAACCACTCCTATGGGTTTATTAGCTATATCTAAAACAGGACCTTGCTCAATGTGCAATTCCAAAAAACAAAAAATGCTTCCTAGTTTATATTCCGATTCTTTGAATTTTAAAATATCACAACCAAAATCTTTCAAGGCTTGACCTCGAGTAATTCCGTCTTTATCGGTGCGTTCTAACTCACCTTCATCTAATTTTCCTAAAATACCTCGAGAACCGAACAATCCTTTGTTAAAACGCCATCCTTCTTCATCAGCAAAAGAAATGACTTCGATAGCTCTTTCGGGTTTAATTCCATTTTCGGATAAAGTTGTTATTACTTCAATAGCACACAAAACGCCTGCAACCCCATCAAATCTTCCACCGTAAGGCTGAGAATCTAAATGTGAGCCCATCATCAAAATGGGTAAATCTGGATTTTTGCCTTCTAATCGTCCAATTAAATTTCCGAAATTATCTATGTGGGTTGTCATTCCTGCTTTTTGCATCCAATAAGCAGCAAGTTCAAAACCTTCTTTTTCTAATGCTGTATGTGCCGGACGACACGTTCCTGTTACGCCAATTTTACCAATCAAACTCATAGCTTCAAAATGACTTTGAAGACGATTTGCGTTTATTTTCATGTTTTTCGATATTTAAAACCATTATTGTCCGATAAAAAAGAAGCCAAATTAATGGCTTCTTTCAAAGAATCGTATTTTTGTATTGCAAAACATAAATTACGATGGACAAAAATAGCTATTTTTCGACAAAATCTGTTTTCGGACAGTTGATTTCT
>NZ_JANPFL010000074.1:0-7909 GCF_031423415.1 Flavobacterium sp.
TTCTGAAAATATATTAGATAGAAAATTTTCAGCAGAAAAGCCAGCCCAAAAATGGGTTTCAGATATAACCTATATTTCTACCTTGGAAGGTTGGTTATACCTCACAACTGTAATCGATTTATATGATAGAAAGATAATTGGCTGGTCGCTTTCAACAGGAATGAAAACAACGGAAACAATAATAAAAGCATGGCGAATGGCAGTTTTAAATCGTCCCTTGAATGGGGAATTAATTTTTCATTCAGATAGAGGAGTTCAATATGCGTCAGTTAATTTTAGAAATGTATTAAATGTAAATTCAGAAATAATTCAAAGTATGTCTAGAAAAGGAAATTGCTGGGATAATGCAGTGGCTGAGAGCTTTTTTAAAACATTAAAAAAAGAATGTGTGTACCAAAATAAATTCAAAACAATCCAAGAAGCTAAACTTAAAGTTTTTGATTACATTGAACAATTCTATAATAAAAACAGAATTCATAGTGCCTTAAAAAATAAAACAATTGAAAATTTTGTGGCGGAGCAAAAAAGGAATTACCTTCGCTGCGCATAGTTTAATAATGACTCCGGAAAAGCTAGGCAATTCCAGAAAATATGTTTTTGAACTATGGTTTCAAATAAACAGTTTTATAAGTTAATATTATTCTGATTTTTAATACTGAATAGTTAAAGCAAATATATTGAAAAATTACAATCGGATTATTATATCCGAAAATATTTTTCAATGACGTGCACTTTTGGATGTGGTTAAAGAGGAACATCAACAATTTTTAAATAAATTAGGCAAGCGAATTGGAGTAATTCGTGCATCTCAAAAATTGACTAAGGTTCAACTTGCTTTTGAGTTAAATACTGGAGAGAAATATATTCGAGAACTAGAAAAAGGTAATATAAATCCTACAACAACAACATTGTTAAAATTGGCTGAAGCCCCAGATTTTGAAATTACTACTTTCTTTGCCGAATAATACTTATTTAAGGTAATTCTTTCTCTTGTCAATCATTGCAATAGAATTTTCAGGTCTAACAACGCGAATACTGTATGTTCTTCCCGATTTTTGTTTAATTGAAACCATAGCCTCACCATTGCTGTTTAAAGTTCCACTTGCTTCAGTTCGGTATTTTTCTCCGTTGACGGTTGTGCGTGAAGAAACAACCACATATTCCAAACCGGCATACGGCAAGCCAGTTGCTGCGTTTTTGGCTATGATTTTTACTTCTTTGGTTTTGCCACACGAAGCAATTAGGAAAAGTAGAATGAATAATTGACTCCTAAACTTCATTAATAATTGATTTCATACAGTAATTCTTCACCATTGCTGAGAAAAATAGTGTCATTAAAAGTAGTTTCTACATTATTTTTTGTAACTTTCCATGTGAAAAACCAATTACCCATTGGAATTTGAGCAAATTCAGTCATTGTATAATCAACACATCCAATTTGTGAAGCGGGTGCTGTAAATCCATAATAATTTGTTAAATCCGTATTTCTTTCTAACACTATTTTATCATTTACGTCAAAACAAGATATGTTATTTAATCGAAACTTTAAAAAAGCACATTCTGCAAATTCAAAGGTAAAAGTTCCATTCACATCATACGGACTATCAAAAAACTGGGTAATTTGTTTGTTGTAACACGTATTTTCTGGCTCAACAACGCGAATACTGTATGTTCTTCCCGATTTTTGTTTAATTGAAACCATCGCCTCCCCATTGCTGTTTAAAGTTCCACTTGCTTCAGTTCGGTATTTTTTCTCCGTTGGCGGTTGTGCGTGAAGAAACAACCACGTACTCCAAACCAGCATACGGCAAACCAGTTGCTGGATTTTTAGCATTGATTTTTACTTCTTTGTTCTTGCTGCAAGATGTGAGAATAAAAAAGATTAGTGATATAAAAAATATAGTTTTCATTAATAATCGATTGTAATAATTTTGTACTCTCCTGGTATTAGGTTTATTGTGTCATAATAAGTATTCGTTATGCCTAATTTAGTAACCTCCACGTACTCCAAACCAGCATACGGCAAACCAGTTGCTGCATTTTTAGCATTGATTTTTACTTCTTTTGTTTTACCACAAGACGAAAAAACAAAAATAACAACAAAGATAAAAAATAGATTATTCATTAATAATTTATTGTTAAAACCTTATACTCACCTGGATTAAAGGTAATACTATCAATTCCTTCTTCTAGAACTCCCGATCTATTTACCTGCCATTTGAAAAACCTTTTACCAGATGGAACTTTAAAGTAATCACCAGTTGTATTTGAATAGCAACCTAAAACGTCTACAGACCAACTTGACCATTCAGTGTAAGTATATCGATCCATAATATTGAAAATATCATTGGCTCCTTGACAATTTACATTTACAATTTCTTGCTTAAGATAAGCACATTCTGCAAACTCAAAGGTAAAAGTGCCATTTACATCAAAAGGACTATCAAAAAACTGGGTAATTTGTTTGTTGTAACAGGTATTTTCTGGTTCAACAACTCGAATACTGTATGTTCTTCCAGATTTTTGTTTGATTGAAACCATCGCCTCCCCATTGCTGTTTAAAGTTCCACTTGCTTCTGTTCGGTATTTTTCTTCGTTTGCGGTTGTGCGTGAAGAAACAACAACATATTCCAAACCAGCATAATGTTCACCAGTTACTGGATTCAAAGCTACTATGTGAATGTTTTCTTCTTTTTTACAGGAGAATAAAAGAAGTAATGAAACATAAAGGATAATAAATCTCATTAATAATTTATTGTGAAATTAAAATGTTCATTTTCATTAATAAAAAAAGAGAGTCATGATATGTAGTTATCCCCCCTCTAGTAACTTCCCATTTTGCTTCCCAATTACCATAAGGTATCATCGATTCACTAAAAGTGTTCGTATAACAACCCAATTTCTCAGTGGGTATAATATTAGTATAATTTGGTATATAAGTTGGTTGTAAATCAAATACTATTTTATCAGTAGCACCTTGGCAATTAACATTATTTACTGAAAGTGTTAAATAAGCACATTCTGCAAACTCAAAGGTAAAAGTGCCATTTACATCAAAAGGACTATCAAAAAACCGGGTAATTTGTTTGTTGTAACACGTATTTTCTGGTTCTACAACTCGAATACTGTATGTTCTTCCCGATTTTTGTTTAATTGAAACCATCGCCTCACCATTGCTGTTTAATGTCCCATTTGCTTCAGTTCGGTATTTTTCTCCGTTGGCGGTTGTGCGAGAAGAAACAACCACGTACTCCAAACCAGCATAAGGAGCCCCTGTTGCTGCGTTTTTGGCAAGAATTTTTACTTCTTTGCTTTTGCCGCAGGATGTTAGAATAAAAAAGATTAATGATATAAAAAACAGTTTTTTCAAAGTACTATGATTTGTTATCTATTCTTATGTTTTAATAATCAATAGTGAATGTTTTTTGCTCACTTGGTAAAAAAAATAGGGTATCAAAATAGGTGGTAGTGACTCCAAGTCTTGTAACCTCCCACTTCCAGTACATTTCTCCTTCTGGGACTTGTGAAAAATCAGTACTCAAAAAATTATAACATCCGTTACCTTCTATTGATAATGCACCAATTAGATTTGGGCCTTGACCTCCTACTTGCCTACCAAAATAAAACAACTTAAAATTATCACTAGGCCCTTGACAATTGATATTATTAATATTAAATTTCAAAAAAGCACATTCTGCAAATTCAAAGGTAAAAGTGCCATTTACATCAAAAGGACTATCAAAAAACTGGGTAATTTGTTTGTTGTAACAGGTATTATCTGGCTCAACGACACGAATACTGTATGTTCTTCCCGATTTTTGTTTGATTGAAACCATCGCCTCACCGTTGCTGTTTAAAGTTCCACTAGCTTCAGTTCGGTATTTTTCTCCGTTGGCGGTTGTTCGTGAAGAAACAACAACATATTCCAAACCGGCATACGGCAAGCCAGTTGCTGCGTTTTTGGCTATGATTTTTACTTCTTTGGTTTTGCCACAAGACGAAAAAACAAAAATTATTAATGTTAATAAAAAAATATTTTTCATAGTATGATGATTTGTTTTATTAGTTTATGTCCTAAATTGGATTGGTAATGTAAAAAATAAATCCCAGTGTCCAATTTTACCTCAGATTTGTAATTGGAAGGTACACTATTTTTTTGAATAAGAGCTCCAATTGAATTGACAATTTCAAAATCACCCTCTAAGTTAACAGGGAAAAGTACTGTAACTTCAGCTTTTGATGGATTAGGATAAATGGAGATTTCAATGCGTTCATTTTCTATCTTTTGAACGCTTTGTGACACATTATTCTCATTAAACATAACTTCTTTTGAAATTTTTGATTCATTTTGAGTATTTTGTGCACTTTTACCTCCCACTGGATAACAATCATATTCAATGTATGCATGAAATTCACTACCTTGTTGGGAATGAAACCCAGGTTTTAAGTTGATTTCTTGACCTGCATAAACTGTAATATTACCCGTTGCTTCTATCACATAATCGCCCGGATCTGTTTTAGGTGTTACCAGACTCCCTATCGTTAATTTATTTTGTGCCTTGTACCAAGCTTTATAGGTGAAATTTGGATCCCACTGAACATGATTATTACCAATTGTTTTATTCTGAAGAAACACATTTTGAGCTTCCACTTCATTCACTATAAATTCAGTCGTATAGTCTAAATAACTAGGGTCATAACTGCCTGGTGTGTCATCATTTGCATCTTCTACTGTTTCTATCAATTTTATATGGTCATAAGTTTGTGGATCACAGTAAACTGCTTCAAAGGGAGTGATGTTGAAATGATCTGAAGGATGTCCTAAATTGGGATATCCATGAGTTTCAGATTCATCAATTCCAATTATGAAATTAAATTTATTATACATCAATCTCTCATCTTTTAAATTGTAATGCAAGTTCCCCAAGCCCCAAATGTCTTTATTAATAGCAAGGGCAGAAACCATTGGGAGGAAACCCATGTGATTTTCATAATGTCTCTGGCCCAAAAGAAAAAAAGCATTCGACCTCAACACAAAACATGCACCTGTTGGTGCTTTATCATAAAATTCGTCTTTAAACCCACTTTGACTCATTTCGTATTCTTCGCCATATTCAGCACGAAAATCTTTGTTGTAAATAGTAATTGGAATACCCAAAGTTACAATTTGGTCTTTGATTCTAAATAAGGTGTGATCTGGTGCGTATTTTGCTGCATAGAGACGTCTTAGCTTGTAATTTAGACCGAAATAACCAACTGTAAGTCCATTCTGAGAAAATAATAACTTACCCGGATTCAAATTATATAGTTCATTATAATCTTGTGTATTACTTCCAGTTGATACTGCAATGTTTCGTGTAAATGTTGGAAAAGATCTTCGTGTATCTGTTAGAGAAGTAAATTGATGATTGAATCCATTTGTTAGAGAATTTACAAATTGAGTTCTTCTGCAAGTTATATCTGGATAAATACGAACAATATTGGTTCCTGCTTGTGGAATAAAATCGGAACCTACTACATGAGCGATTGACATATCTTGTGAAGCTTCATCAATTAATGCAGCAAAAGAAAGATAAGCAAAAATATTGGATTCACTAAATAATGAGTAAACTAATTGTGTAAACATTGGAATATTTGCTCCTAAATGTGGACTATCATAAGGTACAAATAAACGGGTGTGGTGATGTGGTGATCCACTTTCCATGTGGTCTTTTTCCATTTTCTTTAGTGCATATCGAGTGATCTGTCCTCCCATACTGTATCCTATAACAATATTTTCCCAATTTTCATTTGGAAAACCCTCAGCTTTATTTTGATTGATCATCGTTATGTATTCAGAAACTGCCTGAGCTGCAAGTTCTAAACTTTCATTTCCAGGTTGAAGTTTAATGAAAAAGACATCATAACCTAAATCAGAAAGTTTATTAAACAAATTACCTACGTTAAATTGAGTAAAATATTTCTGCATTGAGAAAGGTTGAATACTTGGTCTATAAGGTGGAATGATAATAATTGGTCTTCTTGCATAGGTTGTTTCATTTCCACAACCTAAAATAGTTCCAATTTCAAAATCAATAGGTGTGCTATTACTGTAAGAAGTTACATATTCCCAATATGTGCCATTACTCTTTTCAACTTCTTCACCTTTAGTAGTCAAATAAAAAGTAAGAGTATCATAAACTAAAGTGTCATTTCTCAGATAATCAAATGCTAACGTTCCAATTAATGAATCAGTAGTTCGGTCGTATTCAATTAGATTGTTTATTGAATTAAAAGGTACAAATCCATTGCCTACATTTATAGATAAATGTAAATTTGAAATATCATCACTGATACTAATCAAGTCGGGTACATACTTAATATTACCTTTTAAATAACCACTTTCTGGATAGAACTCAATCAATGTGCCAGATTTCAATTGTATTTTCGAATAAAAATCTTCTTCATTGTCTAAAGGAATTAAAGAAAAATTATTTCGTGAAAAATTTGAATCTATGTATGAATTAGAATCTATGATACTTACATTGTGAAGCAAAAAACCAAAAGGTTGAATTAAAACATCTTCGACACTCGTTGATTCATTGTTTGCAAATTCAGTATTTATAAAATCTCCTAATTGTTTAACCGACATTAATTTTGTGCTGTCAATATATGAATAAGCGATATCCTGATACAAAGAGAAAAATTCAACTATAGAATGAATTTGAGAATAATTACCTTTTATCTGATTAATGGTTATTTCGTTTGAAGAGAAAGAACGATTGAGTAAATTCGCATCATATAAATTAGGATTTAATTCGCTAAAAACTATATCTGCAACCTTTCTCAAATTCTCTTCATACAAGGTATCACTCTGCCCCCATCCGTGCACTCCCACACAGATGAAGAAAATAACTAGCCAATTTTTCATGTCTATTTATTTTGCGTTTGTAACAATAAAATTTGCTCTTGCTGTGCTTTTAATAATTCGGCTTGGGCTTTCAATAATTCTTCTTGCTTTTTCAAGTTTTCTTCCATCTGAATCATGTAAAGCGTCATTTCTTCCACTTTTTCTAACAAGATTTTATTTCCTTCACCTAAATTCAAGCCGTTTTCTTCAATTTCCTTTGCACTCGGAACATTTGGTAAATGCTTGTTTTCTATAATAAATTGCTTCACTTCTGAAAGTGGACGTAATTTGTAAGTTGGTTCAAAGACATAATCAGGCCAAGCAACATCTAAGTTCACTTTCACTTCATGTGCGTACACCAATCCATTTGCATTGACTTGAAAAGTTTTATATCCTAAATGATTTTGAACAACGATTGCTTTAGTATTTGGCATAGCCGGATTAGTCCGAATGTGTAATTTTGCATTTACTGGTTTTATACCTATTCCAACCATTGGATCAGGAATACAAGTAGTTTGTCTTACAAATACTTTTCCTGGGTTACTTTCCCAATATAAGTTCGGTGTTCCAATTGAACCATCAGGCAATACAAAGCAATCAGTAGGTCCTCCACTAGCAGCCTCTACATTTATTAGTCCTTGAAGTAATTTAGCAGAACCCTTTTCTAATTTTCCTGTTTGCGGATTCATAACCAAAATATAAGGTAAATTAAGTGTATCCAAGGAAGCGGAATCTAGTGCAGTAGCAAAAATATCATCTCTTAAATAGGTGCTCCCATTCACATCCAATTTCCCTTCAGGATCTTCTGTTCCAATTCCTACTTTTCCAGAATTAGAATTATTAATTATGGTGTTCTGCAATAACGAAGACATTGAATTAATATACAAAGGTGTACTAAAAGACGCTAGTTCATTGCGTGTTCCATCTGCAGGATTATATCCCTCCATTAACATACCTGTATTTCTAAATAACAATCGATCACTTGCAATAGCAACATCAGAAATAATGACTTTTTGAGTT
>NZ_JANPFL010000075.1:0-6032 GCF_031423415.1 Flavobacterium sp.
TATTTTGCCTAACATATTGCCACTTTTTTATACCGAAATATACACTTTTTGGCGATTTAAAAGTACTGTTTTCAACTGAATTTAATCACAAGTTATTAACAATCAAATTGTTAATTCATTTTTAAGGAATGACTATTTACAAAAATGGTACATTTCACTTTTATAAACGCTCTTAGAGAAATGAGCTAGAAGACAAAAAAAGTAAACACTTTTTTATTTCATAATTTTCAGTTTTTTCAAGTACTTGTCCATAACTTGATTTATTTCAATGGAAATAACAAACCGGTAATTGAGATAAACATAAGCAATAGTCATTAATGTTGATTTTAAAATAATTGAAATAATAGGATTAAAAGGAAAATCCCAAAAGTAAAAAGCAACAAACAAAATAAACGTTAAAGCCATTGAATACAAGGTTTGATTGGTAAAAGGATACAAATGCAATTTCTTTACTACAAAAAGTAATTTGGCTAAACTATACAAAGTAATCGACAATAAAGTGGCGAATGCTGATCCAATGATTCCATAAATAGGGATAAAAATCATATTCAATCCGATGGTCAAAACTACCAAAAGAACGCCTAATAACAGCACTGTTCGGTAATATTTAGTATTGAAAATAATGGCGTTATTATTGCCTAAAATCAAGTCGAAATATTTAGAAATTCCTATCATAAAAACCACCATTATACCACTAAGATACAATTCTTTTTCAGCGGGATTTTTCAGCCCTTGTATAATTATTTCATATAACATATTAATATTCACAAAAATACCAAGCATTACGTAACCTCCCACCACTTGCAAATTAATTGATGTTTTTTTGTATAAAATATCCATTTCATCGTGCTTGTTTTCGTGCATTAGTTTAGCCGTAATAGGATACACAATTTGATGCATTGCACGACTTGGCACCGAAATAACCAAAGCAATATATGTGGCTACAGAATAATAGGCAATGTTTTCAATTATTTTATACTGGTTCAGCATTATTTTATCTCCATCTAAAAGCAAATTGGCCACACTTCCTGACAAAATAATATAGAAAGTATAGGTTAAAACCTCTTTAGTATTAATGGGTATTTTAAATTGAAAAACAGGTTTTTGAATACTAAAGGCATAGAACATCGTTACTAATAGTGCTAGTAGATACACTATGGCAGTTGCATAGATAAATCCTTCAATTGTAATCCAACTGCAGTGAACCGCTATCAACAAAAGTAAAGAGGCAGAACGCAGACCTACTTCTTTAATAAAATTTCCAAAAACGGAGTGCATATGAACCCTCATCCAAGAATAAAAAATTTCAAAGTACGCCATACAAACTCCTATAAATGGAATAAGCCAAATGTAGGTTTTTACGATTGGGTTTTTTTTCGACAAAAAGACCAATAGTTCAGCATAATAAATAATTCCAATTAGTAAAATAGGAATAATTAAAAGAAGAGGGAATAGAACGGTAAATGATAAAAAACGAGATCGTTCTTCATCTGTTTTGTACTGTGAGTAGAATTTTACTAAAGTATTTTGCATACCGATTGCAAACAAAGGCATGATAACATTGGCAAAAGAAAGAATATAATTGGATAATCCATAATAAGTAGCTCCAAGGATAACAGGAAATAAATAAATAGTATTAATCCCTCCAATCGCAAAACCGATGTAGGTTATTATGGTATTTTTAAAAGACTGATTTAATACTATTCCCATTTTGAAAGTTAGAAGTTAGTAGCTGGAAGTTAGAAGTTTTACTAACTTTTCGGTTAAACTCTTTCTCGAATATTGTTGTAAACCAACGGCATTCGATTGTAGTTTTCCTTCCAAAAACTGATTATAAAAGCCCAAAAGTACGGTTTTTAGTTTCATTTTTTCAGAATAATCAAAGAATACGCCCGTGCGGGTATTGGTAATGATTTCAGCAAAGTCAGAACCGTCTGGACCAATAGCAATTATAGGTCTGCCCGAAACCATATATTCAAACAATTTTCCAGGAATAATACTTTTCGTATCATCGGAATTAATTTCAATCAGCAACAAAACTTGTGATTTTCTTTGATGCGTAATCGCCTCGGAATGTGAAACATATCCTAAATTATTCAGATAAGGATGCAATACAAATTTAGAAACGGTTTCCAATACTTCCTGACTCACAGCGCCGATTAATTTTATTTCCAAATGCGATTTAAAATCTGGAACTTCATTGATTAATTCCACTAAACATTCCCAAAGTATTTTGGGATTTCTTTCGGATAGAAAAGAACCTATATGAGCCAAAGAAAATTTTGTGTCCAAACTTTGTTTCTCAACATTTTCTGTGTCATATCCGTTTGTAATTACAACAATTGGTTTAGTGGTAATGGCTTGAAACTCCCTTTTAGTGGTGTCGCTTGTAACAATAATTGTGTCGGCAGAATTAAGTACTTTATATTCTAAATCTTTGTGCTTTTTTGCTGCATAATTCGACAATCGCAAGGATTTATGATAGCCAATGGTTGTCCAAGGATCTCGAAAATCGGCGAACCATTTTATAATCATTTTTTGTTTTAATTCCAATCCAATGAGGTGCAAACTGTGCGGTGGTCCCGAAGTGACAATCGTATCAATTTCATTTTCTTTAATATACTTCTCCAAAAAAGCCACCGAAGGTTTGACCCAAAAAACACGCGCATCGGGAATAAATAAATTTCCCCGAATCCACAGCAATACTTTGTCTAAAAAAGATTGTTTTTTCTGGTTTGGAATAATCCCCGAGTTCATTTTTTTAGTTTTATTCTTGGAAAGAAATGAAGCGAGTTGATAGGGTTCGAATATTTTATGTTTGAGAATAATTGCCTTGTCCGAAACTTCTTTTACCAAGTTCTCGTCAACAATAGGATACGTTGGATTCTCCGGAATATAAACTACTGGCTGAACACCAAAATCAGGTAAATATTTCACGAATTTCAACCAACGTTGAACGCCTGGTCCGCCAGCTGGAGGCCAATAATACGTTATGATAAGAAGTTTTTTTGGTTTCAAGTTTAAGGCTTAAGGTTTAAACTTTTCTTCCTTTCAATATAAATCCCACCAATCAATAACAACAACATTCCTATAAAACTGAAAAGTGTAATCATACTTCCTATTTTCACCACTTGCGGTTCAAATTTGAATTCTATGACGTGCTTACCTGCTGGAACTTCCATCGCTCGCAAAACATAATCTACAAGAAAGTGATCCGTTAATTTTCCATCAACATAGGCATTCCAACCCTTTTCATAATAAATTTCAGAAAACACTCCAAAACCAAGGTATTTATTATTTGAAATATATTTTAGATGATTTGGTTTGTAGGATGTTAATTGAATTGTAGCCAAGCTATCTATTCTGAATGGTAGAGGCATTTCAAAATTTTTATCATTTTTATCTTTAAATTTAACTGCAATTACTTTAGAATCCAATTTATCCAAAGCTTTCATTTCATCGTCAGCTGATTTTACATTTTGAATTTTAGAAACAAACCAAGCATTCCCATTGGCATCCGGATTTTGAACTGGGAAAGAATTACCCGTAGAATCGGTTTGGATAATGTACTTGACATTCAACATATTGAGAATCTCGATATTGTTTTTGGCAATTTGATAATCAAATAATTGCTGCATTCTTCGGGGTTTCACAGCACTGTAACCCCCAATCGATTTATGAAAATAGGATGATCGGGCACTTGATAAATTACCTGAAACCTCAAAAACACGATAATGAGTCTTGTCCTGTAAAATCTGAACATCGGCTGGTGTTTCCTGAAAAGGAACTTCTACTTCTCTTTTGCTAACAAAATCTTTGGCTGAAACATATTTCTTATCCACAAAAACCAAATCAAGGATCAACAACAATCCAACAAGAATTATAGTCGTATTTTGAGCCAATCTATTTTTGATAAACATCCACAAAACTCCAGCGGCTAGCAAAATAAAGAAACCTGAACGTAATAAATCAGCAGAATAAAGGGTCATTCTGTCTGATTTCAATGCATCAACAAATGCTGGCCCATAACTTTCCCTGAAATAACTGTCATTCGCTCCAGCAAAACTGAAACTGCTTTTCAATAAAAATAAGGCTACAATAATTCCAAAAACTACTGCGGCAGATTGCCACAAAGCTTTAAACTGAGACTCTTTTTCTAGTTTAAAAAAGGATTGGAAACCCATAACAGCCAGAACCGGAAAACACAATTCCAAGATAACCTGAATTGAAGAAACAGCTCTAAACTTATTGTACATTGGCACATTGTCTATAAAAAAATCAGTCAATGCCGGGAAATTTTTTCCCCAAGAAAGTACTATTGCAACAATGGCTCCAGAAAGAAAGACGTATTTAATTTTTCGTTTATCGGCAAATAACGCCAAAATTCCCAAGAAGAAAACCACAATCCCGATGTAAGCAGGTGCAGCCACTATGGGTTGGTCGCCCCAATACGTTGGCATAGCCGAAACAAAATCGTTGGCTTGCGCTTCTGGAACTCCTTGCGTAGTCATAAATTCATACATCGAGCTGTCCTTCCCAAGAACTTCACTATTAGAACCTCCAAAAAGTCGTGGAGCAATCAAATTGAAACTTTCGGCAATTCCGTAACTGTATTCCGTGATGTATTCTCGAGACATTGCGCTGTTTCCAACACTTTTTGAACCATCAGGATTAAAAGTTAATTCACTTTTTCCTCTAGTGCTAAAATTGGCATATTCGGCAGTAGCCAACAAATTGGTGGCATTGGCGCCAAGCGCAAATATTCCGGCTATGAACAAAACACCAAAGGAAGTCAATAAAGATTTGTATTCCTTTTCTTTAATAGCTTGATAGATAAAATATCCGGAAAGTACCAGCAAGAAAATCAACAAATAATAGGTCATTTGAAAGTGATTGGCGTTGATTTCTAAAGCAACAGCAAACATTGTCAGCAATCCGCCCCAAATATATTTCTTTTGAAAAACCAGTATAAAACCCGCAACAACCAATGGCATATATCCAATGGCGTGTGCTTTGGCATTATGACCAACTCCTAAAATTATGATCAAATAAGTAGAAAATCCAAAGGCTAGCGCTCCAAAAAAGGCTTTGAGAGGATCAATTTTTAAAACCAGTAATAAACCATAAAAACCTAAAAAATACAAAAACAGATAATCGGCTGGACGAGGTAAAAATCGAATAGCGTCATCTAGCATTCCAACATAATCGTGCGGGTATTTGGCTCCCAACTGATAGGTCGGCATTCCTCCAAAAGCTGAATTAGTCCAAAAAGGTTCCTGATGATCTGAAGCTCTAAAGTCATTTTGCTCCTTTGCCATTCCGGTATATTGGGCAATATCCGATTGAAAAATTTGTTTTCCCTGCAAAACTGGATAAAAATAGATGAGGGAAATTAATACGAATCCAAGTAATACTAAGGCGTGTGGATATAACTTTTGAAGTTGCTTCATTGAATCGGTTTAAGGTTTATAGTTTTGGGTTTATGGTTGCAGCTAACAAGCACTGAATACTGTTTACTTTTATTCAATGTCTTCGTAATCAACATATTCCCCGACTTTTTTGGTTTCACGAGGTTTTTTTGCATTGGCAGTATCAATGATAACTTCATCGTTACTTTGTGTTTTTTGCCACGAATTACCCTGAGCATATTGCTGCTGTTTCTGGAAATTTTCACCTGCTTTCTCCACTACTTTCTTTACCACAAAAGGCAAAAACAATCTTGCCAAAAATTTAAATGCGTAATACAAAAAATAGATAACTAAAATTGTTTCTACAATAGTACTAAGTCCGGCTGTTTGCATAATCAAAATAATTTTTGGTAAAATTAACAATTCCATCGTTCAAATTTAAAATATCATTCTTAAATTAATAATAAAATATAGTACATTTGAAATATGTTATTCTTTTTTTAATAAAAACAACTATATGTGCAAAATCAAAGCCCTAGTCGTTGCAACATCTTTAATGTTCTCATCGATTCATTACGGACAACACACAGATCAAATTAATTCAAATAGACCGGGAGAAACAAT
>NZ_JANPFL010000076.1:0-1378 GCF_031423415.1 Flavobacterium sp.
TGCTGCAGGAAAAAATTGTATATTAAGTTTGAAGTTTGAATAGAAAAATTAATAATTTATTAACTTAAATCTATTAAACATTTCATTTCTTTGATAAGTAAGATTATTCAAAACATAAAAAAATTGCAAAAAGTCGTTAAGTTTTTAATTATTTGGGGAAATAACTATTGGTTTCTTAACGACTTTGCAATTAACAATCAAAACTTAAAAAAATTAATCTTTATTTCGATATTGTTGCAATAATTTCTTACTAAAGTTGTCTTCTGCACGTTTTAGTTTTAATAATTTTATCGGCGACAATATTCCTTTTAAATTTGTAATTAGTTTTTTGCGATTTTGAAACAACTCTTCCTCTGTGTTTTCTAATTGATTCATCAAATTGATTGCTTCTTTATCTGACATTTTTTCTAGATCTTCATCACTCATTCTATTGATTATCGATTTAGTTTTTGTACCTCTAATTTCTTGTTGTTTTGCTTCAAAAACATTAAACACAGGCCAGAATTTTATTGATTCGTCACTTGTCAATGACAACTCATTGGTTATAAAAGCAACTTTCAATGCTTTAATTTTTTCTTTTTTTTCTTGATTTGGTTGCGCATTTGTATTTAAAACAAATAAAATTATTGCAAACAAAAATATATTTATCTTCTTCATTTTTTAATTTATTAGGTATTCTTCAAGATTTTCATTTCCTGAAAGTTCGTTTTCTATTGTTTTATCTTCAATGTTCATATCGATTTTTATTTTTTGAATATCATCATCAGTCAATAAATCTGCAATATCATGATCATTAATTGATGTGTTGCTCGCTAAATAATTTTCTAAAACTAAATTTTCAATCTCGTTTGATTTATTAAAATATTGATTCAAGACTGGAACACTAATTGCTAAAACCAAAACTGCAGCAACTGCATAAATCCAAGTTTTGCGTTTTTCGTAAATTGGAATTACTTTAATTTCTTTCTCTGGTAAATTATTTAATAATCTTTCAGAAAAATTTTCAAAATAGTTGTCTGGAATTTTAAATCCAGATTCGATTTTAGGGAAGTTATCTAATTTAAAGGGTTTCATGATAATTTGACTGTTTTTATTTAAAAAGGTTTAATTAGATTTTAAAAAATCTTCAATTTTTTTTGTTGCAATATGATATGATGCTTTCAACGCACCAACCGAAGTTCCTAAAACACTCGAAATTTGTTCGTATTTTAACTCTTCAAAATATTTCATTTTAAAAACCAATTGTTGTTTTTCTGGAAGAATTGCAATGGCTTTTTGTAATTTAATCTGAATTTCTGAACCTTCAAAATAAACATCGGCTTCAAGATTGTCAACAATTTTCGATTGCATTTCTTGACTTGTTGTATTGTGTTTTTTG
>NZ_JANPFL010000077.1:0-1350 GCF_031423415.1 Flavobacterium sp.
ATAATTTTCGCCATAAACCGGATAAATAGAATGCAATTCTTTAAGCATTAATTCTTTAACTTGTATTTTATTGGAATTTAATGGAATAAAAACTACAGACTTTCTGTGTGTCATTAGCGAATTTACTTTTCTATCACCAATATGAAAAACACGTTCCACAATGTCTTGTTCAATTTCTTGAACTTCGCCACCCTCGGTACCTTCTTTTATAATTGCTTTAATTTCTTCTTCGGTTACTTTTCCGTCAGCGGTTGGCTTGATATTCAATACTTTAAGAATCGCATCGGTTGTTGTAGTAAGCAACCAAATAAAAGGTGCAGTTACAATCGAAACCATTTTCATGGGTACTGCGACCGCTTTTGCAATAGCTTCTGGATGGTTCAATCCGATTCGTTTTGGTAATAATTCGCCTAATACTAATGAAAAAAATGTTAATATAACAACGACAATCCCAACAGATAAATTGGCAGAATAAGGTTGCAAAGTCACAAATCCATCAAGAAATAATCTGACATCATCGGTTACTTTGTCTCCTGAATACAAACCAGTCAAAATACCAATTAAAGTAATACCAATTTGGACTGTTGATAAAAATTTATTTGGAGAATTGGCTAAATCTAATGCTGTTTTGGCACTTGTATTACCTTTTTTAGCTGCCAATTCAAGTCTGTTTTTTCGTGCTGAAATCAATGCAATTTCTGACATTGAAAAAACTCCGTTTAAAAGAATTAAAAAGAAAATTATTATTATTTCCAATTTTTGTTTATTTGGTTACTACTTTGTTTATTTAAAAACACTTTTTTTTTGCTAAATTACAAATTATCAATTACATTGCTCAATCTAATAGTGATTTCTTGGATTGTTCCAATGCCGTTAACAGAGTGGAATTTATTTTGTTTCACATAATAATCCATCAATGGTGCAGTTTTTTGATTGTATTCGTCATATCGATTTCTGATTTTTTCTTCGTCTTGATCATCTGGTCTTCCTGAAGTTTTGCCTCGTTCTAATAATCTTTGAACCAAAATCTCATCATCTGCTTCGAGTGCAATTGTTGCTGTAATTTTTTGGTTTTTGGTTGCCAAAAAACCATCTAAAGCTTCTGCTTGCGCCAAAGTTCTTGGGAATCCATCAAATAAAAATCCAGCTGAATTTTGATTTTTTTCGACTTCTGAATTAAGCATTTTTATGGTTACTTCATCTGGTACCAAATCGCCGTGATCCATAAATGTTTTTGCCAATTTACCTAAATCGGTTTCGTTTTTTATATTAAATCTAAAAATATCTCCTGTCGAAAGATGTGTTAGATTGTATTTTGTCTTCAAAAATTCGGCTTGAGTGCCTTTGCCT
>NZ_JANPFL010000078.1:0-1344 GCF_031423415.1 Flavobacterium sp.
GTTATTTCGCCAAAAATTTCAGACGATATTTTGAAAAAAGCTAAAGAAAAAGCAGATCTTATTCGCAAAAGAATTATAGATAAAGAAATATCTTTTTCAGATGCAGCTAAAACGATGTCTGATGAAAAAGAAACTCGTGCCAACGGAGGTCAATTGGTCAATCCTAAAACACAGGATATTCGATTTGAATTGACCAAAATGGATCCTACTTTGTATGGTCGTGTTGTGAATTTAAATAATAACGAAGTTTCAAATGCTTTTGTTGACGAAGATGAAAAAAGTAAAAAAACTTATAAACTGATAACAGTAACCAACAAAATTCCTGAGCATACAGCAGATTACGCTAAAGACTATATAAAAATTAAAGAACTTGCACTCAAAGAAAAGCAAATAAATGCTATTGGTAAATGGACTGAAGAGAAGATTAAAGAAACTTATGTTCAAATTAATGACGAATATAAGAAATGTGTATTTGCAAATAAATGGGTAAAATAATAAAATCTTCAGTATTTGGTTTTTATTACTGAGTTTATTTTGGAATATAAAGCCTTATCCTTAAAATTATAAATCGCAATGTCAGACGTAGCAGCAATACAAAATCTAGTTCAAAAAAGACTTGAACTCAAAAAAGAAATATCCAAAGTAATAGTTGGTCAAGAGGCTGTTGTAGATGAAATATTACTAAGTATTTTTTCAGGTGGGCATGCACTTTTAGTAGGTGTTCCAGGACTGGCAAAAACATTAATGGTCAATACAATAGCACAAGCATTGGGTTTGGATTTCAAACGTATTCAATTTACTCCAGATTTAATGCCATCCGATATTTTAGGGAGCGAAATTCTAGATGAGAACCGTCAATTCAAGTTTATAAAAGGACCTATTTTTTCGAATATTATTCTTGCCGATGAGATTAATAGAACACCACCAAAAACCCAAGCGGCTTTGCTTGAAGCGATGCAAGAACGGGCAATTACAATTGCTGGTCATAATTATAAATTAGATTTGCCTTATTTTGTACTTGCGACACAAAACCCGATAGAGCAGGAGGGAACTTATCCTTTGCCAGAAGCCCAATTGGATCGTTTTATGTTTTCTATAAAGCTTGATTATCCTAGTTTTGAAGAAGAAGTAAATGTTGTAAAAAGCACAACTTCGGACAAAAAAGTAACTATAAATTCTTTGTTTACAGCTCAAGAAATAATCGATTTTCAAAACCTTATTCGTCGAATTCCTGTTGCGGATAATGTAATAGAATATGCCGTAGCCTTGGTTAGTAAAACAAGACCAGACAATAAATTATCAAACGAATTTATTAAAAATTATATAGACTGGGGAGCAGGTCCA
>NZ_JANPFL010000079.1:0-1837 GCF_031423415.1 Flavobacterium sp.
CGATAATTTTATTGTAGAAAAAAACCTTTGCATTGTTGCGCTCGTGGGCGAAAGCATGAAAAATCATCAAGGATTGTCAGGCAAAATGTTCAGCACTTTAGGTAAAAACAATGTCAATATTAGAGCCATAGCACAAGGCGCATCAGAAAGAAATATCTCTGTAGTTATTAATGAGAATGATGTCAAAAAAGCATTAAATACTTTGCATGAACGTTTTTTTGAAGAAAACACCAAACAACTTAACCTCTTTGTAATGGGTGTAGGGAATGTTGGAGAGAAATTTATAGATCAAATTGCGCAACAAAAGAAATTCTTGAAAGAAAACCTCAAAATAAATCTTCGGGTAATTGCAGTTTCTAATTCCCGAAAAATGCTTTTCAGTGAAGAAGGAATTTCTTTAAAAGATTGGCAAAATTCATTAAATAACGGCGAAATTGCCAACAAAGAATTATTCATTTCTAATGTCAAAAAACTCAATTTACGCAACTCAATTTTTGTAGATATTACTGCCAATGAAGTTGTTGCTCAAACCTACGAACATTATTTGCGTGACAATATTGCTGTGGTAACTTGTAACAAAATTGCTTGTTCATCGGTTTATGAAAATTATAGTAATTTGAAACGTTTATCTCGAAAATATAACGCTCCATTTTTATTTGAAACCAATGTTGGCGCAGGTTTACCTATCATTGATACTTTAAAACATTTAATTGCATCTGGCGATAAAGTCAACAAAATTCAAGCTGTTTTATCAGGAAGTTTGAACTTTATTTTCAATAATTTTTCAGAAACTTACAATTTTCACGATGTTGTAAAAGAAGCTGGTGTACAAGGTTTTACCGAACCTGACCCAAAAATTGATTTATCTGGTGTTGATGTTGCTCGTAAAATACTGATTCTCATTCGCGAAAGCGGTTACAAAATGGAAATAGAGGAAATTACCAACAATTCCTTTTTGCCAAAAGAATGTATAGAAACCAGCAATAACGAAGATTTCTTTAAATCGCTCACGGCAAATGCTACTCATTTTGATAATTTATTAGCCGAAGCCAAGAAAAAAAACAGCCGTTTGAAGTTTGTAGCCACATTCGAAAACGGAAAAGCAAGTGTAGGATTAGAATTTATTCCAAAAGAAAGTCCGTTTTATAATTTGGAAGGTAAAGACAATATTGTTCAGTTTTACACCGACAGATATGTTGACCAACCTTTGTTAATCAAGGGAGCTGGTGCTGGCGCAGCCGTTACAGCATCGGGAATTTTTGCAGATGTAATTCGGATTGGAAATGTATAATTAGTCTAAAGTCAAATGTCATATAGTCTTAATGCCAAAGCATTTTCTTAATGATAATCTGACTTTATGACTTTATGATTTTAAAAACTTTATGACATCAATTAAAATATTCTGTCCAGCGACAATTGCAAATTTATCTTGCGGTTTCGACGTTTTAGGAACTTGTTTGGAGAATGTTGGCGACCAAATGATTATTCGAAAAACCAATGAAAAAGGCATTCGAATAACCAAAATAGTTGGAGCCAATTTGCCATTAGAAACCGAAAAAAATGTAGCAGGAGTTGCAGCTTTAGCTTTATTAAATGAAGTCGAAACCGAATTCGGATTTGAAATCGAAATCTATAAATACATAAAAGCGGGTTCAGGAATAGGAAGTTCGGCAGCAAGTGCGGCTGGCGCTGTTTTCGGGATTAATGAATTATTAGGGAAACCATTTTCTAGAAAAGAACTAGTTAAATTTGCTATGCAAGGCGAAGTTTTAGCCTCTGGAAGCCCTCACGCAGACAATGTTGCTCCTTGTTTATTAGGTGGATTTACTCTTGTTCG
>NZ_JANPFL010000080.1:0-4709 GCF_031423415.1 Flavobacterium sp.
CTTTCTAAATGTGAAACCGCTGGTTTCGCATTTGCATTTTCCAAATGTGAATCAGCTTGGTTCACATTTGAATATTCAGTAACTAATTGCTTCATAAACTGAAGATTTCGAGGAGACCAACTCACTCCTTCTCCAATTAACTGAGGTAAATCCTGACTAAGCATTAGTATAACCGATTTTCCCCAACCGAATTCCTCTTGCTTTTTTATAATCAATTCGCCAATATTCCAATACAATTGATTGGAAATAGTTTGGACAGATTGAACGGCTTGAATGCGATGGTTTTGAACCAAACCAGCAACTTCATCTAATAAAAGATGATAAATTTCTGATTGTATTTCGTTTTTTTGGCTCATTATTTCTTCAAACTATCTTTAATTTTTTTCATCAATTCTGAACCACCGTTATTCAAAATTTCTTGGGCTAAATTATATCCTAATTTTTTCCATTCTTGAATTGGAACAACCTTTTCGACTTCAATTTTTTGTTTTCCATCAATAGATAATAAAATCCCTTTAAACGAAATTTCATCTTCATTGAAGATAGCTAATGCGCCAATTGGTGCTGTGCAACCGCCTTCGAGAGTTCGAAGAAATTGACGTTCTATATAGGTACAAATATCGGTTTCGAGATCGTTTAATTTGGCAACAGCTTCTTTACAAAATTCGTCATTTTGCATTGCGTGTATTACCATGGCTCCTTGTGCTGGTGCAGGAATCATCCAATCAAGATTAATAAAATTTTCTGGTTTGATGTTTATTCTTTCCAATCCTGCTGCAGCAAATATGGCTCCGTTCCAATTGTTATCTTGTAGTTTTTGCATTCTGGTATTCACATTTCCACGCAAATCGACCACTTTATGATTTGGATATTTGTTGAGCCACATCGCTTGACGGCGCAAACTTCCTGTAGCAATTGTGCCAGAATTTTCTAAAAAATCTAGGTTTTTGTTATAAACCAAAATATCTTTTTCGTTGGCTCGTTTTAAAACGGCGGCTTGCATCATTCCGATTGGCAAAGCCGTAGGAACGTCTTTCATAGAATGAACAGCAATGTCGATTTCGCCATTTATCATGGCAATGTCTAGTGTTTTGGTAAAAATTCCAGTAATTCCGAGTTCGTAAAGAGGTTTGTCTAACAATAAATCTCCTTGTGCTTTTACCGCAACAATTTCGGTTTTATATCCTAAATCGTTGAGTAATTTCTCGACTGTTTTGGCTTGCCAAAGTGCGAGTTCGCTATCTCGAGTTCCTATTTTTATTGTTTTATTTACCATTATTATTTTTGAAACATTAAGAAATTAAGGTTCATTAAGATTAGTTAAGACTTAATGAAAACCTTAATTTTTCTTAACTTCTTAATGTTTAAAATTACTTTTATTATATCTGAAATACTTTTTGAATCCACCCAATGCTCTCATCAACCATTGTATCTTCATCTTTGAGATGATTTGCAAAATGATTTGTTATTTTTTGAATGATGCGATTGCTAATCAGTTCTGCTTGCTCTTCATCAAACGATGATAATTTTTTACGTTGAAAACTCAATTCTTTTTCTTTAATAGTATTCAATTTTGCTTTCAAAGCATGAATGGTTGGAGCATATTTTCTGCCATTCATCCAAACAATAAATTCGTCTTTTATTTCTTCAATGATAGCTTCTGCCGCAGGAATATGTAGTTTTCTGTTTTCGAGTGTTTCATCTGTAATTTGCGATAAATCGTCCAAATGTATTAAAGTTACATTTTCTAAATCTTTTACATTCTCGTGAACATTTTTTGGAATCGATAAATCCAAAATCAACAATGGTTTTTTTAAGTTTAAAATTGCTTTGTCAATGGTTGGATTTTGTGCTCCAGTTGCTACTACAACTACGTCTGTTTTTTGAAGTTCGAGTTGCAAATCGGCATAATCTTTAACAATCAAATTGAGTTTTCCGGCTAGTTTTTCAGCTTTATCTTTTGTTCTGTTTATTAACGTTATGTGTTCGTTTTTAGAATGTTTTACCAGATTTTCGCAAGTATTTCTACCTATTTTTCCAGTTCCGAAAAGTAAAATGTTTTTATCCTTGATGTTCTCTACATTTTTTAGAATGTACTGAACCGATGCAAACGAAAC
This sequence comes from Flavobacterium sp., assembly GCF_031423415.1. GTDB lineage: Bacteria > Bacteroidota > Bacteroidia > Flavobacteriales > Flavobacteriaceae > Flavobacterium. Next base: position 2,118 of record NZ_JANPFL010000080.1, read on the forward strand.
CGAAGTGGCGCCTGAAGAAATTTCGGTATCTGTTTTTATTTTTTTGCTGGCCTGTATTACGGCATTTACCAATCTCTCCATAAAAGTATTGGCTAAGCCGAGCAATTTACTTTCATTAAAAGCAATTTTTATTTGACTTATAATTTCAAAATCACCCAAAATCTGACTATCTAAACCTGTTCCGACTTTAAATAAATGAGAAATGGCTTCATGATTTTTATATACGTACGCTACTTTTTGAAAATCTTCTACTGTTCCATTAGAATTTTCACAAAGTAATTTGATTAATTGAAATGGGTGCTGTGCAAAACCGTAAATCTCGGTTCTGTTGCAGGTAGAAGTAACGATTAAACTCTCAATTCCTTCTTCTTTGGCTTGTAGTAATAAATTGGATTTAGATTGTGAGTCAATGCTAAATTTCCCTCTTATCACAGCATCGGCTTTCTTGTAATTTAGCCCAATGGCGTAAAAAGAAACGTGCTTAGACATTGTATTGTTCTCCATAGTTTTCACTTCAAGTAAAAAGCACAACAAAAGTATTACTATCGTCTTTACAAAAGTAACGCTAGAAGGTCTATTTGTGTCGCTTAAAGATTTTTACAATTAAAAGTGTCTTTTTATCGTTATTTCTTTTAAATTTGTATTAAAATCAAGACTTTTTAATTTATTAATTTAGAACAATTCTAAATAAATAATTCGCTTTTGATTTTTATTTACTTAAAAAAATATCGCTGTGGGTTCTAGAGAAGAAATAAAAATTGATGACGATTTTATTTTAATTCGTTTTCAGAACGATTCCGACGAGAAGATTTCATTTGAACGACAAGTCCACAATGATTTGATTCAGTTTCATTTTGGGTTGAAAGGCAATGCTAAATTTATTTTCAATCAAGGCAATTATACTCTGGATTTGAAGGAAGAAAAATCCTTGCTTTTTTACAATCCGCAGAAAGAATTACCACTGCATCTGGAAATTGCGCCTAAATCTTGGTTGATTTCTATTTTGGTTTCTATCAAAAAATTTCACGGATTGTTTTCTACCGATGCCGAACACATTCCGTTTTTGAGCATAGAAAATCAGGATAAAAAATATTATGGTGAAGAAAATATTTCGCCATCAATGGCCATTGTCTTGAATCAAATGTTTCATTACAACTTAAATCCATCCATTAAAAACTTGTATTACAAAGGCAAAGGATACGAATTATTAAGTTTGTTTTTCAACAGAAACGAAGATCCCAATGCAGAGCAATGTCCGTTTTTGATTGATGAAGAAAATGTACTAAAAATAAAAAAAGCCAAAGAAATTATTATTGCCAATATGGCCGAACCGCCAAGTTTACAAGAACTTTCAGATCAAATTGGTTTGAATTTAAAGAAACTAAAAATGGGTTTCAAGCAAATTTATGGCGATACGGTTTACGGATTTTTGTTTGATCACAAAATGGAATATGCTCGAAAATTATTGGATTCAGGTTCTTACAACGTAAACGAAGTGGGTTTAAAAATAGGTTATAGCACAGGAAGTCATTTTATTGCGGCGTTCAAAAAAAAATTTGGTACTACACCGAAAAAATATTTGATGGCTTTGAATGTGAATGTTTAAAACCCAAACAACAAATAAAAAAACGTTAATCAAACCGATAAAAAAGTAAGATTTATTACTTTTATAAAAATTTTAAAATTACAATGAAAGGAGTATTATTAGTAAACCTTGGTTCGCCAGAAAGTCCAACACCAAAAGATGTTAAGCCGTATTTAGACGAATTTTTAATGGATAGATTCGTAATTGACGTTCCATTTTTATTACGCGCATTATTAGTACGTGGCGTTATTTTACAAACCAGACCCAAAAAATCGGCGGCGGCCTATGCTAAAATTTGGTGGGACGAAGGTTCGCCACTAATCGTTTTATCAAAAAGAATGCACAAAAAAGTGCAAGATTTAGTCGATATTCCAGTTTCGTTAGCAATGCGTTATGGTACAATTTCTATAATGAAAGGTCTGCAAGAATTGCACGATAAAGGCGTAACCGAAGTGATGCTTTTTCCACTATACCCCCAGCATGCTATGGCTTCTACTACTACAATTTTGGTTTTGGCAGAAGAATTACGAGCTAAACATTTTCCTGAAATGAAGTTTACAACCGTTCCTGCGTTTTACAACAAACCCGATTATATAAAAGTTTTAGCCGAAAATATCAAAAAACATTTGGGAGATTATGATTACGATCATCTTTTGTTTTCATACCACGGAATTCCAAAACGTCACATTCGCAAAACCGATATTACAAAATCGCATTGTAAAATTGACAGAACGTGTTGCAGTACACCATCGCCAGCGCATGAGTTTTGTTACAGCCATCAATGTTATGAAACTACGAAATTAGTAACTGAATATCTCGGAATTCCAAAAGAAAAATACGGTCAAACGTTTCAATCTCGATTGGCTGGCGACAAATGGTTAACACCATATACCGACACAACAATTAACGAAATGCCTAAAAAAGGCATTAAAAAATTAGCGGTTGTTACGCCAGCATTTGTATCCGATTGTTTAGAAACTCTCGAAGAAATTGCTATGGAAGCCAAT
>NZ_JANPFL010000081.1:0-1686 GCF_031423415.1 Flavobacterium sp.
TATAATTTAGTACATTTACATTTTAAAAAATTAAACACATCCTCATAAAATGAAAGTAGCCGTTGTAGGTGCCACCGGAATGGTTGGCGAAGTAATGCTTAAAGTTCTTGCAGAAAGAAATTTTCCAATAACCGAATTAATCCCAGTAGCTTCCGAAAAATCGGTTGGAAAAGAAATAGAATGGAAAGGAAATAAATACAAAGTAGTTGGACTTCAAACTGCTGTCGACATGAAAGCTGATATTGCCTTATTTTCTGCAGGTGGAGAAACATCATTAGAATGGGCACCAAAATTTGCTGCAGCTGGTACAACCGTAATTGATAATTCTTCGGCTTGGAGAATGGATCAAACTAAAAAATTAATCGTACCCGAAATTAATGGTTCCATTTTAACCGCAGCAGATAAAATTATTCCTAATGCAAATTGTTCAACTATCCAGTTAGTTATGGTTTTAGCCCCTTTGCACAGAAAGTACAAAATTAAGCGTGTAATTGTTTCTACTTATCAATCGATTACTGGAACCGGAGTAAAAGGTGTACAACAATTAGAAAATGAATATGCAGGAATTCAAGGCGAAATGGCATACAAATATCCTATCCATAGAAATGCCATTCCACATTGCGACAGTTTTGAAGAAAACGGATATACCAAAGAAGAAATGAAATTGGTTCGAGAGACTCAAAAAATTCTTGACGATAAAACTATTGCCGTTACCGCTACTGCCGTTAGAGTTCCAATTGTTGGTGGACACAGTGAAGCTGTAAACGTAGAATTTGAAAACGATTTCGATTTGAATGAAGTACGTCAAATATTACACCAAACTAGTGGTATAAAAGTACAAGATAATTTAGATACTTTTACTTATCCAATGCCGCTTTTTGCCCAAGGAAAAGACGATGTTTTTGTTGGTAGAATTCGTCGTGACGAAAGCCAAGCAAATTCATTGAATATGTGGATCGTAGCCGATAATCTAAGGAAAGGTGCTGCAACAAATACCATTCAAATTGCAGAATATTTGGTAGAAAATAATTTAGTATAGAATATTATTAAAGCAAAAAAATCCCGAAATAATCGGAATTTTTTTATGTTAAAAATTAATTTTTTAAATATTTCTGTAAAAACTGATCTTGTTCCCACAGCAAGTGCATAATGTTTTCTTTGGCAGCATAACCGTGAGATTCTTTGGGTAAAATTAGCATTCTAGCAGGAGCTCCCAAACCTTTCAAAGCTTGAAAATAGCGTTCAGTTTGTAAGGTAAAAGTCCCAGGATTGTTATCGGCTTCTCCATGAACTAATAATAACGGTGTTTTCATTTTTTCGGCATTCATAAAAGGAGACATGCCGTTGTAAACTTCTGGTGATTCCCAATAACTGCGTTGCTCACTCTGAAAACCAAACGGTGTTAAAGTTCGGTTGTAGGCTCCACTTCGGGCAATTCCACAAGCAAATAAGTTGGAATGTGTTAGCAAATTGGCGGTCATAAATGCACCATACGAATGTCCGCCAACAGCTACTTTTTTTCTGTTGATATATCCTAAATTGTCTACTGCATCAATAGCTGCCTCTGCATTTGAAACCAATTGCGCAATAAAAGTATCGTTGGGTTCGGTTTTTCCTTCGCCAATAATAGGGAACGAAGCATCATCTAAAACGGCATAGCCTTTGGTAGCCCAATACACGAACGAA
>NZ_JANPFL010000082.1:0-1240 GCF_031423415.1 Flavobacterium sp.
TTTCATGGCGGATTAGGTCGTGATGTTTCTCGAGCAATCGAAACTATAAATCCAAAAGTTTTAATACTTCATGGTGCAGACGATTTTTATGTTCCAGAAACCGAAATGAAAGCGTTTCAAGACGAAATGCGAACTGCAAAATCTGACTGGCAAATGGTCTATTATGCCAATGCTGTTCACGCTTTTACGCACAAAGATGCAGGAAATGATAATAGCAAAGGTGCGGCCTATAACGAAAAAGCAGCCAAAAGATCTTGGATTGCAATGTTGAAATTCTTTGATGAAATTTTTAAATAATTTAGTAAATAAAAGCAGAAATCTAATTCCTAACTAAAAAATCTGACGTCTCGCCTCGCCTACTACAAATGCTACAGAATTGGCAATATTGAAACTTCGGATTAATTTTGACATTGGTATTGTGAGCTGTTGGTTTTGATTGAATAAATCTAAAACTTCTTGACTCAAACCAACACTTTCTTTGCCAAAAACAAGCCAATCTTCGTCTTGAAAAACATTTTCATAAATCGAACTTTCAGCATGAGAACTCATCAAGAAAACACGAGATTTATCGGGAATTATTGCTGTCCAATCTTCAACATTTTGATATTCGGTAACATTCAGATGCACCCAATAATCTAGTCCAGAACGTTTGAGGTTTTTGTCATTAATCACAAATCCAAAAGGATGAATTAGGTGCAATCGACTATTTGTACCAACGCACAAACGACCAATATTTCCGGTATTGTTTGGTATTTCGGGTTCTACAAGTACAATGTTTAGCATCTTAATTGAATTTATAATTTATACAAATTTAAGAAATCTGAAGCAATTTCCAAAACTTCACCAGCTTTCAAATCATTCAAAAAAATGTTCCCTATTCGAACACGAACCAATCTTAGAGTAGGAAAACCAACTGCTGCAGTCATTTTGCGAACTTGTCGAAACTTGCCTTCATTGACAGTTATTGATGCCCAAGTTGTTGGCCCGTGGCGTTCGTCACGAATTTTTTTGGCACGAATTCCAAAATCTGGAACTTCATTGACAATAAAAGCATGGCAAGGTTTTGTGGTATATTTTTGTCCATCAAAACCAATTTCTACACCGATTTTTAATTTTTCAATAGCTTCTTGAGTTATAATTCCATCAACTTGAACATAATATTCTTTATCGACTTTTTTGCTTCTAACTTGTTCGCTAACTTTTCCGTCGGTTGTTAAAAGCAGTAAACCCTCAGAATCTT
>NZ_JANPFL010000083.1:0-46779 GCF_031423415.1 Flavobacterium sp.
ACAATTTTAAGCTCCGATTCAACCAAATCAAGGAACAAATTGTTTTTTGGCTTAATTATTTGTTCAACTTCTATCCTGAAAATAATATTCCTATTTTTGTGGAAATTAAAAATAGCTCTTTTTAAGGGTTGACTAAATAATAAACACTGATAATTTTTGATTTTCTAATATATTTGCCACGGTTTTTAGATGTATTTTGACTTTGACAAAGTTTTAAATACCACCAGAATAAAGTCAGTAATTATTGCTAATAGATAAGAGGCTCATACAAGCTTCAAAATAATGACAGTTAAAAATGGAAAACAATAAAATTTTATACATAAATTTCTTTGATGGAATTGATGTTATCAAAGTGAACAAATTTATAGTGTTTGTAAATGATGCAATCAAAAATCATAATCCTTCGGAAATCATTTTCTTGATTGCTTCAGGCGGCGGTGATGTCGACTCAGGATTTGTCCTTTATAATTATCTTGTAAGTTTAAAACCTGCAATCTCTATCGGAATGCATAATGTTGGGAAAATCGATTCTATTGCCAACGTTATATTCGCAGCAGGCGAAAAGAAATTTGCCTCTCCAAATGCGTCATTTTTATTTCATGGTGTTTCAATGAATTTAAACGGGAGTTTTAATAAAAACAGTCTTACAGAATCGGTTAGCCGGCTTACAAGTATGGAGTTAAGAATTACCAAAACAATTAGTGAAAACTCGAAACTTACTGAAACGGAATTAGAAGCTCTCTTTCATCAAGGAGAAGATCGAAGTGTAGAATTTGCTCTTGAAAAAGAAATAATCCAAGAAATTAAATTCCCCGCAATTCCTGTTGGTGCAGTACATTTAATTATGAATTTCCAATAGAGCCCACTTTTGTCAAATATTTCAGTTCAGCTCACAAATTCTGGACAATAAAAGAATAGATTGAAAAAGGTGTTCCCCAATAGAAAGTTTTAGTTTTTTTAGTCTAAGCTTTAATGTTTTAATAAACGTATAATTTATAAACATCTAAAATAATCAAAAGAATTATTAAATTGAAAGGCCTAGTCCAGATGTAAAATCTTGAATAGGTTTTTTTTATTTATGATTTGTAACCAAAAAATGATAATCAAGTCATACTTGTCGATAAATTCAAAATTATCTCAATTTCATATTAGTTTTTTCTCAATTTATAATTGTATTTTTGCAGCGTTTTTGCAAACTATTCGCTTGCAATTTCAACAAACCTGTCTGTCGACAGGCAGGCAACAACTACAACAACAACAACAGTAAAATGAATCAAACAAAATATATTTTTGTCACAGGCGGAGTTACGTCTTCTTTAGGGAAGGGGATAATTGCGGCTTCATTGGCAAAATTATTGCAGGCAAGAGGATATCGAACGACTATCCAGAAGTTTGATCCATACATCAACGTTGATCCAGGAACATTAAATCCCTATGAACACGGAGAATGTTACGTGACTGATGATGGTGCTGAAACCGATTTAGATTTAGGACACTACGAGCGTTTCCTGAATGTTCCAACTTCGCAAGCAAATAATGTAACCACGGGACGAATTTACCTTTCGGTTATCGAAAAAGAACGAAGAGGCGAATTCCTTGGGAAAACAGTTCAAGTGGTTCCTCATATCACCAATGAAATTAAAGACAGAATGCAATTGCTTGGTAAATCGGGCGGTTTTGATATTGTAATAACTGAAATTGGCGGAACCGTCGGAGATATTGAATCTTTACCTTACATAGAATCAGTTCGTCAATTGGTTTGGGATTTGGGCGAAAATAACGCAATTGTCATCCATTTGACTTTGGTTCCTTATTTGGCAGCAGCCGGAGAATTAAAAACAAAACCTACGCAACATTCCGTTAAAACTTTGATGGAAAGCGGTATCAAAGCTGATATTTTAGTTTGCAGAACTGAACACGAAATTTCAGAAGAATTGCGCAATAAACTAGCCTTGTTTTGCAATGTAAAAAGAGAGGCCGTTATACAATCTATCGATGCTTCAACGATTTATGAAGTGCCTAATTTAATGCTCGAAGAAGGACTTGATGTAGTGGCCTTGAAAAAATTGGATTTACCAAAAAAAGCCGCTCCAGATTTAAAACATTGGAACACCTTTTTGCGAAGATTAAAAAATCCAAAACATACCGTAAATATTGGTTTAATTGGGAAATATGTTGAATTGCAAGATTCATACAAATCCATTTTAGAAGCATTTATTCACGCTGGTGCCTCTAATGAAACTAAGGTAAACGTGGTTTCTATTCATTCGGAATTTCTTAATGCCGATGATGTAGCAGAGAAAATGTCGGGATTAGATGGAATTCTTGTGGCGCCAGGTTTTGGCGGAAGAGGAATTGAAGGAAAAATTGAAGCCGTTCGTTATGCTCGTGAAAATAAAATTCCGTTTTTAGGAATTTGTTTGGGAATGCAAATGGCGATTATCGAATATGCTAGAAATGTTCTAGGTTATGCCGATGCCAATTCTACCGAAATGAATCCGGAAACGTCGCATCCTGTTGTCAATTTGATGGAAGAACAAAAAACCATTACAGATAAAGGTGGCACAATGCGTCTTGGTGCATGGAAATGTAATTTGAAACCAGATACATTGGCCTATAAAATATACGGAAAGGAAACTATTTCTGAACGTCATCGTCATCGTTACGAATACAATAGCAGCTATGTAGCCGTTTTGGAAAAAGCGGGACTGAAAGCTTCGGGTGTTAATCCAGAAACAGGCTTGGTAGAAATTGTAGAATTAGAAAACCATCCTTTTTTCATTGGAGTGCAATACCATCCAGAATACAAAAGCACCGTAGAAAACCCGCATCCACTGTTTGTAAGTTTTGTGGCAGCAGTTGTAAAAACAAAGAAGAAATAAGCCCCCTAGCCCCCAAAGGGGGAACTCGGGTATAAAATAATAAGTAAATAGTAAATAAACACATTCCAGACTCGGCTCCCTTTCCTCTGCCTGTCGGCAGACAGGTTTGGAGAGGGTCGGGGTGAGGATAAAAAATTAAAAATGGAAGAAAAAAAATTAGACCTCAATTCGATTATTGGTTTCGTATTGATTTTTGGTATCTTGATTTGGATAATGTATAACAACAAGCCTTCGGAAGCAACTATTGCAGCTGAAAAAGCCAAGAAAGAACTTGTTGCCAAAGAAGCTCAAAGAAAGGCAGTAGCAGTTAAACCACTTGCAATTCCAACCGTTGCAGTAGCAGGAGATTCAACTCAATTGGTTCAGTTGCAAAAAACATTAGGCGGTTTTGCTTATTCTGCAACACTTCCATCGGCAAAAGAAGGTTTTACCACTATCGAAAATGAAAAAGTAATACTAAAAATCGCCAACAAAGGTGGTTATATTGTCAATGCTACCCTCAAAAACCAAGAGAAATTTGAAAAAGGTTCAGGACAATTGGTTGAGTTGATCAAAGACAATAATGCCAATTTGAACATTCAATTGAAAACCAGCGATAATCGTACTTTAAATACAAAAGTGCTTTATTTCGAACCAACTTTAACCAAAGTCGAATCAGATCAAATCCTTTCAATGAAATTAAAGGCTGGTGCCAATGAATTCCTGGAATACAAATACATTTTGAAACCAAATGATTATATGGTTGGTTTCGATTTGCGTTCTCAAGGTTTGAATAAAGTTTTGAATACTGCCAAACCATTAGATTTAGAATGGAATTTAAAGACATACAGAAACGAGAAAAGTATTTCGTATGAAGATCGATATACGGATATTCGTTATGAATATGAAGACGGTAAAAACAATAGTACATCAGTATCTAGTAAAGACACTGAAGATACGCCAATCAAAGTGAGTTATATTGCTTTCAAACAGCATTTTTTCACTTCCATTTTATTGACAGACAAACCTTTTGAGACTTCAAAACTGCATTCGACAAAATTAGTTAATGACGAAACAATTGATACCGTTTTTACTAAACAATTAAAAGCAAATGTACCTTTAGCTTTCAGTAATGGTGAAATTGATTATAAAATGAACTGGTATTTTGGGCCATCAGATTATAAAACATTAAAACATTATGATAAAAATCTTGAAAAAATTATTCCATTAGGTTGGGGAATTTTCGGTTGGATTAATATGTTTATTTTCATTCCATTGTTTGGATTTTTAAGTACTACTATTGGACTTTCATTGGGAATCGCAATTATCATATTCACGATTTTGATTAAGATTGCCATGTCACCAATCACGTTTAAATCATTTTTGTCACAAGCAAAAATGAAAGTATTGCGTCCAGAAATTACTGAATTGGGTGATAAATTCAAAAAAGACCCAATGAAGAAACAACAGGAAACAATGAAGTTGTACAACAAAGCGGGCGTAAATCCAATGGCGGGTTGTATTCCAGCATTGATTCAACTTCCGTTTATGTATGCTTCGTTTCAGTTTTTTCCGTCAGCATTCGAGTTGAGACAAAAAAGTTTCCTTTGGGCCGATGATTTGTCTTCATTTGATGCCATAGCAAAACTACCATTTCACATTCCGTTATATGGGAATCATATTAGTTTATTTCCAATATTGGCCGCGATTGCGATTTTCTTTTATATGAAAATGACTTCTGGCGATCAGCAAATGGCTGCGCCTCAACAAGAAGGAATGCCAGATATGGCCAAAATGATGAAAATTATGATTTATGTTTCGCCAGTTATGATGTTAATATTCTTCAATAGTTATGGCGCGGGATTGAGTTTGTATAACTTTATTTCGAATTTGATTACCATAGGAATTATGATTGTTATCAAAAGATATTTCATCGATAGCGATAAAATTCACGCCCAAATTCAAGAAAATAAATTGAAGGAACCTAAAAAACAAGGGAAGTTCCAACAAAAACTGCAACAAGTTATGGAACAAGCCGAAGCTGAAAAAGCAAAAAAAGCTAAGAAATAGTCATAAAAAAATCCCGAAATTTTCGGGATTTTTTTTTGGTTTCGTTTTTAGGACAATTTGTCAAAAATTGTTGTTTCCGATTTAGTGGCTTTGGATGAAACTGAACACTTTTTTTAACTGAAGACTGAAAACTAGCTTTTCACTTCTTTATTGAAATATACTAAGTAATAATACATCTGCTTTTCTTCGTCCCAACCTTTTTCTACATATTTTTCGGCACTTTCCGGATTGATGAAATCCATTTTGATTTGAATTTGGGTGTCTAAGTTGATTACGTTTTTAATTGATTTTCTGGCATCTGAAACGGCTGCATTCGCAATTGGAAAAGTCGTCACGTCTTCGATGCTGTATTTTTCGCCTTTATCCACTTTGTAGTTTTTGAATTCAGGAATCAAATCAGGATTGTCCAGCACTTCATTCAAGAAATTGCTTTCTTCAAATTGGTCATTTTTGGCAAAATAATTGACCGAGCGATTCATAAACATCACTTCTTCTTTTTTGTCCTCGGCAGGAAAAACTACATCTTTGGCAAATCCTTGGCAGAATTTCAAGTATTTTTTGGTGATGAAATTCTCGTCTTCAAAAGCATCAACCGAAAGGAAATGTTCCAACCAATAACGGGCATCATAACGATTACTATCAACGGTCAAGATTTTATAACCTTCCTCTTTTTTATAATTGAAAATGATGCAGCCTTTGTCTAATTTGCTGAGGTTGATTCCGTGTTGCAAAATCATTTCTAAATTAGATTCTTTCTCTTCAAACTGCAAGAAATCCGATTGTAATTCGCTTTTGAAAATCCCAATCGCATCAACAACATTGTTGTCGATATTGATATTCGTCAAATGTGTCACATAAACTTCGCCGTTTTTGATGTGTGGATGGTTTGATTGTTCAAATAAATGAGTAGTAATTTGCTTTGAAACTTCATGAATAGTACTCGGATTTTCAAATATTTGAGTAGCCATTTTGAACATATCATTGTATTCCAAATCGACTTCGTGGGCAAACTGAAAGTAATTTTCTTCTTTTTCTCTAAACGGTTTAAAGAAATATTCTTTGATTAAAGGAACAATTTCGTCGTTTAAACTAAAAGGGTTTTCAGATAAAAAGATAGCTTCGTTGCGGCTTTTATTTCCCACTCTGTGAATGGATAAGGTTTCAATGTGGGTATTGAATAGGTTTATCATTAGTTATAAAGATTTTCCTCACCCCGACCCTCTCCCAAGGAGAGGGAGACTTGAAGTGAGTTTGTGGGTTTAAATATTAGGTGATTTTATTTAGAAATGAGAAAAAGTACTTTACTCATATTATTTTAATCCAGTTTTGGCTCCCTCTCCTACGGAGAGGACTGGGGTGAGGACTAATTCCAATTCTCTTCAAACCCGTAATCTTCGAAGCTATCGTCACTTTCGAACATATCGAGGTCTTCTTCGTCGAGGTCATCTTCAAATTCATTAAATTCTTCCTCTTCGTCCTCAGCAATAAAATGTTTATCCATCGCTTCAGCGGGCATTTCACCTACAGAGAAAATAGTTTCTGGATAGGTATTTCCAGCAACAATTTCTTCGATTGCGGCTAGTTCTACCAAGAAAGTCCACATACTGATGAAATCGTAAACATAAATAATCTTAGTATTTTCTTTGTCCAAAATATCCGAAAGTAAGTAATCGCTCATTGTTTTTTGTTCACCAGGAATATCACCAGTGTCAAACATCGGAATTTCGTCTTCTTGATTCCAAGTATCGTCACAAGTGTAGAAAGAAGCCACTTCCATACCGTCAAATCCAAAAGAATTGAAAATGGCGTTGTGAAAATCTTCTAACGTATCGTCGGCAAGTATCGCAATATCTCTAAAAATGTCGTCTGCGGCATCGAGAATTACTCTAAATTTATAAACCATAATTTTGTTTTTATTGAAAGTTCAAAGGTAAAATTTAATTTTAGATTTTAGATTTTAGATTTCGGATTTGTTGAAAAGATTTTTAGTTATGTAAATTATAAATTTAATTGCTTAATCACTTTTGCAGGATTTCCAACGGCCAATGAATTATCGGGAATATTTTTTGTCACAACTGAACCTGCGCCAATAACACAACCATTCCCGATAGTAATTCCAGGAAGAATAATGGAGTTACCACCAATCCAGCAATCATCTCCAATAGAAATGGGCAAAGCGTTTTCGAGTGTTTTTCTTGATTCAGCGTCAAGCGGATGATTGGCAGTGTACAAATGAACATTGGGTGCGAAAAAAACATTGGATCCAATACTGACTTTGGCTCCATCAAGAACAACACAATTTACATTAAAGTATACATTGTCGCCACAACTAATATTGTATCCGTAATCACAAAAAAAGGGCGGTTCAATGTAAAGATTTGCTCCAGTATTCGGAATTAATTCTTGGATTATTTCTCTTGCTTTTTTAGTTATTCGATATTCAATGACGTTTAATCTATGGAGTAAGTTTTTTGCTTTTCGTCTGTCTTTTACTAAAATTGGATCGCCTGCTAGATAGGCTTCTCCGTCAATCATTTTCTCTTTTTCGGTTTTCATAACGGTTTAATAGTGTATTGTAAATATAAAAGAAATTATACAAGAATACAATTCATCCCCATAATTCCTCAATTCGGTAAGTTTAAATTTTTAAACTGTTAAAACCCCCATAAATTTGTTCCAGCATTAATTAACAACATAAAAAGTAAAAATTATGACCAAAATTATTATCGTAATCGTACTCTTTATTTGCAGTTTGTTATAGCTAAAAACAAATGAAAAAAACTATCGTACTTTTTGTTACTTTTAAACCTGAAAACACTTTTTTGCCAAAATGGGGTTTAGAAAGAGCTGAAGCTGCTTTTAAAAATTGTAATTAAAATTTATATAATTCCTATTTAAACCTTTCAAAGTTTTAAAAAAAAATAAAATGAGTAACAAATTAGTAAAAGAATTTCCAAAGGCATTTATAATTTCATTAAGTATATTTTTTGTATTGATGCTATTAAAATACATTAATGGAAATAACATTCAATTTAATTATTTTCTATGGGTAAATTTTTGTTATACAATGCTTTATGGATTGAGTTTGTATTATGCCAATGCTTTGGTATTTATTTTTCTGGATTCAGTTTATAAAACGAATCGATTTTCAATAAATAGGCTTATTGTTGGATTTGTCAGCACTTTCTGCATTACTTTTTTCGTGGTTTTTCTTTTGCGAATTTTTGAAGATGTCATTGTCGAAAAGCAATCTTTTCAGGATTATATTCAAAATGAAGAAATGTCAAATTTTGTCATTCCTGTAGTCATCTTTTTGATCGTTTCTTTGGCTATTCATTCTTTTTATTTTTACAAAGCACTTCAAGAGAATAAAGTCAAAGAGCAGAAAATCATTGCTGGAACGGCTTCGGCTAAATTCGAAAGCTTAAAAAACCAAATCGATCCTCATTTTCTATTCAATAGTTTGAATGTTTTGAGTTCTTTGATTGAGGAAAATCCTGAAAATGCACAAAAATTCACCACTTCGTTGTCAAAGATATACCGCTATGTTTTAGAACAAAAAGACAAAGAATTAGTTTCGGTTGAAGAAGAATTGGCTTTCGCCAAAACGTATATGAATTTGTTAAAAATGAGATTCGAAAACAGTTTGTTTTATGAATTGCCGGCAACCGTAAATATCGCAGACGCAAAGGTTGTTCCGCTGTCATTGCAGCTTTTATTGGAAAATACGGTAAAGCATAATGTGGTTAGCGAACAAAGACCTTTGCACATTCGGATTTATGTTGAAGGAGATTATTTAACCATTCAAAATGATTATCAAAAGAAAGAAGTTTTACAGGAACGTAATGGAGTTGGTTTGCAAAACATCATCAATCGCTACGGAATTATCACCAACAGAAAAGTTTTAATAGAACAAAGCGAACAAACCTTCACCGTTAAAATACCTATTTTAACCAAACAAATTTCGATTATGGAAACAGCAACTTATAATGAAAATACAGCTTATTACAGAGCCAAAAAACGAGTAGAAGAACTCAAAGGATTATATGGAAATTTAATTGCCTATTGTTGTGTGATTCCAATTTTAATTTTTGTGAATTTGATGTATTCTCCACATTTTCAATGGTTTTGGTTTTCGGCGGTAGGTTGGGGATTTGGACTTTTGATGCACGCTTTCAAAGTTTTTGGCTACAGTTCCAATTGGGAAGAGCGTAAAATTCAAGAGATTTTAAAAAAAGAGGAAAACAAACAAAATTGGAAATAATATAAACTATTTGAAACGATGGAAAATAATTATCAAGAAGAAGAACGCTATTTTAAAGCAAAAAAAAGAGTAGAAGAAATCAAAGGGTTTTATGGGAACTTAATTTCATATGTCGCTGTTAACGCAGGTTTGTTGGTTCTCAATTTAGTGACTTCGCCAAAACATTTGTGGTTTTATTGGCCACTTTTATGGTAGGGAATTGGAGTGATTTTTCACGGTTTAAAAGTCTTTAATTACATGCCTTTTTTTAGTAGATATTGGGAAGAGGAAAAAATTAAAGAGATTATGGAAAATGAAAAAACAAATAAGGAAACTTGGAAATAATTTAAATTTTAAAAAAATGAGACAATCAAGAAGAATGTTTGAGGAATACCAATCAGAGAATTTTAATCCAGATGAGCGCTACAATTTGGCTTATAAACGAGTAAAAAGAATCAAAGGGTTTTATGTACACGTGATGGTTTATGTTTTGGTAAATATATTTATCGTTTATGGTAATTATTATGGAAATTCCAATAAAAATTTTGATTTTTGGAGTTGGGAAACCTTCTCAACAGCACTATTTTGGGGAATTGGTTTATTGGCTCATGGATTATCAGTTTTTGGAAGAAATATATTTTTTGGACAAAACTGGGAAGAGAGGAAAATCAAAGAGTTTATGGAAAAAGAAAAAAGCGAAAAATGGGAGTAGGAGAAGTATTCAGTTTTCTAGTGTTCAGATTTCAGGTTGCAGATTATTAACTTCAGAACTCTTAACCCTTAAACCCTCGAACTTCTCGCCCTTAACCCCTAACTTCCCAATGAAGACAATAATAATCGAAGACGAAAAACCTGCAGCAAGATTGCTCCAACGCAAACTCGAAAAACTCAATATCAATGCTGGAGTGATGCTACATTCCGTTGAGGAATCCATTGAGTGGTTTTCTAAAAATGAGCATCCAGATTTGATATTTCTTGACATTCAATTATCGGATGGATTGTCGTTTGAAATCTTTGAAAAAGTGAACATAAAAAGTGCTATAATTTTCACGACGGCTTATGATGAATATGCCCTAAAAGCATTCAAATTAAACTCTATTGATTACCTTTTAAAGCCCATTGATGTAGATGATTTGGAAGTGGCGATTTCTAAATTTAAAACACGTTTGCCAAAACTAGAAAATACCCTGCAATTGGATTTTGAACAAATAAAAAAAATGTTCCAAAATCCATTCGATGCTAATTTCAAAACTCGGTTTACGGTCAAAATAGGGCAGCATCTCAAAGTGATTTCTACTGATGAAATTGAATGTTTTTTTAGCGAAAATAAAGGAACTTATATTCATACTTTTGACAATAGGAATTATTTAATTGAAAGCAGTTTAGAAGTTTTGGAGCAAGAATTAGATTCTAAAAATTTCTTCCGAATTAGCAGAAAATTCATTATTCCATTAAAATCGATTAAGGAAATTGTGGTGTATTCGAACTCAAGATTGAAGGTAATTTTACCTTCTTATAAAGAGGAAGAGGTGATTGTAAGCAGAGAAAAGGTTCAAGAATTTAAAAATTGGATAGGATGATTCTATATTAAATTATTATAACAGATAAACATACTTAAAAATACTGGTGTTTAATTAATTACGAATTCAATATAGATTATCTCTATGGTGATTTAAGTTCTAAAAAAGGACTTTCTTATTCCTATTATGAAAAAAATCAGTAAGGAATAGGTAATAAAAAAAGGAACGATAAATTCTATCAAATTCATAGGCAGCATGATTGCAATAATTAGTAATTGAAAACCCAATCCGTAAACAGAAACGAACGTCATAAACCAGTTAGGAAACGTTTTTGCTTTGTATGCTTCACTGTCTAAAGTGTGAATTATTTTGTCGAAAATGCCATAGACAATTGTGTAAATTCCAAACCAAATATTGACCCATTTTTGAGTTTCTCCAGGTAAAGCTATTGGTGACTTGTCTTCGAAAATTTTGCTGGTTTTATCTCCTCCAATTGAATTATTTCTCAAAATTACATAATAATAATTGTATAAAGTTCCTTGTAATTGGATGCAAAAAAAGGCTAATAATGCCATCCAAAATGAAGTTTCGGACCGATAGCAAATCATCATAAAAAAGAAAAAATTGAGTATAATATCAAACACACTATCGAGGTATCTTCCAACATAAGAAGGTGTGTTTTTTAGTCGAGCCAGTTCGCCATCTACAGCATCAATAATCGATTTCAAGACGATGAAAAAACTAGCCAAAAAGTAATTGTTTTGCAAAATGCAGTAAATGGCAATTAAGCCACAAACACCAAAAAGCAGGGTGACGTGAATAGGTGTAAATCGCGTGTTTTTTAATTGATTGGCAAATAGTTTTGCAATCGGTCTTCCGTAATCCGACAAATCTAAGAATTTATCTTCGGCAGCAAGTTTAGACATTTATAGATGTTCAAAAAAAGAATGTGACAATATAGTCCGGTAATTATATCAATTGCCTACAGTTGTTTAGTAGGTTATTTTTTATTTAGAAAGTCGATGCAAAGTATAGGTCATCGCTGTGAGCAAAAAGAAAGCCATTATTTGATGAGTCAATCCAAGCCATAGTGGAACACTGTAAAGCAAGGTAAAAACGCCTAAGCTGAATTGTATAAAAACAATGAGTAGCAATGCATTGATTCCAATTTTCTGTTGCAAACTAAGCGTGTATTTTTTACTTTGGAAAAATAAAGCAAGAATGATTCCAACTACAAAATAAGCAAGCGTTCTATGCACAAATTGAACTCCACTTTTTCCTTCTGTTAGTCTTTGAAACCAAGTATTTTTTTCTAAAATAACACTTTCGTGAAGGAATTGTCCGTCGCTCATTAATGGCCAATGGTTGTGTATTAAACCGGCATTCAATCCAGCAACAAAACCACCGTAGATGATTTGCACTAGTAAAAAAACTAAAGCAATTCGAGCTATTTTTCGTAATGGGAGAATAACTTCTTTTTTGTTGGGATAAATCAAATCCAAGGCTACCCAAAGCGTATAAGCAAAGGTGATAAATGCAAAAGTCAAGTGTAATGCTAGTCGGTAATGACTCACGTCTGGATTGTCAATCAAACCGCTTCGAACCATAAACCAACCCAGAAATCCCTGAAAAGCACCCATTCCTAATAGTACGAAGCACTTTTTCAAAGTTTCGCTAGAGAGCCGTTTTCTAAGGAGAAAATAGATAAACGGAATGATGAAAACCAAACCAATAATTCTTCCTATCAATCGGTGAAACCATTCCCAAAAATAGATGAACTTGTAATCACTAATTGTGAAGTCGTTATGGATATTTATTTTTTGGTATTCTGGAAATTTCTTGTATTCTTCGAATGCTTGCGACCATTTTTCCTCGCTTAGCGGAGGAAAAGTATCGGTAACTAAATGCCAGTCGGTCATTGAAAGGCCTGAATTTGTTAATCGGGTGATTCCGCCAACCACAACCATAATAAACAATAAGCAGCAACCTGAAAGTAACCAGATAATGACTGATTTATTTTCTTTAATCATTGTTTTGATTTAATTTTTGCAAAGATATTTTATATTCAATTAAATATCAATTTAACAAGCGTTAATCTTTAGCCCTAATTTCTGTCCTTTTTTTAACACAAAGTCATAAGCAGCCTGATAGTCATTCGGGATTTCGCCTTCCAAAATAGCTTCTTTTACGGCTTCTTTCAAAACTCCAATTTCGCGTGATGGTTGCAAATTAAAAATTGCCATAATCTCTTCTCCAGAAATGGGCGGTTGAAAATTACGAACTTGATCTCGTTCTTCGACTTCTACAATTTTCTTGCGAACAATCTCGAAATTCTGATGGTATTTTTTGAATTTATTGGGGTTTTTGGTTGTGATATCGGCTTCACATAAAGTCATTAGGCTTTCAACATCTTCGCCGGCATCAAAAACCAAACGGCGCACGGCAGAATCGGTGACCATATCTTCAGATAAAACAATGGGACGCGAACTCATCACCACCATTTTTTGTACAAATTTCATTTTTTGGTTCAACGGCATTCGCAATCTTTCGAAGATTTTCTTGGCCATTTTCCCACCCAAGAATTCGTGACCGTGAAACGTCCAACCCTGTTTTTTGTTGAAACGTTTCGTTGGAGCTTTTCCAATATCATGCAATAATGCTGACCAACGCAACCAAACATCGTCCGTCTTTAAACAGATATTGTCGACCACTTCCAACGTATGATAAAAATTGTTTTTGTGGGTTTGTCCTTCAATTTCTTCCACTTGGTTTAAAGCAGTTAATTCCGGAAGAATAATATCTAAAAGACCAGTTTTGTATAATAGTAAAAATCCAATAGAAGGTTTGTCAGTTGAAAGAATTTTATTCAATTCATCGACAATTCTTTCTCCAGAAATAATATTGATTCGGTCAGCATTTTTTTTGATGGATTGCAAGGATTTTTTTTCAATATCAAATCCCAATTGATTTGCAAAACGAATGCCTCTCAACATTCGCAAAGGGTCATCAGAGAATGTAATTTCTGGATCTAACGGCGTTTTTATGATTTTGTTTTTCAGGTCATCCAATCCGTTAAAAGGATCTGACAATTCACCAAAATTATTTTTTTTTAAAGATAACGCCAAAGCATTGATGGTAAAATCACGACGGTTTTGGTCGTCTTCTAAGGTTCCGTTCTCAACAACGGGATTTCGGCTGTCAAGATTGTAAGACTCTTTTCGAGCGCCTACAAATTCGATTTCGGTTTCTTCATAACGTAACATTGCTGTTCCGTAGGTCTTAAAAACCTGCACTTTTGGTTTTTTAGGCAATAATTCCGAAACTTTTAACGCCAATTCAATTCCGCTACCCACAGCAACAATATCGATGTCTTTTTTGAAGTCTCTTTCCAATATTAAATCTCTCACGAAGCCACCAATCACATAACTTTCTACGTTAAGTTCTTGCGAAGCTTGAGAAATGACTTCGAATATTTTAGTATTTAATGCTTTGGTGTAGTTGGGTTTTACTGTAGCCACTGATTCACTGATTTTTTTAAAAGATTATTTAATAATTCTTTTGTATTCAAGAGAAGTCTTGTTGAAATTTACTAAAATAGCAAGTCTATGTCCAGAAACGTGCAAGTAGTTTAAGCATTGTGAAATATGCTTTTCGTGTATTGAATCTGTTGATTTTATTTCAATTATGATTTTATCTAGTACGATAAAATCAGCATAAAATTTATGATTTAAAATAATATCTTTATAATGAACTAAATACTCTTTCTCTCTATCAAAAGAAAAGTTAATCTTTTTTAACTCATATTCAAAAGCATCTTTATATACAATTTCGGAGAAACCTTTCCCCAAATTTTTATGGACTTCAATTAAAGCACCAATAATTTTATATGTATCATCTTCATATAAATAGTCTGACATAATAATCTGTGAGATTTAATTTTTAAAAAAAAATCAGTGAATCTGTGGCGAAAAAAAATTATTTTCGAATCACTTTTACCTGCGAATCGTTCGTTAATTTTATAATTGTCGAAGGTTTTCCTGCAATTTTATCGCGGTGCAAATTTACTACATAGTCCACACCTTTTATAATTTCTGGACTAATATCTTTGAAGGCAATAGGAGTTGGTTGTCCTGAAATATTTGCCGATGTAGAAACCAATGGCTTTCGCATCTTTTCAATTAGTTTAAAACAAAAAGGCTCTTTTACGATTCG
Source organism: Flavobacterium sp. (assembly GCF_031423415.1). Taxonomy (GTDB): domain Bacteria; phylum Bacteroidota; class Bacteroidia; order Flavobacteriales; family Flavobacteriaceae; genus Flavobacterium. The sequence continues at coordinate 14,907 of NZ_JANPFL010000083.1, forward strand.
GATTCCTAATGTATTGTCAACAGCTATTAAATTGGGTGCCACATTTCTGGGTTTGTCTAAAATTAGTGTAGTTGGTTTTTGCTTCGCCTGTTCGCTATCGCTCGAGCCGGATAAATCAATAATTTGCCAAGCCACTTCTGGAATATCCTTGAAAACGTTATACATCATTTTCTCACCATTCATCAAGACAATCATCGATTGAGTTTCGGTTCGTTGCTTGAGTGTATAGATTTTGGCAATAGCATCAGGATTTGTGGCGTCACAACCAATTCCCCAGACGGTATCTGTCGGGTAAAGGATAATTCCGCCTTGTTGGATTACTTCGAATGCTTTGTGAACTTCCTCGTTGAGGTTTTCCATAATATTACTATTTAAAACTATCTTTTATTGCTATTTTATATTTTTATAAATCGAATACAGTATCAACCCATTGATTTATAGTGTATTTTTTGTAGATACTTTCTTCTAAAGGTATATATGGTGTATTTAAAAAGCTAGAATCTATATTTATGTTGTTTTTATCAAGAATCAGAATATTATTAGGATTATAAAAATCGTATTTTTCTATAGACTTATTGGTAGTAATAATTTTTCTTTGCATTGCCATTGCTTCAAATATTCTAAAACTTAATCCGTCATGCTTGTGTCTAATGAGGTCTAAGAATATTTTTGAATTTTCTAATTCTTCTCTGAGGTCATTGATATAAAGAGGTTTTTTTCTAAAAATAATTTTTGGATTACTGTCTTTAGGTTCTTTTTTTCCTACTATTATGAATTTAAAATCAATGTTTTTGTCGGTAAAGTAATTGGCTAGTTTATTTAAAAACTCAAATCTTTCATCAATAGATAAAATAATAAAAACGGTATTTTTAATTTCAGTTTTATCACCTAATTCTTTTTTTTCTAAATAAATATAATTAGTAATAAATGTAAAATTATGTTTTTCACAGTCAAATAAATCAAATGAAAAGACTTTTTTAAAAACACCTTTAGTTAGATTTTTAATTGGAAATCTTTTGCAACTATCATAAATGTATGATATGTATAAGTCAGTAAGCTCCTTTATTTTTAAATGTGTTTTTTTGCTTATTCTATCTGGTCGAAGTACTAAAATAACATCTTGATGACCCAGTTGTTTTAGGCAATCAAGGATGTATTGTTCCGTTTTTATTTTCTTAATATTCTTATTAAAAAATAATTTAAAAAAGAAATTAGTGATTTTGTCGAAAAAAGAACTATACTTATAATGAAATTTTGAGATGTCAATATGATTTGCGTCAATATTTCGTCTTTTTAATTCTAGAACAATATAATGGTCAAAATCGAAAAAGTCGAAACTGATTAGGCAAATTTTCATATAGTTAGGCTTAAAAATGAGTTATTGTTTTAGAAACAATTCTTTTCAGAAATAATTTATAAAAAATAAATCATATTTTTTTACTGTTCAGCAAAAGTAGATATTAAATAGTAAATTGCAACAAATTTTATACAGCATCAATGTCAGGAAAAATACAAGTGGGTTATTTAGTTTCATATGATTATGAATTATTAAAAAATTCATTGCCAACTATATATACAGAATCAGATACCATTTTTTTGGCTATTGATAAAAATAGGAAAACATGGAAAGGGGATTCCATTGAAATTAATCCTGATTTTTTTGATTGGATCAAGGTATTTGATGTTGATAATAAAATTTTTTTTTATGAAGAAGAATTTTATATCGCAACCCTAACAACAATGCAGTGTGAAGTGCGAGAGCGAAAAATGCTTGCAGAAAAAATGGGGATTGGGAATTGGTTGATTCAATTAGATTCGGACGAGTATTTTTATGATTTTGAAAAGTTCGTCGCCTATTTAAAAAGCAAAAATAAATTTTTAAAAAATCCGCAGAGTAAAATTGTGCAAATTTGTTGTTTCAAAATCAATTTGTATAAATATGTTGAAGGAGGAGTTATGTATGTCGATAAACTAGATAAGTTTATGGTAGCAACCAACTATCCAAATTATAAAATTGGTCGGCACGGTAAATGCAGATCAATATATGTAAATTCTGTTTCGTTGCATGATTGCTTGTCAAGATCTAGGAGTGAACTTGAAAAAAAGTTAGATAATTGGGGACATAACGAGGATATAAACAAGGAAGAATTTTTAGAAAAATGGGATTCTGTAAATGTTTCCAATTATAAAAATATTCGCGGATTTTTCTATCTCGATCCAATGCATTGGAAAACAATTGAATATATGAAAGGTAATTCTCTTCAGGAATTATTAATAAATTTTAAATCAAGTGATACAATAAGAATAAGTTCCTTTTTTCTGGCTCGAAAGAATTTTGGACAATGGTTTAAATTCTTGTTTAAATAGTTTTATAACAAGATATCCTTATAGACTTTCAAATACTCAGCAGCAGCAATTTTCCAATCGAAACTTGCTGCTCTTTTTTTCATGAGTTCCTTCATTTCATTCTGATTAGCATTGAAATGATTCAATCCGTTGATCAAAATAGTTTTCATGTATTCTGGATCAAAATTATCCCAGTAATAGGCATTTTTGCCTCCAATTTCGGGTAATGAAGTTCTATTTGACAAAAACACGGGCTTTCCAAAACTCATTGCTTCAATTGGAGGAAGGCCAAAACCTTCCCTGATAGACGGAAAAACAAAAGCAAGGCATTTTGACAAATAAAATTGTTTGGCCAAATCGTTCACTTTTCCGGTCAGAAAAACGCGGTTTTGCAAGTTGTTTTCTTTTATAAAATTTTCAATTTCCTTGCCGTACGCTTTATTGTTGTTTCCCGATAAAATTAAATTGAAATCGGTTATGTGAACCATCATTTTAACTAACGACAGAAAATTTTTGCGTTCCAAAAAGTCGCCAATCGAATATAGAAAGGGTTTGTCGACCGGAATTGGTGAAATGAATTTTGAAGTGTCCAAAATTGTCGAAATAGGATTTCCGTTATGAATTAAATATTCAGGAATCTTTGGAACATCAAAATACTGGTGTGTTTGTTTTTTTGCGAATTCAGAAATATAAGTTATCGCTGTAGCTCTTTTTAGTTTTTCGATAAATAATTGATTTACTTTATGACTGATGTCTGTAGAGATTTCTTCCACAAAGTTCACATCGTGAACAGTCAGCAAGTAATTATTGACGTGAAAAGGTTCCACTTTTGTATTTTGATTTACAGAATGCCACAAATCGTATTTTTTTCTAGTTCTGAAAATCCAATGACGAGATAAGTTTTTGTATTTGTGGTATATGAATTTTTCTCCAAATTCGGTTTGAAGTAATCTCGGATTTTTTACATTTAATGTCAGTTCTAAATCATCAAACTCTAATTGCGAAAATCCTTTAATCAATTCATAATTAAAAGTTCCTAATCCAGTAGCTTTGTTCTTGAGGTTATGGGTTTCCAGAAAAATGGACTTTGTCATGGCAGGGATCAAATTTAAGCAAATGTAGGGTTTAAATTGTATAACCAAAAAGCATTGACTACTTTTGCTTATAATAATTATGCGTTTTGATGATAACAAATATCCATTCTAATTTCCTGAAAAACAAGTCAAGTTTTTTATCGATTATAAAAAATTTTAGCTCCACTGGGATTCTTTTTGGCGATGGACAACGAAATAAAATCAAATTGTTTGAGGTTGATGGAAAAACCATCAATGTAAAGTCATTCAAAATCCCGCATTTAATTAATAAAATAGCCTACAAATATTTTAGAAAATCCAAAGCGAGACGTTCTTTTGAATATGCTACAACATTGTTGGAAAAAGGAATTGGAACGCCACAGCCTATCGCTTTTTTTGAACACCAAGACTTTATTGGACTCTGCGATAGTTATTATATCTGCGAACACCTTCAATGCGATTTGACTTATAGAGAATTGGTTGAAATCCCTGTTTTTCCGGATCACGAGAATATTTTAAGGCAATTCACACGCTTTTCATTTGATTTACACGAAAAAGGAATCGAGTTTTTAGACCATTCTCCTGGAAATACTTTAATTAAAAAAAATTTTGATAGAAACTACGATTTCTTCTTGGTTGATTTGAATCGAATGAATTTTCACGACAGCATGAATTTTGACTCTAGGATGAAAAACCTCAGTCATTTGACGCCAAAAAAAGAAATGATTGCGGTGATGAGCAACGAATATTCTAAAGTATATACGGATCAAAAAGAAGAAGATATTTTCGAAAAAATGTGGTTTTACACTAATAATTTTCAAAAGCGTTTTGCCAAAAAAATTCGCTTGAAAAAGAAATTGAAATTTTGGAAGTCTTAATTTTATATGTGGCTAATTTTTTAAACCACATAGAGTTTAAAGTTTAAAAAATGATAAGAAGAAAGCTTCGCTTTTGAATAGATTTCATAGATTCTATGTGCAAAATTTATTGCTATGATGGTCTTTTTTTGTCTTTCAAACAACGTTTCTTCTATGTGGTTAAAAAAACTTGTTATATTAATGATTTCATAAAAGATTCTGTTTCAAAAACAATTCGATTTTATCCTTGAACAATTCGGGTTCGAATTCTTTATACAAGAAAAGTGCATTTTTTTTGAGTTCTTTCTCCTTTTTTGAAGCCAATAATTGGAATTTAAAATCATTCAAATGTACCGAAATATGATGTAGGCCGTCTTCCAGAGTCGCCCAAATTTTCTTTTCTATCCAAGGCGAAAAAATAGTAAAAGAGGGTTTTTCTAGAGCTTTTGCCATATTAATTGCTCCTCCATCGTTGCCAATAATCAAATCGCAATTGTTAATTAGGGCAATAAAGGAACGCAAATCACTTCCTAATAAATTAAAATAGATTTTTTCTTGTGTGGAAGGTTTGCAAGCGTCAAAAACGATTGTGGCATCCTTGATTTGCTTTGGAAAATAATTGAAAAGAATATTGACATCTTGATTGTCGGCAATGAAATCCACCACTTTTGCCATATATTCTAGAGGATACGTTTTTTGATTTTCGCTTCCCAAAAGGCTAATCATAACTGTTTTCCGGTCTTTCTTTAAATGATGATGTTTAAAAAGAGCAATTGCATCCCGATTTTCTGTATCGGTAACATATAATTTGGGAAAAGGATCAATCTCAATTTTCAAATCAAGAGGTTCTAACAAAGAAAGTCGTCTTTCGATGGCCAAGCCCAAATTTGTTTTTGGAAATTCGGCAAACGGGACATTGTCAGTATATAAAAAAGTGCGGCCAAATTTTTTATACGAGATTTTTCTTTTGGCTCCACTCAATAAAACAATCAGCCAACTTTCTAACTTGGAATACGCATCAATGATCAAATCGTATTTGATTCCCCGAATTTTGTGTGCCAAATTCAAGAATTCTCTTTTACTTTTGCGGTGTTTTTCTTGAAATATTAGAACATTGTCAATATTGGGATTGCCTTCCAATACAGGAATAGTCGATTCGTAAACCAAATAATCAATTTGGGCATCTGGATAGGCTTTACGCAAATTATTGCAAATGATGCTGCTAACAAGCACATCGCCGATCATTTTTTGTTGAATAACTAGTATTTTCATTACGAAGAAGGAATCGATTTTTGACATTACAAATTGAAGCAAAAAAAATCGATTTTGAGAAATAAGTTTTAAATAAAAATTCCAAATTCCAATCGATTCAACAATTGGAATTTGGAATTTAAATTATTGAAATTTAGAATTTACACTGCTACATCATATTCACGCAATGCATTATTCAGCGACGTTTTCAAGTCAGTTGAAGGTTTACGAGTTCCAATAATTAAAGCGCAAGGCACTTGAAAATCGCCAGCAGCAAACTTTTTAGTATAACTTCCAGGAATCACGACTGAACGAGCAGGAACAAATCCTTTTCTTTCGACAGGAGTTTCTCCAGTAACATCGATGATTTTTGTAGAAGCGGTCAAACATACATTTGCACCAAGAACGGCTTCTTTTCCAACGTGAACGCCTTCAACAATAATACAACGAGAACCAATGAAAGCACCATCTTCAATAATTACGGGTGCTGCTTGTAAAGGTTCTAAAACACCACCAATTCCAACACCACCACTCAGGTGAACGTCTTTTCCAATTTGGGCACAACTACCCACAGTTGCCCAAGTATCTACCATCGTTCCGGAATCAACGTAAGCACCAATGTTTACATAACTTGGCATCATAATTACGCCGCTAGCTATAAAAGCGCCATAACGAGCTGATGCTCCCGGAACCACACGAACTCCTTTTTCGGCATAATCTCTTTTTAATAACATTTTGTCGTTGTATTCAAAGATTCCAGCTTCTAGTGTTTCCATTTTTTGAATTGGAAAATACAGAACAACTGCTTTTTTCACCCATTCGTTTACTTGCCAACCCTCATCAACAGGCTCGGCAACGCGCAATTTTCCTGAATCTAATAATTCAATGACCGCTCTAATGGCATCAGTTGTTTTTGTTTCTTGTAACAAAGCACGGTTTTCCCAAGCTTGTTCTATTGTGGATTGTAAATCGTTCATTTTGTTAAAATTTTGAGCAAAGATAGGATTTTTAACCAAAAGCAAAAAGTCAAATCGAATTGAAAATGTTATATATTTGTATTTTAAATTGATTCATTATGGAAACAATCAGATTAGAATTTCAGCCCAACATAAAAGCCAAAATCTTGGAATTATTGAGTTCGTTCTCTTCGGATGAATTGAAAATAGTTTCCGAAAGACCAACTTTTGAGGATGAAAAAAGAATGCTTCAGTCCAGAATTGATAAAATTAATGATGGTACTGCTGTGTATTCTACTTTTGAGGAACTAGATGTTTTACTTGAAAAAACAATTTCAAAATATGAGGATTAAATTAACTATTGAATTTAATTATGATTTGAATGATATAGTTGATTTTATTTCAAAAGATAAACCTGTTGCTGCGAGGAAATTCAAAATTGAATTAATAAAAAAGATACAAAAAGATTTGAAACAACCTTTTCTATTCAAAAAATCAATTTATTTTGAAGACGAGAATATTAGAGATTATGTTTTTAAAGGTTATACAGTTGTTTTTAAGGTTGGTAATGACCTTGAACTTGTTTCAGTTATAGCAATTTTGAAACACAGAAATTCCCTATAAATAGAAAATTATGGAAACAATCAGATTAGAATTTCAGCCCAACATAAAAGCCAAAATCTTGGAATTATTGAGTTCGTTCTCTTCGGATGAATTGAAAATAGTTCAGGAAGATTTGGATTTTGATGAAAATAAGAAAAAAATAGCTAAAGCTTACGCTAAACTTAAAAGCGGTACTGAGAAAATGTATTCGATAGATGAAGTTGATGCAATTTTAGACAAAACATTTTCGGAATATGATAGTTAGTATTTCCAATGAATTTCTAAAATTATTGACAGAACAAGTTCGTTACATATATAAAGACAAACCACGAGCAGCATTAAAATTCAGGAAAGATTTACTTAAAATTATCAAAAAAGACTTAAATCAACCTTTTCATTTTAAGAAATCCAGATATATTGATGATGAAAATATAAGAGATTATGTTTTTAAAGGATATGTAGTTATTTAAGAGATTGATATTGAAAAGAATATAGTTTCTGTCTTCGGTTTCATAAAGTATAAAGACTCCTTATAAATGCCAAGAATTCTCGCCATAGATTACGGACAAAAACGCACCGGAATAGCCGTTACCGATGAACTGCAAATTATTGCTTCAGGTTTGACGACGATTTCATCCGCAACGGCGATTACTTTTTTAAAAGATTATTTTTCCAAAGAAAAGGTCGAAGCAGTCCTCATTGGTGAGCCAAAACAAATGAATGGTCAACCTTCGGAAAGCGCTTCCATAATAAAAGGATTTGTGACTCATTTTACCAATCATTTTCCAGATATGAAAGTCATTCGAGTAGATGAACGCTTTACTTCAAAAATGGCTTTTCAGTCGATGATTGATAATGGAATGAGCAAAAAACAACGCCAAAACAAAGCACTTATCGATGAGATTTCGGCAACTATTATGTTGCAAGATTATTTGACCCGAAAAACTTTCTAAAAACTACTGCTTACACTTGTGTTTAAGATTTCATCAGAACATTTGTTGTTTTTACAATATTTTCAGATAAATTGACAAGCCAAATAAGTTGTTCAATAACCAACTGTGCTTCTTGCATTTTTAATTGAAATTCACCATCGTCCATTGGAATTCCCTCTTTTAATTCGCTTGCACGAATGTTTTTTAGTTCTGTGAATCGAATTTCCAAATCAGCTTTATCTGTGTTTTCGGTTTCATTAATAGGCTTTTCATTCAAAAGATTGATGGCATTATCTAGGTTTTTCGTTACAGCATTCACCACTACATTAAATGCCTTGGAGGCAGAAGTTGTTTTATGAGATTGAATATAGGTGCCCAATGAAGCAGACGAGGCTAGTAAAGTATGGTTCAGTACAGCTAGTTTATAAACCTGTGGAAGTTGTTTTTGCTTTGATTTTGGTTCTTGAGCCATCCTTAGAAATGAAGACATCAAATTTCCAATTTCTATAAAAGCATTTTTTCGAGCCAATCGATACGAAGTTGAAACATCACTTTTTTTGTTATATAAGATGGATATCTCTTTTAAATAATTCTGGTTGGCTTAGATGGAATTTTTAAAATAAATTGGAATATTTAAAAATTCCCACGATGGCCATAAAAAATGATTAGTAAGAAACGCTAAACTACTTCCAACGAGCGTGTCTATGATGCGGTATTGAATAACGTCCTCTATATTTGGCGTCAATAAACCATATACAAAAACAATATACATAGTAACAAATGTTGCACTGATTTTATAATTGGTGTGTGTAAACGAAAATCCCAACAGTATGGAAATGATAGTTAAAGTACTTATAGCTATGTCATTGTGAATGAAGAATAGAATTCCAAAAGCGATTAGTCCTCCTACAATTGTTCCAAATATTCTATCAAATGACCGTGTTTTTGTCAACCCATAACCAGGACGCATAATCACAACTATCGTGAGTAAAATCCAATATTCGTTATGAAAAGCAAGAACTTTACTAAGGATAAAACCCAACAATATCGTTACCGTCAATCGCAAAGAATGCCTGAAAAGGGTAGAGGAAAAACTTAAATTTTCGAATAAAGTACTCCATACATAATATTGAGGAGTAAGGAATTTTTCTAAATCTTTATCTCTGCCATTAAATTCGTAGGAACTAAGTTTAGAGGCAAATGCCCGCTGAATAATTTTGATTTTTTCTACTTGTTTTTCGGCATATTGCAACATTGTAGTCAACATAAAAACGCCTTCATAAGCATCATTTTTTTCCGAGTTATTGCTATAATGAGTAATGGCGACTTCCAAGGCATTTAAGTCTCGGATTAAATTTGTTTTGGGGATGTAATTGCTTTTGTTTTTTACACTTTTGGAGAGTTTTTTTAAATTAGAAGCAAGATTATAGGCCAAAGTTTGATAAGTGAGCAATACTTCAGGATGTTTTTCAAATTTTTGGTGTAATTTGTTATGATCAAATGAAGTGGAAAGCGCCAGTTCCATTATTTCTACTAGTGAGACGAAAACGATGAGTAGTTTCCTGTTTTGGTTTGATGTCCCAGAATAATCGCTAATCAATACTTCTCTAATGTTTTGATGAATGTCATTCAATTCGACTTGCAGATGCAATTGCATTTCAATAATTGCTTTTCTATCAGCAGTAGGAGACCAAAGATCACCTCTTAATTTCAAATATTTTGCTGTTAATTTGAGGCATTCTGCTATTTGCATTTCGAGATAGCGATACGGTCTGATAAAATTAAAAAGAAGAGATATCAAAAGGTAAAATAGACCACCACCTAATAAAAGTAAGGCGTGTAAAAACATTTCCCAACCTGAATTAATATGTGCAAATGCTAATGAAACCGACAGCAAAGCAGAAAATGAAACCATAGTTGCTCGTTTTCCAAATACAGAAAGCATCGAAAGGAAGAAAACAGCCGTCACCAAAAATGGATAAAAAATACACGGATAGGGAGATACAATAGTAATCAATAAATTAGTTCCGGAAATCAGTAAAGCGGTAACTGTAACTCCTCTAATTTTGTCTTTTAAACTACTGGGAATATCACTAGGATAGGTTAAAAATGCACCAAGGGCAATAGTAAAACCTATCTGAAAATTGCCAAAATACGTAAACAATAAAACAGGCAAAACTGCTGCAATAGTTATTTTCAATGCATTGGTAAAATAAGAACTGTCTGTAAATTTTTGAATTTTTCTTATCATAAATTACGTATTGTCTACAAAGGTAAGAATTGTGTGATTTTAACACTACTATAACTGACTTAGATTTAAAACAAAATTTAAATATCAGGTCAGTATAATCGCATGTCTATTTTTTTGTTATTTTTGCGGACTGAAATAAGGAGAAAGAAATTTTGAATTGGCAGTACATAATACTTAATACAACACTAATGATTTTACCGATTGTAGGATATGGCGATCCAGTTTTAAGAAAGGTTGGAGAAATTCTTTCACCAGAATATCCCAGCTTAAAGGAAACAATTGCGAATATGTATGAAACCATGTATAATGCATATGGCGTTGGTCTTGCAGCACCACAAGTAGGATTGAGTGTTCGTCTATTTGTAATTGACACCACTCCTTTTGGAGACGATGACGATTTACCAATCGATGAGCAAAGACAATTGAAAGGTTTCAAACGCACTTTTATCAACGCCAAAATGTTGAAAGAAGAAGGCGAAGAGTGGGGTTTTAACGAAGGTTGTCTTAGTATTCCTGACGTTCGTGAAGATGTTTTTAGACACGAAAAAATCACGATTGAATATTGTGATGAAGATTTCAACGTAAAAACGGAAGTTTTTGATGGTTTGATTGCACGAGTGATTCAACACGAATACGACCATATAGAGGGGATTTTGTTTACTGATTTGATTTCGTCATTAAAGAAGCAATTAATCAAGAAAAAATTGCAAAATATAATGGATGGCAAAACCAGACCCGATTATAGAATGAAATTTTGCAATAAAAAAGGAAGATAAAATAATTTACGAATTTGGATTTACGAATTACGATTTTCATCAATAACCAAACAAACGAATAATTAAATACATATTTATAAAAATGAATTTAGAAAAAATATTATCAATTTCAGGAAAGCCAGGTTTATACGCACTAAAAGTTCAAACACGTACAGGTTTTTTAGCTGAATCTTTAGTGGACGGAAAAAAAATCAGCGTTGGCTTGAAAGTTAACGTAAGTTTATTATCTGAAATTTCAATTTATACTTTTAATGCAGAAAAACCTTTGACGGAAGTAATGCGAAACATTGCTATCAAAGAAAATGAAGGTCCAGCGATTTCCCACAAAGAAGACAATGCTACTTTAGTTGCCTATTTTACGGAAATCCTCCCAGAATATGATTCGGAACGAGTATATCCTTCTGATATTAAAAAAGTATTGAGTTGGTATAATTTACTTCAATCCAAGGGATTGGTTTCTAAAGAGGAGCCTAATCCCGAAATTTCGGGAGCGAACGCTGCAGAAATCAAAGAAAAAGTAGTTGAAGAAGTAGTTGCTGAAAAAGCTCCTGCCAAGAAATCAAAAGCCAAGAAAGCATAATTTAACTTTCTAAACTATATTTTAATCCTGTCACGATGTTTTCCTGACAGGATTTTTTTTATCTCTGAATATAAAATGTTATAATAATGTTGTAACTTTGCTCTTATTTTTTAATTTATGGAAACAAATATCATTACAATAGGAAATTCAAAGGGGATTATTATTCCTTCTAAACTGCTAAAAATTGCAGGCTTTAAAAGTGTCGTAAATTTAGAAATTAATGAAGGCAAATTAGTGATTAGTCCATCAAAGAAAGTTCGTGAAGGATGGGGCGAATTGATAAAAATGGAAATTGATAAAAATGGACAACCTAATTTGTTGATTCCTGATTTTTTTGATGATGAACAAGAAAATGATTGGCAATGGTAAAGCAATATGAAATTTATTGGGTTGCTCTTGACCCCACATTAGGAAGTGAAATCAATAAAGTAAGACCTTGTTTAGTAATTTCTCCAAATGAGTCAAATCAATTTTTGAACACCGTTTTAATAGCTCCAATTACTTCAAAAATTAGAAATTTCCCAATGCGATTGGGAGTTGTCTTAGAAAATAAAAACGGACAAATTTGTTTTGACCAAATTCGATGTATTGATAAAATTAGATTGAAAACTAAAATTGCGGCACTCGCAAAGAATGATGTAGAAAAAGTAAAAAATGTATTAAAAGAATATTTAGTTAACTAATGAACTCCAAACAAAAACAACTTCAAGCTTTCGAACGATTATTGAATATTATGGACGATTTGCGAGAAAAATGCCCTTGGGACAAGAAGCAAACAATCCAATCGTTAAGACATTTGACTATCGAAGAAACCTATGAGTTGGGCGATGCAATTTTAGATAATGATTTAAACGAAGTAAAGAAAGAGCTAGGCGATTTATTGCTGCACATTGTTTTTTATGCCAAAATAGGAAGTGAAACCAATGATTTTGATATTGCCGATGTTTGCAATGAAATATGCGATAAACTTATCCATCGCCATCCCCATATTTACAGCGATGTTGTGGTAAAAGACGAGGAGGAAGTCAAACAAAATTGGGAAAAACTAAAGCTAAAAGAAGGTAAAAAATCCGTTCTAGAAGGTGTTCCAAGAAGTTTACCAGCATTGGTAAAAGCCAGTAGAATTCAAGATAAAGTTAAAGGTGTAGGTTTTGATTGGGAAGAACCGCATCAAGTTTGGGATAAAGTGCAAGAAGAGTTAGCAGAACTTCAAGTGGAAGTTGAAGCTGGTGATCAAGATAAAATGGAATCTGAATTTGGCGATGTGTTATTTTCGATGATCAATTACGCTCGATTTTTAAATATCAATCCCGAAGATGCTTTGGAGCGAACCAATAAAAAATTCATTAAAAGATTCCAATACTTGGAAAGCAAAGCAGGCGAATTAGGCAAACCTTTAATGGATATGACTTTGGCAGAGATGGACATTTTTTGGAACGAAGCCAAAAAATTGTAATCGAAAATCTTTGATTTTCAAATATTTCAATTTTTTGGAACGAAGCCAAAAAATTGTAATTGAAAACGAATAGTTAAATTTGAAAAAGAAAAAATAACTTATAAAATATCGGCAATTCGCTTCAGTTTTGCACTATCCTTAATCACTATTTTTTTACCACTTAATTCAATCCATCCATTTTTATTAAAATCGGATAGCAATCGAATGCAACTTTCAGTAGCAGTTCCAATCATTCCGGCCAATTCTTCGCGAGACAACTGAATCTGCAGTGCCCCATCTTCGTTCTTTCCGAAAGTATCCTCGAGATAGACAAGAGTTTCTGCAAGTCGTTCTTTAACTGTTTTCTGAGAAATAGAAACCATATGATCACTTGTTTCTTTCAAGTCGCCACAAATCGTCTTCATTAAATTTCTTGAAAACTGGTTGTTGGTGTCGAAAAAGCTCAAGACTTCATTTTTTGGAATATAACAAACTTCCATATCTTCAAGAGCTACAGCACTTAAATTAGCAGGCTCCTCACTAATCAAGGTCCTTTGCCCTAATAATTCTCCTGCTTTAACTAATTTCACAATTTGATCTTTTCCGTTGGCGCTTAATTTTGACAGTTTGCAAACTCCAGAAGTGACGCAATAAATACCGTTAACACTATCTCCTTCTTCAAAAATGTGTTCTCCTTTTTTGATAATTCGGGAAGTCTTACATTCAGCAAGTTTTATCAATTCATCTTTATTAAGAGCTTTTAAGGAGCTGAGTTCTCTAACAATACATTGTTCACATTTACCCATAAAAATAGAATTAATCACGTTTAAGCAAATTTACAATTTTATATGATAATTATCATAACTTTTAACTTCTTGTGATGGTAAATTTGTTTTTGTAAATTAAACAAAACTAGACCTATGCAAAACTGTTTCCATTGTGGATTGGATATTGTAAAAGAAGATGAGCTTTTTTTTGATGAAAAACTTTTTTGTTGTAATGGTTGCAAAACCGTGTACGAAATTTTCAGTCTTAATGACATGACCTGCTATTATGATTTCGAAAAGTCTCCTGGAGCAACTCCGCAAGATATAAAAGGAAAATATGATTTTTTAGACAACGAAAATATCGTTTCGAAACTTTTGGAATTTCGTGAAGATAAGACAGCTATTGTATCACTGAATATACCTCACATTCATTGCAGTTCGTGTATTTGGATTCTAGAAAATCTTCAAAAGTTGCAAAAAGGAATTAGTACTTCAAAAGTTAATTTTCCCGAGAAGAAAGTTAGAATTACTTACAATTCCGAAGATGTTTCACTTAAAACTATTGTGCTTTTATTGAGTTCTATTGGGTATGAACCCTATATCAGTTTAGAAAATTACGAAACGGGCAAAAACAACGTCGATAGAAGTTTAACATATAAACTAGGCTTGGCATTCTTTTGTTTTGGTAATATTATGCTACTTTCTTTTCCCGAATATTTTGAAGTCAAGGAATTTTGGTTAGACACTTATAAACCTTTTTTCCGTTGGTTAATTTTTGCCTTGTCGCTACCGTCTTTTTTATATTCTGCCAGCGGCTATTATGTTTCGGCATACAAAAGCATCAAAACTGGAATGTTAAACATTGAAATTCCAATTGCTTTAGGAATCATCATATTTTTTGTCCGAAGCACTTTTGATATCATAATGGATTATGGTTCCGGTTTTTTCGACAGTTTAACTGGATTGATTTTCTTTATGCTTTTGGGCAAAATGTTCCAAATCAAAACCTATAGTTTCCTGAGTTTCGAAAGAGATTTCAAGTCTTATTTTCCAATAGCAATTACAAGAATCAATAGTGATACTTCTGAGGAAAGTGTCCCTGTTTACGATATTCAAAAAGGCGACAGATTACTCATTAGAAATCAAGAATTGATTCCGGTCGATGGTATTTTAATCTCTGATAAAGCTGAAATTGATTATAGTTTTGTTACAGGAGAAGCGATTCCTATTGCCAAAAAATCAGGTGATAAAGTTTTTGCTGGCGGAAAGCAAATTGGTAAAGTAATCGAAATGGAAGTTTTGCACTCGGTTTCCCAAAGCTATTTGACGCAATTGTGGAGCAACGATGTTTTTCAGAAAAATGTAGAACAAAGGCATAAATCTATTACGGATACCATTAGTCGTTATTTTACGCCAATACTTTTATTAATCGCTTTTGCCGGATTTGGTTATTGGAGTTGCATTGATGCCAATATTGCTTTCAATGTTTTTACAGCCGTTTTAATTGTGGCTTGTCCTTGTGCCTTGGCATTGACGGCACCGTTCACGATGGGTAATGTTTTGCGAATTCTGGGAAAAAAGAAATTCTATCTTAAAAATGCATTGGTAATTGAACAATTGGCAAAAGTAGATACCATAGTTTTTGACAAAACAGGAACGATTACGACTAATAAAAAATCGAATATTTCTTATTCCTCCCCCAACCCCTCCAAAGGAGGGGAGCCGAAAGTAGAAGAGATTGAACTAAATTTAATATTGATAAAAAACGCACTTCGTGGATCAAACCATCCATTGAGTAGGATGTTATATGACTTTTTGCCTGAAATTAAAATATTAAAAATAGATGATTTTGAAGAGATTGCAGGGAAAGGTATTGAAGCAAAAATAGAAGGAAATATAATTCGAATTGGTTCGGCAGAATTTTGTGCACCTCCTTTATCCGTTTCTGCTCCCTCTCCTTTGGAGAGGGTTGGGGAGAGGACTTCGGTTCACATCAAAATCAATGAAGTTTATTTTGGAAAATACATTTTTAATAATCAATACAGAGAAGGTTTAGCAGCACTTTTTAAGAATTTAAGTGCCCATTATCAAATTAAGGTTTTGTCGGGGGATAATGAAGGTGAACGTGCGTCATTGGAAAGTATTCTACCCAAAAACACCGAATTAATTTTTAATCAAAAGCCAGAACAAAAACTGGAATTTATAAAAAGACTGCAAGAAGAGGGCAAGAACGTAATGATGGTGGGAGATGGGCTAAACGATGCTGGAGCTTTGGCACAAAGTAATATAGGGATTTCGATCTCGGAAAACGTCAATGTTTTTTCGCCTGCCTGCGATGCCATTTTAGATGCCAATGAATTCGAAAATTTGAATTATTTTTTAAAATTGTCTAAAAAAGCTATCAAGACAATCAAGATGAGTTTTGCATTATCACTTTTATATAATGTAATTGGATTGTCATTTGCCATAAGCGGAAATCTACAGCCATTAGTAGCAGCTATAATAATGCCTTTGAGCACAGTTACTATCGTGAGTTTTGTGACAGTGATGAGTAGTTATTATGCAAGTAAAAAATAGAATTATATAACTTTTTAGAATTATTGCACTTTAATTTTGGGACTATTTTTATGATTACTTTTTAAGTGGATATGACAAATGTCATATTTTATTAAAACAGCCGTGAGTATTTTTGTCGATATAAATGTAAGATATGAGTGTTATTTATTTACTAATTTCCATCAGCATACTAGTAGCTATGGTCTTTTTTATTGCATTTATAATGGCAGTGAAGAAGGGGCAATATGATGATGATTATACTCCTTCAGTTCGAATGCTTTTTGATGATGAACTTGTCAAAAAAGTTAAGAGTGCAGCGCTGAAAAAGTTAAGCGATGATGAACAAACCCTTAACCTTTAACAAATAACATATAACCTTTTAACAAATAACTATTTATGGAAATGCAACAGTTTTATTATGATAACAAAATTGTAAAGAAATTCATTTACGCCACCATTGTTTTTGGTGTTGTGGGAATGTTAGTAGGGCTAATTTTGGCCATAATGTTTCTTTTCCCAAATCTTACCGATGGTATTTCATGGTTGAGTTTCGGTAGACTGAGACCTTTACATACCAATGCGGTAATTTTTGCCTTTGTTGGAAATGCAATGTTTGCCGGGGTTTATTATTCTTTACAACGACTTTTAAAAGCCAGAATGTTCAGCGACTTCTTAAGTAATTTGAATTTTTGGGGTTGGCAGTTAATTATTGTTGCAGCAGCCATTTCTTTGCCATTAGGTTACAGTACTTCCAAAGAATATGCTGAATTAGAATGGCCAATAGATATTGCCATTGCCTTAATTTGGGTAGCTTTTGGTGTCAATATGATTGGAACTATTTTAAAAAGAAGAGAGCGTCATTTGTATGTTGCTATTTGGTTTTACATTGCCACTTTTGTAACTGTTGCTGTTTTGCATATTTTCAACAGTTTAGAATTGCCAATATCCATGACAAAAAGTTATTCAGTTTACGCTGGAGTTCAAGATGCTTTGGTTCAATGGTGGTACGGTCATAATGCAGTTGCTTTTTTCTTAACAACTCCATTTTTAGGATTGATGTATTATTTTGTTCCAAAAGTGGCGAATCGTCCGGTGTATTCTTATAGATTGTCAATTGTTCACTTTTGGTCTTTGATATTTTTATACATCTGGGCTGGACCACACCATTTGTTGTATTCTGCCTTACCAAATTGGGCACAAAATTTAGGGGTTGTGTTCTCTATTATGCTGATTGCTCCATCTTGGGGAGGTATGATTAACGGATTGTTGACTTTAAGAGGAGTTTGGGATAAAGTGCGTGAAGAGCCAGTTTTAAAATTCTTCGTTGTGGCTATTACAGGTTACGGTATGGCTACTTTTGAAGGGCCAATGTTATCTCTTAAGAATGTAAATGCAATTGCACATTACACCGACTGGATTATTGCTCACGTTCACGTTGGAGCATTGGCTTGGAATGGATTTATGGCATTTGGTATGATTTATTGGTTGATACCGAGAATGACCAAAAGCACACTATATTCTTCTAAATTAGCCAATTTCCATTTTTGGATTGGAACCTTAGGAATTATACTTTATACACTTCCAATGTATGTTGCTGGTTTTACACAAGCTTCAATGTGGAAACAATTTAACCCAGACGGAACATTAACGTATGGTAACTTCCTAGAAACGGTAACTCAAATTATGCCAATGTACTGGATGAGAGCCATTGGCGGAACATTATATCTTATAGGAATGTTGGTTTTGGTTTACAATATTATTCAAACCGTAAGAGTTGGTGCAACCATAGAAGATGAATTAGCGGAAGCTCCAGCATTACAAAAAATTAATACAGGAAGAATCAAAGGCGAGAAATACCACGCTTGGTTAGAAAGAAAACCTATCCAATTAACCATTTTTGCGGTGATTGCCATTCTTATTGGTGGAATCGTTCAAATTGTTCCAACCATTATGATCAAATCTAATATTCCAACAATTGCTAGTGTAAAACCCTATTCACCTTTAGAATTGCAAGGTCGTGATTTATATATTCGTGAAGGATGCGTAGGCTGTCACTCGCAATCAGTTCGTCCTTTCCGTAGTGAAGTGGAACGTTATGGACCACAATCCAAAGCGGGAGAATTTGTTTACGATCACCCATTCCTTTGGGGTTCTAAACGTACAGGACCGGATTTATTAAGAGAAGGTGGTAAATTCAACGACAATTGGCATTTCAATCACTTTTGGAGTCCACAAAGTATTTCGGCAGGTTCTATTATGCCAGCTTACAAATGGTTGTTTGACAATGAAGCTATGGATATTTCAATGACTGAAATGAAAATGAAAGCGATGCAAACACTTGGAGTTCCATATACAGATGCTGATATTGCTAATGGTCAGAAAAATTTAAGAGCGCAAGCTATTCAAATTGAAGAAAGTTTGAAAAACGACCCTGACTTTGTAAAAAGTTATAAGTATAGCAAAGAAAAAGCCGAGGCTAGAGGTGAAAAATTTGTTCCAATGAATGAAAGAGAAATTGTGGCGCTAATCGCATACATACAAAGACTTGGAACTGATATCAAAGTAAAAACTACTAAATAAGAGTAATTATGTTCGAGCAAATTAAACATAATATGGAAACTATCGAAGGTATTGAGAGTTATCCTGTAACAGCTTTACTCATTTTCTTTCTCTTTTTTGTTGGACTTGCCTTTTGGGTTTTTTCTTATAAGAAAGATAAAATTGAGGAAATGAGTCAAATTCCTTTGAAAGACTAAAACCAAACCCAATGTATAATTTTCAAAAATAGATATAAAATGAAAAAATTAATCCCATCATATATTAGAGTTCTTGTCGTTTTCTTTGCGGTATTTGCTGCAATGGAATATTTCATAGATTCAGGAGATAGACCAGCATTTTTAAAATTTCCATTGGTGGCTCTCTTTTTATTAGTATTTCTGTTCTTATTGATAGCGATAGAAGTTACTGTAAATGCAGTTGATACCATAACATATCAATTGCTAACTGAAGAACAGAAAGCCAAATTAGAAGAAGTAAAAGAGGTGACTTTCACAGATAGTGCTACATACAAAAAAGTATTAGATTTCTTGCTTAAACCAAAACAAAACGATGATGAGGAGCAATTACTGCTACACCACGATTATGATGGCATCAAAGAATTAGATAATAATTTGCCGCCTTGGTGGGTGTATTTATTCTATGGTTGTATCATTTTTGCAGCGGTATATTTAGTTCGATTTGAAATAATGGGAGGCGATAATCAAGAAATGGAGCTTAAAAAAGAAATGGCTCAAGCCCAAATTGATATTGCTGAATATAAGAGGACAGCTCCAGATTTAATGGATGAAAATACAGTTACTTTGTTGACAGATGCTGCATCACTATCGGCTGGTAAAGCCATTTTTACAGCTAATTGCATACCTTGTCACCGAGCCGATGCCGGTGGACAAATTGGTCCCAACCTAACTGATGAATATTGGATTTTAGGAGGTGGAATAAAAAATGTTTTTCACACTCTAGTAAATGGTGGTAGAGATGGAAAAGGTATGATTTCGTGGAAAGGAACATTGAAACCTAAACAAATGCAAGAAGTGGCCAGTTATGTGTTGTCTTTAAAAGGAAGTAATCCAGTTAATCCAAAAGCTCCAGATGGAGAAGTTTGGGTGGGTCCAACAGTACCAGAAAAAGCACCCAAAAATCCTACAAATCTAAGTAGTACAGCAATAAAATAGTGCTATTTTTTATGAGTAGAAAATAATTTTTAAGTTCATAATCTTTGTCAAAGTCACTAAACTTGATAAAGATTTTATGACTAAATAAAGATCCCAAAAATGCCAAAATTACCAGACCAATATTTCAGAGATACCATCGGAACCATTGATGAAAACGGAAATAGGAAATTTATTTTTCCCAAAAAACCTTCCGGAAAATTTTATGATTACCGAAAGTGGGTGAGTTACGTTTTGTTGCTTATTTTGGTTGCAAATCCTTTTGTAAAAATCAATGGTAACCAATTTATGATGTTCAATGTTTTGGAAAGAAGATTCAATATTTTCGGATTTCCATTTTGGCCACAAGATTTTTACCTCTTTGTAATATCGATGATTGTTGGTGTTGTTTTCGTTATATTGTTTACGGTAATTTTTGGGAGAATATTTTGCGGTTGGATTTGCCCTCAAACTATTTTTCTCGAAATGGTTTTCCGCAGAATTGAATATTGGATAGAAGGCGATCGAGGGGCGCAAATTCGGTTAGAAAAACAAGAATGGAATGCAGAAAAGATTAGAAAAAAAGCCATAAAATGGAGCATATTTCTGATAATTTCTTTTGGTATTGCCAATGTTTTTCTCGCATATCTTGTTGGTAGCGACAAATTAATTGTAATGATCGAGGATGGTCCAGAATCTCATACCAGCACCTTAATTTCTTTATTTATTTTTACTGGAGTTTTCTACTTTATTTTCGTTTGGTTTAGAGAACAAGTTTGTATTATTGCTTGCCCTTACGGAAGATTGCAAGGCGTATTATTAGATAATAAATCCATCAATGTAGCTTATGATTTTGTTCGAGGCGAAAAGGAATTAGGCAGAGCCAAATTCAATAATCAAGAAGACAGGGCAGCTACCGGAAAAGGAGATTGTATTGATTGCAAACAGTGCGTGCATGTTTGCCCTACAGGAATTGATATTAGAAACGGAACTCAGTTAGAATGTATTAATTGCACGGCTTGCATCGATGAATGTGATACCATAATGGAAGGAGTTGGCTTGCCAAAAGGATTAATTCGATACGCCTCAGAGGATGAAATCGAAAAAAAGGCGAAGTTTAAATTTACGGCAAGAATGAAAGGTTATTCGGCTGTATTGTTTATTCTTATAGGGGTATTAGCTGGATTATTGTTCTTGCGAACTGATGTTGAAGCTGTTTTTTTAAGACTTCCAGGACAGTTGTTTCAACACAAAGGAGACAACATTAGCAATATTTATACTTTTAAGGTTATCAATAAAACCAATAACGATTTCAATGATATTCATTTTAAATTAGTTGGAATAAAAGGAACTTTAAAAGTTGTTGGTGAACAAGATTTAAAAGTGCCAAAACAAGGCATGAAAAGTGGCACTGTGTTTATAGAAATCAATCATTTTTTGTTGGAATCCGACAAAACAAAACTAGAAATAGAAGTTTACGATGGCAATAAAAAAATTGAAACAACTAAAACTAGCTTTTTAAGTCCCCGAAGTTTTGATTAAAGCCCCCGAACCCCCCAAGGGGGAACTATTATTGTGAATAAAAAATAAATTTATAAAAAATGGAAAATAATAACTTAAACAAACAAAATACTCCCGTTGGAGTTCCCCCTTCGGGGGCTAGGGGGCTAAATTGGGGAACAGGAATCGTAATTGCTTTTGCATTATTTATTACTTTTATTTTATATTTTATAATCAAAGTACAAATGGATTCTAAATACGACAACGAATTGGTTGTAGAAGAATATTATAAGCATGATGCTAAATTTGGTGATGAAATGGCAAGAGTTCAAAATGCTCAAGATTTGCCACAAAAGCCGACAATAAATAGTGCTTCGGAAGGAATTATAATAGTTTTTCCAGCCGTTTTTGTTTCAAAAGAAATAAGAGGGAAAGTCTCTTTTTACCGACCATCAGACAAAAAATTTGATTTTGAAATTCCTATTTCCCTTTCTAATTCTGCGATGAATATACCCAAAGAAAGATTATTAGGCGGCCGTTGGGATATTAATATGGAATGGCAATATGATGGCAAACCATATCTCACTAAAGAGGTTATTTATATAAATTAAAGATAATAGAAAATAGACGAAAAGAGAATAGATACTTTATCCTTTAACACAGCTTCTTTCGTCTATCAGTCTATTATCTATCAGTCTATTATCAAAAAAAATGCTCTACACTGCTTTCATCTTCGGTTTAATCAGTAGTTTTCACTGCATCGGAATGTGTGGTCCAATTGCTATGATGTTGCCTGTAGATCGAGATAATCAGGCCAAGAAAGTTACCCAAATCATAACCTATCATTTAGGAAGATTGACGGCGTATGCATCTATCGGTTTAATTTTTGGACTGCTGGGAAGAGGTTTGTATTTGGCTGGATTTCAACAAAAAATGTCGATATTTATTGGTGTTGCAATGATTGCTTTTATTCTAATTCCAGAAAAGGTTTTGTCCAAATACAATTTTTCGAAACCGGTTTTCAAATTGATTTCAAAAATCAAGGCAACATTGGGGAGTCAGTTTAAAAACAAGAGTTACAAATCCCTATTTACGATTGGTTTATTGAATGGTTTTCTGCCTTGCGGAATGGTTTATGTTGCGCTATTTGGTGCAATAGCAATGCAAAATGAGTTTTATGGCGCTCTATATATGATATTATTCGGATTAGGGACAGTTCCTATGATGAGCAGCGTGGTATATCTCAATTCATTTTTAACAATTTCGATGCGAAATAAAATTCAAAAATTCATCCCATTTGTTGCGATTATTATTGGTGCATTGTTTATCTTGAGAGGATTAGGACTTGGTATTCCTTACTTATCGCCATCAGATATGAGTTTGTTTGTACAATCAGCTTCTAATTGTCATTGATTATTTTTTTAAACCGTCATCGAGAATAATTTTGTACCTGGTGTTTTTCTTTTTAAACGCAAGTCAAATGCCATACAGATATTTCGGATAAAGGGTTTTCCAGCATTGGTCACTTTAATTCCATTTTTTTCGATAATGACCAATCCATCATTTTCCATTTCCTTCAGTTGGATAATAATTTCAGGAACTTCTGGAAAATAATTGGCTTCATCTAGCCAACAGGTTTCAAAATGGCACATCAAATTCAAGATGTGTTTTCTAATAATAAGGTCCTCATTTGTCAATAGATGTCCTCTTAAAATAGGTAATTTATCTGTTTTCAAAATTTTATAGTACGCCTCCAATTCTTTTACGTTTTGAGCAAAACTATACCAACTATCGCTAATAGACGAAACGCCTAAACCTATCATTAGTTGGGTTTTAGACGAGCTGTAACCCATAAAATTACGGTGTAATTTTCCGCTTTCGAAGGCTTTATATAATGTATCGCTTTTTAAAGCAAAATGATCCATACCAATTTCGTAATATTCATTTTCGAAAAGCAAATCCTTACCCACTTCATAAAGCTTTCGTTTCGCTTCATCTTTAGGAATATCTTCGTCGTTAAAGCCGCGTTGTCCGTTTCCTTTAATCCAAGGTACGTGAGCGTAACTATAAAATGCCAATCGATCGGGTTGCAGCGAATTAGTTTTTTCGATAGTGTCAATTATGTCGTCTATTTCTTGAAATGGCAATCCAAAAATAATATCGTGACCTATAGAAGTATAGCCAATTTCCTTAGCCCAAAAGGTAACTTTGGCCACATTATGAAAAGGTTGGATGCGATGAATCGCTTTTTGAACTTTTTCAGAATAATCCTGAACACCAAAACTTACTCTTCTAAATCCTAAATCATATAATTTTTGCAAATGTGCTCGGCTTGTATTATTAGGATGACCTTCAAAACTAAATTCATGATCTTTCGCTTTTTCGGCATAAAGAAAAATACCATTGATTAAATCCTCCAAATTTTTTGTCGAGAAAAAAGTGGGCGTTCCTCCACCCAAGTGAATTTCTTTTATGATTGGTTTTTCTTCTAGAATATTGCAATAAATCGCCCATTCCTTCAAAACAGCTTCTACATAAGGGTTTTCGACTTCGTGGTTTTTAGTAATTCGTTTGTTGCAACCGCAAAAAGTACACATACTTTCGCAAAACGGTAAATGAATGTATAAGCTCAGTCCTTCTTCCGAATTGCTTTCAGCAAATGATTTTTTTAAAGTGTCAATCCAGTTTTGATAGACAAAATCTGCCTCATCCCAATATGGGACTGTCGGATAACTTGTGTATCTTGGTCCAGGTACATTGTATTTTTGAAGGATTGAGTTTTTCATGGAACACAGTATTTTTTTCAATAATCAAAAGTAGTATGCAATTGTTAAAATTAAAATGATAATTATCATATTTCATTTTTGCGCAAAAAAAAACCTCATTCACTTGGTTTTGAATGAGGTTTTAAAATTGATTTTATAGGATTTAAACTTGATTTAAATTTCTAATTTGTTTCAGTTTATCCTTTAAAATTTCCATTTCTTCTCTGTGTTTTTCAATATTCTTGCGAACTTCTAGCACAATCGAGTTCTCTTTTTTAGCATTACGAGTATTGGTAAAAAACTGAATGTTATTCTCCAACTGAAAAATTTCATTCTTGATTTCATCAATTTTACGCATTAAGAAAATTTTCTCTCCTTCTAGTTTTTTCGTATCATTATTGTCCGATAATTGATCCATTCTATTAGAAAAACGCATCATTTCTGAATCTTTTTTACTCAAACTTAATTTTTCGAACAACGCGTCAAGTACTTTGTTGAATTTACCTTCGATGTGTCGTCTTGCGAATGGTACTCTTCCAAACTTTTTCCAAGTTTCAATATGTAATTTTATAGCAGCTAAATCTGTACTATGATCGCCAGACATCTGAAAATCTCTTAGTGTTTCCAGATAGGCTTTCTTATTGTCAAAAGCTTGTACTTCTTCACTGTTTTCCTCATTTTTTTGCTCTTTTAATTTGTCAAAATAATGATTGCAAGCGTCCTTGAATTCAATCCAAATTTTGTCAGAGTATTTTCTTGGCACGTGACCAATTTGTTTCCACTCTTCTTGAATTTGTTTCATTACAGGCGTAGTCATGGCAAAATCACTGCTTTCCTGCAGTTCTTTGGCTTTGGCAACAAGTGCTATTTTGCGGCTTAAATTGTTGTTTTGATCTTTTTTGATGTCTTTATAAAACGAGTTTTTGAAAGAATTAAAATTTCTCACTGCCGTTTTAAAAGCTGCCCAAGTTTCTTCATTTACTTCAGCGGGTACTTTCCCAGCAGAGAAAAAGGCAGTTCTCAAGGCTTCCACTTTTTCAATTTGGTTCAGCCATTGTGCGTGAGCATTTACTTTTTCGGTGGCCAATACTTCAATTTTGGCAATTATTTCTTTTTTCTTTTCTAAATTCTCCAGTTCAGTTCCTCTCATTTTTTCGAACAAAACTTCACGTTTGTCATGCATTTGTTTGGTTAAATCGCTAAACTTATTCCAAATTTCATCACGATGTTCTCTAGAAACTGGACCGATATCTTCTTTCCAAATTTTGTGTAAATCCTGTAATTCGCGAAAGGCTTTGTTGATATCTGCTTCGTTTACCAATTCCTCTACACGAGCAACAATTTTTTGTTTTTGTTCCAGATTATGTTTAAAATCAAGGTCTCGCGCTTCTCTGTCAAGGTGCAAATAGTCATAGAAATTTTCTACGTGAAAATGATAATTATTCCAAACGTGGTTGTATTTGTCTTTCGGAATTGGCCCTGCATTTTTCCATCGTTCTCTTAAATCATTAAAATGTTTAAAAGTATCTTTAAGGTTTTCCTGCGGATTGATAAGCTCTTTCAACTCTTCGACAATCGCCAATCTGTTTTCTAAGTTCGTTTTCAGGTTGGTTTGTAAACTTTTGAAATGTGTATTTTTATTGTCTCGATACAACGAATACAATTGGTCAAATTGTGTTTTTAGAGGAAAATGATAGGTAAATTCTTCAGTTGTGTCTGGGTTTTCAGCAAGAAATTCCTCTTTTTTCTCTTCTAGAAGATGGTGATATTTTGATAAGAATGATTTTTTAATTTCTTCGATATGGTCTTTTACCGACATCACTTTTTCATTGGTAACCAAATTTTTCAATTCGACAATAAGTGATTCTAATGAAAGAGCATCGTAATCCAACATCAGAATATCGTGACGTTCTTTCAAGGTTTCGTCTTCACTTTCTTCAGCATTATTGTCGGCAATGGCGTCGATAATGGTTTCTGTTTCAGACATTTTTGTTTCAGCAATATGCTCGCTTTCCGCATCAACAGGTTCAACTGATTCAGTTTCGATGGTCTGAGGAACTTCAATTTCATTTACAATTGGAGTTTCAGGAACTTCAATAGTTTCATTTTCGGGTTCTACATTACTTTCTACAATTGTTTCACCTTCTTCCTCGGCCAAATCGGTAGTTTCAACTGTCTGCATATCATCTAAAACTGTTGTTTCTGCTGATGCCGTTTCAACCGAACTGTTTTCTAAATTTCCATCTGCCTCAAGCAGGTTATCATTCTTTTCTTCTAACATTTTGTCAATGTGTAAGGGTTCATTTTTTTTTCGAGTGCGAAAGATAGTAAAGGATGTTCAAAATTCAAAGGAATTCCTTGATTTATAGTAGTTTTATGTTCAGGAATTGATTTGTCAAAAAAGCTATTTCGCACTTAAAGGGTGTTAATTTAAAAGTAATATATACGAATTTTTAAAAAACTTGAACTTAAATGTAATGAATTGCATATTTTGTTAAGAATCTTAAAATTAAACAATTTTCGGAAAAACAATCAGTAAAAATGACTCGGGAACTTCGGAACCGTTTATTTTGTGACATTAAAAAATGTGTAATACAAATTAAGGTACACACCATTTGGTGCAGTTCGTAGCATAGAACTTGCTAATTCTTGTCGGTAAGCCAAATCAATTCGAGCTTGACTATTAATTATAAATTGAATGGCAGGAACCACATCAAGATAGGATTTCCCATTTTCATTGATGGTTTGTCCAACAAATTCAATCATTAAATTAATGTTGGTTTGTTTATAACTCGTATATTTTTTAGGATACATTAATTTTCCAAAAGACAAAGTATAATTGGTAGCATTATCTCCTAGCGAATTTGGAAAAGGATTTTTCGAGGTATTATCAAACGCTTTTTCAAAACTTAGAGACGAACTTATGGCAACTTTTTTTATCAATTTTGTAGCGACTATTCCTGTTTCATAACCTGAATTGTGTCCCATAATTTCAATTTGATCTTGATGAATATCCGAGTTATTGAAACTATACCTACCAAAAGCGGCTAATCTAAAATGACTGTTTAAATCATCGGATGAGAAAAAGCGGTATTTGGCAAAAACACTTCCACCTTCAGTCACTAAACTAGCATTTCTATTACTGACAAAAGCGGTAGCTCTAAACATCAAACTTTTGTTTAAACCATAAGTTACTTCGGGCATAATATGATAATTATAGCCTGACTCGAACTTTTCTTTAAACAACAGCTGCATAGCATTAATGGCTAAAGAATTTGCAGGAACATTGCTGGCTGGATCGGTCAGTACAAAAAGTTCCTGACTAAAACTTTTTTGAAATCCAAGAAGGATTAACAAGAAGAGTATTTTTCTCATTAATTCAAGATTTTAATATGAAAATCATCTTCATTATTAGCAAGGTAGGTTTCCAGTTTTTTCAATGATTTTGATAATTTTTTATACTCTTTGTCAGTAACATAACCTTTATCTAAAACTTGAAAAGTAACCTCTTCTGAATCAATAGTTTTAGCATCAACTACTATGTACTTTTCATTTTTTATTGCACTAGTCTTTGATGTAAGCACTAATGAACCAATGGAAAAACCTGCTTTTTCAACACTTTGCTTAAAAGTAGTAGGACTTATTGTGTTGTTTTCCTTTAAGGTAACTGTAAAAGTATTAGTGTTCAAATCGGTTGCCACATTGGCTACTTCTGGCAACGCTTTTAATTGTTTATTGATGGCATTGGAACACATAGAACAGGTTAAGCCAGTTGCTCTAATTTCTGCTTTACTAATTTGTGCATTTGCATTTGAGAGACTCAATAACGCTAATGCGAGTAGTGTTACATATTTATATGATTTCTTCATTATTATCTTTTTAATAAAGTATTAATTTCAGCTTTTGTTGGGTTGATCGCGATTAGAATTCCTGTAGTATCAAATAAAAATTGACTTGGTAATACTTCAACACCAAATAAAACAGCAGTTTTTGCATCAAATCCATTCGGATCGTGTACTTGTGTGTATTTGACGCTGTCTTTTTCAATGGATTTTTTCCACTTTTCGATATCAGTATCTACAGAAATACCTACAATTTCAAATTTTGAACTGTCTATTTCTTTATGAAGTTGAACTAATTCTTTGTTTCCTTTTCTACACGGAGCACACCAAGAAGCCCAAAAATCAATAAGAACATATTTGTTTTTGAATGATATACTCGAAACTTCTTCATTATTGGCATTTTTTAAAGTAAAAATTGGCAAAGAGTCACCAACTTTTACTTGTGCTTGTATACTAAAAGAAAGAAAGAATAAAAACAAGATTCCCTTTTTCATTCTGCTATTATTTGATTGTTTCCACAACTTTCCCACAACTTAACATCATAGATCCAAAATACGGATTCTTAATATTATTTTCTTTGCTTAACCAATTCGCGCCTTGTCCATCATTTGCCATAGGGCAAAATTGATAATAAACTACTTTATCCGATTTAGAAACTTTAATTAATTCGTAGATTGAATTAGAAAGTGTGTTAAAAGAACCTCTTTGTTTTTTTGTATCAGTGCTCTCTGAAATTGCTGTAGCATCTTTTTTCAAATTTTCTACAACCTTCATCCAAACTATATGAACATCCATTTTTAATTCGCCCATTTTTATAGCATTTATTGATGCTACTAGTTCTTTTGCAGCTGCTGAAGCCGTTGTTCCATCCGTTTTTACCAGCGCCTCTTTAAGAGAAAAATAGTTTTCATAAACAGCATTTAATTGATTCGTTTTTGGTTCTTCGTTTGTTTGCATAACAGAATGATCGTGATTAGCATGTTCATCTGTAATAGCCATTGTTTGAGTTTCTGGTTTTACTGGAACTTTTGCAACTCGATCATATTGGCAGCAACCGTGCAGATTATTATATACGTCATCTGGAGCAAGAAATTTATCACTATCATAGCCTACGATAGCAATTCTTTTTAGGATCTCATCTTGATTGGTTTTTTTAGAATCATAGGTTAAAGTAGCCATACTAGAGTCTTGATTCCAATCGACTTTTGCTATTTTTTTTATGTTTCCTGCTTGTTCAATTTTAGATTTGCACATGCCGCAGTTTCCGTAGACTTTCACGGTTTCGGTTTTTGCGTTTTTAATTTGTGCATTTAGTGTAGTTGATAGCACTAACAAAAGGACTATCATTAAAGTATTTAACGATTTTTTCATTGTAAATGGATTTCTGAAACAGTAGGTTTCGGTTATTTTAAAAAAATATTGAGATTTCAACAACAGAAAGCTGTTGATAAATAGCCGTAAGTGTGGCTGTAAAAGATTGGTTTTAGCTTATTTTTGGTATTAGCCAAACGCTAGAAAAACCCGAGGAAATAAAGGTTTTCGAATTATAAAATTTTGATTTTTCAGATGAAAAATCGCAATTAGGGCTATTAAAATCGGTTTCAAAAGTAGAAATCAAACTAAAATTTATGGAAGTCGAACTCGTACAGTTGGAGTGACCACATTTTCCGCCACAACTATTGTCTTTGTCTTTTGAGTCTCTGCCATTACAACAGTCTTTTTTTTCTGTTTTAGAAGTGGTTTCTTTTTTGCAACAGGATTTTTCGGTTTTACTTCCACACGCATAACTCAAAGTTGGCGACAAAAAGAAGCCAAGTGTTAGAATTATAAGTAGTATGTGTACCCTTTTTTTCATTTGGCAAATATAAAAGATAATTTTAAAATAGTATGTTAATTTTTTAGCACGTTTTTTCTGGGATTTGTTCAAGGGTATCATATAACGTTCTTGGAATTTTGAGAAGGCTATTTTGCTTTTGAAAAAACTACCTGTTAGCGTGAAGCTATTGTAGCTGTTAATGTTCCTCTAAGATAAAGTTTCTTGCGAAACGTAAAAGTGAACATACCGCAAAACTCGCACCCGAGCGAAGCGAACTGACGAAGTAATTGCGACAAACGCCTGCTAATAGATGGTTTTTACACTAATTGGAGCACTCAAACTTGACCAGTTTCACACTTTTCAGCTTCGCTTTTAATTTTATGCTTACTTTGTGAGGAAGATTTGTGCGTAAACATTTTTCTACTTTGAGTTTTTCTGAAAATAGTTCTTTATTCTTCAAAAAAATTCGAGCGAAGCTCGATATTTATATTCTTAAACGGTGCGATGTTCGGGCAATATTTTTACGCATTACTTTCTGATACATTTTGGGTTGAAAGTTTGGTTTCTTTAGCAGCAAATTTTAATACGTTTTAAAAAACTAAAGGCTCAAAATTTACCCAGAATCATTGCAATCACTACGAACGAAGTTCCGTCGCTTCAAGCAGTTGCAAACTTCAGAACTGATTATTCTCCGTTATAAATAAAAATTCTTGCGAAATAAAAACATTCGGCTTGAACAAATTTCGCAATAGCACAAAAACGCTGTTGTGCGGTCACTTTTTTTAATCGTTAATTCTATTTTTTATATCCATTTTTTCGTGCAAAATTCTCACAACTTCCATTTCGGTATTTTCTATTTTTTTACAAAAAACCAAATGCGATTTCACTTTTGAATATCGATAATCTTTTCGAATGCTTCCAAAATCTTTGGTTGTTTCAAAATTTTCTGCGACAAATTCTATTTCATCCATTATCAAATTATAATATCGATTCGCTTGTTCAACCGACCAATTTTCAGCCGTATATATCCAAATAGTATTCAAATCGTCTAAAGCTTTTTCACTTATTACATATTCCGCCATTACTTTTGGAAATTTTCGTTCAACCGTTTTAGATTTTCTGTTCGGTTAAAATTTCGAATTTTCCCACTTTTTTCCCCAAGTTCTAATTCCGCAATTAGAGATTTAGTTTGAATTTCTTCCTGTTCAAAATGTCTCAAAGCAGTTCTGACAACTTCGCTTACCGAATTATATTTTCCTGTTGCAATTTGTCTGTTTATAAAATCTTCGTAATATTCTCCAATTAAAATTGATGTATTTCGTGCCATAATTTTATATTTTTTACAAATATACCAATTTATGGTATTTATTAATAATTTCGCTATTATTTTGTGGGTTTTCTGTCGCTCGAAAGTGTCGCTCAACTTGAGCTGGTCTTTAAAACCTCCGTTTTTTTTAAATTGAATTGTAAAATCAAGTAAATATAATAGTTTAAACTTTAAATAAATATTTTTTTTAAAGTGTCTGATTTTGTTTTTGGAACTTTTATTTCGCCGAAAGGTTTAAAATTGGCTTTAAGAAACGGCGGTAGATTACGCCAAAGGATTCGAAGAGGCTGGGAAAAGCCGCATCAGCCATTGCGCCAAACCGCTGTTGAACTAAACCTTCGGTAGCACTCGCGCTGATTTAGTACCTTTCAAAGATAATTAAAACTTTGAAAATATGACTACAAAAAAAAGCATCCAGATTTATTAAGAGAGAATAAAATTCTCAACCAAGCAAAGCGAGAAGTTCCGGGATTTGAGGAACTATTGGCTCGTTTTGAGCGCACGGTTTCGGTATTGGGACGAAGCCAAAGCAC
>NZ_JANPFL010000084.1:0-23298 GCF_031423415.1 Flavobacterium sp.
AAGAAATCAACTGTCCGAAAACAGATTTTGTCGAAAAATAGCTATTTTTGTCCATCGTAATTTATGTTTTGCAATACAAAAATACGATTCTTTGAAAGAAGCCATTAATTTGGCTTCTTTTTTATCGGACAATAATGATTATTAATGAATATTTATTTAAAATTTTATTTGAACCAACCTTTTTTGTCTTCTACAAGTTCCAATTTTAATAATTCAATTTGCTGGCGAATGAAATCATCGCTTCGTGAATAGATAGTCAATAGGCTTATTGCCTGTTCTGCTTTTGTTTTCCATGCATCTTTTATGGGCTTATTTATTTTATTTTCATTTCTTGCATTATCTGTTAATGCAACTCTATTTACTTTAGTGTTTTTAAAATTTGACACTGATAAATTGCCTATTTCCAATAAATCATCAGGATTTTTAGGTAAAGGAAAAGTCTTAATAATAGTTGCTTTTTTTTGATTTAAACTATCAATTTTTGAATTTCCAAAAGCTCTTGTCAACATTCCGTCCAGCGCTCCCCATGTTCCAGCACCATCATTTTCTTTTATAATTTCATTTTCAACGTCATTAAGTTTATTCATAAAATCGGTTAAACTACTTTCAGAATTCTTTCCGTTGTTTTCAGATTTTATTTCTTCAACACGAACTGTTTTTGCTCCGCACCACTCACAATGAATTGATGTTACAGAGACTGGATTTTTACAAGAATTACAATTTGGCATTTATTTTTATAGTTTAGATAAAAGTTCTTTTTTCTTTTCTGTGAATTCTTCTTCGGTTAAAATTCCCGCAATTTTCAATTCTCCTAAATCCTTTAATAGTTTTAATATTTCATCTTTATTTTCAATGATATTATTTTCTGAATTTTGTTGGATATTATTAGCAGCATTGGTCATAAGATTTCCCATTGTATTAGCAATTGGCATTGCCATACCAAGCCCTACAACTGTACCTAAAATCCCGCCTTCTCCACCAACACCACCACCGATATTTTCGGCTGCTTTTTCAGTTGTATCAAAAGTTCGTTCAATTTTATAAACTTCTAAATTTTCTCCTCTACGTTTCAGCCTCATTCTCTCTTCCATATCTTGAGACATTAAACGATGAAAATCTTCTACAATTTTCTTAACTCGTGGATCTTCATCTACTACAGGAATAGCTTCAATATTGAAAAATTCCAAATGTAATCCATAAATAGAAAGTGCGTCAGTGATAATATCCTTAACTGCGTCAGAAACTTCTGAAACTATTGCTTCTAATTCAAGTGGATTTAAGTTTTGTTCTTTTGAGATTTTTGTAATTGAAGTTTTTACATTTTCTGTAATAATTCCTCTAAAAAACTGTGTTAACTTATTTGCTTCAAAATCAGGTACAGTTCCAATTATTTGATTTATGAATGTTTTTGAATCTGAAACTTTGACAGCAAAACTTCCTCTTGATGTAATTGGAATTGGAACTCTAAAGTTTGGTTCAAGCATATTAAAAGGTATAAGCCCAAACTTTGTATCCATTGCAATAGCTTTATTTATAAAATAAACTTCAGCTTTGAATGGACTTTGTCCACCAAATGCTAGTCCTATAAGGTTTGATAATATGGGTAAATTTTGAGTAGATAAAGTGTGCGTTCCAGGTTCAAAAATATCTAGAATTTGACCGCCTTTAATAAAAATTGCTTGTTGGGATTGATTAACAACAAGTTGAGTTCCAAGTCTTAATTCTTCATCACGTTTATTTTCAATTTTCGGTCTCCATTTCCATACTAAAACATTATTTGGACCATCATACTTTAACACATCTATTATTGCCATATCGTTTTGGTTTTATTTGCATTTAAGCAAAAAATAATTCAATTAATATTTTCTTTTTATTTGATTAATTATATCAAGTTATTTTTTCAGTTTAGTATTTCAAAAGCAAAACTATAAATATTAAAAATCACTTTTTTACGGCTTCCCACATTTGAGGTTTTTTAATAAATGGTTTTAATTTTGAATGTTAATTGTAAAATATTATCGTTGGAATCTTTTATTTTCATTACAGAAATTCAACGTTACTAATGTTCTCAATTCTATTTCTTCTCACTTGATTTAATTTGCTTAAAAACAAATATAATTACTTTCGGCTAAAAAGCCGTATCGTTTTAAAATTTATTTTGCCTCCGTTGTTTTCCTTTGCTTTATGCAAAATGAGCTCGATGAAATACAATTAGAACTTACCAAAAGAATACATTTGCTATTCTTGGAAAAGTTCAATGGTAATAAATTGGCTTTCTCTAAGGCCGCTCATTGTGACGAAAAAACTATCCGAAGATTGTTTGAAAACCAACAAGGAATGACCATTAATTTATTATTCAAAATAGCTTTTGCATTAGAAACAAACCCTAGCGATCTTCTATATGGCTTAAGCATAACAGATACAAGTCTTTTAAAATAAGTTGTTGTTTTTTATTTATTTTTTTCACCCCTTAAAAACCAACAAACAAACCCTCTCATATATATAATTCCCCTTTTGATTATCATAAATTATAGGCGCATTCATCTCCACTTTCATAAAAGAAATATAATTATATATTGTTCGTTCAGAAACGCCTAACTTATTGGATAGCTCCTTTGGGCTTCCAGTTTGTTCTGTCATTATACACTCATGCAATTTTTTGATAATCCGAATATCCATTCTAAAGCAATTTTAGCACTTCTTACTGAAACTCAGTTTCAGTCATTGGCTTTTTATTAACAATCTTAGCGTTATTGAAAATTTATTTTTCAAACCTACGACTGTTAAAAATCACTTCCTTACGGTTTTCCTCATTTGGAGAAATTATTTTACAACTATTTTTTGTTGGGAGGTTATAAAAATATTTTTCACTTGGCTTTAATGCCCTCTTTTGTTGGGTTAAAGCAATTTTTGGGGAGGAATTTTTGGGCATAAAAAAAAGCACCTTATTGTGAAATAAAGTGCTAATTATAGTTTGTTTTTTTTGAAAAT
The DNA here is from genome assembly GCF_031423415.1 of Flavobacterium sp. Taxonomy (GTDB): domain Bacteria; phylum Bacteroidota; class Bacteroidia; order Flavobacteriales; family Flavobacteriaceae; genus Flavobacterium. Next base: position 2,992 of record NZ_JANPFL010000084.1, read on the forward strand.
TACCCCAAAAACGATTTCAATTCCTCATAGGTTTTGATTTTTAAGCTTATTTTTTCTTTATTTAAAACGCTTTCTATTTGAGTCGGAATAGGCAATTTGATGTTCAAAGCTGGTTCTACCACATCCAAGAATTTGATAGGATGTGCGGTTTCCAAGAAAATTCCAATGGCATTGGGGTGGCGTTGCAGTTCCTTTTTCAAGCCTAAATAACCCACAGCGCCGTGCGGTTCTGCGATATAACCATCGTTTTTGTAAATGGATTGCATGGCTTCTAAAGTCTCATCATCGGTATAAGAAAACGAAGAAAAGTCTTTTTTGAATAGCTCCAAATTGTTATTATACATTTCCTGAATCCGGATGAAATTACTTGGATTTCCTACGTCCATAGCATTTGAAATCGTGGCGATAGAAGGTTTCGGATCGTAATTTCCTTTTTCTAAAAATCTAGGAACGGTATCATTCACATTGGTCGAAGCCACGAAATGTTCAATAGGCAAGCCCATTTTTTTAGCTATGATTCCAGCACAGATATTCCCGAAATTTCCACTTGGGCAGGAAAATACCAACGGTTTGTTTTGCGATTTCAATTGCTTGTAAGCAAAGAAAAAGTAAAACATTTGTGGTAACCAACGGGCAATATTTATCGAGTTGGCCGAAGTCAGGTTGTGGTGCGCCAAACTTTCGTCCAAAAACGCTTTTTTGACCATATCTTGGCAATCGTCAAAAAAACCATCAACTTCCAATGCTTTGATGTTTTGTCCTAAAGTCGTCAATTGGCGTTCCTGGATGTCACTCACTTTTCCCGAAGGATATAAAATTACGACTTCCACACCTTGAACACCAATAAAACCGCTGGCTACGGCGCCTCCCGTATCACCAGAAGTGGCAACCAAAACGGTATTTTTATTGTCTTTTTTGTCTTTGTTAAAGTACGCTAGGCAACGTGACATAAATCGTGCGCCAACATCCTTGAAAGCCATTGTTGGTCCGTGATACAATTCTAGCGCATAAATTCCTTCTTCCACTTTCACGGTTGGGAAATCGAAACACAAAGTTTCGGCGATTATTTCTTTTAAGGTTTCGGTTGGAATTTCATCGCCCACAAATTGCTGAATGGCTTCAAAAGCAATTTCTTGATTGCTTACGTTTTCGATATTCTCGAAAAATTCCGCAGATAATGGTGTAATAGATTCCGGAAAATACAATCCTTTATCGGTGGCTAATCCTTGTATTACGGCTTCTTCGAAAGAAACTTTTGGGGCATTGTGGTTTAAACTGTAGTATTTCATTTGATTTTAGATTGAAGATTAGTGATTAACGATTTTTGATTTTTTTAGCAACGTGGGTTACATCTGAATTCATCAATCGTTAATCTGAAATCTTAAATAGTTTTTATATTATGCTTACTCCATTCGCATTCACTTTCGAAACGTGAATTTCATAGGGTAAATTGATTTCGTCATATACTTCACTCATAGCTTTGGCGATTTTTTCGGCAGTTTCCTTTCCTTTGCTTAAAGCGAAAATTGAAGGCCCAGAACCTGAAATTCCAGAACCTAAAGCTCCGTTTTCGTAAGCGGTTTTTTTGATTAAATCAAAACCGGGAATCAGCATACTGCGAACCGGTTCGATGATTTCGTCGTGCAAGGAACGTCCAATCAATTCGTAATCATTAGTATACAATCCGGCCACTAATCCGCCTACATTTCCCCATTGGGTGATGGCACTTTTTAAAGAAACGGTTTGTTTCAGTACGGAACGTGCATCTGAAGTTTTTAACTCAATTTGAGGATGAACCACCGTAGCATATAATTCTGATGGGCTGTCAATTTTGATAATATCCAAAGGATTCGAACATCGTACCAACGTAAAACCGCCCAATAGGCATGGAGCAACATTGTCAGCGTGGGCATTTCCACTAGCCAATTTTTCGCCTTGCATCGCAAATTTCACCAATTCTTTTCGGGTAAAAGGTCTGCCCAATAATTCATTAATTCCAAAAACAGCTCCGGCAGAACTGGCTGCACTGCTTCCGATTCCGCTTCCGGCTTTGATGTTTTTGTAGATTTCGATTTCGAATCCGATAGTTATCGGGACAAAGTCTCTTTCATATTCTTCCAGCAATGCCAAAGCTGCAACTCCAGCTACGTTATTTTCGGTTTCCAAAGGTAAATTCGCACCTACGATTTTAGTGATGCGAATGCCTTTTACATCCGATTTTCGAATAATCATTTCGTCACCTGCAGTGGCTAGGCACAATCCCAGAACATCAAACCCACAGGAAAGGTTGGCGATTGTGGCAGGACAGAATATTTTTATTTCATTCATAAGTAAGCCCCTCCCGACCTCCCCAAAGGGGAGGAGTACAGAGGAATTAATAGTTAATAATTATCTTAAACCTCACCAGATTCCCCCCTTTGGGGGTTAGGGGGCTATATATTTCCAACACGGATTACGTCGGCAAAAATTCCCGAAGCGGTCACCGCAGCACCGGCACCGGCACCTTTTATCAATAAAGGTTGGTCGATATAACGGTCAGTGTAAAATTGTACAATATTGTCTTTTCCTTCCAAATTATAGAACGGACTTTCTTTTGGGATGAATTCCAAGCCAACGCCAGCTTTTCCATTTTCGAAAGTAGCAACAAATTTTAATCGGCTGTCTTTAGCCTTAGCTTCAGCCAACAGGTTTTCAAAATGAGCAGCATTTGCAATTAAAGACTTGAAAAAATCATCATTGTTTGTTGTACTCATACATTCCTTTGGAAGGAAAGAATTGTTTTGAATATCCTCAATTTCCATTTGGTACCCGCTTTCTCTTATCAGGATTAATATTTTTCTGGCTACATCCACACCGCTCAAATCAATTTTTGGGTCCGGTTCCGTAAATCCTTGCACTCCCGCTTCTTTTACCACATCGTGGAACGAATTATTTTCGTCGAAATTGTTGAAAATAAAATTCAAACTTCCTGATAAAACCGCCTGAATTTTGTTGACTTTATCACCTGAAGCAATCAAATGTTTCAATGTATCAATAATGGGTAAACCTGCTCCTACATTGGTTTCAAATAAGAAAGGCGCATTGTATTGACGAGAAAGATTTTTTAATTTTTTATAGTTGTCATAAGCCGATGAACATGCAATTTTGTTGCAAGTGACTACAGCAACGTTTTGTTTCAAGTAGTGCTCATAAGTTTCAGATACGCCTTGATTGGCGGTAATATCCACAAAAATACTGTTGCGTAAATTGAGTGCTTTTACTTTTGCAATAAAGGCTTCTATGTCCGCAGTTTCGCCGTTTTCTAATAGCGATTGCCATTCTTTCAGCGGTATTCCGTCTTCATCAAAATACATTTTTCTGGAATTGGAAACGGCTATGACTCTCAAGTTTATTTTTAGATTTTCTTTTAGGAATTTCCTTTGTTGGCTGATCTGTTCGATGAATTTTTCGCCTACGTTTCCAACGCCCATTACGAACAAATTCAATTGTTTGGTATTTTCTTCGAAGAAGTTTTCGTGAAGCGTATTTAATGCTTTTTTCACGTCTCTTTCGTTGATAACTGCCGAAATATTTCTTTCAGAAGCACCTTGGGCAATCGCTCTAATGTTTACATTATTTTTTCCTAAAGTACTGAACATTCGACCGCTCAAGCCTTGGTGGTTTTTCATATTTTCGCCTACCAAAGCAATGATACAAAGGTCTTTTTCGACAATGCAAGGATCAATTTTGCTTTGCGAAATTTCTTGTTGGAATACTTTGTTGATGGCATTCTCCGCTTTATTGGCATCGCTGTTTAAAATTCCAATACAAATAGAATGTTCTGAAGATGCCTGAGTGATAAAGATAATGTTGATGTTTTCGTGCGATAACACTTCGAACAATCTTTTCGAAACTCCGGCAACACCAATCATTCCAGAACCTTCTAAAGTGATTAATGTGATTTTATCGATATGAGTAATTCCTTTTACCGGATTGGTATGCGAATTGTCTTGGTTAGAAATGAAAGTCCCTTTGGCTTCTGGTTCGAAAGTATTTTTAATCCAAATAGGAATATTTTTTTTGAAAACAGGTTGGATTGTTGGTGGATACAATACTTTGGCACCAAAATGCGACAATTCCATCGCTTCTTGATATGAAATAGTGGCAATGGGTTGGGCTTGGTTTACAATTTTTGGATTGGCAGTAAACATTCCGTTGACGTCGGTCCAGATTTCCAGTTCAGAAGCATTTAAAGCACCGGCTAAAATTGCTGCGGTATAATCGGAACCTCCACGGCCTAAAGTTGTTCCAATTCCTTCTTCTGTAGAAGCAATAAAACCGGGCATTACTGCGATTTGATGAACATCCCACAAGAAATAACCATTAATTAAATCATTTGTAACTTCAAAATTCACAACAGCTTTACCAAAGTTATTGTTGGTTTTTATGAGTTCACGACTGTCTTTGTAACCGGTTTTTTTATCCTTTTGTTTGAATGCTTCGGCGATAATATAAGAAGATAATAATTCGCCAAAACTTAGAATCGTATCAGAAGTTCTGGGTGACAATTCTCCTAAAAGGAAACAACCGTCGAGTAAAGTTTCGAGGTGGTTGATGATTCGTTTGACATGACTTAGAACGCCACTTTGTTCGCTAACAGGGATTAATTCTTTAATAGCATCTAAGTGTTTTTTCTCGATTTCGGCGACAATTTCTTTATAACTTTCATCGTTTGAGGCTGCTTTTTGAGAAGCAAGAACTAATAAATCAGTAACTTTGGTAAAAGCTGAAACGACAACAACTATTTTTTCTTGCTCTGCTTTTTTGATAACTATATCTAAAACTAATTTTATGTTTTGTGCATTGGCTACAGAAGTTCCGCCAAATTTTAATACTTTCATATGTTGTTCTTATTTTTTTTTAATGGGCATATGTAATTGCTTCGCCTGTTCGCTAAAGCTCGGGTCGCAAATAGAGTTAGTTTTTTACACTTTATTTGTACATTGCTCATTTCATTTTTATTGTTTTATTTTAAAATGCAAATGGTTTTTATACACCTATGAACTCTCTTCCTTTAGAAAAAAGTACGAAAACTGGATTATATGTAAAATGTATACCCCTAAAGGGTAGTGGTAGTTGTTGTGGCAGTAAATCTAACAGCAAGTGCAACTCTAAATTGAGTTGTTATCGAAGAATGATATGTTTTACTATTACTTGCCATTATGATTTTTCAAAAGTACAGTTTTTTATAAAATAACAAAACGTTTTATTCTGTTTTTACGAATATTTTAAAAAACACAGCACAAAAAAAAGAATATTAAATATTTTACCTTCAAAATCTTGTTTTTTAATATTGGTTTATGGAATTTTGACCTTTCAAAAGATACTATTTAAATGGATAATACACATTATATATGTACCGAAGTACTTTCTTTGGAAGCCTTGCAAGAAATTATTTCGCATCATAAATCATTGGCTTTATCCGATGAAGCCAAGATTAAAATCCAAAAATGCAGGGATTATTTAGATGCTAAAATGGCTTCACATACGAAACCTATTTATGGTATCAATACTGGTTTTGGATCGCTTTGTAATGTCAAAATCTCTAATGAAAACCTTTCAAAACTTCAGGAAAATCTAGTAAAATCGCATTCTTGCGGAACGGGAGAAGAAGTTCCGAATGAAATCGTCAAATTGATGTTGTTGCTTAAAATTCAATCTTTGAGTTATGGATATTCTGGGATTCAGCTTCAAACCGTAGAGCGATTGGTCGATTTTTATAATAATGATATTCTTCCAATAGTTTATACCCAAGGTTCGCTGGGTGCTTCGGGCGATTTAGCTCCTTTGGCTCATTTATCATTGCCGTTATTGGGTGAAGGCGAAGTTTTTTTTGAAGGTAAAAAAATACATTCAAGTGAAGTTTTAAAGCATTTTGAATGGAAACCAATTGTATTGCAATCGAAGGAAGGTTTGGCGATGTTGAACGGAACTCAGTTTATGAGTGCTTACGGCGTACATATTTTGATGAAAGCCAGTAAGTTTTCGTATTGGGCTGATTTAATTGGAACCATTTCCTTAGAAGGATTTGATGGAAGAATTGAACCATTTCATGAATTAATTCATTCGATTCGTCCGCATAAAGGGCAAATTTTTACTGCGAAGCGAGTGACCCAATTTTTGGATGGAAGCCAAATCATCAAACAGGAGAAAAAGCACGTTCAGGATCCGTATTCTTTTCGTTGTATACCTCAAGTTCACGGTGCTTCAAATGATGCCATCGATTATGTAAAAAATGTATTTAAGACAGAAATGAACTCAGTTACTGATAATCCTAATATATTTATAGATAAAGACAAAATTATATCGGGAGGAAATTTTCACGGACAGCCACTGGCTTTGGCTCTAGACTTTATGGCCATTGCTTTGGCTGAATTGGGAAGTATTTCTGAACGCAGAACCTTTCAATTGATTTCAGGATTACGAAATCTTCCCGCCTTTTTGGTGGATAATCCCGGTTTAAATTCGGGTTTAATGATTCCGCAATACACCGCAGCCAGTATTGCCAGTCAAAATAAACAATTGGCCACGCCAGCTAGTGTGGATAGTATTGTATCTAGCAATGGTCAGGAAGATCATGTAAGTATGGGTGCCAATGCCGCCACGAAAGCTTTGCGCGTAATGGAAAATCTAGAGCGAATTCTCGCCATCGAATTAATGAATGCTTCGCAAGCCATTGAATACAGAAGACCTTTAATGTCGAGTGATTTTATCGAAATGTTTTTAAAATCGTATCGGGAGGAGGTTCCATTAGTAAAAGAAGACAGAATTTTGCATTATGACATCGAAAAAACAGTTTCCTTTTTGAATAGTTTTCAAATAGAATAAAATTGTTAACAATTGCCTAACATTAACGTAAAATAAAGAAGTAATTTTGTATTCCAAAAGTAAAACTTAAAAAATGTCATTAAATAGTATTTTTCAGTATTTCGTTCCAAAAGACAAAAAATTCTTTCCACTTTTTGAAGAAGCTTCATCAAATCTGGTACAATTAGCTTCAATTTTGCACGAAGCGGTAAATTTACCATTAAAAGAGAGGGATGAACTTTTTTTAAAAATCGATGAATTAGAGCAAAAAGGAGAAGATTTAACTCGTCTTACGAATCTTGAATTAAGTAGAAATTTTATTACTCCGTTCGATAGAGAAGACATCCACTCCTTGATTACTTCAATAGATAATGTAGCAGATTATTTGCATGGTGCTTCCAGCAGAATGAGATTGTATCAAGTTAGTAAGATTACTAAATCCATTCGAAAATTGACAGAAATTAATCTTGAAGCTTGTCAAAATATTGATATTGCTGTAAAAGAATTAAGGAATTTGAATAGTATGAAGGTCATAACATCAGCTTGTGCAAAGATTAACAAGCTTGAGTCTAAATCTGATGATGTGTACAACAAAGCAGTTTCTGAACTTTTTGAAAATGAAGCCGATGCTAAGAATATCATCAAATATAAGGAAGTTTTATCAGTTCTTGAGTCTGCAACGGATAAGTGCAAAGGTGTAGCAAGCGTTTTAGAGTCAATTTCTGTAAAACATTCGTAGTACTTTCCGTAATTTTTCAATCTTTCAATTTAAAATATGTTTACACTACTTATCGTCATTATCGTATTGGCTTTGATTTTTGATTACATCAATGGTTTTCACGATGCTGCGAATGCTATTGCTACTGTAGTTGCAACAAAAGTTCTTTCTCCTTTTCAAGCCGTACTATGGGCGGCATTTTTTAACTTTTTAGCCTATTGGGTTTTTGGTTTGGGTGTTGCCAATACTGTTGCAAAAACAGCCAATTCGAGTGAAATTGATTTAGTTGTTATTCTTGCGGGTGTTATTGCCGCTATTATTTGGAATTTGATTACTTGGTGGCAAGGAATTCCTTCCAGTTCTTCTCACACTTTGATTGGAGGTTTTGCGGGAGCAGCGATAGCTCACGCCATTGCCATTCATGGGTTTTCAGACTATACCATTGTTGTAGATAACGTAGCACAAACACGCCATTGGTATAATATTGTCAGTTGGTACAAAGAAGGAAAAGATGGCGGTATGCCTTCGGGAGTTGTTGTGATCATAGCATTTATTATTTTGGCACCTTTATTAGGAGCCTTAATTTCTTATTTTATTTCAATTTGGTTATTGAATGCTTCGAAGAAAAGTATTTTGCCTAAACTGTTTACCGTTGCCTTAATGATTGCCTCAGTTTGGTTTGTTTCTAGCCAAATGATTCCTTACGATGAAATAGAAAAACCCCGTTTTGATTCCCATTTCTGGAGTATTGTCTTTGAGTCACATAATATAAAATGGTTTTTGGTTGCCTTTATTATCTTGTCTATTTCAACCTTTGCCTTGACCTTTAGTAGTTTGAGTTTGCAAAAAGCGGATTCTGTTTTAAAAAAAATGCAATTATTGTCTTCGGCTGCTTTTAGTTTAGGTCACGGTGGAAATGACTCCCAAAAAGTTATGGGTATTATTGCTGCGGCCGTTGCTGTTTATATCAATCAAACTCATTCGTTAGTTCTAAACTTGCCGCATTGGTTGCAAGTTGTACTTCCAGACGATGATAAAGGAGTTGAGGGCTTAATGCCTGATTGGATTCCTCTCGCTTGTTACACTGCTATTGCGGTTGGAACATTAAGCGGCGGTTGGAAAATTGTAAAAACGATGGGTACTAAAATTACAAAAGTTACTTCATTTGAAGGCGTAGCAGCTGAAACTGCAGGAGCATTGACTTTATATTTTACAGAACATTTCAAAATTCCAGTAAGTACAACTCATACTATTACAGGTTCCATTATTGGTGTTGGTTTAACCAAACGGATTTCCGCTGTTCGTTGGGGTGTTACCGTGAGCTTATTGTGGGCTTGGGTTTTAACTATTCCTGTTTCAGGACTTTTGGCCGCTTTAGTGTATTATTTTTTAAAAATATTTTTGGCCTAGCATTCTTTAGCTCGATTTTCACATTCAAATAAGTACAATTTACACTCCAGATGTGTAAAACAGATCTTACTTGTTTTTGTAAATTATAAATCTTTTAACAAGACTTAGGATTACGGAAGAAATATTTTCATAACTTTGTGTGTGGAAATAATACAATGACAAAAAAGCTTCATATAGTACTTCTTTTAGCCGCAATTGGTTTCTTCTTGATACCATCTTTGAGTTATTCTTGTGAAATAAAGTCAAAAAAATCGTGTTGTAATAAAGAAATGTCTTCTTCCAACAATGAAAAGATGGAATGTTGCAAGAATAGCAATCATGCAAAAGAGAAGGGCAAAGACCACGATAGCAGTTGTAATGGTAAATGTGGCCATTCAAATTGCACTACTTCTTCTATACAATTCTGTGTAGCTTTTTTTGAAATAAAATTCAATCACAATAATTTTTCTTTTTCAGAAAAAAAATCAAATTATTTTAATTCTGAAACCAATATTTCTTCTGGTTTCTCTTCTATCTGGCTTATTCCAAAAATAAGCTAAATCCCTTTTATTACAGCCATAATTGTGCCTTTTCTAGATCATAAATTGAATTAACAATTTTATGTATTTGGCATAAAAATTATGAAAAAAACCTAAATTTCGCAACTAATTCATTTAATCTTAATAGTTTAAATGTAATAATTGTCTTAATTTTGATATATTTATTTTAAAAAAAATCAAAAAATGAAAATATTAATTATCGTATTAAGCCTATTCTTTGCCATAAGCACAGCGGCAACAGCACAAGCAACTTCAAAATCTTCAAAAGGAGAAGTTCAAACAACAACGTACTTTTGTCCAATGCATCCTAAGGAGATGAGTATTAAAGCGGGCAAGTGCAGCAAATGTGGTATGGTATTGACCAAAAATGAAACTCGTAAACCCGATTATGCCTGTCCAATGCATCCAAAAGTTACCGGGAATAAAGGAGACAATTGTTCTAAATGCGGAATGGCATTGACCAAAATTGAAGCTCCAAAAATAGAATATGGATGTCCAATGCATCCAAAAGTTACCGGAAAAGAAGGTGATAAATGTTCGAAATGCGCAATGGCGTTGACAAAAGTTGGAGTAAATCAAAAAAGTGAAGATCACAAACATTAATTTTAGTAACAAAGAAGCCTTTAGGCTTAAAATTAATTTTAAAATTTTACAAAATGAAAAATATAATTCTTTCAGCCATAGCAATGGCTTTGGTATTGGTTTCTTGTAACCAAAAAAACAAGGAAATCGAAACTACAAATACTCCAATGATGGAAAAAGATACGACTATGATGATCAAGGACACCACTATGATGGAAAAAGATACTATTCATTTGAAAGACAGCAAAGCAAAAATTTATGCTTGTCCAATGCATCCAGAATCTCAGGGCAAATTGAACGATAAATGTCCAAAATGTGGAATGAAATTGACCGAAGAAGTTAAATAAATTCTAAATCTATTCCTTCTCGAAGTTTTGGGAAGGAATGGATTATCTATAATTAAAACCTTATGGTAGAAAAACTAATATCATTCTCGTTAAAAAACCGATTTATCGTTCTGCTTATTTCCGCTGCTTTATTTGGCTGGGGTGTTTATAGCGTACAGCAAAATCCAATTGATGCCATTCCCGATTTATCCGAAAATCAAGTTATTGTGTACACCGAATGGATGGGAAGAAGTCCCCAGGTTATCGAAAATCAGGTCACTTATCCTTTGGTTTCCAATTTACAAGGCATTCCAAAAGTTAAGAATATTCGTGGAGCCTCGATGTTTGGGATGAGCTTTGTTTATATCATTTTTGAAGACAATGTTGACCCTTATTGGGCAAGAACACGTGTTTTGGAAAGACTCAATTATGCCCAACGGTTATTACCTCAAAATGTGGTTCCAACACTCGGACCAGACGGAACCGGTGTTGGTCATATCTTTTGGTATACTTTAGATTCAAAAGGTATGGATCTGGGTGAGCAACGCGCCCTGCAAGATTGGTACGTAAAATTTGCCTTGCAAACGGTTCCTGGCGTTGCCGAGGTTGCTTCTTTTGGAGGTTTTGAAAAGCAATATCAATTGGTTTTGGATCCCCTTAAAATGCAATACTACAATGTGAGTATGATGGAAGTGATGAATGCCGTCAAGGCCAACAACAGTGATGTGGGCGGTCGAAAGTTTGAAATGAGTGACAGATCCTATATTGTTCGAGGATTGGGCTATATCAAAAACATCAAAGACGTTGAAGAAATCGCCATTAAAAACTACAATTCCGTTCCTGTGAAAGTCAGCGATGTGGGTTCCGTACAAATGGGTGGCGATTTGCGTTTGGGAATTTTTGACCAAAACGGAACCGGCGAAGTTGTGGGTGGAATCGTGGTAATGCGTTACGGTGAAAATGCAGATAAAGTCATCAAGGCCGTAAAATTAAAGATGAAAGAAGTCGAAAAAGGATTGCCAGAAGGCGTTACTTTCAAAACTTCTTATGACAGGAGTGAACTCATAGAAAAAGCTATCGAATCTGTAAAAGGAACTTTAATCGAAGAGATGATTGCCGTTTCTATTATTGTTTTAATTTTCCTTTTTCATTGGCGAAGTGCGCTAATCATCCTGATTCAAATACCAATTTCTGTAGCCACCGCTTTTATATTTCTTCAGGCTTTTGGAATTTCTTCCAATATTATGTCCCTGACAGGAATCGCCCTGGCCATTGGTGTTTTAGTCGACGACGGAATTGTAATGGTCGAAAATGCTTATCGGAATATTTCGGAGAAACAGGAAGAATTGGACCATAATCTTTAATCTATTGGAATGAAAAATTTATGTAAAAATATATTCAAAAAAGAACAGGATCCGCTTTCTCCTGAAGAGCGACTCAAGATAATTGAAGAATCATCACAACTTGTTGGACCCGGTGTTTTTTATTCAACCATAATTGTAATTGCCTCTTTTCTCCCCGTGTTTTTACTTACCGGAATGGAAGGCAAATTATTCAGTCCTTTGGCCTGGACAAAATCGTTAATCCTTATTGTCGATGCTTTTTTTGCCATCACGCTTACGCCGGTATTGATTAGTTTTCTGCTTAAAGGCAAGCTTCGACCAGAAAATAAAAATCCAATAAATCGAAAACTGGAAAGCATTTATACTCCAATTTTAACGCTTTGTTTGAAATGGCGAAAAACCGTTTTAGGTATTAATATTATCGCCTTGTTAATAGGAGTCTTAATGTTTACAAGGCTTGGTTCTGAATTTATGCCTCCTTTGGATGAAGGTTCTGTTCTGTTTATGCCAGTTACTTTGCCGGATGTATCCAATTCTGAAGTGAAAAGAATTTTGCAGGTTCAGGACAAACTAATTAAGTCGATTCCAGAAGTCGCTCACGTATTAGGAAAGGCAGGGAGAGCGAACACGGCGACTGACAATAGCCCTATTAGTATGATTGAAACGATAATTTTGCTCAAACCCCACGACGAATGGAGAGGAGGCAAAACCAAAGCCGATATTATTGCGGAAATCAACAATAAACTGCAAATTCCAGGGGTGACTAATGGATTCACGCAACCCATTATAAATCGAATTAATATGCTCTCCACAGGAATCCGAACTGACGTTGGAATCAAGATTTACGGTGCGAGTTTAGATACCATCAACGTTTTATCCCAGAAAATCAAGAAAGCTTTGGAAGGAACTTCGGGTGTGAAAGATTTGTACGCAGAGCCGATTACGGGCGGGAAATATATCGATATTGAAGCTAAACGAGAAGTGATTGGTCGATACGGACTTTCGATTGATGACATCAATACAGTTGTTGAAGCGGCAATTGGTGGAATGAAACTGACCACCACTATCGAGGGAAGACAACGTTTTTCGGTCAATGCCCGTTATGCGCAAGAATACAGAAACAGCCTTGAAGCCTTGAAAAAACTTCAAGTGCAAACGATGCAATTTGGTCCAATTCCGTTAGAAACTGTTGCTGATATAAAAATAAGTGACGGTCCACCAATGATTAACAGTGAAAATGCTATGCTTCGCGGCAGTGTTTTATTCAATGTTCGGGATCGTGATTTGGGAAGCACTGTAAAAGAAGCGCAGAAGAAACTCGATGTAATGATGACTAAAATGCCCAAAGGATATTATGTGGAATGGAGTGGACAATGGGAAAACCAGATTCGAGCCAATAAAACATTGAGAATGATTTTGCCTATAGTTGTCCTAATTATTTTCCTCATTTTATACTTCACTTATCGTTCAATGAAGGAAGCCTTAATCACTATGATCACCGTTCCGTTTGCACTGATTGGAGGAATTTTTATGGTCTATTTTTATGGAATTAACTTGTCGGTGGCAGTGGCGGTCGGTTTTATAGCCTTGTTTGGTTTGGCGGTAGAAACGGCAATGCTGATTACCATTTACTTAAACGAAGCGATGAATAAAATGGTCGAAAAACACGGCAACAGTTCCGAAACCATTACTGAAGAAATTTTAAGAGAATACATTATCGAAGGTTCTGCCAAAAGATTGCGTCCAAAGTTGATGACTGTTTCAGTGTCATTATTCGGATTAATCCCAATTCTTTGGGCAACGGGAACAGGGGCAGATGTGATGTTGCCCATTACAGTTCCTCTTATTGGAGGTACGATTACCTCCACAATTTATGTATTATTAGTAACTCCTGTTGTTTTCGAAATGGTGAAACTCCGCGAATTGAGAACAAAGGGCAAAATAGAAATTATAGATGCAAAATAGTAGATATTATATGGTCCTAATTTGTTTGATTGCTGGCTTTACAAATAGTAAGGCCCAAACACTTTCGTTGGATGAAGTTTTGACCACAATCAAAACAAATAATCCACAATTAAAAATGTACGATGCCGATATTCAAAGTATGGATGCAGCAGCAAAAGGAGCTAAAAGCTGGATGCCTCCTCAAGTAGAAACTGGTTTTTTTATGGCACCTTATAACAGCAAACTATGGAAAGCTACTGAAATGGGACCTGGTATGGGAAATTATATGGTGGGCGTAACCCAAATGATACCCAATGCTTCTAAGTTAAAAGCTGATTTTAATCTTATGACTGCAATGTCTTCTGTTGAAAAAGAAAACAAAAACTATACAATTAATCAATTGAAAGCACTGGCAAAAACAAATTATTTTCAATGGTTGGTTTTAAATAAAAAAATAAAAATAGCCGATGATAATTTGTTGCTTTTAGAGTATATGATTAAAAGTATGGAAATACGCTACCAGTATAATATGGATAAACTGCCTACTTATTACAAAGCAAAATCGCAATATAGCACACTGCAAAGTATGATCCTAATGTTGCAAAACGACATTTCCCAAAAGCGAATTATGCTGAACACCCTGATGGCAAGAGATAAAAACACCGCATTTGAAATTGATGAAGCATACGAATTAAAAGATTTTAATTTGGTATTATCAGATACCACCTCTCTTTCTAAAAATAGAAGCGATGTACAAGCCATTGAAAAAACAATGGAAATAAATCAGCTCAAAATCGCAGCCGAAAAAACAAAATTATTGCCCGAGTTTGGTATAAAATACGATCATATGTTTGCTTTTGGTGAACAACCCCAACAATTTTCCTTGATGGGAATGATTACCATTCCTATGCCTTGGTCAACTAAAATGAATAAAGCCAATATCAATAGTTTTCAAATTAAAAATGAAAGTCTGAACTGGCAAAAACAAATGATTTTAAATGAAGCCACAGGAATGATTTCGGGAATGACCAATGAATTTAATGCTTTAAAAAAACAATACGAAGTTGCCCAAAAAAGTATCATTCCTGCCTTGAAAAAAAATTATGAAACTGCAATCTTGGCGTGGCAAAATAACACAGGAGATTTGTTTGCCACTCTCGATGCTTGGGAAGCTTTGAATATGGCTCAAATAGATGCCTTGGATAAATTGCAAAATATTTTGGCAGCACAAGTAGAAATTGAAAAACAATTAGAAACCAAATAATTATGAACAAATATTTAAAATATAGTTTGGCTTTTATAGCAATTTCCATTATTGGAATTGCAATCTATTTATTTGCCATAAAATCAGACAATCACTCGGAAATGGAACATCAAAACGAAGTTTATACTTGTTCGATGCATCCAGAAATCATTAGAGATAAACCCGGAAATTGTCCCATTTGCGGAATGACTTTGGTAAAAAAAATAACAAAGAATAATTCAGTTGAAGACAATTCAATCGACAATCTTATAAAACCTACCGACAATTTTATAGTAGGAAATTATCAAACTACAAAGGCAATAGACACCACTATTAGCAGTGAAATAAATTTACCTGGCATTGTGGCATACGACCCAAATTCATCGGTAAACATTGCAGCTCGAATGAACGGAAGAATCGAACGAATGTATGTCAATTATAAATACCAAAAAGTAAATAAAGGACAAAAACTATTTGATTTATACAGTCCTGAATTACTGACGGAGCAACAAAACTTCATTTATATGGTCATTAATGATGCTGATAATCCTACGATTATCAATGCGTCCAAACAAAAATTGTTGCTTTATGGAATGACTCAAAATCAAATAAATAATTTGATTACTTCCAAAACAGCAAACCCTCGAATTTCAATTTATAGTCCAGCTTCTGGAATTATTGACGGAACCGAAACGATGGCTAATGCAAGTACTCCTGCAATGCAAAGCGCAAGTAACAACACCGAAATTTTGAATGTAAAGGAAGGTAACTACATAAAAAAGGGCGAAGTCATTTTTAAATTATTAAATACAGATAAAGTCTGGGGAATATTCAATGTTATCCAAGGTTATAACAGCTTAATCAAGACCAGTCAATCTATCAGAATTACTACTGAACTGGACAAA
The DNA here is from genome assembly GCF_031423415.1 of Flavobacterium sp. Classification (GTDB taxonomy): domain Bacteria; phylum Bacteroidota; class Bacteroidia; order Flavobacteriales; family Flavobacteriaceae; genus Flavobacterium. The sequence goes on from NZ_JANPFL010000084.1 coordinate 18,848, forward strand.
GAGGAATTCATTGATGCAAAAATAAATTTTGTCGAAACACAATTAAATGCAACTGACAAAACCAATAGAATTCGAGTTTATTTAAATAACAATAAATTCAAATTACCCATTGGTTTGCGATTGCAAGGAGTTGTGAAAACAAATCCAGTAAATGGAATTTGGATTCAAAAACAGTCAATGGTAAGCATTGGAAACAAGAAAATAGTTTTCTTGAAAATGGAGAATGGCTTTAAGGCATCCTCCATAAAAACAGGGATTGAAATGGATGATTTTATTCAAATTATTGAGGGCATTTCAGTAAAAGACACCATTGCCAAAAACGCACAATATTTAATTGACAGCGAAAGCTTTATTAAAACCGAATAATGATGAAGACAATAAAAATAATAAGTATTCTGGCACTACTATTTACGGTAATGATATCTTGTAATACTAAAAATAAAGAAGACCATAGCAAACACAATAAGAGTGCAGCAACAACATTTTATACTTGTTCTATGGATGCACAAGTTAAGGAAGATAAACCGGGTAAATGCCCCATTTGCCATATGGAATTAACTCCCGTAAAACAAGATGATACTGAGGCAAACGAAATCAGTTTGAGCAAGCAGCAAATACAATTGGGAAATATCACTACCCAAACTATTTCAGAAACTCAAAGCAGTTTAGAGCAAAATTATACGGGAGTTTTGACCATTAATCAAGAGAAAATTAAAACCATTTCTGCAAGAGCTATGGGGAGAATCGAAAAGTTGTATTTCAAAACTATTGGCGATTATGTTACAAAAAACCAACCCGTTTATGAATTGTATAGCGAAGATATTGCCATTGCTAAACAGGATTATTTCACGGCATACAAACAACTGGCAATGCCTAGCGATTTTGGAAAGAATGCCCGAAATATGATCAATGCAGCAAAACAAAAACTCTTGTTCTTTGGTTTAACCAATGCCCAAATTGAAAGCCTAAAAACAGTGGCGGCAATTTCTCCTTATACCATTTTTTATAGCACTGCAAGTGGAACAATATCGGAAATAAGTACGACAGAAGGCAGTTATGCAATGGAAGGTTCCAGTATCATTAAATTGGCAGATTTAAACAGTCTTTGGTTAGAAACTCAGGTAAACGTAAACTATGCCAAGAATCTAAAAATAGGACAAAAAGCCCAAATTACATTTACCGATTTCCCTGATAAAACCATAAATGCTCAAGTTTCTTTTATCAATCCGGAAATAAATCCAGATACTCGTCTGCTTTTAATTCGATTAGAAATATCAAATCCAAATTTGCAATTAAAACCAGGGATGCAAGCTATGGCAAAATTGACGCAATCCAATCTAAAAGGGTTGTATATCCCTATTGATGCAGTGATTAGGGAAGAAAACGCCTCTTATATTTGGGTTGAAAAAAGACCAGGAGTATTTGAAAGCCTAATGGTTGAAACAGGAATAGAAGCCAATGGAATGATAGAAATAAAATCAGAAATAGACAGTGCAAAAAAAGTCGTTATTACTGGCGCTTATGCTATAAACAGTGAATATAAATTCCGAAAAGGCAGTAATCCGATGGAGGGAATGAAAATGTGATACCTAAAACTGGCAAATGAAATATATAGCGTATCCGGTTTCTTTGATTGTAAATCCTTTAATATTGAGAAAATAAAAAAATTTTAAATTAAAATCGGGCAACAGCGGAACTGAAGACCGGGCAACAGCGGAACTGACGAATAATTAAATACAATTTATTATGAAAACACAAAAATTAATTTTGACAAAAACAGTTTCATTACTAACACTGTTTTTAATGATAATCTCGTTAAGTGCTAATGCACAAACCAAATCGGACTCCACCCCTTCCGAGAAAATTTATATCAATAAAAAGGGTGAAATTCACGATCACGGTTGGAACAAATTAGGATTTATTACCAAAGACAATATCGTGAAAGACAACCAAGGCAAGACCATCTATTTTATTGATGCAAACGGTAATGTTATTGATTCTAATGGGAAAAAGATGGGTATGGCTAAAAAGAATGGTTCGTACTACAACATAAAAGGTGAAAACGTGGTTAATATTGGAAAAACAGAAGGTGAAAAGTGCGAAATACTAGATCCCGAAGGTCATAATATGGGCAACGTGCATAAAAATTACAAACTTCACGCTTGTGCCGCACATTGCTTATTGCTGGAGAAAAAGATGAATGAAAAAAAATCTCAAAAATAATTTTTTGACAAATGGTTCGTTTCGCAACGAACCATTTGTTTTATAGCACCATAAACAGTGAATATAAATTCCGAAAACGGAGCGACCTAATGGACGGGATGAAAATGTAAAAAAGATTAAAAATTATGATAATCGCCAAACAATTTATAGCCGTAAATCCCTATATAACAAGGTAATAAATACTAGCAATTATACAAATCAAAACTAGAGTTGTATAACAATTTAAGTAAAGGAATCATTGAAATTTGTTAAGTAAAAATTAATTTACAACTAATAAATAAATGCGATGAAAAATGTTGAAGTAAGTATCGAAGCTTGTTTAGCTTGTATGGTTGAATGTGAAAAATGTTCAACAGATTGTTTAACAATGCAAGGACACGAAGAATGTGTAAAATTGTGTCGTGATTGTGCCGACATTTGTGCTCTTTGTGCAAGATTATGTGCAAGAGGTTCAAAATTTGCCGATGCACTTTGTGCATTATGCGTAAAATGTTGTGAAGATTGCGCTAACGAATGCAGCAAACACGATATGGAATCTTGTAAAAAATGTGCCGATGCTTGCAAAAAATGTGCTGAAGCCTGCAAAATGTAAATACTAATCAATTCAATACTAAATTCTTATCAAAAAGTATTTAGTACTGTTTTTAAAATCTAAAAAAATGAAAAAAATATTCTTTTCAGCCATAGTAATGGCTTTGTTAACAGTTTCTTGCAATCAAAAAACTAAAGAATCCACAACAGATGATTCTAATATGATGAGTAATGACACTACAATGATGGATAATAATGGTACAATGATGAGTAATGATACAACTATGATGAGTAATGATACTACAATGATGAATGATAAAACTAAAATGATGAATGATCAAACAAAAATATACGCCTGCCCAATGCACCCGGAAGTACAAGGTAAATTGAACGACAAATGTTCTAAATGCGGTATGAAACTAACCGTTCCTGTTGCGGAGAAATAGGGAGAAAACAGTAACAACTAGTTTTAAGTAAGAAACTTTAAATTAACCTTGTTATATGGTAGCAAGGTTAGTTTATGTTGTTTAATTTAAATCGATACTATGAAACTTTATATTAAAAATATGGTATGCAGCCGTTGTAAAATGGTAGTAAAATCTGTATTTGAAAGTATGGGAGTTAATCCTTTTTCAGTTGAGTTAGGCGAAGTTGCATTAAAAAATGATCTTAACGAAATTCAAAGAAGCGAATTGGTAAAAAAACTTCGTGACATTGGCTTCGATTTAATTGATGATAGAAAAAGTAAAACCATCGATAAGATTAAAACATTGATTATTGATTTGGTTCAAAATAAAAACAATGATTTGAAAATTAATTTATCCAATTATCTTTCACAAGAACTGAATCAAGACTATAATACCTTGAGTAATCTATTTTCGGAAGTTGAAAATACTACTATCGAAAAGTATTTCATCCATCAGAAAATTGAAAAAGTAAAAGAATTGATTATTTATGATGAATTATCTCTAAGCCAAATTGCTTATTCTCTAAACTACGGTACTGTTTCGCATTTGAGCAACCAATTCAAAAAAGTAACCGGATTTTCACCAACGCACTTCAAGAATATCAAAACCATCAAAAGAAAGCAAATAGAAGATTTATAAATCTTGCAAATCAAACCCAAAATTGTGCAACTCAAAGAAGTAGTTAAACTGGAAATTTGTATTAAAATAAAGTAATTATGATACATACTTATAACATTACCGGGATGACCTGCGATGGTTGTTTATCTAAAGTAGAGAAAACATTGAATGCTATTGAAGGGATTGAAGCCTCTGTTTCATTGCAACCGCCAATTGCAACCATAACAATGAAAGAACATATTCCAATTGAGAAATTGCAGCAAGCATTATCAGCCGCTGGAAAATACACCATAACCATCAGCACGCCTTCTGACAAGCCGTTTGAAGCAAAAGACAAGCCAACAGAAAAATCGTGTTGTAGCCCTAAAGTAAATGATAATGCCGATAAACCGGCAGAAAAATCATGTTGCAGTACTAAAGTGCATGACAATAAAGATACAATGTCCGCACCAGATAATGCTCAAGGTAAATACTATTGTCCGATGCATTGCGAAGGCGAAAAAGTATATGATAAACCTGGAGACTGTCCGGTTTGCGGAATGGATTTGATAAAAGGAGTTGAGTTAACGGTTAGCAAAACGTTGTACACTTGTCCTATGCATCCTGAAGTTA
>NZ_JANPFL010000085.1:0-33835 GCF_031423415.1 Flavobacterium sp.
AGAAATCAACTGTCCGAAAACAGATTTTGTCGAAAAATAGCTATTTTTGTCCATCGTAATTTATGTTTTGCAATACAAAAATACGATTCTTTGAAAGAAGCCATTAATTTGGCTTCTTTTTTATCGGACAATAATGATTAAGAATTTAAAAATTCCAGTAAATCAACGTTTAATTTGTCTTTCTCAGTATAAAATAAACCGTGCGGGGCATCATCGTAGATCATAAATGTATTGTTGGGAATTAATTCGGCTATTTTTTCAGATGAAATTGCGATGGGTACAATTTTATCTGCATTTCCGTGAATAATTAATGTAGGTACGTTGATTAGCAACACTTCTTCTCGAAAATCGGCAGTCGAAAAAGACTTTGCACATTCTGTAGTTGCGTGTGGCGAAGCAGCAGCCGCTAACATTCTGTAATATTCGAGTAATGGTGTGCTTATAAGAGTATTAATAGAACCTACACCAAAAAAGTTTTTGCCAAAATCATCTAGAAAAGCGATTCTATCCTCTTTAAGTGCGAGTTGTGTAGCCTCGTTTTTTTCTTTTGTGCGTCCATCTGGATTGTCGTCGCTTTGTGCCAAATACGGAATTATGGAAGAAACAAGTACTGCTTTAGAAACATTCTGACCACCGTATCTACTGAAATAGCGAACCACTTCTCCGCCACCCATAGAAAAGCCAACCAACGTGATATCTGTTAGCTCCAATTGGTCGATTATTGCTTTTAAATCATCTGTTAACGTATCGTAATCATAGCCGTTCCAAGGTTGCGAAGATTTCCCGAAACCCCGTCGGTCATAGGTAATCACCCTGTAATTATTGGCTACCAATTTTTCTATTTGATATTCCCACATTTCGTTAGAAAGTGGCCAACCGTGTATTAAAATTACAGGATTTCCGATGCCATAATCCTTGACATATATGTTGACATTGGGTGCTGTTTCGATAAATTTATCGGTAAATTGTTCCTGTACTGAAAAAACGAAATTATTTACTGATTCGTTTTTGTTTACTTGTGTGTTTTCCATTATACTTTATTTTTTTGTTTTTTTATTTAATCCTTCTGCTTCTCTCAAAGCAATGGCAATGGCTTGTTTTGGATTGGTTACAATAGTTTCAATTTTGCCTGAATGCAAATCGCCTTCCTTGAATTCGTGCATTACTTCGGCAACTTTTGTTTGATGTGGCGATAGCTTTTTCTTTGATGCTGTTTTTTTATTGGTTTCCATAATGCTATTTTTTTTTAAGTAACTGAATAGCAATAAAATTAGATTTAAATAATGATTACAAGTATCACAATCCTTTTTATAAATTGTAAAATTGCTAGATTTAGAAAGGAAATAATTTCGGGATGATCAACCAAAGTATTGCGTAATGCAACTATCCAAAATGCCCACCAACACAATTTATAATTAGGAGTTCAAGGTAGATTTACTTATAAAATACTTTAATTAACTACTAATTTAATCAGTAAATGTGTGAATTATATAACTTTTTTGTAAAATTATACAACTATTTTATTTGATAATGATGCATATTTGTGTTGGTACCTTTCTCTCAGACATTGGATAATTACTACTATAAAAATTGTTAAATTAATTAATAGCGCATAAAATAAATGAAAACCCAAGTTAACATATTCCTTGCCGAAGATGACGCAGATGATCAAATTTTTTTCGAAAAAGTATTGTCCGAATTACCCGTTTCTGCAAAACTCAACACATTTAGTGACGGCAAAGAATTGATGCAATATCTTGATTCAAATTCATACGATGACAACAGCAAGAATATTCTTTTTTTGGATTTAAGCATGCCGAACAAAACAGGGTTTGAATGCTTAATAGAAATAAAAGAAAATGAAAAACTGAAAGATTTACATGTAGTCATGATCACTTGTTCTTTATCAAAAAGTATTGATTTTGAGCAGTACATGATCAACACACTTACAAGAATGGGTGCCGATGGTTTTATCACTAAACCCGACAGTTATGAAGAACTAAAAAAAATAATTGAAACAACAATAAACCGACTTATTTAGAAAATTACAAAACAGGTACTACTTTTTCCAAAAACACCAAATTCAACAATAAACTATGTACAAAATTCAAATAAAGAATGTGCTACTTGCGGAGGATGATGAAGAAGATGTACTCCTTTTTGAAACTGTGTTATCTGAATTGAATCAAGAAGTTAAGGTTGATGTTGCAAGCGACGGAAATGAGTTGATGAAGATTTTAAATCAAGTAGCGACCCTTCCAGAAATGATTTTTCTTGATTTGAATATGCCTCACAAAAACGGTTTCGAATGCCTTCGTGAAATTAAGAGCAACGAGAAATGGAACAGTATTAAAATTGTTATACTTTCAACTTCATCTCAGCCGCAACAAATAGAAACCGCTTACAAAGGTGGTGCAGATTTATACCTTGCCAAACCCGTAAGCTATACCCACTTTAAAAACATGATGGAAAAATGTTTATCACTTAATTGGGAAGATTTAAAACAAACCGTTTTTTAGAAAAAAATTTTAAAGCACTGCATTTGGAACCAACTACTTTTTTAATGCGATTGCGCAGTAAAACCGCAAACAGTCACCAGCTCATTGAACAAAACAATGTTTCACAATCATTGATGAGTCAAAACGTCACAACCATTCAATATGCCCAATACCTTTCAAAAATGTACAGTTTTGTGCACGGTTTTGAAAAGATAGTTTTTCCATTACTAAAGAACTATGAAATGTTGCAACTTGATGATAGAAGAAAGTCACACCTTATAGAAGCTGACCTTGCCCTATTAAATTACAATGGAGTGCAGCGTCATGAAAACGATGAACTATTCAGTACCCATTACCAAACTGCCGCTGCAGCATTAGGTGGCATGTACGTTTTAGAAGGATCAACTCTTGGTGGACAAATAATCAGCAGGCATTTGTCAAAAATTTTAGGTAATGCTGTTGATGGAAAAACAACATATTTAACAGCCTATACATTTCAAACTGGCAGCATGTGGAAAAACTTTTTGCAATTGCTTTGCGCGGAAGGCGATAGGCATGACTTTGAAGAAGAAATAATTGCTAGTGCTGTAAAGACATTTTCCCTATTAAATATGTGTTTATCGCATGAACCACTTAAACTTGCTGAGTATGAAAATTAAAAGTATTGTAAATGATTTTAGAGCAACTATGCTTAACTGCGAAAGTGAAGCCATACATATACCTGGTACCATTCAACAGCATGGTTTTTTACTTGCAATTACGGAGGTTGATTTTAAGGTGGCTTTTTGTAGTGAAAACTGCGTTGAATTTTTGAATAAAACGCATATTGAATTGCTTGGTCTGAATTTTGAAACAATTTTTAGTAAGGCTGATGTTGAAAATATAGAACAACAGTTTAAAGAATTTTCGGGTGACTTATTACAACCTTTTATTATAAACTATAATGAAAAAACTTTTCATGTAACTGCTCACAAAAGCGATGAGGTAATTGTACTTGAATTTGAGCTATTTTCGGAAGCCAAAATGGATTTTCCAGATCTTTTATTTCAAATGAAACGATTTGCTTATCACACCGAAAGGGCAGATAATCTTCAAAGTCTTTGTCAGGATATTGCAGATGAAACCCGAAGTATTACTGGCTATGATAGGGTAATGATTTATCGTTTTGACAAGGACTATAATGGAGAAGTTATTTCAGAAAGTAAAAAAGAAGACCTAGAGCCATTTTTACATTTGAATTATCCACACACTGATATCCCTTCGCAGGCAAGAGAGCTTTATTTGCGTAATTTGATAAGAATGAAGGTAGATGTCGGATACACGCCTGTACCCATTTACACAATAGATGGCGTTTTAAAAAACAATAGTAACCTCGATTTAAGTATGGCAATTCTGAGGAGTGTTTCGTCTATGCACCTCGAGTATTTAAAGAATATGAAAGTGGGTGCCACTTTTGTAATTTCTATCCTTCATAATAAAAAATTATGGGGTTTGATTTCTTGCCATCATTATAGTGCCAAGCATATTCCTTATCATACGAGACTTGCAGCACATTTGCAGGCTGTATTTCTTTCATCGCAAATAGATGTGCGGCAGATGGCCGATGAGTTTGAACTTACTAAACAAACCAACAAAAAACTACAAGACCTTAGCGAGCAATTTGCCATAGAACAACCACTAATAAGTACTGAACACACTTTGCAATTGTTGAAAAACCTTATAAACGCAGATGGTATTGCCATTATGCATAAAGGTAAAATTCATACCGCTGGAACTGTACCTTCTCAAGAAGTACTGCAGTCCATTGCCGACTGGTTTTTTGATAATGTAAAAAGTGAAAACTTTAGCAGTTCAAAATTTTCTACTGAATATTTACCTGCTCAACAAATTAATGCTACTGTTGCAGGTATTTGTTATCAACGGCTAGGTTTGTTGCGTGGTCACGCCATATTTTGGTTGCGTAACGAAATAGAAACCACTAAAATTTGGGGCGGTGATCCCAATAAAGCAATACTTTTGAACGAAGAAAAGAATTTGCTCACGCCCCGAAAATCATTTGCAGCCTGGAGTGAATCTGTAAAAAACCAAAGCACCGAATGGCTCAGACCCGAGTTAAATGCTGCAGCAGCGATATCATTGGTAATACAAAGACAACTGCATTTGATTGATTTAATGGAAGAGGAAGTAAAATATCGAAGCCTTAATGAAAAATTGCAAAAAGCCAATGATGAGCTTGCCAATATGAATTGGATAAGCACGCACGATTTGAAAGAACCTTTGCGGAAAATACAGGTTTATGCTTCAATTATTTTAGAAAAATACAACAGTGAAATTCCGGACGTTGTTAACGCAAATATTCTGCGAATGCAATCATCAGCAGCCAAAATGCAAAAGCTTATCGAAGCATTGGTTTCCTATGCAAGTTTAATGCACGAAGATGCAAAATTTGAATCCGTTGACCTCAACACAGTAATCAAAGAAGTAGTTTCGGATCTGAAAGAGGAAATTGAGGACAAAGATGTTACAATTGATATAAGTGCACTACCAACTGTAAATGGTATTAACTTTCAGTTGCAACAATTATTTGTCAATATTATTAGTAATTCCATTAAGTTCGCAAAGAAAGACGTTCCGCTCCATATTAAAATAAGCAGTTCAATAACAACTGATAGTGCTGCAACCATTTATGAAGCACAATCAAAACAATGGTTCAAAATTACTTTGGTCGATAATGGAATTGGCTTTAATGAAAGCTTTAAAAATGATATTTTTAAAGTGTTTCACAGACTTAATACCAACCAATACGTTGGTTCGGGAATAGGTCTCGCCATTTGCAAAAAAATTGTAGAATCACACAATGGCTATATTACTGCTATTGGTGAAATAGACAAAGGTGCTCAGTTTGATATTTATCTTCCTGTTTAATTATGAAAATATAATAGTTCCATCAAACTTAGGTTATTCGTACTTTCGTTTATTGAATACTCTGATTAAGGGGTATAGGTCAACAACTTATTGGATGGCATCCTACGGTCGCAATGTCATTAGGTTAAGCGATTTTGTCGATGATTTTGTTATTCTGACGAAGGAAGAATCTAAACAAACGTGAGCAACTAACACGAGATTCTTCCTTCGTCAGAATGACAAGTAGAGCTTAACTTAATGGCATCCCCGCATCAGGGGCTATATGTAAAAACAGTTAGGATGGCACTACCGCATCAGGGAGTATAGGTCTAAAACGTTTAGGATGGCATTCCCGCATCAGTGAGTATAGGTCTAAAACGTTTAGGATGGCATTCCCGCATCAGGGGGTATAGGTCTAAAACGTTTAGGATGGCACTACCGCATCAGGGGGTATATGTAAAAAACATTTTGGATGGCATCCCCGCATCAGGGGGTATATGTATACAAGTTGTTGGATGGCATACACTGCTATAACAAGTTAATTGCCGGCAGGTTACTCCTTTAAAACTTGGAAGAAAAGCGTCATTTTCAAGATTGTTTTAAACAGATTGCTTTGAAAAAAGAAAAGAACAACAAAACGATACAGAAGATATTGAATCTATTTTGAGTTCTAATTTGAATAATTTAAAGGTAGAGTGATAACCTAAATCAAATTAACCGCCAATAGTAATCATACTTCGGTTGTCTTGATTCAAAACTGGATTGCTAACTTGGTCGACAGTGTCCATTCCCGCTCGTATTTTCTTTTTGTTTTTAATAGAAAAACCTATCAAATCTTCAATCGATTCGCCATTTCTAAATACAGTAAGCAAATCAGTTTCGGAGTTAGAAAACAAACAGTTTTTTATTTTACCATTGGCCGTAAGGCGAATTCTATTGCAACCATCGCAAAAAGGATTGGTAATAGAACTGATTATGCCAAAACTTCCCAAATGGTTTTCTATTTTGAATTCTCGGGCTGTAAAATTCTTTTCGTTTTCTAATTTTTCTAATTTAGAAGCTGAAAAATGATTTTCTACTTGATTCAAAATTTCATCTTGAGAGACCATTTTGCTTTTATCCCAATCATTTCCAGCAAAAGGCATAAATTCTATAAACCGAATTGAAATGGGCAAATGTTGAGTAAGATTTATAAAATCAATGATTTCATTGTCATTAAATCCTTTTATTAAAACCACGTTGATTTTGATTCTGAAATCATTATTCAAGAGCAAATGCAAATTATCAATCACTTTCTCGAATTGGTTTCTCAAAGTAATGGTTTGAAATTTGAAAGGCACCAAAGTATCTAAGCTCAAGTTGATTTTTTTGACATTGTACTGTTTCAGAATGTCTATGTGCTTGTCAATCAGAATACCGTTTGTAGTGATAGAAATTTCAGTTTTTAATGAAGCTAATTGGGCAATTATTTCAGGGAAATCTTTTCTTAAAAGCGGTTCTCCACCAGTAAGTCTTATTTTATCAACGCCATTATTGACGAAAGTTTTTGCAATAACAAAAATCTCATCGACCTTCATCAAACTCGCTTTTGGACTTAACAAAATACCTTCAGCTGGCATACAATACGTACAACGCAAGTTGCATTTTTCGATTAACGAAATTCGCAAATAGTTGTGTTTGCGACCGAAATCATCCGTTAAAATAGTGTCATTTTGCATCGTGATTGTTTCCTTTTAAAATATGAAAAACGTGCAAAACGTGCGGAAATATGGCGTCCATAGATTCTGATGCTCCTTTTGTTGATCCTGGCAAAGCCAATACCAACGAATTTCCAATAGTTCCAGCAACTGTTCGCGAAAGCATTGAATAAGGCATACGGTCTTGACCATAATTGCGAACTGCTTCCTCAATTCCTAAGATTCGGGTTTCTAGCATCGATTCCAAGGCCTGCGGCGTGACATCTCTTGGCGAAAGCCCTGTTCCTCCTGTAAAAATAATCAGTTGATTTTCCTTTGCAAAGGCTTTAGTGCGCTCTTGAATAATGTCAATTTCATCAGGAATAATTTCATAATGCGTGGTTTCTACGTCACAAACTTCCAACTTTTCGACAATTATTTTTCCTGATTTATCTTCTTTGTCTCCAGCAAAAATAGAATCCGAACAAACAAAAACAGCCGCTTTAATTGTTGATGGAAAACGATTTTTGAATGAAGATTTTCCGCCTTCTTTGCTGATTAATTTGATAGTTGAAATTTCAATACTTTTATCAATTGGTTTCAACATATCGTACATGGTTAGCGCCACAATAGATGCACCGTGCATTGCCTCTACTTCTACTCCGGTTTTGTAAACCGTTTTTACTTTTAAAAAGATATCAATACTTAAATCATTTATTTCGTATTCCACCGAAGTAAATTCAATTGGAATTGGATGACAATCTGGAATGGAAAGATACGTGTTTTTTACAGCGAATAATCCAGCTGTTTTTGCCATTTCAAATACATTCCCTTTTGGAACAAGGTTGTTTACAATAGCATCAATTGTGGCTTGTTGGCTAACTTTTACGGTTGCTTTGGCTGTAGCTACTCTCAGCGTACTTATTTTATGTGTGATATCAACCATTTTTAGGTGTTTTTCTTCCAAGCAAAAGTACTATTTTCAAATAGTTCTTTGCCGAAAATGGGCACTTCTGTTTTAATCCAATTCACAATCGCTTCTGTGGCTTCATATACTTGTTTCCTTCTTGTCGCTGAAACAAAAACAAACAAACAAATTTCTCCCGCTTTGACTTCGCCGATACTGTGGTAAATGTGCATACAAATCAAGTCGAATTGAGCAAAAGCTTTTTCTCTTATTGCTAGCATTGCCTCGTCAGCCATTTCTTCGTAAGCAGAATATTCTATTGCTGCAACGACATTACCTTCAATATCATCAGCTCTTACCTGACCTAAAAAAATATTGTGTGCGCCAATGGTATGCTTCGATTGATGTTTGGCAATCGACTGTCCAATAAATTCGGAAGAAATAGGACCTTGTATGAAAACCGTTTTTTTACTCATAATTATAGTTATTTTATCGATACAGAATCGAGTGAATCTTGAGTAAACTTGGCTAAAGAATTTGCCCCTCCAATGATACTTTTGGCATTCTTGAAATTATGTTGCAGTAGAATTTCAACTGCTTTTTTGCTTCTAATTCCCGATTGACAAAATGCAAATATTGTTGAATCTACATTCAATTTCGACAATTCATTTTCTAGATTATGCAATGGAATCTGGATGCAGTTTTGTATGTCTATTTTTGGACTTTCATCCCAATTTCGAACATCTAAGAAAACAACTTGAGGATTATTAATTTGTTCGAATGCTTCAGCAGCTAAAATTTCAATAACGAAATCCTTATCTGATGCGTATTTCATTTCAAAAGCCTCCAAATCGATGGTGTGTTCCACTGATTTACAAAACTCAAACTTTTGTTGTTCGTTATTCAATATATTGTAGACCAATAATTTTCCGCTCAATAGTTCTCCTATTTCCAAAACCATTTTCAATACCTCGTTGGCTTGAAACATTCCTATTAGTCCCACTGATGTTCCTAAGACACCCAACTCATTGCAGTTAGGAGAATCATTTGCTGTTTCCGGAAATAGGCAACGATATTTAGGTCCGTTTTTATAATTAAAAACAGATACTTGTCCTTCAAATTTATAAATAGAGCCGTAAACAAAAGGTTTGTTGGTGACACAACAGGCATCGTCAATCAGATATTTGGAGTTCAAACTATCTGTTGCATCCACCATAATGTCATACTTTTCGAATAGGGAAATGGCATTTTTAGGATTTAATTTTTCGTCAATTGCATTGATTTTAACCGAAGGATTTAGGGCTAAAGCCATTTTTTGAGCCTTTAACACTTTGCTTTTCCCAACAGAATTGCTGTCGTAAATCACCTGCCGTTGCAAATTGGTGATGTCAATTGTATCATCGTCTATAATTCCAATTTCGCCCACTCCAGCTGCAACCAAATAAGGCAAAACTGCCGAACCTAAACCACCAACACCAATGAGTAATACCTTGGCTTGTTGGAGTTTTTGTTGCCCACTAATCCCAACTTCTGGGAGTATTATTTGTCGGTTGTATCGCGTAGCTTCCATAAATAATTAGTTTAACCTCCAGCAAATGGCGGTAATAAGGCAATAATATCATCCCCTTTCAACTGATAATTTGCAGTGTCCTGAAGGATTTTTTGATTGATTGCCACACTAAAAGACAACTCCTTGAATTGGTATTTTTGTTCTAATGCTGATAGCAAATGATGCAAAGACATATCAGCAAAAGAAAATTCCTCTGTCTGACTTCCTGTTTTTTCGGCTATCGCACCAAAATATTTTACTGTAATCATTATATGAAATTTAGATTTTGAAAAATAAACTCCTCAAGTGCATCTTCATTTTGAAAACAAGAAGCCAATGTAGTAGAATGTTTAACTACTTCTCCAATTATGATAATTGCAGGTGAAGAAAATTGTTGCTCTTCTACTAATTTTTTGATTGTGCTTATGGTTCCTACTACTTTTTTTTCATTTTCTTTTGTACCGTTTTGAATAATAGCAATGGGCAAATTATCGGTTCTATTTTTTTGAAAAATAGAGATGATTTCGTCCAATTTATTCATTCCCATCAATATGACCACCGTTGCCGATGATTGCGAAGCCAACTCAACATCTTTTGAAAGTTTATGATCTGAAGTTGTTCCTGTAATTACCCAAAAACTTTCTGCAATTCCTCGTTGTGTCAGGCTAATTCCGTTGGATGTTGGCACTCCCAAAGCCGAAGAAATTCCCGGAACAATAGCGGTTTCAATCCCAAATTGTTGTGCATATTCAATCTCTTCGCTTCCTCTACCAAACACGAATGGATCGCCACCTTTTAATCGAACAACATGACCAAAACGTTTTGCCATAGGCACAATAAGTTCGTTAATTTGGTCTTGACTATAGGCGTGACAACCAAAACGTTTACCTACAAAAATGATTTCAGAAGTTGTTGCATACTGCAATAATTCTTCGTTTACAAGTGCGTCATACAAGACTACATCTGCATTTTCGAGTGCTTTGATGGCTTTCAAAGTAATCAATTCTACATCACCTGGACCTGCACCCACTAAGGTTAATTTTGGGTCATTTGATTTCTTCATTCTATCTAATTGTATTTAGCATTGAATTCCTGTAATTCTAAAAGCGAATTTATATTTTGAAATTGCTGCCTATTTTCGTCTTCAATCCAAATCAATTGATGTTTACTATTGGAAATAAAGTGCATCATTTTCAATTCGTTGGCATCAATTCTATTTTTTAACATCGGCAGTACATTTTTTGAATAAATTCCTATCAAAGGATGAACTCGATTGGTTTCTTCAAAAATAGATACATCAAAACTACTATTGTATTTTTCTATTAACTCCAGCAGCATTGTTGTAGAAATTAATGGAATGTCGCAACTCAAAATCAAATTTAAATCGGTATCCGAATGTAATAAAGCAGTATAAATTCCACCCATTGGACCTTTGTCTATTATAACATCTTTAATTGTATCGTATTTTAGGTAATCGTACTCGCTACTATTTGTAATTAATTGGATAGTAGAGGTTATTGGTAAAACCGCATCAATAATATGCTCTATAAATGGTTTGTTTTTATACAAAGCCAATCCTTTCTCCGATTGCATTCGGCTGCTTTTTCCACCACAAAGAATTGATACTTGCATATTTTAAAAAATTAATTTCGCACTTGCCAATAAGATTACCGTTGCCAAAACATATTTTAAAACCTTGTTCGAAAAATAGCCGCTGCCATAATACGCGCCCAATATTCCTCCAAAAACAGCAATAGGAACTAAGTAAAAACTCTCCATTGGAATCGTTTTGTTTCCCCAAAAAAAACCTGAAAGTCCCGCGAGAGAATTTACAAAAATAAACAAACTTGAAATAGATGCAGTCTCTTTAAGCGTTGCCCAACCCAAAATTAATAGAATTGGACTCAGAATAACACCGCCACCAATGCCTAACATTCCGGATAATAAACCAATACCGAACCCCATTACTAATGCCAAAGGAATATTTATTTTTATATTTTCTTTTTCTGCACGAGTGAAAAAACCTAACATTCGCAAGGCTGCCAGAATCAATACAATGCCCAATGCTATTTTGTAAAAGCTATTTTCTAATGGAATCAAGCCTCCAATAAAAGCAGCTGGTACAGAGGTTATGGCAAAAGGATAAAATAGCTTTGGTTTGAAAAAATCTTTTTTGTAATAAAAGAAAAATGAAATTCCAGAAACAAACAAATTCAGTAATAAAGCCGATGGTTTCATCACCGCCATTGGCACAGAAAAAATAGCCATTAACGCCAAATACCCAGACGCACCGCCGTGACCCACGCTGGAATACAGAAAGGCAACTACAGCTAACAAGATGCAGAATAAAATTAGAAAATCATTATTAACTATTGGCATAATAATCCTTATTAATGAATTGGTATTACTACAACTTCTTGGTTTTTTTTAACATTTTCCATATCATAAGGGACATAAATGAAGCTATTGGCAACTGCAAAAGTATTTAACATTGCTGAACTTTGACTATCTAAAACTTCAACATGCTCGTCATTATAAAACGCTTTTAAAAACAAGGATTTTCCGGAAGTATTGGTAAAGTCAGTATTTATTCTACGTTTAATTTTTGGCAGATGAATCGCTTCACAACCCATTCTCTTTTTCAATGCTGGTAGAACATAAATATAAAAACTACTCAATGCTGAAGCAGGATTTCCAGGTAAAGCAAATACAATTGTTGTATCCTTTTTTCCAAAAAACAACGGTTTACCCGGTTTTTGATTGATTTTATAAAATAATTCTTCAACTCCATTGGCTAAAAGTGCCTCTTTTACAAAGTCATAATCACCCACCGAAATTCCGCCTGAAACTAGCACTACGTCAAAATTAGAAAGACATTTATTTAAAACCTTTTTTGTGGCTTTCAAATTATCTTTTACCTTAAATAGTTTTACCTTTTTAATTCCAATTCCCTTTAAAGCAGCAGCAATCATCAACGAATTACTTTCATAAATTTTACCTTTTGGTAATTTTTTACCAAGAGGAACTAATTCATTTCCCGTTACCACAATAGCCACTTTTGGCTTGGCATACCCCACTATTTCAGTTATTCCCAAACAAGCTAAAAAACCCACTGCCGCAGGAGTAATTATAGTATCTTTTTGGAGTACGAGTTCGTGTTTTTTGATTTGCTCTCCTTCATTTCTAACATTTGCACCAAAAGTTGGTAACTTATTAATGGCTATACTAGTCCCATTTCTAGAGGTATGCTCTTGCATAACAACAGTATCAAGATCGTCAGGAATAAAAGCACCTGTAAATATTCTTATAGCTTGATTTTTGTTCAGTTTATGATTAGAGTAATCTCCTGCTTTTGAAGTGTTTATAACCTCGTAGTTTGTTAATTCACTATGCGAAAAAGCATAACCATCCATTGCCGATTGTCTAAAAGGCGGCATATTCATTGGGGAATAAATCGTTTCCGACAAAATATAGCCAAGTGATTTACTCACTTTAATTTTTTCGGCTTGCATTTTGCAGCAATTTTCCTCAACTATCATTAAAGCTTCTTCGACTTGTATCATAAAACTCTTTTATAAAAATAAGTAAAAATACTTAGTACAAACATAGCTATTTTTATCTAACACACAATCTAAATAGTTAAAATAAAAGTAGCTTTAAGAAAAAAGTCTTTATGTCACTTAAACAAAAACTATTTTAATTCATTGCTATAAAAGAATTATTTCAAATTAAAAACGAATTAAAGTTTTCAATTAAAGGCAATCATCAAATAAAAAATGCCCATAAATTCTACTATTTAAGGGCATTTAGTTTTATACTTTTTAAAATCAGAATTAAATCATCTTGTTTAAACTACAAATTGAATATTTCTAAAAATTTCTAATATACAAATCCTTAAAATCTAACCTATATTTGGATTTCCATTTTAAAGTCGATATTTTTCATCGTTGCATTTTTTTCTTTTTTGTAAACCGATTTTTGGACAAAACATTGAAAGCATTCCGATTTTTGGTTTAGTAAATTTAAAATTATAAATTTACAAAATCGTTTTAAAATTTTGTAAAATTAAAATCACGATCTTTAACTTGAAAAAATAAGTATTATAGTTTACTTCATTTAAAAATAATTAATCCCCAAATAAACACTAGCTACACATGAAAAAACTTTTACTTTTTGCGCTTATCACACTTTCCTCAATGTCTTATGGACAAGATTTGCTGACAGCAGGAGGTTTTGAAGGTCTTCCAGCTGGCGATTTAACCACAGTTTCGTCGCCGTGGTCAGCTTCTGGTCTTAACTTTCCGACCGTTGCTATTGATGCGCTTAATGCCCGTGCAGGTACTACTAGTCTCATCTTACCCGATAAGTATTCACCACTTCGTCAGCATTTTACAGCAATTCCAGGTATTACTTATACCCTAACCCTCTATGCTCGTTTTGATAATCCTATTAAAGCACCTAGCTCGGATGGTATCTATGTCAGAATATATGATGGTAGTGTGAGTGATCCAGATGGTGCTGCTTTTGCCCCTACTTATAGCTTTTATATTATTCCTACCACTTTAGCAGATGGCTATATTAAATACACCTACACTTTTACAGCACCACAAGCCAGTTTAGTGCTCAACATTTTCAAAATAGATCGATTATTAAACGATAAAAACAGTACCATAATGACTCCCGTGCATATGGATGATTTTAGTATTAAGGAAGGTGTTCCTTCTGAATTAACAGTTAACGGAAGTGCGCCTTACAGTTATCCGTATCAAGTTGGAGTAAGACAATCGCCCACCTTTTCAAGTTTATTGACCGTTAGCTATTCTTATAGAGGAGGAACTATTTCTGGAGCTCAAACCTTTGCCCCAATCAATGCGGGATCATATATTGCGATGGCAAATATAAAATATCCAACAGTAGCTGAGGGTTTTGCATTTGTTGCATCGGCATTTACCATCACCCGAATTAATCAAACCATAACCCCCACTATAGGTACTTACGTTTACAACGGAAATCCACAAGGTCCAACAACGGTAAAAACAACTGCCAATACTACAACAGCTCCAAATACTCTTGGGACTTTAACTTATAGCTATGTTGGGGCATCTGGTACAGATTATCCAGCAAGTGCAACACCACCAGCAGGCGGAGGTAGTTATACAGCGACAGCTACTGTAGCCCAAACTACTAATTATAACGAAGGCACATCAGCACCAACTCCTTTTACAATAAGCAAAGCAACGCCTACAGTTGTTCCAATTGTAGGAACCTATACTTATACTGGAGCGCCACAAGGTCCAGATGCTGTGACTACTGCTTCAACAGGAGTTGTAACTTACAGTTATGCTGGAGTAAGTGGTACAGATTACCCTGCAAGTGCAACGGCACCAGCGAATGCTGGCAGTTACAACGTTATGGCTATGATAGCTACTGATACGAATTATGTTGCTGTAACTTCCGCAGCGGCTTCTTTTATCATCAATAAAGCGATACCAACAGCTACTTTTGAAGTGGTCAATTCGCCTATAATCTACAATGGTGCACCTCAAAGTGCTTTGATTGGAAACATTATTAGTTCAGTGGACTTAGGATCTATAAATGATATCTCAATTGGAGGAGCTGCCTCACAAACTGATGCTGGTAGTTATGCTGTAACGGCAAGTTTTGTTCCTAAAGATAATGTTAACTATAGCACCGTAACAGGAATAATTGCAGGAAATTTTGTTATTGATAAAGCTACACCAACTGTTACCTTAACAGTTGCGAATTCGCCTGCTGTATATACTGGAATGGATCAAAGTGCTATATTAAATATAGCATCAAGCTCGGTGGCGGGAATGGTAACCAACATAGTAGTGGCAGGAACTGCTTCGCAAACTGCTGTAGGTAGTTATGAGGTTCTTGCTAGTTTTGTCCCTACGGATACTGCTAATTATAATATACTAACAGGAATTGTTGTAGGCCAATTTGAAATAGGTCTAGCTACCCCAGTGGTAACGCCAGTAGTGGGAACTTATTTTTATGATGGAAATCCGCAAGGACCAACTGCATCAACAAATACAGGTACAGGTAATACCTATACGTACAGTTATGAAGGCGTTGGCATCGTATATGGTCCAAGTAGTACTCCTCCTATCGAGGCAGGCTTTTATACCGTAACCGCCACGGTAGCCGCCGATGGAAATTATGGTGTAGCAAGTTCAACTGCAACCGCTTTTGAAATAATTCTTTTATTAAAAGTAAAAGAGTCAACATTCAACGAAAATAATGTGAAAATGTTTATAAATAATGGCGTTCTTTATGTTAGTTCAACCGCCAAGTCTATTAAAACCATTGAAGTTTACGATTTACAAGGGCGATTGATAGCAAATCAAAAAAATGTGCAATCAAACGAAGCTAGCATTAGCAACTTGAAAGCCAGTCGTCAGCTATTAATTGTAAAAGTTAGTGGCGAAGACAATGCTATCGTAAGCAAAAAAGTACTGAACAAGTAGTTCAATAAGCAGTTACCCATCTTTTTGCTAAAAACTAAAACCCTGTTCCAGATTTGGAGCAGGGTTTTAGTTTTAGGACACGTCCACTATTTTTCTTATAGCGTTACTTTTTAGTACAATCAATAGCTGTAAACTTAAATTTTACATTTTCAAAATCTATAGGTTTGCCTTTAGCAAAATAAGAAGCTCCCAAATAAGTTTCTATTTGTCCGTTGCCTAAAATTAGTTTTTCTCCGGATTTTAGTAATGCAATTGGATTTTTAAAAGTCACTTTATCATTTGTACCTTGAATAAAAGTGTAATCGGCAAACAAAGTATCACCTCGAGATTCACCTGCAATTTTACCAACTTTTATGGGCATATTAAGAAATTTCATTTCCATATTTCCCGAAATTTTTCCATTCTTTAAGGTGTTTATTTTTAAGTCAATTGTATCTGTTTCGTAAAGTGCTTGGTAGCATAGCACACTTACCGGCTTTTCTACTACTTGATTATCAACATTTTTTGAATTTTTATTACAACTTTCTAGACCAATACAAATTAATAGAAAACAAAATAAACTTAGATTTTTCATAGTAATACCATTTAAGTGATAATTGCAGCAAGAGCTTTGGCTAATTTAAGGATTTTTACGGAACTATAATGTACTAAATCATAGAAAAAAAATTATCTGCTACACTTAATGATATTTTATCCGAATCATTATTATC
Organism: Flavobacterium sp.; assembly: GCF_031423415.1. Lineage (GTDB taxonomy): Bacteria > Bacteroidota > Bacteroidia > Flavobacteriales > Flavobacteriaceae > Flavobacterium. The sequence continues at coordinate 16,736 of NZ_JANPFL010000085.1, forward strand.
TCATCAATTTTTGATATAACCTATTGAAATGTATCAAATATGCTTTTTCTGATAAATTGATACTGATTTAACTTTTAATAAAAAAAATCTGAAAATAACGAAAAACACAACGAAATTATTATTATAAATCGTATGTTTGAATTTGAAAATTTGGCATGTTTGTATTTATAATAATTTGAAAGTGATGCTATTACAGTTTATCAATTTAATATTATTTGAAGAAATTTATAAGACTATATTCTTGATTGCTTTTATTAAAACTGAAATATCTAATTTAAAGATCTCCTAAAGTATTTAAATAATTTAAAAATGAAAAATCTACTCCTTTTACTATTAGTTCCTATATTTTGTGTTGCACAATCCGAGCAAATATTAAGCTTTACTGCAGGTGCAGGTGGAGGCGATTTTACCAACCAGCCGATAGGTTGCCAGTCCGAATTTTCAAAAACACAAACCTTATATTATCCAAACGAAATACAATTTAAAGGAACAATAACCGAAATTCGCTACACAACCTCATTCGATAATATTAGTTTAGCAAATTCCAATATTTGGACAGTTAAAATTGGCACAACCACAGTAGCAGAATTCGGAGCAGCAATACCTTTTATTGACACTAACACGCTTACTACGGTTTTTAGTGGAGCAATCACACAAACGAGAACAGAAGTTATTATAAGTTTTACTCAACCTTTTTTTTATAATGGCACTGATAATTTAGTAATAGAAGTTTCGGAAACGGCACCTGGTTTTACCTCAAGCTTAATTAGCGCATTTAAAGGAAGTGAGAATTTTGGCAACCCGCCAATTCGTAGCAAAGTATCCTTTACAGGAAGCACAGGAGGTGCTATTCTAAATGAAAATTCCGAACCTATAACCAAATTTATTGGTATATTCGAACGCTGTATTAGACCTGCATACTCCGGCATACAGTCCACTCCATCACAAACAACAGCCACAATTATCATTGAAAATAATCAAGCTGTCAGTGGATATAATTATGTGGTTTATGAGAAAGGAATGCCAATGCCAACTAACTTAATTCCAACCGTTCAAAACACTATTGAATTAACAGATTTGTTACCAGCACAAGAATATGTTTTTGCTGCGAAAACAAACTGCAATACTCCAATAAATCGTTTTGCAAATATTGGTTTTTCAACCAAACCATTGACTATTTCGGTGCCTGACGCTATAAATTTTGATGGCATAAATACTCGCAATTATTTTTTTACAGGGGGTTTTATAGCAAATGCCTCTATTTCAAACAAAGCTGGAAACAACTCGGCAAATGGCATTTTGTTTCGAGGTGCTTTAGATGCTTTGCAAGCCAATACTTGGTCCGACTTTGATGTATGGAACACAAATCCTAATTTTATTAGTCAAGCCAATTTTATTATCGATTTGACCAATAATCCCACAAATCCAGTTTTTAAATTTGATTTAAAACAAAAAGAAGAAAACTATTTTAGGGTTCGCATCAATAATGTTGTAAAAACGTGGACATTTAAAAGTAGTCCTGGCGGAGACATAAATTTTCAAAAAATAACCATTGATTTATCGGAATTTAGTGGAAAAACAATTAATCTCGATTTGCAATCGTTAAGTAAATATACCGGAGATATAGGAATTCGTACCGCCTTTGTAGACAACATCGAATTAAAAAGCGCCACTTGTTTGGCGAAAGAAATTGATTTTTTAACCACATCAACAGAAAATAGCATCACTTTGAAGGCAACCGACTTGTCTTCTAATTATGAGGTAGCAATTGTCAACCAAACCGCAGATTTGACGGATAATAGTTGGACAACCGTTTCTTTGCCGTATACTTTCGATAACTTAACAATCGCCAAAGCTTATAAAATATTTGTTCGAAAAATATGTGTAAACGAGATTACTGCTTTTTTAGAATTATTTGAATCGACTAAAACAACTGTTATTAATGCGCCCTTTAGTGAAGCATTCAATTCAGGTAATTTTACAACTTACTTTGTTCCAAAATTTAATAATTCGTCAAATGTTACTATCAACACAGTATACAATTATGTCAATTTACATCAAAGAGAAAATGGTAAAACTTGGTTTGGCGATTTAAATACTACAGAGAGTCAGGCTTGGAATGAAAATAAAAATTTTGTTTCTACATTAAATTTTCGAGTAAACGCAACCAATTTAGCTAGTCTTACAATGACTTTGAATTATAAGCTGGCTCGATTTTATGCAGCAAATTCTTCTTGGTTCAGGATTATGATTAACGAAAAACAATTAATGCCATCGCAAGTGCCCAATTCGTTAAACTCAGATCCATTTACTACAACAAATTTTGATTTAACAGCTTTTGTCGGCGGAATCGTAAATATAGAACTACAGCATTCTGGAAGACGAACCACTTTTACGAGCAATGGTATTAACGATGCAGCATACATCTCGTTGGTTGAATTTATAGGAACGCTTGGAAATGAAGGTTTCTCGAAAAATCATTTTAAAATATATCCAAATCCATTTTCGAATTCTATCACTGTAGAAACAGAAATACCTTTTTCTTCTATTGAAATGTATGATGTATTAGGTAAAAAAATAGATGCTACTCCAACAACAAATACAATCAACACCAGTACTTGGAATAGCGGAATTTATTTCCTAAAACTAAAAAAAGCTGATGGTCAAGAATTGATTAGAAAAGTCATTAAAAATTAGAAACTAACTAAGTACTATAGTTGTGAATTAAATCAATCAAAAGCGATAATTTAAGTATCAGCTTTTGCTAATGTACTTACAAATTGATTGATAGTATATTATTAAAAATAAATTGTACCCATTTTGATGCTTTACGCAGAAGCTGAACATTCAATATTGCTAAAAGCTAAACAGCTATTTTTGAAAAATCAAAATAAAATTCTTTAAAGTAAACCATAGTTGTGAATTGTATGAATCAAAAACCATAAAAATTCTCGTTTTCTTTACAAAAAATATAATAAATAGTTTACTTTCTCTACTACATTAGGCCAATTTAACGATATATAAACAATATTTTATCAAAAAAAAGAAAAATAATAGGAATAATGAGGCGAACCTGTTTAATTGTTGCTAAATTTATAAAAATCAACTAAATTATTGAAAATCACTATTTATAGGGATGTTGGGTTCTAATTTTTAACATTACATTTGAAAAATATAGACAGATTAAATTTTCGCTATTGTTAACTGATTTATGAATATTCAAGGTTAAATTTCATTTATTTAGAAATACCCATTCAATATAATTTATGAAGAAATCTTACAAAACAATAATTCTTTTTATAATATTGCTTTTAAATACAACTGCAAACGCTAAAATCGTTCTAGATTCTTTAGTACCTAGTAAAAAGGAGCAGAAAACGAATGGTACTCCTATTCGTTTTAAAAAAGTAGTCCTACCAGCTGCTACATTAACTGGGACTGCTAAAGTTTGCTTAAATGAAACTATCAAACCAGTAATAACTTTTACTGGAAAAGACGGAACGGCTCCTTATACTTTTATTTACACTGTATCAGGAATTGCTGGGAATCAAACAATCAAAACAACTACTGGAAATAGTGTTACAGTAACGCAAGCAACTAGTATCGCTGGAGCGTTTACATATCGTTTAATTAGTGTAACTGACGCAACAAATGCAACTCAACCAATTACCGTTGCCGATGTAGTAATTACTGTCGCTCCAAAACCAGTCAGCAGTTTTACAACGAATGCATCCAGTGGTACTTGCTCAGGTTCTGCGATACAATTTACGTCAAATCCAACCATCGGAACAGCTCCATATACTTATGATTGGGATTTTGGCGACGGTACGACTTCTAAGGCTGCAAATCCGTCACATATATTTAGTTCAACAAATGCACTAGGTTGCGCAACATTTACATTTGCAGTAAAATTGACTGTAACCGACAGTTTTGGTTGTGTATCAACTACCTTTTCTCAAAATATTCTTGTAAAACAAAGACCAAATTTTGAAGTTACTGATAGTTTACATCCTTTTGCCCAATTTGACAATTGTGCAAATGCCTCTACAGTAAATCCAAGTTATGAGGTTACAGTTGCTAATAATTTAAGCGTTGCCTCCTCTTGTATAACTTCTTATTCTATCGATTGGGGAGATAAGTCAGCTATTGTTACCAGTGCTGTTTTTCCGATGAGTCATACTTATGCAGCACTCGGAGCGTACAACTTGATTGTAACTGCATTTGGCAGCAATGGTTGTAACACTTCAAAAACGTATGTGGTAAAAAATGTTTCAAACCCTTCAGGAGGTATTTCAAGTCCGGGAAATACTCAAAATTTATGTTCACCCACAGCCGATCTACAGTTTGGAATTTCTAATTGGGGCATTAACTCTCCAGGAACCATATACGAAGTCAATTATGGCGACAATTCACCCCTAGAGACTTTTACACAAGAGACTTTAGTCGCTTCCAGTTATTACAACGCCGCAAATCCTGTTGCATCTGCAAATTATCCCATACCACATACATACAAGGAAACAAGCTGCCCTGCTGCGCAACTAGTAGTGGTGTTGGTAGTCACGAATGCTTGTGGCTCTACACCGTTTACAACTTCTAACATTAGTATTTTATCAAAACCTAAGGCCAACTTTACGATTCCAGCTACTGGATGTGTCAATAAAAATGTGCTTTTTACCAATACAACTATTGAAGGATACAGTCAAAACTGTGCCCAAAGTGCCATTTATACATGGGATTTTGGAGATGGTTCTCCTGTAATTACCACTCCTTTGCAACAAGTTCAAAATGTCAATCACACCTATTCAAAAGCTGGAGTTTATACCATCACAATGTCGGCAGCAAATTATTGCGGAAGTACATCAGTAACTAAAACCATCTGTATAGAACCCGCACTAACTGTTCCAACTATTACTTTAACGCCGTCAAATACTACTAATTGCATCCCACTGACCGTAAAAGCGTCAACTCCAAACGTCACTTCAAATTGCACGACGCCTATTGAATATTCGTGGCTCGTAACCCACAAAGATTTAGATTGTGATGTTGCAGCTGATGACCCAACTTATCTAAACAGTACTACTTCGAGTTCTCAAAATCCCGTTTTTAACTTTACTGCTGCAGGGGAATATACTATACAACTTCAAATGAAGAACTCTTGTGGCGTGGTTTTATCTTCCGTTCAAAAAATAACAGTCAAGAAACCCCCAAAAGTTAGTGTTGCGCCTATTGCAAATTTGTGCGGAGGCACTTCAGGTACTACAATAATTAATCCAACTGCAACTATTCAAAACTGTGGTTTTACCAATGCCGAATTGGTTTATAACTGGAGTTTTCCAGGTGGTACACCCGCCACTTCTGCTGCTATTGCACCTCAAGTTACGTATACTACGGGTGGCTCTAAAACAGTTTCCCTATTTATTTCAGTTGTGGGTGGTTGTACAAATTCTATAACAAGTACTGAAACTTTTGGTATTGGTACAGCACCAACTTTAGGTCCTTTAAGTCCCGCGACACAAACTATTTGTTCGGGTTCGTCAACGACTGTTGTACCATTAACCGCTCAAAGTGGCACAACGTTTTCTTGGGATGCTACAACAATTCCATCTGGTGTGAATGTTAATCCTTCTTTTGGAAATGCAAATTCAATTCCTGCTTTAACCATTAGTAATTCGAACACTACCCCTAAAACGGTAACTTTAACTATCACTTCAACTTTAGACGGTTGTCCTTCAAGCAACACATACAATATAGTTGTAAATCCTGGTCCAACATTGACGCAACCCATTGGTAGTACTATTTGCGCAGGTGGCACAATAACACCATTGACCGTAACGGTAAGTCCAACTCCAGCCGCAGGAACAGCAACTTACAAATGGTATTCAAATACAATAGAAGATACTACAATTGCAACTTCCACATTAGTAAACACCTCAACAGTTGACGGCAGTTATTTACCTCCTCAAAGTATTGGTACTCTTTATTATTTTTGTGAAGTTACTTTCTCTGCTTCTGGCAGTTGTCCGAGCATCAAATCAAAAGCTGTTGCAATTACCGTAAATCCAGGTGCTACAATAAATCCTCAACCTATTCAAAGCCAAAGTATTTGCGTAGGTACTACTTTAGCAACACCTTTGTTATCCGATTTTGAAAACGGAACAGGTTCTGCAACTTATCAGTGGTATAAAAATACAACTGATACAACTATTGGAGGTACGGAAATCTCAGGCGCTAAAGGATCGAGTTATATGCCACCCGTTTTTGCTGTTCCAGAAACCGCTTATTATTATGTTACTATCACTTTTTCAGGCAATGGTTGTGGACCTATTTCCTGTAATCCAGCTGAAATTAAAGTGTTTGCAGATCCAACGGTAAGTTCAATTCTTCCCGCTGCACAATCTTTATGTTCGGGTGTTACTCCAACAAATTTGACTGTTTCAGCTGTTGGAGAGCCAAGTGTAGGGAATCTAACTTATCAATGGTTTTCGAATACTAATGATTCTACTTCTGACGGAAATTCAATTCCTTTAATTGGAGAAACAAAAGCCACTTTTACACCACCAACCAATAATGCTGGGACTACTTATTATTATTGTGTCGTTTCACAAATTGGTTTGGGATGTGAAACTACAAGTAGTACTGTAAGTATAACTGTAAATCTTGCTGCAGAAATTACAAAACAACCGCAACCTAATACTATTTGTTTAGGAGAAACTCCCACACTATTGGAAGTTGCGTTTATAAATGGTGTTGGAACTCCGCAATACCAGTGGTATTCGAATTCAACTAATTCAATTGTTGGAAGCAAATCGATTCTTAGTGCAACCGATCCGTCATTTGCACCGCCTTCCACTGCGGGAACTGTTTTTTATTATTGTAAAATTACGCTACCAACCGGCGGTTGTTCTGAGTTAAACTCTGATATTGTAGAAGTTACCATCAATCAAAATCCTGTAATTGCCAATAAAACAAGTATAATTTGTAGTGGAAATACATTCACCATTTTACCTTCGAATGCAGGTTCAGAAATTGTACCCATTGGAACTACTTACACTTGGTCAAACCCAATAATAAGTCCACCAAATGCAATTTCTGGAGCATCTGGTGAGACAATTGGACAAACTGAAGTTAGTCAAACGTTAATCAATACAACCATAAATCCTGTAACTGTTACTTATATCGTAACGCCAATAGTTGGTGTTTGTAGTGGAGCAACTTTTAGCATTTCCGTTACCGTAAACCCATCCATAAGCAATCCGATTACCTTAAAAAATAGCAGTTGCTTTGCGAAAAATAATGGTTCGATTCAAACCAATATTACAGGTGGAATTCCTTTTAGTTCTGGTGTACCCTACCAAATTTCTTGGACTGGTCCAAATGGATTTACAGCAACCGACACAACTATTTCCAATTTGGCACCCGGAGCATATGATCTTACCATTACTGATGATGGAGGATGTCCGTTTTCAGAAACCTACACGATTACTGAACCGGATGATATAATAATTACGACTGACTTAGAACAAGACATCACCTGTTTTAATGATGCCGATGGGAAAATTGAAATTACTGTTACGGGCGGTACGTTAGATTATAGTTATTCTTGGACAAAAGATGGAAATCCTTTTTCCAATTCAGAAGACATTACAAATTTGAGTCCTGCAACTTATACTATTTCCGTAACTGATGCAAATTCTTGCGACCCAAAAACAGTAACATTTACCATAACAGAACCGCCGATATTAGCAGTAAGTTTAATTACTAAAACTGATATTTTATGCTATGGCGATAGCACTGGAGCGATAAGCATCAATACAACTGGCGGAACACCAATAGAGGTCACTACAGGTGTATTCGATTACAATTACTCTTGGACAGGACCAAATGGATTTACCAGTTCAAATCAAAATTTGAACGGAGTTCCGGCAGGGACTTATGAACTAATAGTAACTGATAACTCAGGTTGTACCAAAACATTAACAGTCACGTTGACACAAACTTCTGAAATAATAATAGATGCCAAGACCACAATTATAAAATGTTATGGTGGGAACAACGCTTCCATTTCTGTCGCTTTATCAGGAGGTATTGCGCCATACGAAGTAAGTTGGAGTAATTTTGCCGAAGGATTATTTTTGGATAACTTATCGGGTGGCGATTATGAAATTACCGTAAAAGATGCTTTGAGTTGCATTAAAACTTTAAATATTACTATTCCCGAACCTCCTTTATTCAAAGTTACTCCCGATGTAAAAAATATTAGTTGTTTTGGCGCCAATGACGGGCGGATTGATTTAAAATTTGTTGGAGGTGTTGCACCGGTTTCATTTGCTTGGACAGATAATCCGACTGCCGGATCTATTAGGAATAATTTACAACCTGGAAATTACACTGTCACTATAAGTGATGGCACTCCATGCAGCATCAACCAGACTTTTGTGATTTTAGAACCACAAGAATTGATGCTAACTGCAAATACAATCAATGCATTTGATTGTGATGATGCAAATAGTGGCTCAATAAATTTGTTAGTTTCGGGTGGATCTGCTCCTTTTACTTATGCTTGGACAAACGGAGCAACTACTGAGGATTTGGGTAATATTCCAGCTGGAAATTATTTAGTTACTGTAACGGATAAAAATGGTTGTACCAAACAAGCACAATACAGCATTAACCGTCCTCCACCTATTGTCACTGTGGTTGCTACTACAACTGATTTTGACTGTGATGCAAAAACCGTGAAACAAACTTTTGTAGCTGATGTTTCGGGTGGTATGCCTCCATATCAATTGGTTTGGTCCAGTGGCACAGTTAGCGGAGCTAATAATGAATTTATGGATACGACCATAAATGGAACCGTCTTACTTGAAGCAACAGATGCTTTGGGATGCAAATCTAATTATACTTTCACTGTTGATGTGCCCAAACTCGGAACACCATCATTCGACATAAGTTCTTATGCGTACACTACTTATGGTACTTATTCTATCAATGACCCGATTCAGTTCACCAATACTGCCACAGAGGAATATGTCAGTATAATTTGGGATTTCGGAGACGGGACTACTTCGATAGAGAGCGATCCATTACACACATTTGTCAATCCGAAAGAGTATGTAGTAACGCAAACGGTGACCTACCCTTTTGGTTGTGTGTATATAGAAAAAATCACTCTTATTATTGAAAAAGGATATGTTTTAGTGGTTCCAACTGCGTTCACCCCAAACAATGATAGGATTAATGATACATTTAGACCTGTTACAAGAGGTTTGAAAAACGTTCGTCTAGACATTTACGACACTTGGGGATCTATGATTTATTCTGAATCAGGAGAAGTTATAAGAGGATGGGATGGGAAAATAAAGAATTCAAATGCCGAAAATGGAAATTACTATTTTAAAATAAGCGGTGAAACTTTTTATGGAACAATTGTCAATGAAAACCACCCTTTTGTATTAATAAAATAAGACGAAAAAATAATGAAACTAAAACTTGTTTTATATATACTGTTAACTTGTTTGACTATCGTGAATGCAAAAGCGCAAGATCCAATTTTTACCCAATATATACTGGTGCCAGAATCATTAAATCCAGCATTTACAGGCACTTTAGCCGGTGGATATACCGGTATTATTCATCGTTCTCAATGGCCAAATGAGAATAGAAGAATTGATACCGAATTCGCCTTTATCAATAACCCAATTGGTTCTGAAGGAGAGATGGGCTTGGGTTTTACTATATTAAATCAACGCGAGGTCTTTACTAATTATAATTATATTCAATTGAACGGAGCTTATTCCTATAGTATTAATTTAAACGATGAGTGGAGGGTTCGATTAGGAATAGAGGTAGGTTTTGGCTTCAAAAACTATAATTTTGGTAATCTATTGTTAGAAGACCAAATTAACATCAACAATGGAAATATCAATGAAGGAAGTGTGGATCCGAGTATTTTGAATAGTAACGACCAAGTTAGCTTTTTTGATTTTTCGTCAGGGTTATTATTTTATAATGACAATTCTTGGTTTGGCGCTTCTTTAAAGCACCTTAACAAACCCAATATTACCTTTACTGATTATGCAAATGTTCCGCTTGAATTGTTTTTAAGTGTTCACGGAGGTTACTCAATAAGTTTGGATGATAGTATTGGGTCATTTTTTCCCGATCAAACTGATGTTGTGCTTACCGCCAATTATATGCGACAAGCCCAGTACAATCGTTTGGACTTTGGAACTGCTTTAAGTGTCAAACCTTTTACCATTGGAGTGATTGCAGCAACAAATCCTGAAGGAAAAAGTAACAACAGCCACGTACTAACTTCAATCAACGTTTTCAGCGCAATACAGTTAAACCGTTTTGTTTTGGGTTATTCTTATGACATCAATACTTCAAAAATGGGTGATACTCAAGGTGTTCACGAAATTTCATTAACCTGGGAATTGTTTCCTCAATGTTACAGATGTGATAATTATTCTGTAAGACATTCGATGGGTAGAAAATATTAGAATTCCCATCAATCGTAAGGTAGCAAAATTTCAATCGATTAGTACTAAAAAATACTTTATCGATATCGAATTGACTTAATCCGAAAACTAGGATTTATGTATTATATTCAAACACAATATCAGTAAAAAAAATAAAATTAAAAATCCCAAACTCCAGTATTTTGGAATTTGGGATCTTTTATTTTGAATATTACAAAATTTAGATTTTAAATCTTTTTCTATCTGTTTCAGTCAAATAGATTTTTCTCAAACGAATCGATTTTGGAGTAACCTCAACATATTCATCTTTTTGAATGTATTCTAATGCTTCTTCTAACGAGAAAATAATTGGTGGAATGATTCTTGCTTTTTCATCATTTCCAGAGGAACGAACGTTAGATTGTTTTTTCTCTTTGGTAACGTTTACACACATGTCATCACCACGAGAGTTTTCTCCAATTACCTGACCTTTGTAAATTTCGGCATTTGGCTCAACAAAAAACTTACCACGATCCTGTAATTTGTCGATAGAATATGGAATTGCTTTTCCTTTTTCCATTGAAATTAATGAACCTTTGTTACGTCCAGCAATATCACCTTTGAAAGGCTCATATCCTATAAAACGGTGTGCCATAATCGCTTCACCAGCAGTTGCAGTCAACAATAAGTTACGCAATCCAATAATTCCTCGTGATGGAATGTTGAATTTTATAATCATACGTTCACCTTTAGTTTCCATAGATAACATTTCGCCTTTTCGTAAAGTAACAAATTCTACCGCTCTTCCAGAAAGAGATTCTGGTAGATCGATTGTTAATTCTTCTATCGGCTCACATTTTTTACCATCAACTTCTTTGATAATAACTTGTGGTTGACCAATTTGCATTTCGTAACCTTCACGTCTCATGGTTTCAATCAAAACTGACAGGTGCAAAACACCACGACCAAAAACCATAAATTTATCTGCTGAATCGGTTTCACCCAATTTCATAGCCAAGTTTTTTTCTAATTCTTTAGTCAAACGATCACGAATATGTCTTGAAGTTACAAATTTTCCTTCTTTACCGAAGAAAGGTGAATCGTTTATGGTAAACAACATACTCATTGTTGGCTCATCGATTGCAATGGTTTGCAAAGCTTCTGGATTTTCAAAATCGGCGATTGTATCTCCAATTTCAAAACCTTCAACTCCAACAATAGCACAAATATCTCCTGCAACAACTTCTTGTACTTTTTTACGACCAAGACCTTCAAAAGTATGTAATTCTTTGATTCTTGATTTTGCTATAGAACCATCTCTTTTGCAAAGAGAAATAGGCATTCCTTCTTTCAAAACACCTCTTTCTAATCTTCCAATCGCAATTCGACCAGTAAAGGCTGAAAAATCTAAAGAAGTAATCAACATTTGTGGTGTTCCCTCAGAAACTTTTGGAGCAGGAACATTCTCGATAACCATGTCTAGTAATGCTTCGATATTGTCAGTAATGTTTTCCCAATGATCAGACATCCAGTTATTTTTAGCTGAACCATAAACCGTTGGAAAATCTAATTGCCATTCTTCAGCACCTAATTCGAACATCAAATCGAAAACTTTTTCGTGAACTTCCTCTGGAGTACAGTTTTCTTTATCAACTTTATTGATTACCACGCAAGGTTTCAAGCCTAGATCGATTGCTTTTTGCAACACAAAACGAGTTTGTGGCATTGGCCCTTCGAAAGCATCTACCAAAAGGCAAACACCATCGGCCATGTTCAATACACGCTCTACTTCTCCACCAAAATCGGCGTGACCAGGTGTGTCGATAATGTTGATTTTTGTACCTTTGTATTGAACAGAAACATTTTTAGATGTAATTGTGATGCCACGTTCACGCTCTAAATCGTTGTTGTCTAATATTAAATCTCCTGTGTTTTCGTTATCGCGAAATAACTGACAATGATACATAATTTTATCAACCAAAGTAGTTTTTCCGTGATCGACGTGAGCAATAATTGCAATGTTTCTAATAGATTCCATCTGTGTTTTTTAATGGGTGCAAAAGTACACTTTATTTCTGATAAAAAAAACTATAACAGAGAGTTTACTATTATTTAACGTAAAATGTTCATTTTCAATTAATTTACTTTAATTTCATTATTCGAATTGTACTACCCAATAATTTCTAAATTAGAATTTTAGTTTTTAATTTTGACTTCTATTATTTAAAGAATAATTTTGGATTAAATAAAAACACATTCTTTGTAAATTTGTAAAAAGTTTAATTCTAAATTTTTAAGACTGAATCTTTGCTTTATGGACGAAAATCAAAAAAGATTAATCAAATTGGCACATGCAAAAATGCCTTTTGGTAAATACGAAGGTTGGTCATTGATAGATATTCCAGAATATTATATTGTTTGGTACAGCAATAAAGGTTTTCCAAAGGGAGAATTGGGAGAACAACTTCAGTTGGTATATGAATTGAAATTGAATGGATTGGAAGAACTTATTAGAAATATTAAGAAAAAATATCCTAAAGAATAAAAAAATTAATTTAATCTTGCTCTCAATTCTGCAATTATTTCGTCTTTTTCTCGTAAACGAATTTCATATTGTTCAATGAGTTTTTCAGAGAGTTGGTTAATTACTAATCCATTGTTATCACCTTTTTTATTTTTTTGATTGAAAACGAACTTTTCATCAGACAATATGTCAAGAACATCGATTTCATAAACAGATGCAATCTTTTCAATTAGTTTTAAGTCGAGTTTTCCTTTATTGTTTTCTAAATTAGAATAGGTTGCTTGTGGAATTTTGAGCAAATCTGCTATTTTTTCTTGTGTAAAACCTTTTTCTGCTCTCAAAGTTCTTAGTTTTTTACCAATTTCCATAATTTTTAAATAATAAATTTATTGATTTTCAATATCTAACAAAAATAACTATAATATATTTCGCAATGTAATAAATTATATAGTATTTTGATAATTGTTTGTTGATTTTATATCTAAGTTTGTTAGAAATTAACAATTAAAATATTATTTTTATGAAAAAATTAGAATTAAAAAAAATGGAAAATGTTCAAGGAGGATTACAAAACAGAAAATGTTTAATTCTTGGTGGTTTGACGGCACTTGCTTGTTTAGGGGGTTATGCTGCATTCTGCGGTGCTGCGATGTATACAACCGCAGAATGTGTTTAAATTTAAATAATAAGTTATGAAAAAAATAAAAAACGAAGATTTAGAAAAAGTATTTGGTGGCAAATTAAGCCCTGCGCAATGTGCGCTTGTAGGTTTTTTTCTGGTAGGTTGGGTTTTAGGACCTGCGGTTTTAGGGGGATCAGCGGTTGAGTGCTGGAACGGATAATTTAAAAATTAATTTTCGAAATTAAAATGATTAATAAAAGTTATATTGGAAAGTTTATTATGTTTTTGACTTTTGGATTTATTTTAGTAATAAATTTATTTCTAAAGTTTTGTCCTCAAGTTAATAATTTTCTAATTTTTATGATGTTCTTTATTGTAATATTTCCAATTATTCAAAAACAAAATCCCTTTAACTGATTACTTGTGTTTAATTAAAATTTAATATTTTAAAAATTTAAGGAGTAATAATTTCAAATTATTACTCTTTTTTTTTAATAAAACTTTATAAAAAATGAAAAGTACTTTTTACAAGTATCTAATTTTAACAATACTATTTTTTTTACTAACAGAGATAACAAAGCATATCCTTAATTTCGATAAATTGGTTTACAATTCTTTAGCAGAAAAACTTACTTCTAATCAAATAAAGAACCTTTTCGATTTTCAAGATAAATGGAAATGGTTGGGATATGTTTTTATTCCAATTTATATTTTACTCAAAACTTCAATAATTGCAACAGTTTTATATATTGGTGTTTTTTTCTTTAGTAAAAAAGAAGTAAAATTCAAATTAGTTTGGGAAATTGTTGTAAAATCAGAATTTGTTTTTTTACTCGTTCCAGTATTTAAAATACTTTGGTTTTGTTTTGTTGAAACAAACTACAAGTTAAATGATTTTCAATATTTTTATCCGTTATCTGCTCTAAATATTATTGGCTACACGGGTCTTGAAACTTGGTTTATATATCCTTTTCAAACACTAAATTTATTTGAACTTGTTTACTGGTTGCTTTTAGCGTTTTACTTGGGAAAAGCAACAGAAACAAATATGGATAAGGGATTCAAAATTGTAGTGTTTAGTTATGGTCCTGCCTTATTATTATGGATCGTTTTAGTAATGTTTTTAACACTAAATAATTCTTAATTTTAAATGAAAAAATATCTAAAAATTGTAATTCCTTTTATACTAATTGGTCTTATTGCTTTTGTGGGCTACAAAGTGGTTGCAAAAATCAATCATAAAAAACAAATTGCAGAAAATATTCAAACTATTCCAGTTTTTAATTACAAAAAAATTGATGGAACTGCTTTTACCAACCAAAATTTAAAACAAAATAGTAAAACAATATTTATTTACTTCAACTCCGAATGTGAATTTTGTAATGAGGAAGCAAAAATGATTCAAGAAAACATTGATAAATTCAACAATGTTCAATTGTTTTTTGTTTCTTTTGAAAAACCAAATCTATTAAGTGCATTTGCAACCAAATACAAATTGTCTAGTTATGATAATGTTACTTTTATTTGTGATTCAAAAACTACTTTTTCTACTACATTTGATATTCATTCAATGCCTTGTTTAGTGCTATATGACAAAAATCAGAAATTAATTGAAAAACTAAAAGGTCAAACCAAGGTAGAAACACTTTTGAAAAAATTGAACGAAATTTAATGAATCAAAAACTAATCGAAAAAACACATACGCTACAACTTGACCAGTCTGATTGTGGCGTGGCTTGTTTGTTAAGTATCATAAAACTTTACGAAGGAAATACTACTTTAGAGAAACTTCGTGAGTTGAGCGGAACAACAAAGGAAGGAACAACTATGCTTGGTTTGTATCAAGTCGCAAACAAAATTGGCTTTACTGCCGAAGGTTGTGAAGCAGATATGCAAACATTAAAAGATCATGGAGAGCCGGTTATTTTGCATGTTCTTGTTGAAAATAAATTACAACATTATATAGTATGCTATAGTTATGATCCAATAAAAGGATTCGCAATTGGTGACCCAGCAAAGGGAATTTATCAATTGTCTGAAGTTGAGTTAGAAAAAATTTGGGTTTCTAAAACGTGTTTAACACTTACTCCAAACGAACATTTTGTAAAAGAAACTTTAGTAAAAAATGCGCAACTAAAATGGTTTTTAGATTTGTTAGAATCGGATTATAAATTGCTTTGGATTTCAGTTTTACTCGGTGTTTTTGTGGCAGGTTTAGGCATGGCAATGTCTTTGTTTTCTCAAAAGCTAATTGATGATATTTTGCCATCGCAAAATATTAAAAAACTAATTTCGGGTATTGCTTTGTTAGGAATTTTGCTTTTAGCCAGAGTTGGAATTTCGGCTTTGAGAGAGTTTTTTTTACTACAACAATCAAAAGATTTTAATAATCGCATCAACAATCAATTCTTCACATCACTATTACATTTACCAAAACCTTTTTTTGATACCAGAAAAATTGGTGAACTTGTTGCTCGATTAAACGACACTCAACGTGTTCAAAGAGTAATTAAAATACTGGCAAGTAGTTTGGTAATTGATATTTTGGTTTCTATAATTTCAATGGTTTTCTTGTTTGGATATTCATGGAAATTGGGTATAATTTCATTATTTAGTTTGCCAATTTATTTTTATATAATTTACAGAAGCAACAAAAAAATTATCAATTCTCAAAAAGAAGTCATGCAAAGTTATGCATATAACGAGAGTAATTACATCAATACTATTCAAGGAATTGCGACTATAAAAAATGATAATAAACAAACTGTTTTTAGTAAAACAAATGAAATTGTTTTCAATAACTTTCAAGAAAAAATATTTAATCTCGGAAAAATAAATATTACTTTGTCTTGGCAATCGGGATTAGCGAGTGTCTTTTTTTTAATTGGAGTTTTAATTTACACATCAGTTCAAGTTTTCAATAAAGAAATAAAACTGGGAGAATTGATGGCTATTTTGGGAATTGTTGGCTCATTGTTGCCTTCAATTGCAAATTTAGCATTGATTTCAATCCCAATAAACGAAGCAAAAATAGCATTTACTCGAATGTTTGAATTCTCTTCTTTAGAAAAAGAAAATGAGCAAGGAATCTCGTTAGAAAATATAGATAAAATTGAACTTCAAAATCTATCATTCAGATTTGCTGGTAGAAGTGAATTGTTTTCAAATATTAATATAAGTATTGAAAAAGGTAAACTTACTGCAATTGTTGGAGAAAGTGGTAGTGGAAAAAGTACTTTAGGACAAATATTACAGCGTTTTTATAGTTTTGAAAACGGAAATATCTTAGTAAACAATCAATTCAAACTTTCTGAAATTGGATTAGAAAATTTTAGAAATTTAATTGGAGTTATTCCACAAGAAATAACGATTTTTAATGGAAATGTTATTGATAATATATTGCTTGGAAAAGTAGAAAATCCAGAGAAATTATTAGAATTTTTTCAAGAATTTGGTTTTGACAAATATTTTAATCAATTGCCACAAGGTCTTGC
>NZ_JANPFL010000086.1:0-1348 GCF_031423415.1 Flavobacterium sp.
GAATTAAAAGGCGAACAAATTCTTGAAATGTGTAACTATTATATCGAAGGAAAAAAACCGCATCCGTTATCTGGAATGACATTTACGATAGATTCTAACAAGAAACCCATGAATATTTTGGTTCAAGGAAAGCCGTTAGAATTGGATAAAATTTATTCGGTTGCAACATCAGATTATTTGTCAAATGGTGGAGATAACATGAATTTTTTTAAGAAAAATGTAGGTAGCCACGATATGGATTATAAACTAAGAAACATACTTATTGATTATTTAAAAGATGTAGAAACTGTAGTGGTCGATAAAAAAATTAGAGTTAGTGTACAATAATTTGGTTGTGATAATTCAAATTTTAAGTATTCACATTAGCGATTTAATATAATTTAAAATGAAAAGAAGAGAATTTATACAAAAAACGGCAGCAAGTTCAGCATTTTTGACACTTGGTGGATTATCATTAAGTAGTTTTCAAACTGCAAATTTTAAACATATTACGATTTTACATACTAATGATGTACACAGTTATATCGATCCATTTCCGATGGATGATTCTAGAAATCCAGGAATGGGTGGCGTTGCAAAACGTGCCGAATTGATTACCGAAATTCGCAAAGAAAACCCAAATGTATTGTTGCTAGATGCTGGCGATATTTTTCAAGGAACACCATACTTTAATTATTATGGTGGCGAATTAGAATTCAAATTAATGTCGATGATGAAGTATGATGCTTCTGCAATCGGTAACCACGATTTTGATAATGGCCTTGAGGGTTTGCTTTCTCAAATGCCCAACGCAACATTCGAATTTCTATCTGCTAATTACGATTTTAAAAACACAATAATGGATGGTCACGTAAAACCATACAAAGTATTTACGATTGACGGAATTAAAATTGGTGTTTTTGGTCTAGGGGTTGAATTGGCTGGATTGGTAGATAAAAAAAATTATAAAGAAACTGTCTATAACGATCCTTTAGAGATTTCGAATGATATGGTTCGAATACTTAAACAAGACCAAAAATGCGATATCATAATTTGCCTCTCGCACATTGGATATTCTTATAAAACCGAACCTGATAGAATTTGTGATTTAAAATTAGCAGCTTTAACTAAAGATATTGACTTAATTATTGGCGGTCATACACATACTTTTCTAGATAAACCAACCATTGTTAAGAATATTGAAAACAAAGATGTTCTTGTAAATCAAGTTGGGTGTTACGGAATTAATGTTGGTAGAATTGATTTTTATTTAGATTCGAATAAAGAAATAGCAACCAAAGGACGGACTATTGTTGTCTGATATTGAAGTGGTTTAAACTTTTTTTAATTGGCTGCAAAATTGTCTTTT
>NZ_JANPFL010000087.1:0-11971 GCF_031423415.1 Flavobacterium sp.
TATTTTGCCTAACATATTGCCACTTTTTTATACCGAAATATACACTTTTTGGCGATTTAAAAGTACTGTTTTCAACTGAATTTAATCACAAGTTATTAACAATCAAATTGTTAATTCATTTTTAAGGAATGACTAAATATATTATAGATGGTATTTATGGTTTTTTCATCTAAAACACTATCCACTTCAGTCTGAATATAATGAAGTTTGAAAGCAGCTATAGCTGAGGACAGATTTTTGGTATTGTAACCAATAATTCGTAAAGCTTGCTCAGCATTGAAGTTTACTGGAGCGGGTTCTAAAATTTCATCAGGCCAAATGCCAAATCCATTCAATGCTAAAAGTTTCCAAGGAAATAGCCTACTAGGGTCGGTTTTTCTGCTTGGTGCAATGTCTGAATGTCCAATGATGTTTTGAATAGGAATGTTGTAATCCTTTTTTAGTTTTGTCAATAGAGCCAAAAGACTTATGATTTGCTTGTCTGAAAAAGGTTCAAATCCATTATTGTCTAATTCAATACCGATAGATGAAGAGTTAATGTCGGTGTTCTTTCCCCAAATCGAGTTTCCTCCGTGCCAAGCGCGAAGATAATCATTGACCATTTGAACCACTTTACCATCATCTGCAATTACATAATGCGCACTTACCTGAGGTTTTGTTATCGTAAATGTTCTTAAAGTTTGTGCTAAAGAGTCTTGCGCAGTATGATGAAGAATGATAAAATTTGGTTTTCTAAGATTAAAATTGACTGAGCTAATCCATTCTGTACTAATTCCATTCAACAATGCTTTGGGAGCCTTTATTGACAAAGTATCTTTGTAAAGCACCAGCGGATCTATTGGTAATTGAGCAGCAGGCAAGATAGTTGCGACGCTAGTTTCTAATTTTGCAGGTTCGGTATTTGATATTGTTTCTTTATAACCTTTAAGCTGTTCTTTGTATGATTTATCACTTACCTTATAAGGATTTGAAGAGCAAGAACCAACAATTGATAATATTATAATAGTATAGAAAATGAAAAGTATTTTATGTTTCATATTTGTAAAAATTTTTATCATCGGTACTATGTGCTATCTCCACTTTTTACTTGCTTGGTTTTCAACAAAGCTTTGATATTGAAGTTGTATCCTTATTATTTATCTTTATTTTCCGAAGTTTTATTTTTCTTTTTGTCTTTCGATTTCGATTTTTTCGGTTGTTTTATTTCTTCTTTAAAGGTCAAATATTTATCTTTTTGCTCTTTGCTCAAAAAATTTATTATTTTTCTATCAGTATTTTCAGAAAGTGCTTTATATTCATTCATCAAATCCTCTTGCGACAAATTTAATTTGGTAATTCTGCCTTGTGAATTTACGCTTTCAACTAATACATTTGTTATAGCAATAGTTTGAAGTTCATCCAGTCCTACAGCGGGTTTCATATCCTCCATATATTTGGCGACAATTTCTTCTGCAGGAATTTCTTTTGGTTTTTCAGGCTGGCTGTTTTGGTTCATTGCGCCCATTTGGCTCATTCTACCATTATTGCCATAACCGTTCCCATATCCATTGCCGCCATAACCATTTCCATATTGCGCAGAAACGGTATTTATTGAAATCAGAATAATGATTGTTGCCAAAAATTTATAAGTAGTTTTCATATGTATTTTTTTAATAATGTAAGTTCAAACAGGTTCAGCGAATAAATCAAATTCAGTAGCGTCAATAATTTTTACCATAACAAATTCGCCTGTTTTAACGTAATGTTTCGAAGCGTCAATAAGGACTTCATTGTCAACATCTGGACTGTCAAATTCTGTTCTTCCCACAAAATGCTCGCCTTCTTTTCTGTCAATAATACAACGGAACGTTTTGCCAATTTTCTCTTGGTTTAAATCCCAAGAAATTTGAGATTGAATTTCCATAATTTCATTGGCACGATTTTGTTTTACATCTTCGGGAACATCGTCAATCAAATCGTAAGCGCTTGTGTTTTCTTCATGCGAATAAGTAAAACAGCCTAAACGTTCAAATTTCATTTCCTGAACCCAGTCTCTCAAAGTTTCAAAATCCTCTTGAGTTTCGCCAGGATAACCTACAATTAATGTAGTTCTAATAGTCATTCCCGGAACTGCTTTACGAAATTCCTGCAATAATTTGGTTGTTTTTTCTTTAGTAGTTCCCCGTTTCATCGATTTCAAAACAGGATCAGAAATATGCTGTAAGGGAATATCAATATAGTTGCAAATCTTTGGTTCCCGCTTCATAATTTCTAAAACATCCATCGGAAAACCAGAAGGGAAGGCGTAGTGCAAACGAATCCATTCGATACCTTCGACTTGTACCAAAGCTTCTAATAATTCAGCTAGATTTCGCTTTTTGTATATATCCAAACCGTAATAGGTCAAATCTTGTGCAATAAGAATCAATTCTTTGACGCCATTTTTGGCCAAACCTTCGGCTTCTTTTACGAGTTTTTCAATAGTTTGCGAAACGTGTTTCCCTCGCATCAATGGAATGGCGCAAAAACTACAAGGTCTATCGCAACCTTCAGCAATTTTAAGATAAGCATAATTTTTTGGAGTAGTTGTCAAACGTTCACCAAGCAATTCGTGTTTGTAATCAGCTCCCAATGCTTTTAGCAATGCTGGCAATTCTGTTGTGCCAAAAAACTGATCTACATTTGGTATTTCTTTTTCTAAATCGGGCCTGTAACGTTCAGATAAACAACCAGTAACAAATACTTTATCGACTAAACCGCGTTCTTTTTTATCAGCATATTCAAGAATCATATTCACCGATTCTGCCTTGGCATTATCAATAAATCCGCAAGTATTGATGACTACAATGTTGCCTTCTTCTTCGTGAACGACATCTTTTCCGCTTGCTTTTAATTGTCCCATCAGGACTTCGCTATCATATACATTTTTAGAACACCCAAGAGTGATCACATTAATTCTATTCTTTTTTAAAGATTTGGTTCTCATAGATTTATATTTCCTATAATTTGGAATTTTGCAAAATTACGATTTTTATTTTTAGGAGCATAAATCTTTGTTTTTTAAATACGTTTTGTCCCGCTGTCCACTGTATCTCTCGTGCCGAAAACCGGTCACAAGAGGATGCCGTTTCCATCGGGGCTATTTTATGACTTTTTGTATTTCAGGACGGGACACATTTGCAAAAAAAAACCACTTGAGATAGAATCAAAAGCGGCTTAATCAATTTGTACGTATTATTAATTTTTCTGTACTCTGACTATTACAATTCAAACGTCATTGTCATTGTGACATTGTTATTGTTAGTTTTAATTTGTGCAGCATCGGTAAACCCTTGACTGAAAAAGGATTGCTTGGAATCTCGTTGCGTATTGGTATAAGAAAAATCTAACTTAAATGCTCCAAAATTATATCCTAATCCTCCTGAAAATGAGTTCAAATCACCAATAGTTGCTTTGTCTTTGTATGGACTTTCTTCAAAGCGATACCCGCCACGAAGACTCCATTCTTTAATTTTATATTCTGCTCCAAGACGAAATTCTCCGGTAGTATTAAGTACTGAACTCATATAATTATTTAGGTCTCTATAATACAAATCATTTTTAGGATGAAATTGAGTGTTGTTATAATTTTTTAGTGCATAATCAATGCTAATTAGCCCTTTTTTACCAAATATATAAGCAAAACTCCCAGTAATTTTGCTTGGTGTTTGTAATTTATAAGGTGCAAATATTGTTATGAAATTTGGGTCTACACTATCAGTCACGTCATTGGCACCAGTTTTACTGCTCACTACTACCAACTTTTGCGACAATTCATCATTTAAAACGTACCAAATAGGGGAGTCAAAGGCAAATCCTAAACGAACTTCATTTGTAATTTTTGCAATTATCCCAATTTGAAATGAAAAACCACCTCCATACGTATGCAGATTATTATCAAATCGCAAATTTGTTACCGAATAATTTGATTCAAGTGGATTTTTATTTGATTCGTAAAAACTGGTCGATTTTATATAATCAGTAAAATGCGAATTTAAATTAACTCCAATATTAAGTTTATTTTCAAAAGATGTGGCAGCATTAAAAGATAATTTTCCGTTATATCCTTTGGAAACAATGCTATTTTCTTGGTAATAATTGCCTCCGGCCGGGACAAGTGAAATATAATTTTTGTTATTCGGATCATTCCTTACCAACGGATCAATAACATAAGCTCCGTAACCAAGAAAAGCTTGTTGATTGGCGAAAGCATCTTTTCCATCAACTTCACCAATATATTGATAAATATAACTATTTAAATTATTTGCTATATTTTGTTGGGAAGTTCCAAAGTAGTTAGCAAGTAAATTATAATTTTCTATTGGTAAACCGTCAGAACCTAAAATGGGATTTCCTTGATTGTCTAACGAATGCGAATAATAAAAACTGTCAATATATTGTGTAGGAACACCTCCATTTTGACGCGCATAATTCAAAAAGTAGTCATCTATTGAGTTAAAAGGATTTACACCTCTTGAAAAAACGGAATTGTCAAAATTATTAGTATTATCATAGTTGATTGCCATTGAAAACTTTTTCCAACTACTAGATTGATTTTGGTTTTTAAAAACAAAAACAACACCTAATTGATTCATATCAAAATTATTATGAGATTCCGACGTTGAGGTCCCAAAATAATCAGAATTGTTTCTTGTGTTAAAACTACTCAATGACATTCCAAGTTGATTGTTAGAAAAAATGGCTGAACCCGCAGGATTTACATTTAAGGACGATAAATCACCACCAAGTGCACCAAAAGCACCACCCATAGCTCTAAAGCGAGCAGTTCCGTTTAAATTATCTTGCGAATACTGAACAGCATCTTTTATTTCTTGTGATTGGGCGACATTAAAACTGAAGCTAATAAATATGAGCACTAAGACTTTTTTCATCTTTTGTTCAATTAAGGTTATGTTTATTTATTGTACTATAGTTTAGTCTTATCTTCTTCTACCACCGCCTCCACCTGAGCTATATCCGCCTCCACCGCCAGAAGATCTTCCGCCGCCACTACTGTAGTTAGTGTTTGATGATGATCTAGAATTACTACTATTATTATAGTTGTTGGTGTTAGTACTTGTACTTGAAGGATTATAAGTTCTGGTGTCAGAATAACTTTGACCTCTAGTGTTGGCGCTACTTCTTGTGCTTGAAGAATTATTTTGCGAATAATCTCCAGTCATAAAAGAGGAGTTATTTCTGGTTGTATTACTTGTAGCACTTCTTCTTGTATTTGTATAGTTCGATGTTCTATCGCCGTACGATTGGTTTTGAAAATATCTATTGCCATTTACTCTATTACCATAAGAAGATCCTCTTCTGCTAGGATTATAAGAATAATTATTATTGTATCCATAAGTAGGACAACCCCAGCCATATCCTGAATAACCCCAACCAAATCCGTTACCCCAACCAAATCCAAAATAAGGATTGCCCCAACCAAACCCATAATACGGAGAATTCCAGCCATACCCGTAATAGGGGTAACCCCAACCAAAGCCGTTTCCTCTGCCAAATCCGAAAAATGGGTCACCCCAACCATATCCGAAACCAAAGGAAGTGTTCCAAGGATCGTTATACACATTGACAATAGTTGTTGGGCTATTTTCTTGTTTTTGATTTTTAATGGTATCGTTCGTTGCCATATTTTCCTCCTCTAGCAAAGAGCCGAAATAATTTTTATACTGAGTGCTTGACACGGTTTGTTTTTCTTTGGGAGCATTTCCATATATTCCATCGCTATCATAGTAAGAACTATTTTGATAAGAACCACAAGAAGTTACTAGAATACTTAAAAATCCAATAAGTGTATAAAATGTTACATTTTGAGTGGAAAAAATATTTGTTTTCATATCGTTGGGATTTTTATTGTTGCACATTACAAAAATACTTAGTTTTGTCGAACTTTTTAGTTAAATTTAATAAAACAAAATTTGTGCCAAACTATTCAATATGAGCAAGAACCTAACAACAAGAGAAGAAGATTATTCAAAATGGTATAACGAGCTAGTTGTAAAAGCCGACTTGGCTGAAAATTCAGGTGTTAGAGGGTGTATGGTCATAAAGCCTTACGGATATGCAATCTGGGAAAAAATGCAAGCAGAATTAGATCGAATGTTTAAAGAAACAGGGCATCAAAATGCTTATTTCCCTTTGTTTGTTCCGAAAAGTATGTTCGAAGCAGAAGAAAAAAATGCCGAAGGTTTTGCCAAAGAATGTGCTATCGTGACTCACTATAGACTAAAGAACGATCCAGATAACCCTGGTAAATTAATAGTTGATCCAAATGCTAAATTAGAAGAAGAATTAATCGTTCGCCCTACAAGTGAAGCCATAATTTGGTCCACATATAAAGGATGGATTCAGTCCTACCGAGATTTACCTTTGTTAATAAACCAATGGGCAAATGTTGTACGATGGGAAATGAGAACGCGTTTGTTTTTAAGAACCGCCGAGTTTTTATGGCAAGAAGGTCACACAGCTCACGCTTCCAAAGCAGAAGCTCTTGAGGAATCTGAAAAAATGATGCATGTTTATGCAGATTTTGCGGAGAATTTTATGGCAATTCCAGTAATTAAAGGGGTTAAAACAGAAACGGAGCGTTTTGCTGGTGCAGAAGAAACCTATTGTATTGAGGCTTTAATGCAAGATGGTAAAGCGCTACAGGCAGGAACTTCTCATTTTTTAGGACAAAATTTTGCCAAAGCTTTTGATGTGAAATTTGCTAATGCCGAAGGAAAACAAGAACACGTTTGGGGAACCTCTTGGGGAGTTTCAACCCGATTGATGGGGGCTTTAGTGATGACACATTCTGACGATAGAGGTTTAGTGTTACCACCAAATTTGGCGCCAATTCAAGTAGTTATTGTCCCAATATACAAAACAGAGGAACAATTAGCAGAAATAACTGCAGTTGCAAACGAATTAATATCAGAATTCAAAAATCTAAATATTACAGTTAAATTCGACAATAGGACCACTCAAAAACCGGGATTCAAATTTGCGGAATGGGAATTAAAAGGAGTTCCTATTCGAATAGCCGTAGGTCCAAAAGATATTGAAAATGGAACTCTTGAAGTCGCTAGACGCGATATTTTAACCAAAGAAATTATTTCTAAAGATGGGATTGCAATTTATATCAAAAATATTTTACAACAAATCCAAATCGAATTATTCCAAAAAGCATTAGAATATCGTAAAACACACATAACTGAAGTAAATAGTTTTGAGGAGTTTAAAGATGTTCTTGAACGAAAAGGAGGGTTTGTTTCGGCTCATTGGGACGGTACAGCAACCACTGAGGAGGAAATTAAAAACCTGACAAAAGCGACAATAAGATGCATCCCTTTGAACGGAGTAAAAGAAGCAGGAAGCTGTATTCTCACTGGAAAGCATTCCAATGAAAGAGTGCTTTTTGCAAGGGCATATTAAAAATAATATTATTTTTTTTACGTGAACTATTGTGCGTTTCAAAAATAGTTGTATTTTTGCATCCGCATTACAGAAGAAGGGTCCCTTCGTCTATCGGTTAGGACGCCAGGTTTTCATCCTGGTAAGAGGGGTTCGATTCCCCTAGGGACTACAAAAAAAATTAATAAAGAAAAAATCATTTAAGAAAATGGCAAATCACAAGTCAGCTTTAAAGAGAATAAGAAGTAACGAAAAAAGAAGAGTTTTAAACAGATATCAACACAAAACTACTCGTAATGCGATTAAAGCATTAAGAATTTCTACTGATAAGGAAGATGCTGCTTCCAAATTATCAACTGTTATTTCTATGATTGATAAATTAGCTAAGAAAAACATCATTCACGATAACAAAGCTTCTAATTTAAAATCCAAATTAACAAAGCACGTTTCTAAATTGTAATAATTACAATCTCTAATTATATAGAAAAGTCCCGATGTAATATCGGGACTTTTTTTATGGTTTATACTTAGACTTTATCTTTTAAAAATTCCAACATTTCTTTAGAAATTGGTTTTGGTAAAAAATCAATTACCATTGGGTATTTTTTTGATTTCTCTAAATCTTCTGGGTCAATTGTAGAGGAGAGAATAATAATTTTGGTATGATGATATTCTGAATATTCTTCTGTGATAAAGCTATCTAAAAACTCCCAGCCATTCATTACGGGCATATTTAGATCTAAAAAAATTAACTGAGGTTTTTTTACAGTAGAAGTTGTTTTAAGACTGTCGAAGTATTTAAGGGCTTCTTCGCCATTTTTAGCAGTTGTTATTTCATTTGAAAACGAAGCTTTGGTGATAACCATTTTGCATAACATTAGGGTTATAGGGTCATCATCAATACATAGAATTGTGTTAAGCATTATTGTTTATTTTTAAAAGTTAGTGTAAATGTAGTTCCAACATTTACTTTACTTTCGATACTAATTGTACCTCCCATAGTTTCAACTTGCGATTTTACTAAGTATAAACCTAAGCCTTTACTGTCTGGATAATCGTGGAATCGTTGATAAAGTCCAAATATTTTGTCTTTATTTCTTTCCAAATCAATTCCTATTCCATTATCCTTAAACTTTAAAACTATGCTATCTTCTGATAGAGAAGCTTTTATATTTATTTTTAATTTTCTGTCTTGGGATTTGTATTTGATTGAATTGGTCAATAAATTTAATAAAATACTTTCTATATAAGACTTATTTGTATTCATAGAAGAAATTTCGCCGAAATTAAATAGTATTATAGGTTTATGCAAACCAATAAGAAAATCTAATTGACCAAAAACATCTTCAAATAAATCTTTTAGCAATATAGATTCCTTCTCGATATTATGATTGTCTTTTATTATAATTACTTTTACTAAATCGTTGATGGTGTCGTTTAGTAGATGAGTTGATTTATTGAACCCATCTATAATTTCTTTAAGTTCAGGATCTTCGATAGGAATATCTTCAATCAAGTTTAGTAAACCCGTAAGGTTTGATAATGGGGCGCGTAGATTGTGCGAGGTGATATAAGAAAATTGTTGTAAATCTTTATTTTTTATCGTCAACTCCTTGATAAGTTGTTCTTTTTCTACTTCTTGTTTTTTATCTTCGGTAATGTCTCTTTGTATAGAAACCCAGTGTGAAACCTCTCCATCTGAATCGTAAACAGGTAACATGTTGAAATTCACCCAATAAGCATTTTTGTTTTTTTTGTAACTTGGAGTTTCAATTTGACATTCTTTTTTGTTTTTTATAGCACTAATGAGCTTTTCGTGCTCTTTTTTATCAGAATTTGGCCCCATAAATATTTCAGGAGATTTTCCAATAATTTCATCAAAAGTGTAGCCAGATGTTGCGGAAAAGGCAGGGTTTACATAGACAATATCGGGGATTTTTCCGTTATTCAAATCTGCTTTGGTAATAATTACAGAATCTTTTGTATGGGTAATTACGGTTTCCAGCAATTTTAGTCGTTGTTCTTCTTCTTTTTGTTTTGTAACGTCTTGGATGGCTCCAATCATTCTCACAGACTTACCCGTTTCATCCTTTAAAATAAAACCTCTATCTAAAACATATTTATAAGACCCATCAGCACATTTAAATCGATATTGATCTTGCCATTTTTCAGTTTTTTGTTCAATAAATGAATATAGTTTTATAGACATTTTAATGCTGTCTTCTGGATGAATATTATCAAACCACCACTTCGAACTTTCACCAATTTCATCTTGTTTATAACCAAAAATATCTTCGATTCCTTTATTCCAATTCATCCTATCTTCTGTTATTTTCCAATCCCAAATGATATCGCTTGTTGCTTTTGATACGATATCGTATCTTTCATTTGAATCTTTAATTTCATTGTTTGTATTCTTTAATTCTTTATAAATTTCAGTATTTTTAATATCGTTTTTATACAGAACAAACCTTAGGAGTATTCCAGAAACAATTATAAATAGTAGGTCGCTCCAAAAACTAAATGCGAAAGGATTTGATGGGAGTAGTACTAAAAAAAGGTCACGATAAGCAGTAGCCAAAAATATGGATACTAAAATATATAGTAGGGTTATTTGATTGGTCTTATTTTTCATTATCCAAATGTAAATAATAATTAGGGAATTATTTATAATCATTCAAAACTTATTTTATTCGGTTTACCATAAATATATTGGTTAACAAATTGCAAACAATTACATAAAGATTTTTTATATGAAAATAAAGTGTACCTTTGCAACCTCAAAAAAAATCAGATGGAATCTATTAGAAATATTGCAATTATTGCCCACGTCGATCACGGTAAAACCACTTTGGTTGATAAAATTATGTACCATTGTCATTTATTTCGTGACAACCAGAATGCTGGAGATTTAATTCTTGATAATAATGACTTGGAGCGCGAAAGAGGTATTACCATTACTTCAAAAAATGTTTCGGTAGTGTATAAAGGAACTAAAATTAATATTATTGATACTCCTGGTCACGCCGATTTTGGTGGAGAAGTAGAACGCGTTCTCAATATGGCAGACGGTGTTTGTCTTCTTGTAGATGCTTTTGAAGGACCAATGCCACAAACACGTTTCGTATTACAAAAAGCACTTGACCTTGGTTTAAAACCATGCGTTGTTATCAATAAAGTGGATAAAGAAAACTGTACTCCCGAAGAAGTTCACGAAAAAGTTTTCGATTTAATGTACGAATTAGGAGCCGAAGAGTGGCAATTGGATTTTCCAACGGTTTACGGTTCAGCTAAAAATAACTGGATGTCGGATCATTGGGAAAACGTAACTGATAATGTAGAAGCATTGTTAGATATGGTTATCGAAAATGTACCTGCTCCAAAAGTTTCTGAAGGAACACCACAAATGTTGATTACCTCTTTAGATTTTTCGGCCTTTACAGGTCGTATCGCCATTGGACGTCTTGAAAGAGGTATTTTAAAAGAAGGAATGCCAATTTCTTTGGTAAAAAGAGACGGTTCCATTACGAAATCAAAAATAAAAGAATTGCATACTTTTGAAGGACTTGGTCGTAAAAAAGTGCAAGAAGTTATAGCTGGAGATATTTGTGCAATTATTGGAGTAGAAGGTTTTGAAATTGGTGATACTATTGCTTGTTTTGAGAATCCAGAAGCTTTACAAACTATTGCCATTGATGAGCCTACAATGAGTATGTTGTTTACCATCAATGATTCGCCTTTCTTTGGTAAAGAAGGAAAATTTGTTACTTCTCGACATATTAGAGACCGTTTGACAAAAGAATTAGAGAAAAACTTAGCAATGAAATTGGGTGAAACTGATTCTGCCGATAAGTTTATGGTTTTTGGTCGTGGAGTTCTTCACTAGTCTGTTCTTATTGAAACAATGAGGAGAGAAGGATATGAAATGCAAATTGGTCAACCACAAGTTATCATCAAAGAAATTGATGGTAAAAAATGTGAGCCAATTGAAGAATTGACAATTGACTTACCAGAAACACTTTCGGGAAGAGCTGTAGAGTTTGTTTCTTTGCGTAAAGGAGAAATGTTGTCTATGGAAACTAAAGGGGAACGAATGATTATAAAATTTAATATTCCATCACGTGGAATTATTGGATTGCGTAACCAATTGCTTACTGCTACTGCAGGCGAGGCTATTATGGCACATCGTTTTATAGGATATGAACCTTTCAAAGGAGAAATTTCAGGACGTAACAAAGGTTCATTAATCTCTATGGAAAAAGGAAAAGCTATTCCTTATTCTATCGATAAATTACAAGATCGTGGTAAATTCTTCGTTAATCCTAATGACGAAATTTATGAAGGCCAAGTAATTGGTGAAAACTCCCGTAGCGATGATATGTGTGTGAACGTAACTAAAGAGAAAAAACAATCTAACGTTCGTTCTTCTGGAAATGATGATAAAGCTAGAATTATCCCTCCGATTATTTTCTCATTAGAGGAAGCTTTAGAATACATTCAAAAAGATGAATATGTTGAGGTTACTCCAAAATCGATTCGTTTG
>NZ_JANPFL010000088.1:0-1333 GCF_031423415.1 Flavobacterium sp.
CGAAATTGCTTTTCCGTTACCGAATTCTATAATTTCTCGTATTTGCGAGACCGATGTGTCGTTATGAATAGAGTTTAATATCCGTTCATTCGAATATTTATAATTGTGCAGACTATCAAAATTTTTGTCAGCATTTTTGCCGTATATAATTCCTGGATTACCGTTTCCGTGGTCGGTTGTTATAATTACAAGAGTCTCTTTATCTTTTGAGGCAAAATCTATTGCAACTTTTATAGCATCGTCAAAAGCAACTTGGTCGTAAAGCAAACCGCCAACATCGTTAGAGTGTGCAGCCCAATCTACTTTTCCACCTTCTACTTGAAGCACAAATCCTTTAGGATTATCTTTCATTTTATCGATTGCTTTTTGCGTCATTTCTGCAAGACTTGGAAACGATTTTTTTAAAGAATCATCGGTTTGTCTGTCTAATTCGAATGGCAAAGCTTCTTCAAGACCAAAAATTCCCAAAATAGGTTTTATGTTATTTGCAGTTAACATTTCTTCTTTGGTTTTCACTATTTGATAACCTTTTTTCTGAAAATCAGCAAACAAATCGCGTTTGTCTGTTCTTTTAGATGTATCGAAATATTCAAAACCACCACCCAACATTACATCAAAATTAATATCAAGATATTTTTCTGCAATTTCAGGTTGACCTTTTCTAGATTTGCTATTTACACAAAAACCCGACGGTGTTGCATGAGTAATTGGAACAGTTGTTACGCAACCCGCCATTTTGCCTACTTTCTTGAATTTTTGCCAAATTGGTAAATATTCTTCACCATTAACGCCTACGCAAATTGAACCATTGTTAACTTTAAAACCAGAACCCCAAGCCGAACTTCCTGCTGCCGAATCGGTTACTATAGAACTTGCAGAAGATGTATCCATTAAAGCTCTCGAAACTAAATTGTCTTTGTACAATTGAATCCAGTTAGAACTTCGACCAAATTTGCGATTTACATATAAATCTGCTATGTTCAAAGTTCCAGAACTCATACCGTCGCTAACTAAAAATATAATATTTTTGGCTTTTTTATTTTTTTTTAAAGTATCAAAATCAAGTTCATGAGCTGTGCCTAGAAATGGATTTAATATTGTTGACCCAATCGCTGCGAGCGAACCATTTCTAAAAAATTTTCTTCTGTCCATTTATTTTCTTTATGGTTACAAATTTAATAAATTGAATTTTAAATTGATTTAGATTTAGATTAAATAATTGTTTTTTTAATAAGAAGTGGTTTAAACTTTTTTGATTGAAGCGAAAAATTAAGATTTTTGTTTCAGATTTTGGATTTTTTTATTGGATAGCATCGCTATCGAATAAAAAAAA
>NZ_JANPFL010000089.1:0-14495 GCF_031423415.1 Flavobacterium sp.
GGCGAAGGACGGTTTTTTTTAAAACAGGCAGGTGCGAGGAAGTTTTAAAAAAAGTTGTCCTGGAGCCACTGGCAAGCGCGTTGGGTGTGGCGGCTGTTTTACATAAATGATATTATAGCTTCATTGCAAAAACCAAAAAAACAATAAACTCGCTTTGTGATGAACTATAATACTCAATTATGTAACACAGCTTGGGGAAAAAAATTACTGGCGCAAGTTGCGAAGCGTACGTGTTTTTTCTAAAAACTGTGCCAGTAATTTTTTTTGGAGCGTTGGCAAAGGAGTGGCAATTGAAATGTAAAACGTCCTTTTTACCACCGAACGAAAAAAGACATTCTTGTTATTGGAAAAGTAATTAGCGAAATGAAGCAAACAAAGATGTGAGTTTAGGAATACTTGGACTAAACGAGGATTTTGTGCAGATGAATGAGATAATTGCTTTTTTAAAATTAATTTAATTTAGCTATAAAACATTCAAATCAATAATCTCTTTTAATCGGTTTGAAATCAGTTTCCAGTTTGCATTTAGATTTATAGTTCTGATTTCTATTTTATGGTTTTTGTACTTGTATTGTAGATCATAATCCTTTTCGATTGTAGGATAAAGAAGTATGCCTTTAGCATTTATTGTTTTTGGTGTATTATCTTCTTGGTTTAATAAGTAACTGAATAGTTGATAAAGATTATTTGATTTAATTTTCTCTTTATCATAGTTGATTATCATAGTTTCTCTATAATACTTCGCATCAATAATGATTTTTTCGGAATTATTTTCTAATGTAATATCGGTTTCCATTTTTGGAACAAACTGAAAACTATCTACTTCATCACATTCAAATAGCCAATTGATAGTTTCCTTTTTTACAATGTTGTATTTGTTTTGTTCGATACGATAAAAGTTTCTAATGAATGCTTCAAAAAGTTGGTTCATTTTACGTTCATCCCTTGTGAAATCTGTAAATTTATAATTTCCTTGTTCTTCTGATGGCAAGGTGTTTTCATAGATTATCTGGCAAACATTCATCAAAAAGCCATAAAAACGATTGTTTCGATTTAACTTGATTTGACTGAAAAGAGAATTGTTTATCTGAATTAAATCAACCTCTGAAAACATTCTTTGAAGCGTAATTAATTCCTTTTTTAAATCCTTATCAAGCCCTTTGGTTCTTGATAATGAATATATTGTAGAAACTAAAATTCGGTTCGTTAAAATGTTAGAAGAAAAACTATCAAAAGTGCAAATTGTCCTTTGTTTGAAAAGTAAATTACTTTTTAAAGTCTGACTGATTTGTACTTTCCCTTTAACTCCTGCGATTTCATCTGTGAAATCTATGTAACTCCGATCAATACCTCTTTTGAGTAGTATTTTAGTTCCGTTAATTAGAATTTTAGCAAACAGGTCAAGTAACTCTGTTTTATCATCAACTGACACGTTTACACGCTCTTTCTCCTCTAACTTATTCCAAGCATAGCATAAAAGATAGTATATATTTTCAATTGGAATTTGCATTGTTATTTTGAAAGTAATCTTATCATTTCTGAAACATTATTCAATTCATCAAACCATATTTCTTCTAGTAAAGGTTTTAATTCAAAATCGATAATTTCTTGCCACCAGATATTTTCATCTTCACCATTGTTGAAATTACAAAAATAACTATGTCCAATTTGAAAACCTTCTCCAAGATTACTATCTGCTTTGATTTTTTCATTCACTTTAAATACTGATGAACTAATGTGTTCAATCATACTATTTGAAATTCCATTTTCAGCTAAGAAAGTGCGGAAGTTCTCTCCATAATCTGGTTGTAAACTTATAAATGCAAAACGTCGTCTTAAAGCATAATCTACTATTGCCAGTGAACGGTCTGCTGTGTTCATTGTGCCAATTATGTATAGATTTGCAGGTACAAAAAAGCGGTCTTCTTCGTCTTCTGCATAAGTTAGCTTTAAAGCATATTTCTCGGCTCTTTTATCAGCTTCGATTAACATCATCAACTCACCAAATATCTTGCTTAAATTACCTCTGTTTATTTCATCAATAATAAAAAAGAAAGGTCTTTCGGGATGTGCCAACGCTCTTTGACAAAACGTATAGAATATACCATCTTTTAAATCAAAACCTCCTTTTTGTGTTGGTCTCAATCCTTGAATAAAATCTTCGTAGCTGTACGATTGATGAAATTGTACCATTTCGATACTGGCATCTTTTATCTCTTGCATAATTTCATATGCCAGTTTTCGGGCAATGAAAGTTTTACCAACTCCTGGTGGACCTTGTAGAATTATATTTTTCTTTCTTTTTAATAATGACACCGATTTTAAAAACTGTTCTTCACTTATAAATGGTTTATCAGCATCTTCAGAGAATTTGTATTTCTTGATGTTACTATGCTGCAATAGTTTTTCGCTAATAATATTTTTGTTGTCTATTACTTCGCGAATTATATCATATTCTTCTTCTGTTATTTTGAATAAACTTCCTTGATTATTAATAAATACTTCACAATTTTGTAAAGCAGGATTGTTTTTTAGTTCATTCCAACTAACAGGTATTTCTAATTTTTCAACTAATTCAAACTCAATTTCTTCGCCTTTATCGGTGTTGTGAATGCCTTTTGTAACTTCGTATATTGCCTTGATTTGTTTTGTTGGAGTACTTTCATAACCGATGATAATATCACCGGGTTTTGCTTGTTCAAAGTATTTGTATATTCTGCGTTTGTTTCCTTTCTCGTTATGCGTTGTGTAGGTTTGTAATTCACCTTCCTTATTATTGGAAATACTCCAAATTTTAGGATTAGCATTTAACCACCAAAAATTTAATGTTTCTGTAATTTCACTTTCATCCAAATCTTCGTCTTCTGTAGTTGCACTTACATTTATAGCTTCTTCACTATTAAAAATTAGATTATGTTTGTGGAAAACTGATACTAATTCAGGAAACAATCTAGCATATTCACTTAACAAAAAATCCCAAGGCTTTGTTGGACTGAATGTGTCGGGTCTGAAAAGTGTCGAATAACCCTTTAGAGTTTGTGATTTATATTGATATACTTTATCGGTAATCCAGTTCACTTTTCTTCTGTGACTATAACTATCAGTATTTTTATCGTAGTAATAGTCACTTTCTATAATTCCAATTCCTAATACTGAATTTACACCTTTATTTGCAAAAACTACATCTCCTTTATTTGCAGTTTTGAAAAACCATAAATTATCTACTTTACCTGAACCAACTCCTTCTTCAAAACCTGCTTTTTTAAGCATTTCCTTTCTTCCCTCATATTGATTTAGGTCACCAATATTGATATCACTATAATCAATTCCTGCTATTCCATCATTGTAAAACTCTTCCCATTCTGAAGCTTGACTTCCTGGTGAAAACTTAAAATAATTTCTACTTTCTTTATTTAATTTAACAATTTCGTCTTTTACTTCTTCAAAAAATTTCACAGCATCTGAATAACTGTTAATTTTTACAAGTCTATCTGGTTTTGCATTTCTTAATGAATGCCCTGCTAACATACCTGCTTTTGGACTATGACTTAAAGTAATGAAAAATTGATAGGCATCTTTATGAGAATTTTTTATGATTGGATATAATGCAATCCAACATCTGACATCACCAAAATTAGATGGCCCTTGAAAATCAAATTTATTATAGGTGTAATCTTTTAAATCTAATTTTTGAAGAAGGTCTTTGCAAATTTGATCTAAATAATTTTGAACATTTTCTTTATGTTTTGTCCATTTATTGTAGAAAAAAGTATGTAATACAGCCCAAGGTTTTTGCCAATTTGCAAACATATCTCTTTTACCAACTGGATAAGCTATTAATTCATTTAGAAATGCTGGAGATAAATGATTAAAATACTCTGTATCCTTAGTTCTAATTTTAGCTTTAATATCATTGATGAAATCAGCATTTATAGGAACACGGTTCAAAATTTGTCTTGCAATTTCAGCACGTAATAAATTTACCGGTTGAAATCTTTTTTCAGGATTGCCATAGTCTTTGTAAACTTCAGTAATTACTTCTTCTGGTAAGTTATTTAAAGCCATATACAATACTTCTGGGTTTTCTGAATATCCATTGTATTGTTTCGCTAAATCTACTATGTATTGAAATTGTGTTTCCATATTAACATTTACTTTTACCTGAATTATGTGATTTATATATATTCTGTTTGGTGATTTTCATTAATTTTGAAAATACTTATTCCTTTATTTTTTATAAATTTTCTGAAAAATCTTCACCTAATAACTTGGCTTGTTCCAATATTGTTTTTACAGCAGTTTCTTGTAAATCTGGTGGATAGCCATATTTTTTAAGAATACGTTTTATCATTACTCTCATTTTGGCTTGAACACTTTCTTTTTTATCCCAATCTATTGTAACCGAATTACGAACACTATCAACCAATTCTCTTGCTATAGTTTTTAAAATATCATCACCTAAAACTTTTACAGCACTATCCGATACTTCTAAAGCATCATAAAAAGCTAATTCTCTAAAGTCAAGGTTTAAGTTTTCTCCTCTATGGTCAGCGGCTTTAATTTCTTTTGCCATTCTTATCATTTCTTCAATAACTTCTGCTGCTGTTATTGCATTATTTTGATAACGTTTGATAGCATCGGAAAGCATTTCAGAAAACTTTTTACTTTGAATTATATTTCTTGAAGCACGTTTTTTAATTTCATCATTAAGCAACCTTCTTAATAATTCTAGTGCCAAATTTTTTCTTGGCATATCTTTTAGTTCTGCTAAAAACTCATCTGATAAAATTGAAATCTCTGGTTTTTCAATACCTGCTACTTCAAAAATATCTATTACTTCAGTCGATATTAAAGCATCTGAAATTATTTGTCTAATGGCTGTTTCTACTTCTTCATCACTTCTTTTCTTAACGCTTTCTCTTAATTTTGATATTCGTGCCTTAATTGCTTGAAAGAAGCTTAAATCATCTCTAATCGCTAACGCTTTTGGATGTGGAACTGAAATTGCAAATGCTTTTGAAAGATTACTCACGTTAGAACTAAATCTATCTTTTCCATTATCTAATCCTAAAACATAATCGGTTGCATCTAATAAGAATGTTAGCTTTTGTCTAGGTTCTAGGTTAAAGAATTTTTTATAGTCAAATTTATCAAACAAGTCCACTACAATATCGTAGAACTCTTCCATTTTGGCAACGGCTTCTTCTTGATTGAATTCAATTTTACCTTTACCACCACTGGCTGTATAAATACTTAATGCTTTCTTTAAATCTTGTGCAATACCCAAATAATCTACAATCAAACCACCTTCTTTATCTTCGAAAACACGATTTACTCTAGCAATGGCTTGCATTAAATTGTGTCCTGACATTGGTTTATCTACATATAACGTATTTAAACAAGGTGCATCGAAACCTGTTAGCCACATATCGCGAACAATAACCAATTTTAAACCATCTTTTGGGTCTTTTAATCTATCGCCTATTGCTTTTCTTTTGGGTTTGTTTCTAATGTGTTCTTGCCAATCTAAAGGATCGGAAGAGGAACCTGTCATAATTACTTTGATTACGCCTTTGTCATCATCATTACTGTACCATTCTGGACGGATTTTAACAATTGCATTGTGTAAAGCCACACAAATACGACGGCTCATACACACAATCATTCCTTTACCCTCAAAAACCTCACTTCGTTGTTCAAAATGTTTTACTAAATCGGATGCAACTTGTTGCAATCGTTTTTCACTTCCTACAATAGCTTCTTGTTGGGTCCATTTTGCAAATCGTTGTTGCCGCTCTGTAAGTTCGTCTTCTTCGGTGACTTCTTCAATTCGTTGGTCAATAATGCTTTGTTCTTCTGCTTTTAATTCAATTTTAGCCAAACGGCTTTCATAGAAAATACGCACTGTTGCACCATCTTCAACTGCTTGTTGAATATCATAAATATCTACATATTCGCCAAAAATAGCTTGGGTGTTTTTATCTTCATTTTCTATTGGTGTTCCTGTAAAACCAATAAACGAAGCATTTGGTAAAGCATCCCGCATATGACGTGCATAACCATCAATAAAATCATATTGACTACGATGTGCTTCATCTGCAACCACTACTATATTTCTACGGTCAGACAATTTTGGATATTCACCGCCTTTTTCTTCAGGCATAAATTTTTGAATGGTTGTAAAAACTACACCACCAGAAGCCACAGAAAGTAAACTTTGTAGATGATTTCTATTTTCTGCTTGAACTGGAGTTTGTCTTATTAATTGTTGGCAATTACTAAATGTATCAAATAATTGTTGGTCTAAATCGTTTCTATCGGTTAAAATAAGAATTGTTGGATTGTCTAATTGTGGCGTAACCACCATTTTACCTGAATAAAAAACCATACTCAAACTCTTACCACTTCCTTGCGTATGCCAAACAACACCTGCACGTTGGTCACCTTGAACAGAAGATGCTTTTATAGTTGATTGTATTGCTTTATTTACTGCATAATATTGATGGTATGCTGCAATTTTTTTAATTGTTTTTTCTTTGGTTTTCTCGAATACTATGAAGTATCTAATTAAGTCTATTAGCACTTTCTTATCCAACATTCCTTGCAACATTATATCCATTTCTAAATGGTTTTGCTCGGATGGAAAAAGTGTAGAATTGTATGTAGAACTCGGTTCTGCAAGTTTATTATTTTCTTTAGATGCTGGCGGAATTTTCCAACCACTAAATCTGCTCCAATCGCTTGTAATTGTTCCTGCTTTGGCAAACCAACCATCAGTAGCAATAAGAATACTATTGTAATTGAAAAGTGATGGAATGGCTTGTTTGTATGTTTGTAATTGGTCGAAAGCGTTTTTTATAGTGGCATTTTCGGAAGTTGCATTTTTTATTTCAATTACTACTAATGGTAAACCATTGATAAATAAAATTACATCTGGTCTTTTGTTGGTGTGTTTTTCAACTATGGTAAATTGATTTACTGCAACAAAATCATTGTTTAACGGATTTTCAAAATCCATTAACCAAACTTTGAACGTTTTGTTTTCTGTTCCTTCTCTACCTTTTACATCAACGCCTTCGGTTAATAATTTATGAAAGGCTTCATTGTTGGCTAACAATGTGGTGTGTTGTACACGCAATACATTTTTTACTGCTTCATCACGAACATCATTAGGAATATTTGGATTGAGTTTTGAAATGGCATCTACTAATCTAGAAGTTAGTACTACTTCATTATAAGCTCTTTCAATGCCAATGCCATTAATAATTTCGTAGCCTTGCTCTTCAAAAGTTTGAAGTGCTATTTGTTCTATTTCGTCTTCGGTTAGTATATTCATATCTATTTTATAAACTCAAATATTTTTCTAAACTTCGATATTGTTTCTTCGCTTAATTCAATTATTTGTTCTTGAATGAATAGATTTTGCAATGCTGTATTAAATTTAGATTTCTCAAAAGCAGTTGCAGTAGGATCAAATGTTTTTACAATTGTTAACAATTCAGCAGCAGTAAATAAACTTTCGGTTGCGAAATTATAAGCAGCATCAATATCTCTTAAAGTGATAATTCTGCCTTGAACAATAACTCCAAATTCTTTTATATACCTCTTTTTTGCATCATCACCTGGTTTATCTCCATCTAATAATATTGTAAAATCTCTACCCCAAGCTAAATAAGTTGCAATAATTTGATTATTTCTATCTGCACCATTTCCTGGGTAAAAATTTATAGTCTCGTATTCATTATTTAGTATAACTTCATTGATATACTTGAACGTGTAGTAATCATTTTTGCCTTCTAATAAAACGATGTTTGGCACTTCTTCTAAATTACTTGGACTGTATTCTATTGCATCTAAAATAGGTTGAAAATAGGTTCTTTGTTCTGGATGATTGACTACAAATTGTTTGTAAATTGTAGCTTCAACATCTGTATTTTCTGTTATGGCGTTGAATTCTTTGTCATAATCAATTGCTTTGTTTTTTACAATATATGCTCCTGAAAGCCATTTTGGATTTATCAAATGATGGCTGTGAGTTGTGTAAATCATTTTACATTTCGAAACTAATTGCTGAAACGTTATTAATAGATTTTTTTGAGCTGTAGAATGTAAGTTTGATGCTGGCTCGTCTAATAGAAATAATATTTCTCCTTTTTCGCTTAATCTGTTTTTTCTAAACTCTGTAAAAAGTAAAAAAGTAAAAAACCATTTAAATCCTAAACTACGTTCTGAAATTTGGAATTGTTCGGTACCTTCTTTCAACTTCACCTCTAGATAAGCTAAATTAGTTGAAGTTTCAATTCCTGGTTTTAATCTAATTTCTTTACCTCTTGAATCAAATAATTGTCCCCAAGCAGAAAAAACAACATTAGTTATTTGTACACTCATTCTATCTATTGTAGATTCTAATGCTTCATTAGCTCCTTCTGATGGGTTTCTCAAGCGTTTTATTATATGATCTTGTATGTTCAATCCTTCATTGAAAGTATCCATAATATCATTCAAAACAGCTCTATAAGTCTTTTGTTCCTTATCTTCAGTTGTTGATTCTTCAAGATAAATTTTAGTTGGAAAATCAAAAAGAAAATTTGGATAATAGATAATTGGCGGTACCAATTTATCACACATAAACTTTTGAATAGCTTCGAATTCAGGTGTTTCTGGGTTATAGTTTCTATTGTATTGTTTTTTTCTTTTTAATCCATTTAAAACAAATTCATATTCCCAATTAGATTCCGAATCAATATATTCTGAATCTTTAAATTCATAAATTATTTTTTGGACAAACTCTTTTATTGGTTGAATATTTCTAAAGCCTTGTGTACCGCAAAAACCTTGAACTGCTTTTTCATCAATAGCATCTAATTCTAATATTGCGTGTATTTCAATTGTTTCTGAAAAATTGAATTTCTTGCTTTTCGGAATTAACTTATGAATGACTTCCTTTGATGGTTCAACACTAAAAAGGCTAATAGCTTCTAAAATAGTAGTTTTACCACTTTCGTTTAAACCGACTAAAGTAATAATGTTTGTAAAAGGATCTCTATTTAAATCAATAGTTAAGTCTTTAATTCCTTTATAATTTTTTATATAAAATGATTTGTATCTCATAAGCTATTGATTTCGATTTCGCCTTTCATCAGTTTTGGCAATAAGTTATCTCTTAAATTTTTGAGTGTTATAGTTTCTTCAATATTTTTTCTAATCAAACTGTAAATCCCTTCTGCTTTTTGATGAAAATTATTTAAAATATTATCAGAAGGCATATAAATTTCAATTTCTTGAAGTACTAGCTGACTAATATTTTGTTGAGCTCCACCCACAGCCATATTTTTCAAATTTTCTTTTTGAGATTTTAAATATTCATATATAAAAGAAAACGGAAAATTATTATTAGGTAGAATTGCACAAATTGCCTGATTACAAGAAGCTTCATTTCCTAAAATTGAAATTTCTCCTACAGTAGCACCGTACATCGCTATTAAGATTGAATTTATTGGTAAAAGTTTTGCAGAAGATTTTTTCAATGCTTCTTCTGTAATTTTTTCTTCTGTTTCTAAAACAAAAAAGTTACCTAACTCTTTTGACTTTGCCCAATTAATTATACCATTTTCATAGAATTCCATTTTAGAACGGCTTGGAGTTCCGCCTGATGTAGTTTTATAAAATTCTCCTAACTTCCCAATTCTCCATCCATTTGGTAATTTATCACTTTTAGGAAAACACATTTCTTTGAATAGTGTTATTGCAATTGTTTCTAATGTCTGATTTGTTTGATGGGTAAGTTCTATTTTTCTATCCAAGGCATCAAAAAAAGAAGCTATCTTGTTTTGAATAGGAATTGGAGGTAGTTTAATTTTAATATCTGCAACTTGAGTAAAAGTAATTTGTGGAAAAGTACCCGACCTAGATTCAGCAAGGTGTTGTAACCATTTTACAATTTCGGGACTTGTTAATAAATGATATAAATATCTTGAATTAATTTTTTCATTAGCTCTAATTACCATCAATTTAGTTGATAGTATAAAATCATTTGCTTCAAAATCTACATAAGCCCATCTACCATTAGCAGGTCTAATTTCACTAAATAAAATATCACCTTTCTTTATAGATTTTTTAGCTTGACCAGGCATTTTTTCAACAGACGAATATTTATTGTGAAGAATTTTACCTCTTTCAATATCCCCTGTATTTAAAAAAATAAGCTCTCCTTTTTTTGTTTTATGAGTTTCGGATATGGTCTGACAAACATCTCCAATTGAAATATTTTCCCATTTATTAAAACTCATAACCAATATTTTTTAAATTTTCACGAATGGTTTTTTGCAATAGAGCTGTTTCATCAAATTGTGCTCCCAACGTTTCGGTTAATGCTTTAATTTTATCATCAAAAGGCACAAGGTCTTCTAGTTCTTCTTCAGTACCAACATATCTTCCAGGCATTAATACAAAGTTGTTTTCTGCAACTTCTTCCATTGTAGCCGCTTTACAAAAACCTGCAATGTCTTGATAACGGCCGTTTATATTTCTCCAATTATGATATGTATCTGTAATTTGGTTAATGTCGAAACTTGCAAGTTCTCTGTTTTTACGATTTACCATTACTCCTAAATTACGAGCATCGATAAACAAAATTTCATTAGAACGGTTTCTAAATTTACCATTGGTTTTATTTTTAGCTAGAAACCATAAACAAGCAGGTATCATAGTATTGTAGAACAATTGAGATGGTAAAGCTACCATACAATCTACAAGCCCTGCTTCAATCATTGCTTTTCTAATTTCTCCTTCATTACCTGTGTTACTGTTCATACTACCATTAGCCAAAACAATTGCAGCAGTGCCGTTTGGACTTAATTTATGTATGAAATGTTGCAGCCAAGCGTAGTTGGCGTTCCCTGTTGGTGGTATGCCGTATTTCCAACGTTTGTCGTCACGGAGTTGTTCGCCTTTCCAATCACTAATATTAAATGGTGGATTGGCAATGATGTAATCGGCTTTCAAGTCCGGGTGTAAATCGTTTGTAAACGTATCCCCAAATTGTATGTTGGCATCAATACCACGAATGGCTAGGTTCATCTTTGCTAACTTTACCGTTGTTGGGTTACTTTCTTGACCATAGATGCTTAAATCTCCTATTTTACCTTGATGGCTTTCTATGAATTTTTCGCTTTGTACAAACATTCCACCACTGCCACAACAACCGTCATAAATTCTGCCTTTGTATGGTTCGAGCATATCAACCAACACTTTTACTATGCTTTGTGGCGTATAGAATTGTCCTCCGTTTTTACCTTCGGCATCTGCAAACATACCTAAAAAGTATTCATAGACTTGACCTAAGAGATCTTTTCCTTTGTGTCCATCGCCACCAAAACCAATAGTTCCTATCAAATCCAGTAACTCACCCAAACGAGGTTTGTCTAAATCAGGATTGGCATAGTTTTTTGGTAAAACGCCTTTTAGATTATCATTGATTTTTTCGATTTCATCCATTGCATTGTCAAGCAAAATCCCAATTGATGGTTGCTTGGCGTTACTTTGTAAATATTTCCATCGTGCTTTTTCTGGTACATAGAAGACATTGTATGCTAAATATTCA
Source organism: Flavobacterium sp. (assembly GCF_031423415.1). GTDB lineage: Bacteria > Bacteroidota > Bacteroidia > Flavobacteriales > Flavobacteriaceae > Flavobacterium. The sequence goes on from NZ_JANPFL010000089.1 coordinate 11,603, forward strand.
TCGGCATCTTCTGGGTCTGCACCTGCATATTCTCCTTCGCCAGCTACTAATTTAGAATGTAATTCGGTAAAGGCATCCGAAATGTATTTTAAGAATATCAATCCTAAAACTACGTGTTTGTATTCGGCTGCATCCATATTACTACGGAGTTTATCAGCAGCAGCCCAAAGTGTTTTTTCGATGTCTTTTATATCGCTCATTTTTTGTTTTTTATCTACAGTACTATTTTTGTTTTTATACGATGTTTTATTATTGTTTAAAGCAACACTATTCAATTTCAAAATAGCTTTTTAACAATAGGATGTAAATATATAAAAAAGCAAACGAAAGAAAAATGAGGAAAACCGTAAACGTAGGAAAATAGAGAAAAATAATGCAAAATAATTTAGGGTGTAGGGTGTAAGGGAAAAACGCGTAAAAGATTTTTAATTTTTGAAGATTGAAATAAAACAGATTTATTTGGAAACTTGGGTGCAAACTGGGTTTTGTGGTTTATTAATTTGCATTAATAAGTTCTTATGTTTCTCGATTTATTTTTTGAAAAAAAATAAAAAATGTTTGTGTTGAAAATTGGTTACACCACCTTACACCCTAAAATAAAAGAAAACAGGTGCTTTTTAGTGAAATGTTAGTAGTGCGTACTATTAAGTTAATTATGATGGAAAATAAAAAAAGTGGAACTTTTCAGCTCCACTTTTTAGTTGTTTTTTATTCTTCTACTTCTTTGTTTTTTGCATCGACTTCTTCATAACTATATTCTTTAACTGCGTAAACTGGTTTTCCTTGCCGCATTAATCTGGTGAAATTGTGTTTTTTTAATGCTTTCCCCAATTTGTTTATTGTGCCATCATTCAAGTTTAATTTTGTTCTGTCGGCAAGTTTGGCAGCTATTTGTGAAGCATTTAAAAAAAGCGTTGCTTCTTCTTTTGGACAAGGTTCAAACCAGGTTAAAAGCAATTCTTCCTCTGGACTGTGCAGTTGGTATTGTTCGTTATTCTCGGTTATTGATTTTATTTCGTCCTGGTCAAACCAAAACCTAAAACCACTTTTGAAAAGAAACAACGCTTGAGAAAAAGCCATATTAATATCTACATCGTGTTGGTATTTGATGCCTTCTAATTCAAAACAAAGAAATCTTCTACTTCCTGTACTGTCGTTTAAGAACTGAGCTGTGTTGACACTTCCGGCAAATGATGCGCGTCTTGGCATTGTTTCGTTGTTGTGACCGTAGGCTTTTCTCATTCTTATTTGGGTTTTTGTAATGATTTCTTTTAAGCTGCCGATTTCTGAACGGTTTAAATTTTCGAGCTCGTCCAAGTTGATCAACATACATTCCGCCAGTTGTACCAATGTATCTTTATTGTTTGGGTTTATGGTTCCAGAAAATAAATACTCTTTCAATTGCTTTGGAACAAGTTTCTCCACCCACGTTGTTTTTCCTAATCCTTGTTTGCCACTGAAAACAATAACGGTGTGATTGATTACTTTATCATCAAGAACACAACCAACCATTGCAACTAACCATTTTTTAAAACATTGCTGCCAAAGGTCTTGTTTTGTGGTAGTTATTGTATTCGCCAATTCGGTAATATAATCGTTCTTTTCGTCATAGGTAGGTAAATTGAAAAAGTAATCTTCAAATGGATTGAACAGCTCACAGAAATCAGAATAAAGCAAGTTTCGTAGTGAAGATAAGTTGGTTTTAATTCTACCTTTTAAACATTCTCGAAGCATCGAATTTTCAATAAAATCATTCATTACATTCCATTTCTTTTTACCAAAATATTGGAACTCTAACTTGCCAGAAACGATATTATGACGAAATACATATCTTGTTGATAAAAACAGTTCTAAACGGTCTATTTGCGTTGGTTTTGGTTTGTCTTCATCGTCGTCTTCAGTAGTATCTGTAATTGAAAAGTTTTCTTTCTTTTTGGGTTTATTAGGTTGTTCAAATTTCTCGTTCTTTCCAAACTCGTGAATGTTTCCATAGGCACTGTTTACTGCTTGTGTTACTTCCTTTTCATCATAGCCAAAATCTGTTAGAATATATCCTAGAGCTTCCTGTAATGCAATACCTTTTCGGTTTAGGTTACACGCAAGTTGGTGTACGAATACGTTGCGACTACCATTCACGAATTGCACTTTTTTTTCAGTAAAATTTACGCAATGGTTGTAAATAGCATCGTAATCCAAAAAAGGTTCAGGGTTTTTGGTTTTAGGTTCTGGCTGTGTTTCAATCAAAGGCATCGCAACTTCGTTCGATGTGACAAATGTGGAAGCTTTTTCGTTTAGGTATAAATTTTCATCCCAGGAATAAAAGCATAACCTCGTTAAATCTTTGCCTGATTTGTCGATTTCTAGTTTTAAAATATTCTCGTAATAAGCTTGAACTTTTAGGAACGTTTCTTTGTGTTCGGTTTTTGGTGTATCGATTTTGACTAGAATTTTTAAGCCGTTTCCAGAAGGACTAATGAAACACGCATAAGTAAACTCACTTTGTGCAGCTATACTTTTTGATTTTTGTAAATCGGTTGTACTTAATTTGTCAATATCTAAGATTATAAACTTTGAATATTCAGTTAGGAATTCTAATTTACGACCACCAACAAATTTTCCTGAAGGTGTGAATGCCGGAAGTGATTTTTTGGCTTTGTTGTATGCTTCCTCTTTCTTTTCAGCCAATGATTTACGCAAGTAAATTATGCCGGGTTTGTACTTTCCGGTTTTAATTTCCTCCAAAATTGTTGCAATTGTTTTGTGTTCTACAACTTCGTTGAAATTCTTGAATATTGTTACCATTTAGGAGTAATTAGTGATTAGTAAATAGTGAATAGTTTTTAAGTTTGTGCCTGTCTTACAGACACAAACTTCACAAGTTCCATTACAATCG
>NZ_JANPFL010000090.1:0-25323 GCF_031423415.1 Flavobacterium sp.
CTGGAAAAGCAATGCATCTCGTGTTTTTTTCGGAGTATTCGACAGCAGAATTAAAGCAATAGACTGCGCAAAATACCACGGTCTATATTCCAATGCTACTGAAGTAGTAATTGAAGAAGTTACACTAAATTTATGCGAAGAATGTCAATAAAAAAAGCCAAGTCTACTTTTAGACTTGGCTTTCATTTTGTTTAACCCAAAGGTCACCACAACTATGGTTAAACTATTTTTTGTGCTTCTTAATAATACTTTTAAGTACTAAGGATATAGTAAAACTTACAATGGCTCCAACACCAGCTAATACAACGGTTTTAAAAATATCCGCCGATTGAATATTTGGAATGATACTCAAAAATGTACCACCGACAGTACCCATTAGTGTATGACTATTTGTTGTCATTGTCATTCTGAGTTTTGCGAAGATTCTCATCCTCTTTAACTGTTAATTGACTAACAGCTGATGCAACACCACCGGCTACAACTAAATATCCGCCAACTGACGTTAAAACAACTGGTAAAGCAATTGGTGCTGCCAATATAGTTCCGCCAATAGCTGCTAATACCAAACCAACATTTCGAAGCACTTTAAAAAATTTCGGAGTGGGAGCTTGCGCTCTTTTTACAAGTTTCATGATCGAGTTCTTATTCAGGAATATAAATAGTGCAGACAGTACTAAAAATACCTCCTCCACCAAGTTCATTCCCTCTTCCACCTGTATCAAAAAAAGTAAATTCACCTGTTGAGTTTGTACTTCTTCCTCCTGTATCGCAAATAGTGAACTCCCCAGTAGTGCTTTTTCCGCCATTTCCGCCGCCAGTATCAGATTGTTCCATACCACCACTGGAGTTTTTTCCTCCCGTTTCACTAACGGAACTTCTCACACAAATAGCTGCATAGTCACCAGTGTTGGTATTTGTACCTTTACTACCGCCAGTTTCTGCATCGACCAAATCATTTGGAGAAAATACTTGTCCAGTATCGGAACTCGTACCTTTTCCACCAGTTTCGGCAATATAAAATAACTGAGTTGGTTCATTCTCAGTTACCTCAGCCATGTAGCATATTCCTGGTAACGAGTTAATTTTTAGCTTTTGTGTTGGCTGTGCATAGCTAACAAATGTTCCTAGAACGGCTAATAAAAGAAACAATCCTTGTCTCAGTTTATTTAAAAAAAATGTTTTCATAATATTAAAATTTAAGATTTGATAATGATTAAAACTCTTTGCTTTTCATCCAACGCTTTATAAACAATTGTTTTAAGCTTAGTGAAAGCTTTTCGGGATTGTAAACCTAAACCGGCTCCCGAAATTTTTGTAACCGGCGCGATACAACCGTTTAGTTCTTTCAAAGCATTATTGGCAGGATGTAATAGAATGAAACTTCTGTTTTTTACATCAATCACTTCCAAATGCCATTGAAATTTGCGACTGTATCGCTTTTTAATAAAATACTTCCCATCAGGAATGCAGGAAACCTTCGTTTCGTTATTCTTCCAAGGCAATTCAATAGTGTAACAAATCAATTTGCCCTCACATTCGAGTTTGCCATTTGTTCCATCTGGGAAATAAGTTCTCGATAGTACTAAAACCATCTTACAAGCCGCTTACCTGTACTAATGCTAATGGATTAAAAGCACCATTTTTAAGTGAATACATTTGTCCATTTACTTGTTGGTAAAACTCAATACCCAATGCTAAGAAAAGTGGTTTTGTACTCGCTGGAGTAACTGAATTAACATGAGCGATAGCAGCCGTAGCCACTGCATCCCATGGTAAAATTGCAGTTTCCGAACCAGCAACTACAAATGTTTCAGCTTCAAAATCTATCTCAGCACCAGCCGAAATAATTTTGTAATGAGTAGTTCCACTCGGTGCAGCAATCATATTGCTTGGAATAAACGAAGCCAAATCCACAGTAATTTCTCCAGTAACTCTATCTATTGTACCCACAAAAGGAGCAAACAAACTAGTTCCCAGTTTACCGCGAATGTTGAATTCAAACCCAGCCAATAATTCCGCTTCACCATCAATCACATTTCGCAAACCTCTTTCGTTAATCAAATCCGCTTGAATAACTTTTACCATTTGCTGCGTTAAACGGCTTACCAATCTCCCATCAGCTGAGTTCAAAAGCTGCGCTCTCAATGCTGTTCTCAAAACCTTACCTGCCTTTCCGGCACGACCAAATTCAGAACCATTCTCACGCGTTCTTTGAAACGCTGGATCACTTGCAATTCTATTAGCGTCAATACCGCCTTTTTCTCTTGCCAAATGACCGTCTTGGGTTTTGTAAAAAGTAATATCCCCGATAGTACCTTTCAATTTAATTATGCCTTTCTGTCTAGCCATAACTTCTAAAATTTAGTTTATAAATCAGTGAACAATTCCCTCAATCATCATTCTTGTTGCAACATATTTCGATTGATTTGAGAACAAATTTTAGCCAATAAAACAGATAAAAAAAGAGTGAGCAGTTCCACATGTCGCAAAGCGACACAAATGGCTTAAATCGACATAAATGCACATCAGAAAGCATCCTAAACCGACGTAAATTGCAGGAGAAATTTATATTTCAAAAAATATTACTTTTGTATAATCTTAAACTTTACTAATCACTAGGTTTAAGCTATTCAAAGCCTAGTCAAAGGCATAGATAATGTATGAAATTTGAAAAACAGAGGGTGTGCATCTATCCGAAAGACATACAGCGCATAACAGGAAAGAGTTATCGTCAAAGTACCAGATTAATGCAAAAAGTGAAAACTGACCTCAACAAGCTCGAAAATGAGTTTCTAACTGTCGAAGAGTTTTGTTTGTATGCAGGATTAAAATATGAACAAGTAGCTCACTTGATTTTTGGTTAAAATGAGGATAAAATCCCAACTCCATTTTAAACCATTTCGGGTAAATTTGTTATTAAATAACTAGTTCATTTTTTAGTCTTGATGCTTTAGTATTCAGAATATTATGCTTATATTTGAATACTTTGAATTTAAGATAATTGTAATCCTAATAAAGAGGTGTCAGTCGAGGTGTCACTTAAATAAAATACTTTGCGAAGTATTGTTTTTATTGGTGGCTTTTACAGCAGACAAATCCCTCTTTCTCCGCTGGTTATTTCAAAAAACCTACCAAAACCCTTTAAATCGTATGATTTAGAGGGTTTTTTAATTTACGCCCTATCCAAATTATTCATAGTTTCTCATTCTAAAGGGGTACAATTCGGGGCACTTTAATATTTCAAAATCATTGTGCCCCTACCTTTGTAAACACTTTAAAATAAGAGGTTCATTCAGTGAACATCTTGTTTTGAGTTGATAGTTTTTCTAAATTTCTATTAACTTAAAGGTTACCAATTATGAACAATCCAATTTCAATTCTTTTTTATTTGAAAAGAGTCAAAGTCAATGCTCAAGGTTTGGCTCCGATTTTTCAACGAATTACCATCAATGGTAGACGATTAGACAACAGCACTGGGAAGTTTGTTGACCCCGACAAATGGCATTCCGAAATGTCTATAATGAGAGGAACTTCTGAAGAAGCTCGTTCAATCAATAGACATCTTGACAATTTAAAATCAAAGATATTAAATGTCGAGAAAAATTTAATTATAAAAGACATCCCAGTAAACTTTGAATCCTTTAAAAATGAGTTATCTGGTAAGAAAGAACGTGAACGAATGTTAGTTCCTATCTTCGAAGAACACAACCGCAAAATCAAAGAATTGCTCGGTCAAGAATACGCTCCAGGAACACTAGAACGATATCAAACCTCACTCAAGCACACCAAAGATTTCCTATTCTGGAAATATAACCTCACCGATATCAATATCGAAAAGATTGATCATGCGTTTATAATGGAATATGAATTCTATTTGCGCAGCGTTAGAAAGTGCGCCAACAATACTGCTGTGAAATACATCAAAAACTTCCACAAGATAATCAACCTATGTTTGGCCAACAGTTGGCTCAACAAAGACCCATTTATAAACTACAAATCCAAAATTAAAGAAGTCGTTCGCGGATTTCTAACGGAAAAAGAAATCGAGGATATCATCAACAAAGAATTCATGTCCGAACGTTTGGAACTCGTTCGCGATATATTCATTTTCAGCTGTTTTACTGGATTGGCTTATATCGATGTTCAACAGTTGAAAACCGACAACGTTGCGTTGGGGATTGATGGCGATAAGTGGATTTTCAAAAATCGTCAGAAAACAGACACTCCTTCCAAAATTCCATTACTACCAATAGCACAAGCAATCATTAACAAGTATGAGAACAATCCCATTTGCAAAAATGAAAACCGACTACTTCCAATTTTAAGCAACCAGAAAATGAATGCCTATCTCAAGGAAATAGCCGACGTTTGTAAAATTAATAAAGAACTGACCTTCCACATTGCCCGACATACTTTTGCAACCACTGTAACACTCTCCAATGGCGTTCCAATCGAAACCGTAAGCAAAATGTTAGGACACACAAACCTAAAGACAACACAACATTATGCAAAAGTATTGGATAGAAAGGTGAGTGATGACATGATGATATTAAAAAATAAGTTCTCTATAAAACAAGAACAAACTCAAAGTTCAAAACAACAGTAGTAAGTCAAAAAAAAAATATAGGTTCAGTGAAAATTTAAGATAATTTTTGCAAATAATTTAATACAAAATGGTTTATTTTGGTATCATTATAAACCATTTTTAAATTATATGCGCCAAACCCACTTAAAACTATTGTATGAAATTGAAACCGAATTGCATACTATCAACCAACAATCCAACCCCCCAATTCACAAATTTACAACCGCTAAAAACTATCTCGAGCAAAAAGCAACAGAAGTAAACTCATGGCTCCGGAATCATCAGTTTGAATGCGAAAAAGAAGAAATTCATTTTTTCAAAAACATCAAATCGCAGCTGTTATCCAAAATTATGGTATCTAAATTTCAATTGGATATTGCTTTGAAATTGCCTCATTCCAAAAAAGCTATTCCGGACTATTACCAGAAGTTAATTCTAAAACATTCCCAAATTCCTAAAAGCCACAATTACTTTTACAAGTATTTTAGAAGCGAATCCACACACCGGGACCAGGAATATTTTTTAAGGAAAAACAACATCACTAACATTCATGATCAATACCAGTTTTTATTTTGTGATGAACGGATTACCACAAAAATGGAGTTTTCGCTTGCGGAACTCTTAGCCAAAGAACAAATAATAGAATACTTAGAATCCGAACTTGATAAAATTGAAAACCCACCCAAAGAAAATAACAATATCAGTACCTCTGATCTCCAATGGACAGGAACTAAATTTGAATTAATAGAACTTATTTATGCCTTACACCATCAAAAAGTAATCAACCACGGAAGAGTGGATTTAAAAGAAGTGGCAAAGCAGTTTTACAAAACGTTAAATATCGATTATGAAGAGAATATATACCGATACTATTCCGACATCAAGCTGCGAAAAACCAATAAAACTCGATTCATGCAATCCTTATCGGATAACCTCAACCAAAAATTATCACAAGAAGAATAGCCACCAAAACCAAGTCTTTGACTTGGTTTTTTTATAAAATCGTACACAACCTAAACACAACTTGTGAATAAAACTGAATCAAATCCTATTGTTTTGCGGTAATTAATCCTAAAACAATACAAAATGAACTTACATCCAAAAGAACTATTCCCAGAAGTAGAAAACTTAGAACTACTTAAACACCAAACCGTAACCAAAAGAGACCTCCTCAATTTTGGAAACATTCTTCTACATGAATTCAGAAGTTTACCAACCGCACAAGAGCAACCCGCTCAATGGTTGAAATCGGCTGAAGTTCGCCAATTATTAAAAATCTCACCAGGAACACTCCAAAACCTACGAGTAAAAGGCATCCTAAATTATAAGCGTGTCGGCGGCACGTTATACTACAAATATGATGATATCAAAAAAATGCTTGAGAAATAAAATGGAAACTACCATTAACACCTGCAACGGCACCTGTGAAGTCTGCGACTGCCCTCTAAAACTCATAATTCATAATTCATAACTCATAACTCCTACCATGAACTACATAAAACACCTTACCGGTTTCTTCGAAAAAGTAACCTACGATTTCGATTTCAATCCAACACACATAAGTCTATACATAGCTATGTTCCAAGCATGGAACCTAAACCGATTTATAAATCCCATCAGCATAACCCGTGACGAATTAATGAGAATCAGCAAGATCAGTTCCAAGGCAACCTACCACAAATGCATAAAGGAGCTAACCGAAAAAGGATATATCATTTATAAGCCATCATTCAATCCCTACAAGGGAAGTACCGCAGAAATAATTAACCTCGATTATTACACCAAACCCATGACGAAGAAATTGGCAAATAAATTAAAAAATGAACAGCTTGTCGAACAAGAAGTGAACAAGCAATGTACTAGTACTGAACAGGTATATATAGATACAAACAATGCAAACATTTCAAACAGTATAAACGATATAAACAATCAATCCCAACAAATTGAAAAATTAAATTTTCAACCAGACTTTACTAGCGAACATCAATCAAAAAAAAAGTTGCGCGAAAAAAAAAGGTACAATCCCGATGACATTCCTCCAATCTTTGAAGAGGTCCAAAAGTACTTCATCGAAAAAAACGGCACCATTCAGGAAGCAGAGAAGTTTTTTAATTATTACACAAGCAAAGGTTGGCTTGTTGGTGGCAATTCCAAAATGAAAGATTGGAAAGCATCTGCCAGAAACTGGATACTCAATACAGAAAAGTTCAAACCAAAAAACACTCAACCACAAGCCAACCATCTACATACTTCAAATCATAAAAACTATGGCGAACCTTTGTAAAACGATCACAGAAACATACAGTATCGAAGACGATATCAAAGTCTATGATTTCAACAAATGCCTAGACTTTATAGAATTCCAAGGCAAAACATTATACGGACAATCATTTAAAATCAACCCAATTGACATCCCAACCATCTACAAACTAATAATCTACATGATTAAAGACCATGAAGCGGCGCTAAAGCAAGAAATTAATCTCACTAAAGGTATTTTGTTGTCGGGACCAATTGGATGTGGGAAAACATCAATTATGCACCTCATCAGACAATTTTCAAACTATAAATCAGACTATAAAATAAAAACCTGCAGAGAGATATCATTCGAGTTTGCCAAACACGGTTACGAAGCACTTAACCCTTACACCCACAAAATAAACAATCAAATGCGACTGACCGGTTATTGTTTTGATGATCTTGGTGCCGAGCAACAAATCAAACACTTTGGCAATGATTGCAACGTTATGGCTGAGGTGCTCATAAGTCGTTACGAACATTTTGTAGAAAACAATTCAATGACCCACGTGACTACCAACTTATCAGCGACTGAAATTGAAAATCATTATGGGAATCGTCTGCGTTCTAGAATGAGAAATATGTTTAACGTGATAAGTTTTGATTCTAATTCAATGGATAAGCGATAAGTTTCATTTTAAAAACAAAACCTGTTCATAAAATGAATAGGTTATTTTAGTTAAAATATATAGTTTTACAAGTTGATGGATATTGCTAAATAAATGCAAATCATAGAACGAGTAATAAAGTATGTTTACAACCAAACATCAGATAGTAAGGTACAACAAATTGGACAGATGCTTTCAGAATTTTGGAAGAGAATATAACATTGATGATCTGTTGGAAGCCGTAAATGAAGCTATAATGGATTTTGATTCAAAAAGTTCAGGTGTTCAAATGAGAACATTAAGAAAAGACATAGCATTTATGCGTTCAGAAGCTGGACATAATGCTCCTATTGAAACTTTTAAAGGATCAAGTGGAACAATTTATTACCGATATCTTGATAAAAACTTTTCCATTAATAAAAGTCCACTAAATGATACCGAAGCACAACAACTAAAAAAAGCAATATCAATACTACAAAGATTTGAAGGCAGTCCAGAATTCGAATGGGTTAATGAATTAGGACCATTATTAAATGATAAATTCGGACTCAAAAATAATGATCAAAAAGTTATGTCCTTAGAAACTAATATTGATTATAAAGGATATGAATACATCACACCTATATTTAACGCTATAATTAATAAATCAGTTGTAACAATTAATTATGAACCATTCAATAAACCGGAATATCAAATAACCTTTCATCCTTATCATTTGAAACAATTCAATAATAGATGGTTCGTCTTTGGATATAATGAATTTAATAAAATGCCTCAATGGAATTTAGCTTTAGATAGAATAAATGGTGAAATTATTAAAGTGAAATCCAAATATATAGCGGACACTACTGACTGGACAGATTTCTTTGATGACATTATAGGGGTTTCCAAGGATCCTAATAATAAAGTAGAAGAAGTCAAATTAATTTTTGCTAAAGAGCAAGCGCCATATATTGAAACAAAGCCATTGCACTGGTCTCAAAAAACAACATATCTCGAAGATGGTTCATTAGAAATCAGAATAAAAGTGATGCTAAATTATGAACTTGAAATGCGAATACTTTCCTTTGGTGAAAAGGTGAAAGTAATAGAGCCAGCAATATTAGTAACTACCATTTTAAATAGAATAAAAAAGCAATTTGAAAATTATTAACAAACTGTGCACTTATACTGCACAAATAGTTAAGACCTTTGAACTGTAATTAAAAAACAATTGATTTTATGGCGAAAGTAGTATACTCAAACCCAGTGGAAGTGATCTCATTCAAAATTTTTGGTGTTTTCGATGCTTTTAGAACTAATCCTAAATTAAATCATTTAGAGGATTCTGTACAAATTGTTCTTCTGCTTGTATCATTATATAAAGATGGTGTAATTTGTGAAAAAACGTTCACTAATAATTTTAGTCTTTCAGAACTTAAAAAACTCATTTTTGAGTCAGATCTAAATACAGAGACTAAGGATACTTATTTAATGATTTTTGATGTACTTAGTGATTCTTTGTCAAAAGTATTTAGTCAACCACTTAGTTATCTAAACTTTCATCTTTTTCAAATCGAGAAAGAATTACTTTCAGAAAATTTTTCTAGTGTAATTGACGACATTATTTATAAGATTTCTAAATCCCAAGGGCGTTATGCGGGCGAATTTATTCAACCATTAGAATTGTCTCGATTAATGTGCGGCTTAGCTAACTTAAGGATAAATTCAAAAGTATTCAATCCTTTTGCAGGTTTGGCTTCGTTCGATGTTTATCTTAATAAAAGTCAAAATTTCTATGGACAAGAGATAAATAAAAAGACCTGGGCAATGGGCGCTTTAAGACTTATGGCTTTCGGTAAACAAGTAAGTTCCGAGTATATATGTGAGGATTCTATTTTAAATTGGCCTAAAAACGAAAATAAGTTTGATTTGATTATTTCCAATCCTCCATATGGTGTGCGATTTGGTAATCAATATAAGGATGTTGAGCACGAATTTAGAACTATCGAACATTTTTTGATCAAAAAAGGAGTACATTCTTTAACTGAAAAAGGTAAATTAATTGCCCTTTTACCTCAAGGTTTCTTATTTAGAGGAATGCAGGAAGAGAAGTTGAGAATGTTTCTTATTGAGGAAGATTTAATTGATACTATTATATCATTACCAGGAGGTCTGTTGTTAAATACAGGTATTCCACTAACAATTTTGGTTATTAACAATTCGAAAGACTTAAAGGGTAAAGTTAAGTTTGTCGATGCATCAAATTTTGTAACGAATGTTGATTCTAGACTAAAAGTTTTGGATGATAACAAGTTAATAGACTTTATTCACAGTGAGGTATTAGATAATAGTGTCATACGAATTGTTGACAAAGAACAAATTCGTAATAACGATTATAATTTGAGTGTTGCACGTTATTTTCAAGAACATATTGAAGGTGTAAAACTTGGTGAAATTATTGAACCTTTTAAAGGACGTAGAGGAAATCTTCCTGTAACAGGAAAGTTACTCCGTATTCGAGATTTAAAAGATGATAATGTAGACTTTTTATTGGATGATAAAGCCGTTGAAGAAACTGAGCTGAACAGACATATCATCCAACAAATAGATGAATCTTGTCTTTTATTGGCAATACGTTGGAAAACTTTAAAGCCTACATTTTTTGAGTTTAAGGGTAATCCAATTTTCAAGAGTCAAGATATTTTTTCTGCTAAAATAAAAGGAGCAAAAATTGATGAGGTTAACATAGCTTATTTAATAAATGAACTCAAGTCAGAATATGTTAAGAAGCAATTGGATTCTTATCGTTTAGGTGCTACTATTCCATTTATTCGTCAGGATGATTTACTCGATGTTGTAATTAAATTGCCTTCCTTAGAGGAGCAACGTGCAAAAGTTAGTGGAATTATTGAACTTTCTTCTAAACTTAAGGTACTTGAGGCAGATAAAGAAAATTTATTGAAAGGTATTAAGAAAGAAGAAACTGAAAGTTCAACTTCTTTAAGTCATATTTTAGGAAAACCTTTATTAAGTATAGGTTCTTCTCTTGAGATAATTCAAAATACTTTATCTAAGGTATACCCTGAATGGAAAGAAATATTAATCAGTGAAACGAAACAATTTCATATGATTGATGCATTTGAATCTATTTCTAAAAATGTTAAATATATTCAAGAACTAACAGATGAAAACACAGCGTTAGTAAATGTATCTTCGTTCAATTTAACAGAAATTAATTTTCTGAAATTTCTATCTGAATTCGTAAAAAATGAAAAGAAAAGTTTAAAAAACAATATTGAACTTAAACTTGATATCCATGAAGATATAAAAGAACAAATGAACAGTAAAATTTTCATTTTGGGTAATGAACAAAAACTAAAAATTGTTTTGATAAACCTTATCGACAATGCAAAAAATCATGCTTTTATAGATCCAGATATGGAAAATAAAATAAATATTGAAATACTTCCTTTTACCAGAAATGAAAGAGAAGCCTCTTTGTTAAATTATGATATTAATGGACGAAAATCATATATAGAGTTAAAAGTTTCAAATACAGGTAAACCATTTCCTAAAGATTTTACATTAGAAGACTACACTAGAAAAAACTTTGCTGTTGGAAAAACTCGTAATAGAGGTTTGGGTGGTTATGAAGTTAATGAGATAATAAAAGCCCACAATGAAGGAAAAAAAGCTCTCAATATATCTTCGTCAGAAGAAGATAAAAAATATAGTTCAACTGTTTCATTTTTAATACCAATAATTTAATTATGAGTAATATATACAATATTCTTTGGGTCGATGATGAGCATAATGATGAAGCTTTATTGCCTTTTATAGTTCAAGCTGAGTCACAAGGTATAATAATAGATGGATACAAATCCTTTAAAGAAGGTTTTACCGTTTTAGAATCAAATTTGAATAAGTATGATGTTATTCTTCTAGATGCTTTATTTTATGAAGATGAAACATCAGAAACTCCAAATCCCGCTGGTTTAGGCTCTGCAATTCAGAAAATAAATGAATTAAGAAGCAGAAAGTCGTTTCCATTTTTTGTATTATCCGGTCAAACTCATTTTACTGATGTTACTAATCCAATACTTGAAGCTTTCAAGATTAGATGTTACAACAAAAAGAATCCAGATGATGTAAAAGAGTTATTACTCAATATAAAGATTGAAGCGGATAATCAAATAGTAACTCAAATTAGGCATGAAAATCAATTACTTTTTAATGTTTTAAAAGAATATCCCGACGAAGTTAGAGATACATTTATTACTATTTTAAGAAACCAAAAAGAAGGGAATAATCAGTTCGATGATCAATTATACTTTACACAATTAAGAATTATTTTGGAGCACTTATTTAGAAAAGCAAATAGTATAGGACTGCTTCACGATGCATGTGTTCAACAAGGGAATAATCAGGTTAACTTAACTGAATCGAGTCTATTCTTATCTGGTTTTGATACAAAACATTTTAATGTTAACTGTACGATGACCCATTTCCCAAAGTTAATAGCTGAAAATGTAAAAAACATAATTCATACCACTGGTGCTGCATCTCACACCTCTAATGTAGATGTAACTCAAAATATCGATATACAAGCATATAGAACAGAAATAACATCTCCATATCTATTATATTCGTTAGCTTTTCAGTTAATGGATGTTTTAATATGGTTTGATGGCTATAGCAAAACAAATAGCGACATAGCAACCAATCGATCCTATTGGAAAAACTTCAATAAAGATCAATATGGTAACAAAATTGAAGTAGAAACAATAATTAATATTGCAGGTAATGGTTGGGGAACAGTTGCAATTAATAAAGGAACTAAAAATATTAGTATACACAAAGATGCTATTACTCAAAATAATCTTGGTATTGGAGATCAAATTGAGTTCGTTGTAAAAGACAACTCTACTGCACAAAACATAACAAAAATTTAAAACACATACTTTAATCCATGATAACAGGCGACCTAAAATCAAAAATTGACGCAATTTGGAGCACTTTCTGGACAGGAGGTGTTACCAATACCATAACAATCGTAGAACAACTAACCTACCTCATCTTTATAAAAGACTTGGATGAAACAGAAGTGCGCAACGAATTAAAAGCACGTCACGGATTCAAATACACACCTATTTTTAGCCCAGAGCAACAAAACTACCGTTGGAAAAATTTAAAAGAAATAGATGTTACCGCGCGTCATGATATTTTTACAAATACGGTCGATGGTATCTTTCCATTCATTCGTTCATTAGGAAAAGACACGAGCTTGTTTAGTACGTATATGAAAGGAGCAGCTTTTGGAATTTCTAAAGCTTCAGTATTGGACCAAGTAATGGAGAAATTAGAAAATATCGATATGTCCAATCAAGACACCAAAGGAGATATATACGAATACCTATTATCCAAATTAGAAGGTGGTGGAACAGCCGGTCAATTCCGTACTCCAAGACATATCATTAAATTGATGGTCGAATTAATGCAACCAACTTTGGAAGATACAGTTTGCGACCCATCAGTAGGAACAGCAGGATTTTTAGTAGCTGCTAAAGAGTACATCGATAAACACAATGATGTTACCAAACTAGACAAATTCGCAGAACACATCAATAAAAAGATGTTCAACGGTACTGAGTTTGATGCAACCATGTTGCGTATTGCCTCTATGAACTTATACTTGCATGGTGTAGAAGAACCAAACATTATTGATGTCGATGCCGTTTCTAAAGACAATACAGTAGCAAACGAATACACGTTAGTATTAGCCAATCCACCTTTCAAAGGAACGATTGACAAAGAAAGTATTGCACCAGGATTAAAAAACGTAACCGATACCACAAAAACCGAATTACTATTCTTAGCGCTTATGCTACGCCAATTAAAAACAGGTGGACGTGCCGCGGTTATTGTGCCTGATGGTGTTTTATTTGGTAGCGGAAAAGCATACAAAAGCATCCGTGAAGAAATTATTGCGAAAAACAAACTAGAAGCCGTAATCTCAATGCCTAGTGGTGTTTTTAAACCGTATGCCGGAGTTAGCACAGCCATAATTATTTTCACAAAAACAGGCACTGGTGGAACCGATAATGTTTGGTTTTACGATATGCTAGCTGATGGTAAATCTTTAGACGACAAAAGAAACCTTTTAGTTGACGAAGAATTGTTTATGGACTTCGCTTTTGGTAACGCTTTAGAAAATGCCGATGAAAAGCTAAAGCGAAGCGTACACGACAAATTCAATTTACCGCAAATTCTAGATCATTACCGCTATTACAAAAGTGATTATTTCAAAAAAATGCACGGTAAAAAGGGTGAAGTGTTGCACGTTAAAGACGTGCCAGAGAATTTAGGCTTCAACCATTTTATGGTTGAAACACTAACCCATGATTATAGCGACAGAACCTCTCAAAGTTTTTTAGTGCCTTTCAAGGAAATCAAAGAGAACGGATGGGATTTAGCAATAAACTCATATAAAGAGATTGTATACGAAGAAGTAAAGTATGATGAACCAATAGTAATTTTAAATCGCATTGATGATTTAAGTATAACAAGAGAAAAATTAGCGAATCAATTAAAAAATATTTTATAATGTTGAAAAAGCATTTTTCTGAATTATTTGATTTTCAAAAGAAGTCAAAAATAAAAGCTGGTGATGGACTAAAATTAGAGGTTGGTAAATATCCATTCTACACTTCAAGTAATGTATTAACAAAATCAATAGACAAATATTTATTTGACAAACCAAGTTTAATATTTGGAACTGGTGGTTTAGCAAGTGTTCATTTTAGTTCAAATAAATTTGCTGTATCTACAGATTGTTTAGTTGCACAACCAAAAGATGACAAAATCATTTTTTCAAAGTATGTTTATCATTACTTGTCTGGTAACATTCATATTTTAGAGGAGGGCTTTAAAGGTGCGGGATTGAAACATATATCAAAAGGTTATATTTCAAATATTTCTATCCCTCTACCATCATTAGAAACCCAAAAAAAAATAGTTCAAATTCTTGACGATGCAGCTGCTTTACGAAACAAAACAGAGCAATTGATAAAAGAATACGATGCTTTGGGGCAATCTATTTTCTTTGATATGTTTGGAGATCCAGTAAAAAACTCAAAAGGTTGGAAATCAAAAAAGTTAGGAGACATTTGTGATATAGGTTCCAGTAGACGAGTTTTTGTTGATGAACTTGTTGAAGAAGGTATTCCCTTTTATCGAGGCAAAGAAATTGGTGAATTAAGTACTAACAAATCCATTAAATCCGAGTTGTTTATTTTGAAAGAACATTATGAAAATTTAAAAAAAGAAACAGGTGTTCCTAAAATTGGTGATTTATTAATGCCCTCAATTTGTCCTGATGGAAGAATTTTAAGAGTAAACAATAATGACCCATTCTATTTTAAAGATGGACGAGTATTATGGATAAAAATAGACCATTTGAAAATCAATAGTTTCTATTTAAAAACATTTTTAAAGGAGTTATTTTATAAAAACTATAGTAAAATTGCGTCAGGAACAACTTTTGCAGAATTAAAAATAGTAGCATTGAAGAAAATTAAGTTTCTTGAGCCACCTCTTAGTTTACAAAATGAGTATGCTGAAAAAATTACTTTAATCGAAAAACAAAAAGAGTTAGCAAAACAAGAACTCAAAGAAAGTGAAGATTTGTTCAATTGCTTATTGCAAAAAGCGTTTAAAGGTGAATTAGTGTAAATAATTAAATACTAAGAATTGAAAGAAACTTTTTTACTTCAAGAAATAGCCAATTGGCAATTAGAGGCGAAAACATCAGTAGTAGAATTGCCTTCTATTCAAAGAGGCTTTGTTTGGAAACCAAAACAAATAGAAGATTTATGGGATTCTATTTTGAGAGGTTATCCTATCGGTTCTTTTTTGTTTTCAAAAACCAGTAACAAATTGCACTTAATGGATGGCCAACAAAGAGCTACTTCCATATTCTTAGGGCATTTCAATCCTTATCATGCAAATAATGCTACCACAGCTTGGTCTATAAAAGGAGAATTACCTATGGTTTGGTTGGATATTAAACCAGAAAACAAACCAGACAATAGTAAATTTCTAGTGCGTCTTACAACTCGTTCACATCCTTGGGGCTATCAACATCGAGAAAACAATAAAGCCTTAAGCGTTTCCGATAGACTTAAGGCACTTGAAGTATTTCAAAAACACAAAGATAATAGTGGCGGTTACACTACTTTTAAAAACACCACAACTTTTCCTTTTGATGCTTGGTTTCCATTACCATTAGCTTTTTTTATAGAATCGAATTCTACGGATGAGGTAATTGCAAAAGCACAGCAACATTTACCCGATTATTTTAAAACCCTAAGAGGTAGTTTTGAAGATAAAGAAGCATTCATAAGGTTATTAAATACAGAATTAAAACAAGACCTCGAAAGTATTTGGAACACGGTACAAAAATCAAAATCAATTAATATTAAATCAAATATAATTGAACATGAAGTTTTAAATGAGGAAAACGAATCCGAAAATCCTACACTGTTTGTAAGGATAAACTCGTCAGGTACAACGTTAACAGGTGATGATTTAATTTATTCCATTTACAAAGCCATATTTCCAGACATTAAAGACTTAATGGAAAATATGAATTTAGAATTTATTGCTCCTACGCAAGTACTTTCTTTAGCTTCTAGAATAGTAGCATCTGATTTGGATGAGAATCATTTTATAAAGAAAATTAATGTTAGAGATTTTCAACGAAGAATAAAAAATGAAGATTTCAAAGAGGGTTTAAAAAATCTCTTTCAATCCGAACAATTAAAAAAGTTATTCCAACAAGCCATAGAAATTTTATCTTGCAAAGACAACGATTTGTTTGAGGGTGAAGTTCCTCCAGTCATTATCAAACAGTTTATAAAAAGTAATCAAGATTTGTTCTTGTTTTTTGTATATTGGTTGCATAGCCACAAAGTGGAATTAAACAATCAAGTTAAATTGAAAATGGTTGGTAAACTAATGACATTTGCTTGGTTTGGTTTTGACAATCTTCCTAAATTATGGAATGAAAAAATAACAAATTCAAACTTTTGGGATGAACCACTTAATGAATTATTATGGTGGAACGATATCGACGGAATTCACTTTTTGATTAAGCCAGAATTGTTGAGAGAATATTATCTACAATCGGAAGTAGAAAACAGGTTTATAAAAGAAGATGAAGATAGATGGGGACTTTTAGAAAGTGGCGTTGGTGAAAGAATCATACAATATTACAATGATGTCAAATCACAAGAATATGATTTTCCTAAAGCAAATGAATATTTCTGGAATTTTATAGGTAAAATTCAATACAATAGACAACTAATTTTATTAGCACAAAGAGAATATATAAACACCTCCTTTGGTAATTACAACCAAATGGATGATTTAGAGGATACAAATGTTCCTTGGGATTGGGATCACATCTATCCAAGTGAATGGGTTTATCGAATGGTATGTTGTAATCGAAGTATTCGCGACTGGAATAATTCAAACGGAAATTTTCGCGCTTTATCCCTGGAGCAAAACAGAAGTGAAAGTCATTCACATTCCCCAAAAGTTAGACTTACAGAAGAAGAAAAAAGAAAAATATCTTTTGTAAATGGCGATTGGGAATATTGGCAAAATATTGATGACCGAATTAAGGATGACAAAGTAGAAAATCATTTTAGAGCAATAACTTCACGAATGATAACTATTTACGAAGTATTTTGGAACGATTTTAAAATAGATGAGTTAATAAGACTATGGTAAATTATAAAGAAGAATTGTATCCAAAGAATTTAAATGTTTTATTAAGTTACGCTGATGAAATAGCAGAAAAAATTATAGTAAACCTGAATAGCAAAAACGCTAAAAGAGTTGTTGAATTATATTCAGAAATCAACGGAAAAATAATCCGAAACAAAAAGCAATTTGAAGAATTAGGGTATACTCCAAATGAGTCAAATGAATTCAAGGGTTTATATATTTTTGGAGAAGAACAAAGCGGTAAAGTAATTCCAGTGTATGTTGGAATTAGCAGAACTGTATTTCGACGATTAAGACAACATACTTTTGGAAAAAACCATAACCAATGCAGTCTTGCTTATTTAAAAACAAAGCAAAAGAAGATAGAAATTACTAGAAAAACAGTTACAAGTGAAGACATGCTGCCGGCAAAAACAATCATTCAAAATTATAAAGTAGTTTTAGTTCCAGTTACTAATGATTATGATTTATACTTCTTAGAAGTTGTTTTGGCAGGAAAATTCAAGACAAAATGGAATAGTTTCAAAACACATTAGTATCTTAGTCTAATGAAAACAAATTTTCAATTTTTAGCAGAAGAATGGGCTGACTTTCACCAAAGAAGTGTAAAAGCAGAACAATTTGTGGTTACAGATCCTCGTACTTCATTGACCTATGCTCGTATGGCATTAGAGCTGGCTATAAATTGGATGTTTGCAAATGACGAAGAGTTAACTTTGCCTTATGACACTTCTTTAAACTCTTTAATGAAACAAAGAGAGTTTCAAGAACAATTTCCGCATAAATTATACAGTGAAATCGATTTAATTCGAAAAGCGGGTAATTTAGCAATCCACAACAAACCAGTCACCAAAACAGATGCTGAAAAAATAATAGAAAACCTTTTCTATTTCTCAAGATGGTTTGCACAATCGTATGCAAAGAATACTTTAGGCACGATTCCAATGTTCAATTGGGAATGCATTCCAACTGAGGGACAAGAAGCGCTTTCCAAAAAAGACTATAAAAAAGTACAAGATAAATTTGAAACGGATTTAGGCAAGTTCAAATCAAAACTGGAGCAAGAAGCTGAAAAAAACGCAGCTTTAGCAATACAAAATGAACTGTTTAAAAAACAAATAGAAGCTTTACAAGCACAAATTGAGGTTAACAAAAAAGAAGCAAATACAGCCGATTCAACAAATCATCCACGTAATGAATACGAAACACGTAAATATTTTATTGATGTTACGCTTCGTGAAGCAGGCTGGGATTTATCAGGAAGTAAAGACAAAGAATTCAAAGTACAATTCATGCCTAGTTCAACAAACACCTCTGAAACAGGTTATGTTGATTATGTGCTTTGGGATGATGATGGTTTACCGTTAGCAGTAGTCGAAGCAAAAAAGACAATGGAAAATGCAAGCAAAGGTGAAAATCAAGCTCAATTGTATGCAGATTGCTTAGAAAAAATGTACGGTCGTCGTCCGGTAATGTATTATTCAAACGGATTTGAAACCTATTTATGGGACGATCAATTCTATAAAAAATCAAGAATAGTTCATGGTTTTTACACCAAAAAGGAACTACAAACACTAATGTTCCGAAGAGAAAATCGAGAAGACATTAGAGAAAGACCAATAGATACTACAATAACCGATAGAGGATATCAATTCAGAGCCATCAGGTCAGTAGCCGAACATTTTGCAGGTAACGATAAGTCAACCGACAAATTAATTGGAACACATAGAGCTGCTTTATTAGTTTTAGCTACAGGAACAGGAAAAACACGTATTAGTATAGCATTATCAAAGTTATTATTAGAAGCCAATTGGGCAAAAAGGATTTTGTTTTTAGCCGACAGAAAAAGTTTAGTAAGTCAGGCTAAAAATAACTTTGTAAAATTAATGCCCGAACATTCTTGTGTGAATTTATTAAAAGAAAAAGACAATATTGAAGCTCGTATTGCTTTTTCAACTTACCCTACCATGATGGGATTAATAGATGGCTCCAAAGAAAAAGACAAACGTTTTTATGGTGTAGGTCATTTTGATTTAATCATTATAGATGAAGCACACCGTTCCATTTATAAAAAATACCAAGCGATATTTGATTATTTTGATGCACTATTTTTAGGATTAACAGCAACACCTAAAAACAGTATTGACAAAAACACGTATTCTATCTTTGGCTTAGCAGATAAAACACCTACTGACGCTTATACTTTTGAGGAAGCAGTCGCAAAAAAACATTTAGTTCCTTATAATACAATTGAACTACCTACTAAATTCTTAAGAAGTGGCATTCATTACGATGAACTGTCAGAGGAAGAAAAAGAGGAATTTGAAGACGAGATTTTAGATGGTGAAAAGGCAACAGGTCAAGAAGTCATTCCGTCAAGCGAATTAAACGATTGGCTATTCAATAAAGATACCGCACTGAAAACACTTAAATTTTTAGTTGATAATGGAATTAAAAAAAGAGGTGGCGATGAAATAGGAAAAACGATAATTTTTGCCCGAAATAAAAAACATGCACAATTTTTAAAAGATATGTTTCTGGAATTAGATCCAGAACGTTATGGAAATGATTATGTAAAAGTAATAACCCACGGAGAACCAAAAGCAGAAGAATTTATTCAACGTTTTTGCGACGAAGAAAAAGAAAGATTACCACAAATAGCAATTTCAGTAGATATGATGGACACTGGAATAGATGCACCAAGTTGTGTGAATTTAATGTTTTACAAACCTGTCAAGTCCTATGCTAAATTTTGGCAAATGATTGGTAGAGGTTCTCGTTTACGTCCAAACTTATTCGGGGAAGGTCAAGACAAAGAAAACTTTCTGATATTTGATTTGTATGGTAATTTCGAATTCTTCAGAGAAAACCCAAATGGTATTGAAACAGAATCTCAAAAAAGTTTAACGGAAATTGTTTTTGGTTTAAAATTACAATTGGCTTTATACTTAAAAGAAGATAATTTTAAAAACGATAGTGAACTACAAGAATACAGTGAACGATTATTGAATGAACTTCACAATTCCATTATTGAATTAAACAAAGAACGTTTCGATGTTAGGATGAAAATCGAAAAAGTAATGGATTTTTCTAATAGAGAAGTCTGGAACCATTTAGATAAAAAAGACTGTAAAACCATTTTAGATATTTTGGCTCCATTAGTAAGACCAACTAAAGATGATTCTGATTTGGCTCGTTTTTACGACAAAATAATGTACACGTTAATGCTAAAAAGAATTGAGACACCCAATACAGAAGAGTTTTTAGCAACATTAAATGTACCAATAACAAAAGTAGCCATAATCTCAAAGAAACTACTGAAGAAAACCACTATACCAGAAATCAAACACAAAGAAGAGTTAGTAAAGCTGCCATTAAATGAAGATTTTTGGAAAAAGAATGGATTAAATCATTTAGAAAAAATCCGTGCTGGCATTCGTGAACTGGTAAAATATATTGACCCTGTAGATCAAAAATATGTGACAACAAATTTTGAAGATGCAATTCTCGAAGAGCAAATTGTAACTACAATTTTCGGAGAAGGAGACCGTGAGCCATTTGGTAATCCTTTTGCTAACAACAAACATCGTTTAGAAGAGATTATAAGAGAAAACAAAAACAACATTACTATTAGTAGAATACAAAATGGAGAGACAATTACAGAAGAAGAATTAAAATCTTTAGAAGCAATACTTTTTTCAAATAAAATCCAAAAAGAACAAGTTGAAAAAGAAATTGGACATCGTCTAGATTTAGTAGATTTTATAGTGGGTTTAATTGGTTTGTCTTCAGAAAAAGTTAATGCAGCTTTTGCAGACTTCATTAACAAATACCAATTAACAGCAGTTCAAATTCAATTTCTAGATACCATTAAATTGTTCCTTACAAATAATGGTAAAATTGATCCGGCAAAATTATACGATTCTCCTTTTAAAAACTACCACAGTCTAGGAATTGATGGTGTTTTTAATGAAGAACAATCTACTAATATATTTAATATCATAGAAAATTTCAATAAACAAACTTCAGGAAATTAATTTTCTATATAATAACATATAAACATAACTCTATATATTTTTAAACACTGTGCACACATAATGCACAGTTACTCTATAACTTTGCAGTAATAAATTAATAAATGTTATTGAAATGAATAAAAAACTAGTTGTAAGAGCAAGAAAAGCAATACCTCAAGGTGTTGCTAGAAAACTTTGGGTAAAATCTGGAGGAAGATGTCAATACGATGGCTGCAATATACCTCTCTGGAAAGATAGTTTAATGCAAAAAGATTTAAATAAATCATATATATCACACATTGTAGCAGCAAGTGAAGATGGACCTCGTGGTGATGTTATTTTGTCACAACAACTTGAAACTAACTTTGATAATTTATTACTCCTTTGCGACGAATGCCACCGTAGAATTGATAAACGTGAAGTAGAGAGTCATACAAGAAAGTCATTGACTGAAATGAAAATAAAGCAGGAAAGAAATATAGAACTCTTAACTAGTTTAACGCCAGATAAAAAGAGCCAAATCGTTTCTTTTACATCAAAGATTGGATCATTCGAACCTATTGTTAAATTTGAAGATTGCATACATGCAATTCTTCCAGATTATTATCCAGTTAGTGATAATATTATTCAACTTGGAACTTCAAATTTGGCAATAAAGGACAATAAAGCAGGTTATTGGGAAATACATTCTAATCAGCTAGAGGAAATGGTAAAACAACATATTAAACCATTAATAAATCAAGAGAAAAAACCTCATTTTTCAGTTTTTGCTCTAGCACCTCAACCATTGCTGATTAAATTGGGGACATTAATCCCTGAATTATCAATTAGCGAAATATACCAGTTTCATAGAGAACCTAAACAATCTTGGAAATGGAGCAATGAAGAGGATTCAATAGAAGTAAATTTAATAGAACCTACTGAAATTCTTTCAAATGCGGTATTAGTAATTAGCTTAAGTGATAATGTAACTGACGATAGAATATTCAATACTTTAGGTAATGATGTTTCAATTTGGAAAATTACTGTTGCTAGTCCAAATCGGAATGTTTTAAAAAACAGACAAACACTTATTAATTTTAAAAATCAAGTAAGAAACGCATATAGTAAAATTAAACTTCAATATTCAATGAATAATTCAATTCATGTTTTTCCAGTTATGCCAAATTCGTGTGCTATCGAAACAGGAAGAGTTTGGATGGAAAAAGCAGACTTATCTTTAATCATATATGACCAAAACTCAACTAATAATGGATTCAGTAAAACTATAGAAATTAAAAACCAATAACTATGTTTGAATTAACTAACAAACCAAACAAATTAAACGACTTACTAGAAAATATTGCGCAAGTTTTGGATATTACACAAGCACAGCATGAATTAGTAGTACAAAAATATACAGCTGTTGCCAATCAACTTTCTAAGGATGGTTCAAAATTAAGTGTTTATAAACCCGAAATTTTACCACAAGGTTCATTCTTATTAGACACAATGATTAGACCAATAATGGAAGATGATGAACTTGATGTGGATTTAGTATGTCGTCTAACAGGGAAAATTAATAATTGGGCTCAAATTCATTTAAAGCATGCTGTAAAAAATCAACTCATTGACAACAATGATAATTATAAAAGAATGCTTGATGAAGAAGGTAATCGTTGCTGGACACTAATCTACGCAGGTGACAAATTCCACTTGGATATACTTCCGGCTTTAGTAGGTAATAACAATCATGTAAATTTAAGTGAAAGATCATATAATAAATTAGATAAAACTGATTTAGAAAATATTTCTGTTCGTATAACAGACAGAAGAGAAGAAAACTATCATTCGGAAATAGACCCTAATTATTGGTTAAAAAGTAATCCTTTTGGTTATGCGGCTTGGTTTAAAGAAAGAAGTAATATAAACACTCTTAAATCAGTTTTATTAAGAGAGAGTGTTACTCCTTTACCAGAATATAAAAAAGAAAAAGCACCTTTAATTAGAGTAGTTCAAATACTAAAAAGGCATAGAGACATTATGTTTGGTGGCGATGATGACAAACCTATTTCTATCATTCTGACAACATTGGCAGCCAAGGCATATCAAAAAGAAACTAATGTCATTAATGCTTTAAATAATATTCTAAACACAATGCACTTACACATGAAAGAAGTATATAGTGCAAAACATGGGAGAGATATTTGGTGGATTGGTAATCCAGTAAATGAGGATGACGAAAATTTTGCGGATAAATGGCCAAATGAAAAACAAAAACAAGATAATTTCTTTTCATGGTTAGAAAAGGCAAAATCTGATTTTGGGGCATTACAAAATATGGATCCTTCAAATGCTTACAGAGTATTAAAAAATATAATAGGCACTAGGACTGTAAACGAAGCAGTAAGAAACTTAGGATATGATGAATTGATCACTGAAAATTTTAAACCAGTAAATTATTCTGCTCAAATGCTTTCGGTCTCTCATAGACAAAAACCTATTTGGAATTTAAACTTAGGTTATTATTGCAATATTTCTGGTGTTTACACAGATGTAACAGATGGTAATAAAAGAAAAAACCTAACAACTTCTTCAGTATTACCGAAACGATGCTTTGTCACTTTCAATGCAATGGATACAAATGTTCCTAAACCTTACGATGTCTATTGGCAAGTTGTTAATAATGGCGAAGAAGCTGCAACTGGAAATTGTTTGAGAGGTGGCATTTTTAAAGCTAAAACTGCTGGAAAAGGTGGTTTAATTTATAGGGATGCGACAGCTTTTTCTGGATTACATTGGGTAGAATGTTTTATTATTAAAAACGGAGTTTGTGTAGCTAGAAGCTCTGAATTTTTTGTAAACATTAGATAAATAAAATAAAGAACTAATGTTGCATATACTTTAAATTTTGTTTCTATATTTTAAATTACATAACATAATGTATACTGGAAAATAATTACCAAAAACTGTTTTTTAATGGAAAATAGAACTCTTTTTAATGGTGATAAATGCTTTTAGTGGAAAATAAATGAAATAAAAATTGCGTTTATAATGGAAAATTTTTGATTAAAATAAGCTTTTAATGGAAAAATAGGGGTACTTTTGAGAAGTAAAAGCTTTTATAATGGAAAATATCATCCCAATACACCTTCAGGAAATCATTTTTGCAACAAGTGATAGTGCTTTAAACCGTCAGTTAAGTAAGCTTGAAAAGGAAGATAAAATAAGAAAAATTGCACCTCGAATTTATACATCCAATTTTAATGAAGCTGATGAAGTAATCATTAGAAGAAACATCTTTACCATTTTAGGGAAACTATATCCAGGATCAGTATTAAGTCATCGTTCTGCTTTAGAATTCAAACCTACATCGGCAAATCAAATATTTGTTACCTACACCTATACCAAAAAAATTGAACTTCCTGGAATAACAATCCGTTTCATGGAAGGAATGCCTGCAATCGAAGGAGATAACCCATTTTCTGGAGAATTATTTGTATCACAACAAGAAAGAGCTTTATTAGAGAATTTGCAATCTTCACGCCAAATAGGGCCAACTTCTAAAACACTTACGTTACCAGAAATTGAAAGTAAACTAGAACAAATAGTACAAGTAAAAGGAGAAGCGGGACTAAATCAATTCAGAGACAAGGCAAGAGAAATAGCAGAAAAATTAGGAATGCAATCGGAGTTTGAAAAACTAAACAAACTAATCAGTGCTTTGCTAACAACTAAACCTTCTAAAATACTTACTTCACCAACGGCGGTAGCAAGAGCTTTAGGAAATCCCTATGATAAACATCGTTTAGAATTATTTGAAAAACTGTTTGTAGAATTGCAACAACAGCCCTACAAAGACCGCCAAGATGTAAATACAGAAAACAATGCATTTAGAAATTTTGCTTTCTTCGAAGCTTATTTTTCAAATTATATTGAAGGAACTATATTTGAAATAGAAGAAGCCAAAAGTATCATTCAAACCGAAACACCAATTCCAAATCGTGATGAAGATTCACACGACATTTTAGGAACATACAAATTAGTAAGCAATCTCAAGGAAATG
>NZ_JANPFL010000091.1:0-1423 GCF_031423415.1 Flavobacterium sp.
GGCAACCAACCAATTCCATATTCGGTTTCGCCAATTTTGGTTTTGAATAACGAAAACCATGGATCGAAGAATAAATAAAATTTATCTATTTTGGTTTTGAAATA
Organism: Flavobacterium sp.; assembly: GCF_031423415.1. Taxonomy (GTDB): domain Bacteria; phylum Bacteroidota; class Bacteroidia; order Flavobacteriales; family Flavobacteriaceae; genus Flavobacterium. Next base: position 105 of record NZ_JANPFL010000091.1, read on the forward strand.
TTTAGCTGGTATAAAATGACCTAGTTCGTGAAGTATTACTAAAAATGACAAGCACAAAATTAATTGTGCAATTTGAATAAGTGTTCCCATTAATTGTTTTTAATTTCTTTTTAAAAAGCAAAAGTAAGGTTTTCGCCTTAATTTATACTACATCTGTTAAAGGTTTTGGTTTTTTATGAATTTTTTATGAATCATTACTCCCGAAGTATTAACTTCTAAATTTTAAATTCCGTTTGATATATCATTTACAAAACGGTTCCAGTAGTGCTTTCTGTAACTTTTTGACCTAAAGTGTTGTAATTTGATATTCTTTCGATTTTAACAAAACTTGGCACAATAATATTAACAAAATCGTTGGTTGGATTAGGTGCAACAACAATATTTTCATTCAAATCGAAATTTTCATTTGCCAAAGCTGGTGCTAGTACATTATTAATGTTTCCCTTAGAAATTAAGTGCTTGTTTGGATAAAAAATTATAAAAACTACATCAAAAGGAATGTTTTCTATATAAAATTTGAACTTGACCTTCTGTCTCCAAAACACGAATTGAGACTGGCATTTCAAAATAAGTAAAATTTGGGTTTGATTGTTTATTTTGTAAAAACTTGAAATTTAGTTTGAGCATCAGAAATTTTTTGACTGGTTAGGCAGTAACTCGGGTAGCCTTGCCCGTAAACCCAATCGTTAATAAATTCTTGCAGCGAACTGCCGTAAACTGCTTCTAGATGACTTTGCAAATCGGTGGAAATTGCATATTTGTAGGTCAAATTAGCAATTGCTAAATAGTTTTTTATTCCTTGAAAAAAAAGAGCATCGCCCACCTTGAAAGGTAATATTTCGATAACAATTGCTCCTTTTATGTAAGTTGTTCTGTAATCAAAATGACACCTACAGTCAGAATTTCTGAATAGGTTTTATAAACGTTTCCGTCATTTACAGAAGTTAAATAATCCCAGATTACGCAGTAATAATCTACTCAACTTCATCCGCTGTGGCAGATTTATACACTTTATTTATAATTTGTTATTGTTTTTTGGAATTTATCTATCTTCGATGTCTCATTTTTTAAATTTTGAAATATAACATAGATTTTATTCAAAAAATTTCGTGAGCATTTGATTTTATTGAAAAATATTGTTTCACAACGATTCCTGATGCGTAATCCAGGTTAAAAATAAAAAATCTAGTTCATACTTTTAAATAATAATTTTTAAATAAACATGATTTTATTATTTTATAAATAAATCTATTGAAAATTTAATATTTAAAGTCGTTTTTCAGGAATTTAAGTCGTTTTTTAACAAGTCGTTTTTTGAA
>NZ_JANPFL010000092.1:0-9600 GCF_031423415.1 Flavobacterium sp.
TTGTGTAGAAACATAATTACAAGAGTAATGTTTTTCTAAAATTAATTTTACGCATTCAAGCTTAAATGCATAATCATACTTGACTTTTCTTTCCATAAAAATACCCCCAAATAGTGTCTAACTTTTTGGGGGCAGTCTAAATATGCGGGTTTTTTTTTAACTTCGCAATATGGAAAATAACGAAAATACACCTGCAAAAATTTCATTTAAAGGGTATAAATGTATTGAGCTTGTTTTTAATGCTTCCGACGAGTATATTAACGGCAAATTGCCTACCGATGTTAATTTAAATATCGATAAAAAAGCAAGGAAAAACGCAACAGCTGATAACGAGTTTGAATTAAATTTAATATTAGAAATATCAAGTAAAGAAGATGATACTAATATTAGATGTAATTTTATTGGTTATTTTTCTTCTGATGATGCAATCTCTAAAAGTTTTTTAGAAAGTACTTTTGTATCTATTAATGCACCAGCTATATTATTCCCTTTTATTAGAGCGTACATTTCTACCGTTACAATTAATGCAGGATTAAATCCTATTATTTTACCTACAATTAATTTTGCAGGTCTTTTAGAAAATAAAAAGGAATAATTTATTTGCAGTATTCTATTTTAAAGTATTATTGAAAAACCATTGTTTAGAGTTCGTTCTAAATTAGCATAAGACACCATTCAACATTTACGGTATCAACAACACGGGCAATCAAGCGGTCTCTCTTCGGTCGTTCCCTTTGTTCCGTTCGGCTGTTCCAGTCGGTCAACCTTAAATTTTCATAAGAACATTTTTGGTAATTAGGTAATCTATTATTTCAATTCAATTATCAGGTTTCCCTCCGTTCCACAGACACTTCACAGCACAAAAAATATAGCAGCTTGAAAATAAGCAGCTATATTTTTTCCGCTGTTCGTTCCTCATCTTCACACGGTCTCTACCCTTCGTTCGGTCGGGCTTATGCATCCACAATACCGCTTCATTTCGTTACAGTCATTCGTTCGCTTAACGCTCCATTTCATTACGCTGAAAGCTCTCTCTTTCCTTTCTCTACATTCCAGCCGTATTATGTCTGCCGCCCTCAGTATTTTCAGCGGTTGCTCCTTCGCACAGCCATCGGGGTTAGCACCGTTCAGTAAAAACTTCACTTTGCCCTAAATCAAGGAACGCCAAAAGGCTGACTTATATTTTTTCCCCGCCGTTACACGCTGCTATCCCTTCACTACACTTCGCTTAAGCTACGTTTCGTTCTCGGTCTAGCGTGGCTGTTCGATTGCCGCAACACCGCCTCTTCGCTCCTCATACATTCCGCTATAATTCCGCTATCGCTACATTTTAGCTCCATTCCTTGCGGTGCTTGGGGGTGTTTGATTGCCGTTTTCAAAAGAAGCATCCCCGAGAAACCCAATCAAGAAACATTCTGCTACAAAAAAAATAAAAAAAAGAAAGTAAATTTAAGTTACGGTTTCAAAAAGTAAAGTTCAAGCCCTACGGGTTTTTGAAAAAATCTCCACCCATACCGTTTCGCAACAACATTCATTTCCGTTTTCACGCCCAAATTTCCGATAATATATCGGGTAGTATTTTTTCAAAAAAACTTGACTTCTTTTGAAACCTCCACTATTACGACGACTTTCTTTTTTTTCTTTTTTTCTTTTCAAAAATTTAATGGAAAAAAGTAAAGCGATAACCTCATTTTTAATCCGACACCATACCGAATTTTACCAAATTATCAAATGGAAGATTGATATAGGACTGATTATATTGTATCATAATTACGAATAGATTGACTAATACTTATTCCGCACTTAAATGCACCATAACCCCTATATGATTGCACATTATAGAGAAATGGGTGCAAAATAAAAAACCCTCTCTTTCGAAAGGGCTTACTTTGCAATAATGCAGACTTTGCAAACTTGCAAACTGATGGTCTTTTTTATAATACCTCTTGGACTTTTAATGCGTTACCAGCATTGAATAAGTAGAAAATTCCGCTTACTTCTTGATAAAACTCTATTCCAATACTACCCAAAACAGCCACATTCGCAGTCATTGTTGGCGCACCAGGCAATGAAGCTGTAACTTCTATCAATGGGGTTACTGCATTTACAGGGGTATAATCCGAATAAGCGATGTTTGAAATTTCATTTAACGCAGGTTCAGCAGGTTCATAAGATCCAGTGGCAGCATTAAATATAGTATCCGAAACAACAGACAAAGCGTTGATAATTCTAAAATGTGAAGCTCCAGAAGGAATGTTCATATTTGTAAGCGGATTGAATTCTGGAACACTAAATGTACTTTCGTTTCTGTCAACTGTACCAGTTAATGTTGATGGTGCATTAAATACTCCATTAAACGAAATATTACGATTGAAATCCAACCCTTTTAAATACTGTGGTTGTTGAGATACTAAAACAGCTCTTTGCCCTCTAGCTTCAGAACCATCCTCAATATTGATTTTTTTCATAATTGCTGTAAGTCGTCCAGTCAATTGACTGTCTGACATTTGTTTCATCAATGATGATAATCCAATTCTAACAGATTTACCTGCATTGGCACAAGCCGCAAATTCGGACATATTCTCACGAGTACGAATAAAACCAGGTGCAGTTTTTACTTGTTCCGCAGTTGGTCCACCTTTTAGACCTGCAAAATAACCTTCGTTACCTTTAATTTTGAAGTGACGAACTTCACCTAACGTCCCGACATATTTGATATGTCCTTTCTGTCTAGCCATAAGCTTACGTTTTAATTGTTTTTATTATTAAAAATTTATTGTAAGTTTACACCATAAAACGCTGATAAACAACAACATAAAAAACGCAATATGATGCAATTTGGTGCTAAAGAAATGACAAGGCAAAAAAACCTTCTAGAAATAGTAAAATTTGTTGATGGGGATGGTATTATTTTAAAAGATATTATTTCTAAAAAGGAATTTGAAGTGAGATTATATGGAATAGATGCACCGGAGATTAACTATTGTAATAAGATAAAAAAGGATGAAAAAGAGTTGCAAATTCCAGCTGCTTTGTTAATCAAATTAGGTTTTTTATCTTTTAATTTTTTAAAGGATCAAGTTAATTTGGGGGATGTTTGCATATTAGTACAGGAAGAAAATAATTTAGTTGATAAATACGGAAGGCATTTAGGATATTTAATTCTAAATGATGGTAGAGTTTTAAACGAAATTATGATAAAAGAGGGCTATGCGAAGCCGTATAACGATGTTTTCTGTGAAATGCTTCCATTGTATCAAGAATGGAATTTACAAGCTAAAAACAGCTCAAAAGGATTGTATTCTATTGTAAATAAATTTTAATTTTATTGTTGGGAAGATGCTGGGAAAATATCAAAATAAAAAACCCTAACTTACTGATTAACAGTGGTTAGGGTTTTAATTAAGCGGAGAAAGAGGGATTCGAACCCCCGGACCTGTTACAGTCAACAGTTTTCAAGACTGCCGCATTCGACCGCTCTGCCATTTCTCCAATAAAGTGCATTCGATTTCTCAATGCGGTTGCAAATATAGGAACCTTTTTTTGTTTTACAAAAACTATTTTACAAAAAAAACTTTTTACACAAATAGGGGCTTAAACGATTAAAAAATAAAGGAAGTTTGCACATCAAATGTTCCTTCGAGATTTACCAAAAATCCATTCTATATAATTACAAATTTAACTTCGTTTTCTTGAATTGTTTTTAAACTTCACCGTTCAATATTCAATTCAAGTTTAAACAAGTGAATTTTAAATTGAAAGCATTTTTTAAGACGATAGTAGGATGGTGGTTTGGAATAAAAAATTGTGCATCATATTGAATTGAATGCTATTAGGGGTAATTGCGGACAATCAAAAGAAGTATTTTTTAAACAACAAAAACGCCAAAAAAAAGGTTTTTTTCTTGGCGTTTTTTGCATCAGTTGTAATTACTTCAAAATCTGAGCTGCGTGCTCTTTGGTTTTTACATCGGATATTATTTCATCAATAATTCCGTTTTCATCGACGATGAAGGTGGTTCTGTGAATGCCGTCATATTCCTTTCCCATAAACTTTTTTGGTCCCCAAACTCCGAAGGCTTGAATAACCGATTTGTCTTCGTCTGCCAATAATGGAAACGGAAAACTGTATTTATCCTTGAACTTGGCTTGCGCTTTTGCGCCATCGGCACTGACGCCCAAAAGTTCGTAATTATTAGCCTTAAAACGTTCGAAATTATCTCTTAAATCGCAGGCTTCGGCGGTGCAACCTGGGGTGTTCGCTTTTGGATAAAAGAAAACTACTAGTTTTTTTCCTTCATAATCGGCTAATTTGTGTGGAATTCCGTCTTGGTCTAGTCCTGAAAAACTGGGAGCTTTGTCTCCTTTTTTTAATGTTGTCATAATTGGGTCTTGGGTGTTGGGTGTTGGTTTTTAGGTTTTAGGTGTTGGTTGTTTTGCCCCAAATTGCAGTGAAAACCCCGCAGTTTTTGAAGTTAATTTTTCTTGAAATAGCAAAGCGACCAAAGGAAGCTCTTGCTATTGCTTAGAAAAAAAGCTGCAAAAATGAGGCGTTGAAACGGAAAGCTGGATTAGGCACATTATAAAAATTGTAGTAATTTTACAATTCAAATTTAGTGAAAAATGACCAAACAAGAACGGGTAACGTTTGTTATAAATACGTTAAAAGAATTATATCCCGAGATTCCGATTCCGCTGAACCACAAAGATCCTTATACGCTGCTCATCGCCGTTTTGCTTTCGGCACAATGTACGGATGTTCGTGTGAATCAGATTACGCCTTTGCTTTTTGCGAAAGCCGATAATCCCTACGATATGATAAAAATGTCGGTTGAAGAAATCAAAGAAATCATTCGTCCTTGTGGTTTGTCGCCAATGAAATCGAAAGGGATTCACGGTTTATCGCATATTTTGATTGATAAACACGGTGGAAAAGTGCCGCAAAGTTTTGAGAGTTTGGAAGAATTGCCAGCGGTAGGGCATAAAACGGCGAGTGTGGTGATGTCACAAGCTTTTGGTGTGCCAGCTTTTCCGGTCGATACGCACATTCATAGATTGATGTACCGATGGAATTTGTCTAATGGAAAAAATGTTGTCCAAACCGAAAAAGATGCGAAACGAATTTTTCCAGAGGAAACTTGGAACGATTTACATCTTCAAATGATTTGGTACGGGCGTGAATATTCTCCAGCTCGAGGTTGGGATTTAGAAAAGGATATTATCACAAAAATGGTCGGCAAAAAATCAGTTTTGGATGAATACTATAAAAAAACGTCCCGATAATTTCGGGACGTTTTATTAATTAGCTATAATCTCGAAACTTTTATTATTTACTTTTAAAACGCTTAACGCTTTTGAGTAATTTAATAAAAAAGAAATGGTTTCTTTTTTTGGTTTCATTGAATTGGTAACTAATTTTTTTGCAGTGTAAATTTTTGCCATATACTAATAAATTATAGTTTTTTATTAGAACGCTAAAATTTACAGTATCGTATCAACTTGTTAAAATTATTTGATGTTTGTTAATAACTTTTCTCATATTCATTAGAGCGTACCGCATTCTGCCCAAAGCAGTATTGATACTAACCCCTGTCAATTCTGAAATTTCCTTGAAACTCATATCTTGATACATACGCATAATTAAAACTTCTTTTTGATCGGCTGGAAGTTCGTCGATTAATTTGCGCAAATCGACTTCTACCTGTTCTTGAATTATCTTGTTTTCTATAGTAGGCGAATTATCGGACATAATAGAGAAAATAGAGAATTCTTCAGTTTCTCTGAACATTGGCATTTTTTTGCTTCTGCGAAAATGGTCAATAATCAGATTGTGCGCAATTCGCATCACCCACGGTAAGAACTTGCCTTCTTCGTTATAGGATTTAGATTTTAAAGTTCGAATAACTTTAATAAAGGTGTCTTGAAAAATATCATTCGAAATATCTCTATCAGAGATTTTTGAATAAATAAAACCAAAAATTTTGGATTGATGTCTATTGATTAAAACGTTCAAGGCATTTTCATCGCCATCAACGTATTTCTTTACCAATAAAGCGTCTGGAAGTTTACTATCAGCCATGCTTATACCTTTTAGTTTATAATAAATTCGGAATAATTTCCTCTAAAAAGTAATGCTATAGAATAGGCTAACGGTTTATGATTAATAATATTGGTCAAATTTAACTAATAATTATATTACTAAACAAATAAAAATGTTAAAAATAATTTTAAAAAGAGATATTTTTAACTACTTTTCATACTTTTTTATAGATTAATTTGTTGGAAACCCAATAATTTTAATGAAGTACTAGCGCCTTTGTTTCTTAAAATATAAAGATTAGGTACTTATTTGCATAATAGCTATTAATACTAATACTAATTTGCACAATAGTCTTAGATCGGCTATAATTTAATTTTACTTTTTGGGTCAACTTATTATTAGGGACTGACATCCGGAAGAGCGCTGAATTCTAAAAAACTATTATTTTTGATACAACAAAGATTCAAATGTTTCAAAAGAAATTGTTTCATCCTCATTGACAAAATACTTTATTAGTACTTCACCCCAATATTCTCCGTCACTAAAATCGGCAATAATCCAACGATGGTTTAAGATTTTTACTTTATTGATGATGAATTTATTGGCTCCAATTTGATCTTGACCAACATAAGGATTCCCTTTAGGATTGGTATTTAAATCCAATAATTTTTCGGTCACAACAGGAATCAGTTTTTCTATTTGAATTGTCTTTGTGGCATTGTCAGGATTGAAATAATTCTGGGCATTTTCATTTTTTTCCAATGAAAAATAGGTGGCATCAGCCAGTTTTGTCTTGACAGCGTCTAAATCCTTGTTCAACTTTGCTTCTGTTCTTGCAGATTGATCTTTTTCGAAAGCTACTTCTTTGCTGAAATACATATAGGTAAAAACATTCAAAAGCAAAACAATAATAAATAGGTAAAGTAATAATGAGTTTTTCATTTCAAAATAATATTAAATGGTAATTTGCAGATTATCGTAAGCCAAATAAACGTTTTTAGGAAGTTTTTGTTGTACTGCCTCATGAAAACCCATAATGTGGCTGATGTGTGTAAGGTAGGCTTTTTCTGGTTGGATTAAAATGATGAAATCCAATGCTTCTTGCAGATTAAAATGAGTATTGTGAGGCTCTTCACGCAAAGCATTAATGACCAAAACTTTCAAATTGTGCAATTTGTCAATTTCAGATTTTTCTATAGTTTTTACATCGGTCAAGTAAGCAAAATCATCAATTCTATAACCAAAGACTTGAAGTTTACCATGCATTACATTGATAGGAATAGCTGTTTTATTTCCAATGGAAAAAGGCTGATTATTGATCACTTCTATTGGTCTTACAGAAGGCGCACCGGGATATTTGTTCTCCGTTTCAAAGATGTAATCAAATCGTTTTTTTAAATTTCCAAGAACACGTTGATGACCATAAATTGGAATATCACCTTGCTTAAAGAAAAACGGGCGAATGTCATCTAATCCTGCTGTGTGATCCGAATGTTCGTGAGTATAGAGAATCGCGTCTACTTTTTGACAATTCGATTGGAGCATTTGTTGTCTAAAGTCGGGGCCACAATCGATGAGAAAAGAATAATTGTCCCAATGAATCCAAACCGAAACACGGAGCCTCTTATCTCTAGAATCGGTACTCTGACATACCGAATGATTGCTCCCAATTACAGGAATTCCTTGAGATGTACCAGTTCCTAAAAAATAAATATTCATCAAATATACCCTTTGTTAATAATTGTACAAAAATAGCAATAAATCTCTGCATTTTGAAACATTTTTTACTAACTTTGCATCAAAACAGCGATTTCTTTATGAAAAGAGACACGGAAATTAAATTAAAAGGTGACAAAATCATCGAACAAATCCCTTCTTTAAAGGATAAAGCCCTTCGTATCAATTTGAACGAAAACATCTACGGGACTTTTTCCGAAATTGGTGCTGGTCAAGAAACAGTAAGGCATTTTTTTAGAGCAGGAGGTTCATCAGGAACCATTGCAAAAGCGATGTCGGCTTATGATAAAGATTTTAGTGATGCCATATACGGTGTTGAAGAAGACGGTCGCTATGTAACAGAAAGCCGTCTCAAAAAAATTCTTAGTCACGAAGCGGGCTTAATTGAAAAACGTTTAAGCAGAAAAAAACACCCCAACAAAATCTTTTTCAGTTTTGCAAATACGGTTGCTACTATTGATTTTGCTAAACAATTCAAGGGACACGGTTGGGTTGGTATCAAATATCAATTGGAACCCGAAGAAGAATACAATGAGATTATTCTTCACATTCGATTCAAGGAAACCGATGTGCGTTTGCAACAAGAAACGCTTGGTATACTTGGTGTAAACCTAATTTATGGTGCCTTTTACAAATACAATGACCCTAAACATTTACTGCGTTATTTATACGATCACCTTGACAAAGACCAGTTAGAAATAGATACCATCAACTTTTCTGGACCGCGGTTTGCCAATGTTGACAATCGTTTGATGAGTTTACAATTAGTAAAAAATGGCATGACCGATGCGGTAATATTCGACCCAGAAGGTAAAAACATTCTTCCTGCAGCCATCTTGTACAAAAAAAATATCCTTGCCATTCGTGGAAGTTTTCGTCCTGTTACCAAAGTAAATATGGATATGTATGAGGAATCATTAAAAATGTTTCTCAAAGAGCAAAAAGTGATTCAAGAGAACACTTTGGTCATTTTTGAAATAACGCTTTCTAATTTACGTTCGGAAGGTGAAATTGACGAAAAAGACTTTATGGATAGGGCGCAATTGCTCTGTTCTTTAGGACAAACGGTGATGATTTCTAATTTTCAGGAATATTACAAAGTGGTCGAATATTTTGCAAGATACACTAAAGCCCGAATGGGATTGGCAATGGGTGTTAATAATTTAATAGAAATTTTTGACGAAAAATACTATCGCCATTTGAGTGGTGGGATCTTAGAAGCTTTTGGAAAACTATTCTACCGAGATCTGAAAGTATATTTATATCCTATGCTAGACGCAAATGGCGTAATTACAACATCTGACACACTAATTATACATCCTCGAATCAAAGAATTGTATAAATTCTTTAAATTCAATGGTAAAGTGGTGGATATCGAAAACTATAATCCTAAAAACTTAGAAGTGTTTTCTCGTGAAGTGCTCAAAATGATTCGTCAGTGTAAACCAGGTTGGGAAACGATGTTGCCTACTGGTGTGGCCAAAATCATTAAGAAAAAGAAACTCTTTGGTTATGACCCGAACGTCCTTTTAGAGGAAAATAGTTAAAAAAATAAAATATAAGAAGCCAAGAACATAAAAATTCTTGGCTTTTTTGTTTTAGATTACTTCTAGCTTTAGCAAACCGTATTTACAGTACTTCATAAAGTTGCTAGGCCATAATGAAAAAGTATACTATTTGGAACTGTCTTGTCCTAAAATAGATTTACAAAAAAGTGTAAAAATATGGAAAGATATTCAAGAGTAAGTAGTTCAAAGTGGCAATCTATATATTCGGAAGAATTTAAAAGATTTGTTTGTAATGATTATTTAACAGGTTCTTTTA
>NZ_JANPFL010000093.1:0-38914 GCF_031423415.1 Flavobacterium sp.
TTGTGTAGAAACATAATTACAAGAGTAATGTTTTTCTAAAATTAATTTTACGCATTCAAGCTTAAATGCATAATCATACTTGACTTTTCTTTCCATAAAAATACCCCCAAATAGTGTCTAACTTTTTGGGGGCAGTCTAAAATTAGGTTTTTTTATGTGGTATTTTCTAGCTTATTTTATAATCATACTTTTATTTTTTTTTGATAAAGTTTAGTAAAAGGAAAATAATTCACTAAACCTTATATCAAAATATCACTCTCCAAGTCTGATTTTTCTATCGTAAAATCAAAACCCAATTGTTTTACTAATTGAATCACGAGGTTTTTATACCAGTTTTCGGATTTAGGATGAATGTAGATTTTTTCGATTAATTGGTTGATGTCCACATTTATTTTTAGCCCATCATTCAATTTAATGTTGCTTTGGGTAACATCCGAAATGATGCGAACCTCTCTTTCGTACTGAAAACTTTTTCGCTTGAACAAAAAAGGAAAGAACATATCGTCAAACGGAATGTATTCTTTTTTGTAATCAATGTAGTTGACTTCGCCAATGTATTGATCGTATTTTTTTTCGGGGATAAGTGCGTTTTGCAATCTTCCAATCGTAGATTGAATGGCTAAACCTTCGCTGTTTTGAGTGAAAATTTGCCACATGGCGAACGATTCGTATTCGTTGATATGCCAACTACTAACAGCTACTTTTTCGCGATGCGATTTGTAATATTGTAAAAATTCGGGATTGTTGATGGATAATTTTTTAATTTCTTCATAAGTTGGTTCGCTAAAAGTACCTTCATATTGGTCTTCAAATTTATCGGAACGAGACATAAATAACTTCTGTGACATCAACAAATCAAGAAACTTAGACAAGTCCAAGTATTTCCAAACAACAGTGTTAGGGTCTTCTGGAAGCTTGATGTTTTTGTTATTGAGGTACATTTTTTAAATCAAAATTTAGAATTAAAAATTAAAAATCCGTCAAAATCTGTGTCTTCGCAAAGCGAATCCGTTTTATCAGCGTACCATTAAGTCAGATTATTCAAAAGACTGCAATGTCACTAATTTGTTATAGGTTCTATTCAGCGCAATTAATTCTTCGTGAGTTCCTTGCTCCACAATTTTTCCTTTTTGCATCACCACAATTTTGTCCGCTTTTTGAATGGTCGAAAGGCGGTGTGCAATCACAATTGAAGTTCTGTTTTGCATCATATTTTCGAGTGCGATTTGTACAAATTTTTCGCTTTCAGTGTCCAATGCCGATGTAGCTTCATCCAAAATCATTATCGGTGGGTTTTTCAAAACGGCTCGTGTAATGGACAATCGTTGTTTTTGCCCACCCGAAAGTTTGTTTCCGCTATCGCCAATGTTGGTGTGAATTCCGTTTGGCAAATCTTTTACAAATTCATAAGCATTGGCAATTTTCAAAGCTTCGATAATTTCTTCGTCTGATGCGTCCAATTTCCCTAATGAAACATTGGCTTTTATAGTGTCATTAAACAATATGCTGTCTTGCGTTACTAATCCCATCAAACCACGCAGCGAATGTAAACTAAGGTCTTTTATGTCAATGCCATCAATGGAAATCGTGCCTTCATTCACGTCGTAAAAACGAGTCAATAAATTGGCAATCGTACTTTTTCCGCTTCCAGATTGTCCAACGAGTGCAACGGTTTGCCCTTTTTTAACTTCGAGTGAAAAATCCTTTAAAACCGCTTCTTCCTCATATTTGAAATTGATATTTTTTAATGCTATTTTGTCTTCAAAAGTGGTTTTGGCAACTGCATTTTCCTTGGACGTAATTTCGTTTTCGACTTCTAAAACTTCAAAAACCCGTTCAGCTGCAGCCAACCCATTTTTCACTGCATACGATGCTTTTGAAATGGCTTTGGCAGGAGTAAGAATGTTAAAGGCTAAGGTGAGGTATACGATAAAAGCTGCGCCGTCAAGGGTTTTGTCAATTAGAACTAAATTTCCGCCATACCAAAGCAAGGCCGCAATAGTGGTAATGCCCAAAAATTCACTCAAGGGTGTTGCTAAATTATTTTTGTCTCCAATGCTGTTTGATAAATTCAATAATCGAGTTACCGAATCGTTAAATCTGCTTTTGAAATTAGCTTCGGCATTGTAGCTTTTTATCACTTTTAAACCGCCTAAACTTTCATCTACAATTGAAATAAGGAAACCACTTTCTTTTTGTGCCTGCAAGGATTGAGCTCTCAAATTTTTGGCAATTTTTGAAATTATTAATCCTGAAAGAGGAATGAAGACCAAAACGAACAACGTTAGTTTCACGCTTATGAAAAACATTGTAACTACAGCAAAAACTATTGTTAAAGGTTCTTTGACCACAAGCTCCAATACTGAAAAAAATGAATTTTGAACTTCATTGACATCGCCAAGCATTCGAGCCATAATGTCGCCTTTTCTTTTTTCAGAATAATAGGAGATGGGCAATTCAACGATTTTATCATACATTGATTTTCGTAAATCTCGCAACACGCCATTTTTGAGGTGCATTATATGATGGGATGCCAAGTAATTAAATAAATTTTTGAACAAAAAAGTGGTAATTACCAATGAAACCACTAATAAAAGAGCCAGTTGTGGGCCACTTTCTTTCGTCAATTCAGAAATTTTAAAATATAATAAATCAGTTCCATAGTCTTTTATATTCCCAATACCCGTATATATTGGCGCTTTGTCAATAGTTTTGGTTTTACCAAAAAGTACTTGCAATACTGGAAGCAGTGTTAGCATTGAAATGGTGCTAAAAAAAGCATACAAAATGTTGTAGGTCACATTCCAAAAGATGTGAGATTGATACGGTTTTGTAAAAGGAATTAGTTTTAATAAATTTTTGTCCATTAGTTTAATTGCATTGCAACAATAATGTTATTTATTTTTTTGGTTAAAATGCTTTCTACTTTTGTGAAATTTTCTATGCTGTCCAGTTCGGTGTTTACGCTGATGTAAAATTTAATTTTTGGTTCGGTGCCACTTGGTCTGGCACAAATTTTAGAACCATCTTCTGTGTAATAAATCAACACATCCGATTTTGGAATGTTCATGGTTTCTTCTTCGCCAGTCAATAAATTTTTAGCAACAGATGATTTATAATCTTCCAACATAATCACACGTTGCCCGTTGATTTCTTTTACCGGATTTTCACGCATAGTAACCATCATTTGGTTGATTTCGGCTAAACCATCCATTCCTTTTTTGGTAAGAGAAATCAAATGTTCTTTATAAAAACCGTGTTCTACATATAATTGTTGTAATTCTTTATAAATTGAGCTTCCGCTTGCTTTGGCTTGAGCCGCCAATTCACAAATTAATAAAGTGGCTGCAACGGCATCCTTATCACGAACGGCATCGCCTACCATAAAACCAAAACTTTCCTCCCCACCGCCAATAAATTCCAATTCAGGAAAATCCTTAATCATTTTGGCAATCCATTTGAAACCGGTCAAACCTACTTTGCATTCTACGCCGTATGCTGTCGCCAATTCCATTATCATTGGAGTGGAAACAATAGTCGAGCCCACAAATTGTTTTCCATTGATTTTGCCCGCTTTTTTCCATTCTTTCAATAGAAAAGCAGTCATCAAAATCATCGTTTGATTTCCATTCAGCAAGGTCATTTTGCCTTCGTTATCTCGAACAGCAACACCCAATCTATCACAATCTGGATCAGTTCCAACAACAATATCAGCGTTGGTTTTGTCTGCCAATGCCAATGCCAAGGTCAATGCTTCTGGCTCTTCTGGATTTGGAGATTTTACGGTTGGAAAGTCACCATTTGGCACTCTTTGTTCTTCAACAATATTCACGTTTGTATAACCGGCTTGCGCAAATGTATCGGGAATCAATGTTATGGATGTTCCGTGCAAGGAGGTAAAAACAATATTCAGTTTTTCTTTGGCTTCAGCCGCAGTTCCAAAACTAGCATTCTCTATAGTCGATTTGATGAAAGCTTGGTCAATTTCAGTGTCTATATATTGAATCAAATTTTCATTAGCTTCAAACTTGATTTGGTTGTAATTCAAATTTTCAATCGTGTTAATAATGTCTCCATCTTGCGGAGGAACGATTTGTCCACCATCTTGCCAATATACTTTGTAACCGTTGTATTCCGGCGGATTGTGAGAAGCGGTCAGTACAATTCCGCATTGGCAACCCAAATATTTTAAGGCAAAAGACAATTCTGGAGTTGGTCGCAAATCCGAAAATAAATACACTTGTATGCCATTTGCGGAGAAAACATCGGCAACCAGTTTAGCCAACGATTTACTATTATGACGACAATCAAAAGCGATAACGGCTTTCAAAGGCTGGTTTGGAAATGCAATTTTCAAATAATCCGAAAGTCCTTGGGTGCTTTTTCCCAAGGTATATTTATTAATACGATTGTTTCCAACACCCATAACACCGCGCATTCCTCCAGTTCCGAATTCTAGATTTTTATAAAAACTTTCTTCTAAATCTTTTGGCGACGAAGTCATCATTTCGATAACTGCTTCTTGTGTTTTTGCGTCAAATGTTGGCGTAAGCCATTCGTTTACTGCGTCTAAAATGTTTTGTTTGATTTCCATTTTATCTATTTTTTAAAATTTGTATGTCTTCTTTAGTATTTTTTGAGGTCACAAATTGTGACCTCAAAATTAATGGTATCACAATTTGTGGCACCGTTAATTTATTTCCTTCGAAACTTTATAACGTTCCTCATTATTCTTGGTTCTCAAAATGATTTCACCTAGAAATCCTGCCAAAAACAGTTGGGTTCCTAAAACCATCGTGGTTAGCGAAATGTAAAACCAAGGATTATTGGTCACCAAATCATAAGGCAAACGGTGATATAACTTATATAGTTTCATAAAACCAATGAAACCAGCCGCAATAAATCCAATCATAAACATCACAGAACCCATTGCCCCAAACAAGTGCATTGGTCTTTTTCCAAAACGAGAAAGAAACCAAATCGTGATTAAATCCAGAAAACCATTGACAAAACGATTCATTCCAAATTTAGTTTCGCCGTATTTCCGAGCTTGATGTTGCACTATTTTTTCGCCAATTTTTCCAAACCCAGCATTTTTTGCCAAAACCGGAATGTAACGATGCATTTCTCCTGAAACCTCAATATTTTTTACAACTATATTTTTGTAAGCTTTCAATCCACAATTAAAATCATTTAATTCTACACCCGAAGTTTTTCGGGCTGCCCAATTGAATAATTTGGAAGGAAGATTTTTGGCAACAACTGAATCATATCGTTTCTTTTTCCAACCCGAAACTAAATCGAAATTTTGGGAAGTAATCATTTCATATAATCCAGGAATCTCTTCTGGACTGTCCTGCAAGTCAGCATCCATCGTGATGATGACATTGCCTTGAGCTTTGGCAAAACCAGCGTGCAAGGCTTGTGATTTTCCAAAGTTTTTCATAAAGCGAATGCCTTTGATATTCAAATTTTCGGAGGCTAATTCTTCGATAATTGTCCAAGAATTATCAGAACTTCCGTCATCAATGAAAATTACTTCGTACGAGTAGTTGTTCGACTTCATCACCGAGATAATCCAAGTGTACAATTCTTTGATTGATTCGTCTTCGTTAAGAAGCGGAATAAGTATGGATAAATTCATTTATTTTTTATTCTTGAGTAGGTTTGCTTTTAAAGATTAAAGCCAATAGCAACCCAAAAAGAGCACTTCCAGCAATACTAAAAGCAGATCCTTTAATTAATTCAATGGTAGAATACGGATTGCTTTCTTGCATTTTTTTGACAGCTTCATTTATTGCAGATGATGGAGCTCCAAATTTTTGCATAGTTTCGGCAGTATATTTAATGACAATTTCATTTATTGCATCCTTTGCCGAAGGGTCTATAAAATTAAAAAGAAGTATATTGAAACCTACAGAAATCAATATTCCAATCACAGCAGAGATGAAGTAAGTTGTAAAAGCTTCTTTAAATGAGAAAATGCCTTTTAATTCTTTTTTAGTTTTTGCTAATAAAATTATTCCAATAATAATATAAACTGCGATAATTATAATTCCAAGCCACCATTTTACAAATAAATTCAAATCGATTGAATAAATAGCTGTTGTTATTAATGCGCTAACTACACCGGTAATAATTCCATAGGAAATGCCGTTTTTCTTAATGATCTCATTCATAATCAAAAGTTTTTTTTTAATAATCTACAAATATAACAATTCCCAATTTATTCAAGGGTAAAAATCGTTTTTTACGCCTAGAAAAAAAAGTAATTTAAAGATTTGATTATTGAAAAATTAGTGTAAATTTGCAAACTCAAAATAAATAATAGGATTTAAACAAAACGGGTAGTTGCATTTACACCTTTTTCGAAAGTCGGGAAAGCTTCAAAATTAAAACACTCAAAAAAATAAAAAAAATAAAGATGAAAAAAGGAATTCACCCAGAAAATTACAGATTAGTTGCCTTTAAAGACATGTCAAATGAAGACGTTTTTATCACTAAATCTACTGCAGATACAAGAGAAACAATCACTGTTGACGGTGTTGAATATCCAGTTGTGAAAATGGAGATTTCTAGAACATCTCATCCTTTTTATACAGGTAAATCTAAACTTATTGATACTGCAGGACGTATTGATAAATTCAAAACTAAATACGCTAAACACGGTAAATAATATTTATCGGTTTTTAAATTATATAAAACTCTCCTTCCGAAACTTCGGAATTGGGGAGTTTTTTTATTTTTATTGCTATCCAAAACTTTGTAACTTTGTCAATATCAAACAAGAGATTTCAGTTTCATTTTTCAGTCCAAAACTGCTGAAATCTAAAATCTAAAATCTAAAATCTAAAATCTAAAATCTAAAATCTAAAATCTGAAATCTGAAATGAATTATATACTTTTTGACGGTCCTGCAAGAAACGCACTACTACCTTTTACCTTTACACGTCCAGTTGCAGATATTCTTATTGGTATTATGACAATTCGTCAAAAGTGGGAAATACGTTTAGGATCTACCACGACGACTTTAACCGAGGAATATTTATCCGAAAAATTCCCAATGGTCGAAATGGAAGAAAACGTAATGATAAACGCTTCCTTCCTTCCCAATACAATTTTGGCGGAAATGGTGAGTAATCTTTCGTCAAATCAAGCCATTTTTAAAGGAGAGGATGTAATTGCGTTTTACACAGACGAAAATCAGGAAGGAGTAGATTTTGACACTTATGAAATTATAGAATTTGAAGGCGATTGCATCAGAGTTGAACATACTTGGGATATTTTTTCTAAAAATGATGCTGCGATTCGCCAAGATTTCCAACTTTTGACTGAGGACAGAAAATCGCAACCGATTCCGAAGAGTGTTAATGTAATTTCCAAAGAAAATATATTTATTGAAGAAGGAGCAAAGCTGGAATTTGTAACCTTGAACGCTTCTTCAGGTCCCATTTATATAGGAAAAGATTCCGAAATAATGGAAGGCTCGGTCATTCGTGGTCCTTTTGCTTTATGTGAAGGAGCTGTAGTGAAGCTGGCTACAAAGATTTACGGAGCAACGACTGTTGGGCCACATTCCAGAATTGGTGGCGAAGTTAATAATTCCGTTTTGTTTGGCTATTCCAATAAAGGGCACGATGGGTTTTTAGGGAATTCTGTGCTGGGGGAATGGTGTAATATAGGTGCCGATAGTAATAATTCCAACCTAAAAAACAATTATGAAGAAGTCAAACTGTGGAGTTACAAAACCGAAGGTTTTGCAAAAACAGGGCTTCAATTTTGTGGATTAATGATGGGTGATCATAGCAAATGCGGTATCAATACTATGTTCAACACAGGAACCGTGGTAGGAGTTAGCGCAAATATTTTTGGATCTGGATTTCCACGGAATTTTGTACCGAGTTTTTCTTGGGGAGGTGCGTCAGGATTTACGACTTACATTACGAAAAAAGCTTTTCAAACCGCTCGTTTGGTAATGAGTCGACGAAGTGTAGATTTCGATGAAAAAGAAGCTGCTATTTTGCAACACATTTTTGAGGAATCCAAAAAATGGAGGAATGAATAAGTCTTAAATTTTCATTTTTAGCGTTAGTTTAAATTAAAATATCCGATATTTTACATACACAACAATGTAAATTATCGGATATTTTATATAGTGCACAATGTAAATTATCGGATAATTTTAAAAAAAATATTTAAAATATCGGATATTTTATAATTTGTCGTACCTTTGTGGGATGATAAAGCGAAAAAAAAAGACCATAATTGCGGAACATCTTTCAAAAAAAGAGTTTACAATTCTTATTGGCGCTAGGCAAATAGGGAAGTCAACGCTGTTGAAACAATTGTATGATGATTTGCACCAAAAAGCCGAAGCGGTTTATTTCTTGAATTTAGACCGAAAAGAAATCTTAGACGAATTAAACGAAAGCCCAGAAAATTTATTCAAACTTTGTCCGTTGCAAAAAGATAAAAAGATCATTGTTTTTATTGATGAAATTCAATACCTCGATGACGCAACCAATTTTATTAAATTGCTTTTCGATGAATATTCAAACAAATTAAAAATCGTTGCCACAGGAAGTTCTGCATTTTATATTGACAAGCAATTTAATGATTCGCTTGTGGTTAGAAAGAAAATTTTTCATATGGGAACTCTCGATTTTGAAGAGTTTTTACTTTTTAAAGGGCGAAATGATTTGGTCGAAGAAGTCTTGAAACTCAAAAACAGGAAGAAAGTAAAGTCTATTCAAGAGAATGTACTTTGGGGCTTTATGGATGAATTTGTAAATTATGGTGGTTATCCCGCTGTGGTTTTAGAAAATGATATCAATCAAAAAATAGAATTGCTCAAAGACATTCGAGATTCATTTATTAAACGTGATATTCTAGAATCTGGAATTACAGACGAAAGTAAGTTTTTTCGAATGCTGATGCTTTTAGCCAGTCAATCTGGAAATTTACTAAATGTAAACGAAATCTCGAATACATTACGGATTACCAATGCTACGGTTGAAAATTATTTGTATATTTTACAAAAATGTTTCCACATTACTTTAGTAAAACCATTTTACAACAATTTGCGGAAAGAATTAACAAAAATGCCTAAAGTGTATATCAACGATTTGGGCTTGCGAAACGTATTGATCAATTATTTTTCACCTTTAGAACAGCGAGCTGATAAAGGAATGGTTTTGGAAAACCTATCTTTTCGATTGCTTTCCGAAAGGTTTGACCAAGATCAAATAAAATATTGGCGCACCGCCGACGGAAATGAAGTTGATTTTGTTATAGAAAGTTCTTATTTGAAAGGTTTTGCAGTGGAAGTAAAGTTCAATGAGCAAGAAGTAAAATTAAGTAAATACAATAAATTCGTTCAAAATTACCCTGATTTTCCATTGGAATTTTGGTGGTGGAAAAAAATGGATTTGATGTTTTAACCTGCAAGATTTATAAAACCTTGTAGGTTTTTTTATTTATGTGTAAATTTGCACACTTAATTTTTTGACAACGATTTCATTAATTGGGTTATTTATGGAAAACAAATACGAGCTTACGCAAACAAGCCAAGCAAAAAAAGTGGCATTCTACACCTTAGGATGCAAATTGAATTTCTCCGAAACTTCTACTATTGCGAGAAATTTCCAAAACGAAGGTTTTGACCGTGTCGATTTTGAAGAAGTCGCTGATATGTATGTCATTAATACTTGCTCTGTGACTGAAAACGCCGATAAACAATTCAAGCAAATTGTTAGAAAGGCAATGAAATTAAACGATAAAGCTTTTATTGCGGCCGTTGGTTGTTATGCCCAATTAAAACCCGAAGAATTAGCCGCTGTTGATGGTGTTGATTTGGTTTTAGGTGCAACCGAAAAGTTTAAAATTACCGATTACATCAATGATTTATCCAAAAATGATTTTGGTGAAGTACATTCTTGTGAAATCGCAGAAGCTGATTTTTATGTAGGAAGTTATTCCATTGGTGACAGAACACGTGCTTTCTTGAAGGTGCAAGATGGTTGCGATTACAAATGTACCTATTGCACGATTCCATTGGCTAGGGGAATTTCCAGAAGTGACGAATTGGAAAATGTATTGAGGAACGCCAAAGAAATCTCGGTTCAAGGAATCAAAGAAATTGTCTTGACTGGCGTAAACATTGGCGATTACGGAAAAGGAGAATTTGGAAATAAAAAACACGAACACACTTTCTTGGAATTAGTTCAAGAATTGGATAAAGTAGAAGGAATTGAAAGATTGCGAATTTCATCCATTGAACCGAATTTATTGAAAAATGAAACCATCGAATTTGTGTCTAAAAGCCGAACTTTTGTGCCGCATTTTCATATTCCGTTGCAATCTGGCAGCAATGAAATCTTGAAGTTGATGAAACGCCGTTACCAACGGGAAGTCTATACCGAACGCGTCAATAAAATTCGGGAAGTGATGCCAGACGCTTGTATTGGCGTGGATGTAATTGTTGGCTTTCCTGGTGAAACCGATGAACATTTTCTAGAAACCTATCATTTTTTGAATGATTTGGCTATTTCCTACTTGCACGTTTTCACCTATTCTGAACGTGATAATACCGAAGCGGCCGAAATGACTGGAGTTGTTCCTGCCAATGTTAGAGCAAAAAGAAGTAAAATGTTACGTGGATTATCAGTAAAAAAACGCCGTGCGTTTTATGAAAGCCAAATTGGAACGAAAAGAACCGTTCTTTTCGAAACCGAAAATAAAGAAGGATACATTCACGGTTTTACCGAAAATTATGTTCGCGTAAAAACGCCTTGGAATCCAGCATTAGCCAATACTTTACAAGAAATCAACTTGACAAAAATTGATGAAGATGGGAGTGTGAGAATGGAGTTTACTTCGTCTGTTCGACCTGCGGTCTCGGGTTTGAATGTAGAAGTTTAAGAAATAATTACAAACATTCCAAAGCTTCCAGTCTGGCAAAGGCTGGAGGCTTTTTTATAAAGTCAATTTATAAATATTTGTTTCTAAAACTTCGGTGTCATTGTCTTCGCAAATAAGAAATTGGATTTCGGTTTC
The DNA here is from genome assembly GCF_031423415.1 of Flavobacterium sp. GTDB lineage: Bacteria > Bacteroidota > Bacteroidia > Flavobacteriales > Flavobacteriaceae > Flavobacterium. The sequence continues at coordinate 11,056 of NZ_JANPFL010000093.1, forward strand.
GGTTTTAGAGTAAAGTGTTAAACCTTCAAATTTATGGGAATCGGAGATTTTTTGTGTGAACTCGATTTCGAAAGTTTTGCTATTCAGTCGACCAATTATACTTCCAAAAATTTCGCCATCATCATAAGTAGAAGTGGTGTTTTCGGCTGTTGCCAAAAAATAAATTTTGTCCTCCACTAAAATGGCGTCGGTAAACGAAGTTTCTATGTGTTTGATTTTTGGCAATAGTACTTCGATAAACTCAGTGTCAAATTCAGTCTTGAGTGATTTAGTTTTAAAAATCCCGTTTCTGGAATTGACTCCGTTTCCTCTTTGAAATAAAAGCCAATTTTCCTCGCAGAATATTGCTCCTTCAATATTGAGTTCATCGTCTGAAATGGAATCAGTTTGTTTTAGATTTTGGTACAGTTTTGACAAACTTTTTTCATTTACTTCTTTGGTTTCAAGATTGTAGGTTAGTCTTTTTTCTCTTTTTGATGTGGAACCAGATCCCAAAATATGGAGTTTATTTCCTTTGAGAGCAATGGATTCAAAATCGAATTTATTCTTTTTGGGGATGTTTTCTTGGCCGTTATCTAAGATTGGAATTTTGGTCAATTTTTTTTCTTGTATGTAATATTCATAGAGAAAGGAGCTATTGTCTGAAATGATAAACAAGGAATTGTTTTTGTAAAATAGTCCCGATGCAGAACCAATGCCAGCGATTTGAAATTGTAATTCGAGTGTGAAATTTTCCATAAATGTTATTTTGAATGTGAATGCTTAGTCCTGACTGAATTGAAAATCCTCGCTTATTTGAAAGATTGCAACGCAGAGCGGTAAATTAGTTTTTGACAAACAATTTTTTTGCTTCTTTCCAAGGCATCAAATCTTCTCTTTGTATCCGATGGGATTGAATATTTGAAGAGAATTTTTTGGATTGTTTCATTGCTTCTAAATGGGTGCCATTTTTATAAAAATCGTTGATATCCTTTTCATTTTCCCATAAAGTCATGGTGTACCAAACTTTCAAATTCGGACTTCCGGTTACTTTGTGTTTTTTGCATTGGGTTTGTTGCAACTCTTTGATGATTTGCCCATTGAACTTAAAAAAAGCAATCAGTTTTGAATACGAAATTAACTCGATTTTAGTAACGGATATGATCATAAGATTCTACTTTTTAATTATTATTTACCAGACGAAAGGATTGACTTGGTCGAATTTTATTTCGTGTGGTACGAGGGTTATAGTTTGATAAAAGTATAAAAAACTACGTTGCAAACGCTCTGGTTGTATTATAAATTAAAATGGACACTCGTTGCAAACGAGCGCGAGTTGGAATACATTTTAGAAATTGTTGTTTTGACATAACAAAAAATATATAAAATTGCTGTTTATATTTAACAATATTTAATTATATTTGCTTTTTAAAAACAGCATTATGGAAGATCTTATTTTAGAATTTCAAGAAAAAATGGCTTTTGTATCTTTGAAATTTCAGCGGTATTTGATTGAAAAAATGGATTTGAATAACCGATTAATTGCCGTAAAAGGAGCTAGAGGTTCAGGAAAAACGACTTTATTGTTGCAAATTGCAAAAAGAAAATTACCGCTAAAAAGTACGCTTTATGTAAGTTTAGATCATATTTATTTTTTTGAAAATAAATTATATGATTTGGCCAAGCTGTTTGTGAAATTTGGAGGCACTCATTTATTGTTAGACGAAGTACATAAATATCCCAATTGGTCTAGAGAGATCAAATTAATTTATGACAATTTCCCCACTTTAAACATTGTTTTTACTTCTTCTTCGATGCTCGAAATTTACAAAGCCGAATCCGATTTGAGTCGAAGAGCAGTTTCTTATACTTTAAAGGAGTTGTCTTTTAGGGAATTTATTGAGTTGGATACCAATATCAAATTCCCCGTTTTTTCTTTGGAAGAAATTTTGAGTAACCACAACGAAATAGCTTCAAAAATGCTGGAAGAGATGAAGCCCTTGCCGCTTTTTGCGAAATATTTGCAAATAGGTGCTTACCCGTATTTTAAAGAAAGTGAGTATGATTATTCTCAAAAATTACGCAACACAATAAATTTAATCATCGAAATAGATATTAATGCTGTCGAAGATTTGAATTATGAAACCTTGGTCAAACTGAAAAAATTATTGATAGCTGTTGCAACGAGTGCGCCATTTACACCCAATATTACCAAGTTGAGTGAAAAAGTGGGCGTTTCTAGAAACACTTTGATTCAGGCGATAAAAATTCTAGACCGTGCAGGATTAGTAAACGAATTATACAAAGACACCTCTGGAATTGGCGTGTTGACAAAATCCGAAAAATTGTTTTTGAATAATACCAATTTGATGTATGCGTTGGCCAAAGAGAATATCAATATTGGGAATGTTAGAGAAACGTTTTTCCTAAATCAATTCAAGGATTTACACGAAATTAATCTGTCGGCTCAAGCCGATTTTCTGGTCAATAAAAAGTACACTTTCGAGATAGGAGGCAAAAACAAAACCAGGAAACAAATTGTCGATATTCCAGATTCCTACATTGCCGCAGCTATGATAGAAATAGGGTATGGGACTATAATTCCAGTTTGGCTGTTTGGGTTTATGTATTAGTCTCGGTTGTTGCTCTCGTTTGTTGGCACAGAATGCGCCCGAGCGACAGCTAACTGACGAAGTAATTCTGCGCTAGCGATTGTGGATATCCGAGCGGGGTTATTTGATTAATAATAAGGTTATTATTACAGCTGGTGGTAAAACAATTAAAAGGTGATATAGAAATGCAGTTCGAACATAATAAACCGTCTTGATTTTAAGAACAGAAAATGTTGAAAGATTATGATATTTAGCTGTAGTTGTTTTAAAACGGTCATTGTCGATTTGCTGATGATTTTCGTGTCTTTCTAAAACTCTCTGATAAGCATCTGAAAGCTCTCTAGTAAACTTTTCTTTATCTTGAATAGTTTGGTTTTCAGTCATTGTTTTGTATATCCTAAGTTCATTATAAATTTTAGAAAGTTCTAGACCACAATTATGAAATTCCTTAGCTTTCATAGTGAAATCTTTAGCATTTTCAATCTGACCAAAGACTAATATTAAAATTGAAAGACAAGTTATAGAATATGCTATTAAGTTTTCATTTAAAGTATTGAAATTAATATTATATACAGAAAGTAATCCTACTGCTGTCAAATAAACCGAAAGAATACTAATAGACAAATTAGAAAGCCGAGATATTTTTGTTAGTCTTGTACTCGCATTAAATCTACTTCCTTTTGTTGACCAAATCTTGTAATTTAACTCTTCTAAAAAAGTTTTATCTAGATAATCTTTGTGAGTTTTTCCTTCCACGATAAATGTTTATGGTTTTTATGTTATTGTTATACTACCTTTAATTTTACTGATACTACGAGGATGAATTAATCCTTATTTTAAAATACGATAAAAATGCTAATTCTACTAAATTGGCCGACAGTTGAGTAGGTTGTTGATTACTTGTTTTTTAACTGTTTAAATCATTTTCATTTGGTTTTGGATAGGGAAAACCTGTATTATCCAAAATCTCAAGTTTCCATTTGTTCTTCTCATTGTGCCATTTTTTACTTCTATGTCTAAGCGAAGAAACTTTATCTCTATAGGATGTTATCAGATCCTTTTCTGTTTCCGTAATATTCTTTTTAGGTGGTTGAGAGTCGATAAATTGTAACTCATTCCAATTTTTTATGGTTTCTTCAACGCTTTCTCTATGTTTTTGTTTTTCCCATTCCCATTCAACTCCATTTCTTAAAAGTAAGTCTCCAAGCATTTCTTCTCTTATTGGAGATAGAAACCTTTTAACTTTACCTCTACTACCTTTCAGTTTTAAAGTCATCTGATCATTAAGCCATTTACCTACTTTTGTCGTTTGGGGTGGTACTGTTTTATAGTTTACAGATTCACTGTAATAATTTTCTAAACTGGCTAAATTGTCTATCCATTCATCATCTTTTGGTCTGCTTCCCATATTAAATGCTTCCCATAAAAAATTTATGGAATTCATTTCTTCTTCTTCATAATCTGTCCATTTTGGTGGGTAATTACCTTTTCTTCTTTGTTTCTGCGTTGCACACCAAGTTCCTAATTGATAATATTTGTTGTTTTTGTCTTTAAATTGTGGCACGTGGGTAAACTTACCAAATGGATCGACCAATTTCTTAAAAACTTTTAATTGTTCAAATTTATTATTCCAAATCATTAACCTTCTTCGCTCTTTACCTTCGCCAAATGGAAAATCAACAACAAGTAATCTCTCAAATATTTCCTCAGGTAATTCGTCATTTCTGAAATAATCGGTCATTCTACGATACCAATTATATAGTTCTCTATCATCTGTATGGTTACTTACAACGCCACTTGAATTTATAGTTTTAGTATAAGTAATATACTTCTCAATAAACAAGTCAAAAATTTCGTATTCACGATCAGTAAAATTCACATTTCGCGGTTTTAATTCTGTCGTAATTTGCTCAAAACCTGAATTAATATCAAATTCAGTAACTGTTAGAGTTCCATTTTCGTCAGGATTTTCATCATCATTAATTTTATTTTCTTTTATCGAATTTCCTATTCCCTTTTGAGAGTAGACTAAATTGTCTGAAACAAGTTTTTCAATTAATTCAGCTGTTAATCTTGAAAGTTGCTTAGATTTTAAGTTTAGTAATTCGGAGAAGTTGGTTTTAATTTCGCTAAGAAGTTTTTCGCCTTGTTTATCAGTTTTGGTTCTGAAATCAATTTGAACAGAAGCCTCTATATTAGTTTTAATTCCTGAATTTGTCAGATTTGATGAACCAATGATGACTCTTGTAAAAATAGGGCCTTCAAAAAGATATATTTTAGGGTGATAAGTTATGTAATCTCTTTTGTCATGAAATATATAAGTCTCAATATTCTCTTTTAATAAAAGTTCAAGAGCTTCCTTTGAAGTCCCCATATTATCAACTCCTATAAAAAAACGTAATTGAGAATAATTATTTGAAGCTAATTTCAAGTTTTTTAGAATTGTTAAAACTCCTGACATAGCAGCAAAAGCGACAAAACCGTTAAAACAATTATATTTATTGTCAGCCAATGAAACTACAATTTGTTTCCCAACATTGAATTTGTTTTCTGAATTAAGCCCGTGTCCTAAAAATGTTGCTTTCATTTATTCGTTTTTCAAATATACATCCTTAACAACGAAAATACTGATTAATTCCTATAAAATTTTATAACATTTTCAAAATTAACTCCTTTTTAATCAGGAACTTTACGGGAAACCGTAAAAGGGTGTTTTTTCTTGTAATTTTTTTAGTTTCCAATTCGTCCGTTCGAGTGTCCCGATACAATCGGGATGTATCGAGAACTCTAGTTTTGTATACTTCTCGATACAATCCCGCCCAAAAGCGGGACCACTCGAAGAGACGATCGAAGGATTATTTTTTGGCATTGATTTGTTGTTGTATCCACGATATTCTTTCCATCAATTTTTCAAAAGAAAGCGAGTTGCCGTAAATCATATTTTGTTGCATTATTTCGTAATCTTTTTGCCATTCCTTTAGCTTGCTTGCTGGGGGAATAATACTGATTTTTGATGGCGAATGATTCGTATAATCAATGCCTCTAATAGGAGTAATGGTGCTTCTGTGATTTACAATTCCTTGATATAAAGAATCATTTGAAATGGCTCTTTCAAAATAAGGGGTATCTATTAGTTTTTCTAAATCGTACAGATGTCGGCTCAATCTATCCGTGCGAATTTTATCCGTAGGTTTTTGAAATTCTTCGTGCAAAAGAAATACTTTTTCCAGAAAGGTGCGTTCTGGATTTACGGTTGCTACCGTAATGGGCTGGTCAGCAAAAGATTGATTAGGATAATGTGCTCCTACAAAAGAAGAAAATACTCTTGGAGAACAAGGTTCCATCAAAGAGCGACTGCCAATTTCGACTAATATACGGGGTTTTAGGTACGCTGATGTTGGACTTAGTTCGGGATAGTAGATTTCGATAATTAAGGGGTCTTGGTCGGTATCTTTTGTTGGTGCTAATTGTATTTTTAAATCGGTAAAACCTGCTTTTTCAAATTTGTCTTTTAGTTGAGAGAAAAAAACGGTAGAGATAAATTGGAAGGAAGCCTTACGTAATTTAGTGACTTGGGATTTGCTCATTTCGGTATCAAAACCTAAATATCTTCTATCTAGAGCCAAATCGATATCTTCCGAGAAACGTTCAATTGCATTCCACGCTTTGCTTAATGAAGTTCCTCCTTTGAAAACAATGTGCGGTGCACAATCCATTGTAAAAATTAATCCCAATGTTTGGGTCACCCACCAATCCTTTTCAATCGCTTGAATGGGAAGCCCTGTTTTTTTCTTGGTTTCTTCAAAAATCTGAAGTTTATCTGTTTTTGATAACTTTTGCCAGTGTAAAATGTATTCTCTATTCATTTAACTAATGCTTTTCTCATTATTTTTCTAGCCCATTCTGGAGCCAGTGCCATATCGTGTTCTAAAACGTCTTGTTTCTCTTGTTGGAGTAATGTTATAATTTTATTTTCTTCTTCGGGGACTATCTTGTTTTTGCCAATTGCTTTCAAAGCTTGTATCACCAAACTACTGATGGTTCCTTTTGCGGTTAGATTTTTAGGCGTTACTTTCTTTAATAGTATGGTTTGTTTACCCAGAACAATCTTTCGTGCTGCACCATCGGTAAGATAGACTAACTTCATAGGAACTTGTGTGGAAAGTCCTAATTTGTTTAAGGCCAAATAGCCTGTTGGTACAATACGTGCTTTATCTCTTTTGGCAATAGCCCGAATGACTTCTTCAGCACTAGGTAATACAAAACCAAAAAGGCGACTCTTTTTGGGTCGCGTATAAATTCCGAGTGCCACTCGTGTAATTTCTCCACTAGCTGCTAATCGTTCTAGGGTTTTGTTTACCGTTTTGGCATTGCTTTTAGAGATGAAATTCTCCGTAAAAAAAAGGATGCCTCTTCGGTATTTTTTGATTTCTAAAAGGATAGTTTCTTTCGCAATTTCCTTCATTTTAGCGTGATTTTATGTCACAAATATAGTAAATATTTGTGACGTTAAAGTGTTTTGTTTAAAAACAGTTTACATTTCTTTAAACTCCTTTAAGTTATGGTTTTATGATTACTTTATTGTCGCACATTTAGGATAAATTTGCGACAAAAATTAAAGTTTTTTTTGAAATTTATTCTTGTATTTGAAATTCTTGATTTCGTCACAAATAAGACCATTTTTTGTGACAAATTCTTTTAGGGTTTATGTCTTTTTTTACAGGTCTTTCTATAATCACAAACGTGAATTTAGCACAATTCCCTAGCCCTGATGGAAGCGGCATCCTTTTTCTGGCCTCGTTTTTTTTTAACGAGACTAGAAAAAGATACAGCGGACAGCAGGAAATGGCTCCTGAAAAAAATCTAAAATCTGCAATCTAAAGTCTACAATCTTTTCACTAAATTTGCACTCCAAATAAAAGGAATAAGAATATGTTAGATAGACTTCAATATGTAAAGCAGCGTTTCGACGAGATTTCGGATTTGGTGATTCAACCCGATGTGATTGCCGATCAAAAGCGTTATGTGCTACTGAATCAGGAATACAAAAGCATCAAAGCTTTGGTGGAGAAAAGAGAAGAATACATTTTAGTTTTAGCCAATATTGAGGAAGCCAACGAAATAATTGCTGACGGAAGTGATGCGGATATGGTCGAAATGGCCAAGATGCAACTCGAAGAAGCCAAAGAAAGATTACCATCATTAGAAGACGAAATCAAGTTTATGTTGATTCCGAAAGATGAGGAAGATGCTAAAAACGTGATGGTCGAAATTCGCGCCGGAACGGGTGGCGATGAAGCGAGTATTTTTGCTGGAGATTTGTTCCGAATGTACACCAAATATTGCGAAGGAATGGGTTGGAGAACTTCGGTTGTGGATATGAACGAAGGAACTTCGGGTGGATTCAAAGAGGTAATTTTTGAAGTTACTGGCGAAGATGTTTACGGAACTTTGAAGTTTGAAGCAGGTGTTCACCGCGTACAACGGGTACCACAAACGGAAACTCAAGGGCGTGTTCACACCTCGGCAGCAACGGTTATGGTGCTTCCGGAAGCGGAAGAATTTGATGTACAAATTGATATGAACGATGTGCGTGTGGATTTCTTCTGTTCGTCAGGACCTGGAGGACAATCGGTAAATACCACGAAATCGGCGGTTCGTTTGACGCACATTCCAACAGGATTAGTAGCGCAATGTCAGGATCAGAAATCGCAACATAAGAATAAAGACAAGGCCTTAACGGTTTTGCGTTCTCGTTTGTACGAAATGGAATTGGCCAAAAAACAAGCGGAAGATGCTACGAAACGTACGTCGCAAGTGAGCTCGGGTGACCGTTCGGCTAAGATTAGAACGTACAATTATGCGCAAGGTCGTGTGACAGATCACAGAGTTGGTTTGACCTTGTACGATTTAGGAAATATTATGAATGGCGATATCCAGAAAATTGTTGACGAATTGCAATTGGTGAACAATATGGAGAAATTGAAAGAAGCGAGTGAGGTTTTTTAAAATAAATTAAACGCATAGAAACATAGAAAAAAAGAAAGGGATAGCCCAATTCTTGGGTTATCATAGCTATGATTGACTATATTAAAGTGAAATGCCTTTTTTAAATTGTATAAAAACTATGTTTCTATGCGTTTAAAAATAAAAATTTAGTTGCACTCAAAGTGAATGTATAAAGAAATGTCAATCTGGAAAAGGTTGGCATTTTTTCTTTGTGAACTTTGCGCATACTTCGTGCCTTTGTGTTTAAAAAACTTTAAACTAACTTTGCCCCACAACAGAACAATAAACCACAAACAATAAACCGTCTTGACTACCCAACAACTAATCCACCAAATCAAAATCAAGAAATCCTTCCTCTGCGTAGGATTGGATGTTGATTTGAATAAAATTCCGAAACATTTATTGGACCTCGAAGACCCGATTTTCGAATTTAATAAAGCGATAATTGATGCGACTCACGATGTAACTGTGGCTTACAAACCCAACATCGCTTTTTATGAGGCTTATGGGATTAAGGGTTGGCAGTCTTTGCAAAAAACCATTGATTATATTAATGAGACTTATCCTGACATCTTCACAATTGCTGATGCTAAACGCGGGGATATTGGGAATACTTCATCGATGTATGCCAAAGCTTTCTTTGAGGATTTGAACTTTGACAGCGTGACTGTTGCGCCTTATATGGGAAAAGATTCGGTGGAGCCGTTTTTGGCTTTTGAAAATAAACACACGATTCTATTGGCTTTGACTTCGAATGAAGGCGCTTTTGATTTTCAGACTTTGACTGTGGACGGAAAAGAATTGTACAAACAGGTTTTAGAAACTTCAAAAACTTGGAAAAATTCTGAAAACTTAATGTATGTTGTGGGCGCGACGAAAGCGGAATATTTTACCGAAATTCGGAAGATTGTCCCAGATAGTTTCTTACTGGTTCCTGGCGTCGGCGCACAAGGCGGAAGTCTTCAAGAAGTTTGCAAATACGGAATGAATGCTAATGTTGGCTTGCTAATTAATTCTTCGCGGGCGATTATTTATGCCTCGAATGGAACTGATTTTGCCGAAAAGGCTAGGGAAGAAGCTTTGAAGATGCAACAGGAAATGGAAGGAATTTTACAAGATTTTTGATTGCTTCACCATTTCACCTTTTGGCTCGCGTGACATTTTTTGATTTTTGATAGTCAAAACTATAGAAATTTTGATATATATTTACCAACAATAGATCTGCAATCAAAAATCGTTGATCTTAGTTCGAAAATCCAATGATAAACTACACCATATATAAAAACGAAAATAGCAATCAGTGGGTGACGTTCGTCCATGGAGCTGGCGGTAGTTCGTCTATATGGTTCAAGCAAATTCGGGATTTTAAAAATCAATATAATGTATTGTTGCTCGACTTGCGTGGTCACGGAAATTCAAATGCTCAAATTAAAAAAGCGTTCAAACAAAAATATACTTTCGAAGCAATAGCTAACGATGTTCTGGAAGTAATTGACCATCTCAAAATTGAAAAATCACATTTCGTCGGAATTTCTCTGGGTACGATTCTCATCCGGCAATTAGCCGAAATGCATCCTGAACGCGTGCAAAGTATGATTTTAGGTGGTGCGATATTGAAAATGAATTTTCGATCTCAAATCTTGATGAAAGTAGGGAATACGTTCAAATATGTGTTGCCTTATTTGGTGTTGTATAAGTTTTTTGCTTTTGTGATTATGCCTAAAAAAAGTCACAAACAATCGCGATTGCTTTTTATTAATGAAGCTAAAAAGTTATACCAAAAAGAGTTCATAAAATGGTTTAAACTCACCGCCGAAATTAATCCGGTGCTCAAATGGTTTCGACAAGTAGAACTTGATATTCCAACGCTTTATGTGATGGGAGAAGAAGATTATATGTTTTTACCCTCGGTTCGGTTGGTGGTCGAAAAGCACTATAAATCTTCAAAATTGTTTGTGATTGAGCGATGTGGTCACGTAGTCAATGTAGAGCAGCCGGCGATTTTTAATGCTGAAGTCCTGTCCTTTATGGGATGCATTAAATAAAAGAATGTCTCACAATTTGTGAGACATTCTTGTAACTAACCAAAAACAAAATAATAAATAACCAGTTTATTACTGTACAAAGATCATACACTTTTTGATTTATCGCTGTTAATGATATGTTATTACTTTGTTGGAAATAAGTTAAGTTTTCTATAGGTGAAAGGTATTTGCCTCAAACTCGTGCTTTAATTTAGTTGCAAAAACATGGAATGTAAATAATTAGATACTTTTTAGTGATTTAGGTATTTTAGTTAATCACAAAAAAAAGTCCCGCAATTTGCGGGACACCTTTTTAACTAACCAAAACCAAAATAATAAATAACCAGTTTATTATTTTACAAAGATCAAACTATTTTAAACTCATAGCTGTTAATGATATGTTATTACTCTGTTGTAGTTCCGTTAATTTAGTAAAACACGATAGTTTTATTGTCATAGACCATTGTTTTTCGTTCGGAGTGGAGTTTTATGGCTCTTGCCAAAACAATTCGCTCTAAATCTCGACCTTTCATAATAAAATCATCAATAGAGTTTATGTGCGAAACCCGTGTAATATCTTGCTCTATAATTGGTCCTTCATCCAGTTGTTCTGTAACATAGTGACTTGTGGCTCCGATAATTTTCACCCCTCGATTAAAAGCCGAATGATAGGGTTTTGCACCCGGAAAAGCCGGTAAAAACGAATGATGAATGTTAATGATTTTATTTTTGTAAAGTGAAATCAAATTGGGAGTGATGATTTGCATATAGCGCGCCAAAACAATAAAATCTACATCGTGTTTTTGAAGTAATTCTATTTGCTGTTTTTCACCTTCTTCCTTTATGTCTTTTGTAAATGGAATATAAAAAAATGGAATATCAAAACGATTCGCAACTGCACGTAAATCCTCGTGATTACTCACAATTAAAGGAATTTCAACATTAAATTCTCCAGAACTGTAGCGCCCCAAAACATCAAACAAACAATGGTCATATTTCGAAATAAACAAAGCCATTTTTAGCTTTTTTTCTTTAGGATGAATCTCCCAAGCCATTTTAAAATCGGCCGCTATGGACTGCTCGAAAACACGTTTTATGGCCGTCAGATTACTGTTTGGATTAGTAAGTTCACATTCTAAACGCATAAAAAATACGTTTTGTTCAAAATCTACGTGTTGGTCAATATAGATGATATTTCCTTCTACTTGTACAATAAAATCGGTCACTGCAGCGATAATTCCTTTTTGGTCTTCGCAATGAATTAGGATAATAATTTTTTGCATATCATTTTAATTTCTTAAGGTTTAATTTCTCGAAGTTCTGCTTCTATATTTTTTTTGCCACAGATTCACAGATTAAAATAGATTTTTTACAATCTGTGAATCTGTGGCTGTTATTTTGCTAATACTTCCGGGGCTCTACTCTGAGGTGATTTATTTATTTTTTATCCTGCATTGCAAAAACCTGTTGTAGTAAAACGGAAGTTCTTGCATTTAAATTGGTTCTAATGTTTTTTTCTTCGACTGCAATCATTTTAAATACGCCCACCATCGCCTGATTGGTTACATAATCAGTCAAATCGGGATTTACTTTTTGCACGAATGGAATCATATTGTATTTAGTGATGATATTCGTCCAAACTTTGTCCGCGCCCACTTTAGTAAACGAATTTTTTATTACAGGATTAAATTTTCCGTATAAAGAGGTCGAAGTACTGTTTTGTAAATACATAGTTGCTGAATTGTCATTTCCCATTAAAATAGTTTTGGCGTCATAAAAAGACATATTCACAACAGCATCTATAAATATTGGAGTTGCTTCTTTAACCGCATCTTCGGCGGCACGATTGATAGCTTTTAATCCTTCATCTGCCAAAGAGCTTAGTCCCATTTTTCTTAAACTTGCATCTACTTTTTTCAATTCATCGGGCAGTAAAATTTTAACGGCTTCATTTCTGTAAAAACCATCAACAGCGGTTAATTTTGTTACTTGTTTTGAAATACCATTATTCAAAGCTTCTTTTAATCCGCCTGAAATATCGATGCCGAAGCCTTGCGTTTGCGGAAACTGATTCATTACTTGTTGCATTTCGGCACAACTAAAAAAGGAAAACACCAACACTAACAGTATAACTTTTTTCATTTTATTTTTTTTTATGAGTTAGCCTAGTGTATTCGTTAGGACACTCGGGTCAAAAATACTACTTTCAATAACAATACCATAATTTATGTATCAAACCAAGATTTTATCCAATTTCAAATAACCAATATGCACAGCATCTTCTTCGATAAAGGTTTTTACTTTTGTAATGTTCATAGAATACAATTCTTTACATCGATCGGACAAAATATCGGCGACATTATAAATATCATCCACGTCAATTCCGTATTTGTCATCAATATGCGAAGTAGCTCCTTTGAAACCGCAATGTTTAAAGAAAGTAGTTGTTTTGGTATTTTTAGAAGCAGCACTTAAATTTTCGCCAACTGTGAGTATTTTATAATGGTATTCTTCGAATTCGCTTTCTTTGTAACCTCCCAGATTGATAAAAAATAAATTATTCTCATTTGGTTCTGCCGATAGTTTTTTAGTAACAATTTCAATCGAGAAATTATCCACGACTTTCACTTCTCTCCAAGCATCAATGTGAATTTTTCCTTTTGCTTCAGGCCAAAAAGCTTTCATTTCAGGAATCAATTCTTTTAGCGATTGTCCAATGCCAAAAAAAATATCGTGTTGTTCTGTATTTCTGCCTTTAGGTTTACAACCCAATAGTACCATGTATAATTTAAGTTTGTCTTTCATGTATCACTGTTTATTATTGAATTGGACACAAGTATTTTAAATATTTTCGCAAAGCTCATAGTCCATTTTTGCTAGGTTTCTTTCGTATTAACAAATATAATTCAATTTATTTTTACTAATTTCAATTAAAAAATAAATTTCTGGTTTGGTTTTTGAAATAGCCTATTTGAACCATTTAATAAATAAGAAATCATGAAAAAAATAATTACGATTTTAGCCGTTATCGGAATTTTAAGTTTACAAGGATGTACAACAATTACTGATTCAAATTATGTTGATAATGATACCATTAGCACGGTATTTGAGAATAAGGTTGCTTATAATTTTACAGCTGCCAATAATTACATTGTAAAATTTAATTTTCCAGGAGCCATTTACTCTAGTGATATGGTATTAGTATATCGTTTGACCGGTACTGTGAATGGTGCTGACTTATGGGAATTCTTGCCAGAGACACATTATTTTGCAGATGGAACCAGAGATTTTGGTTATAATTTTGATTTTACAAAAAATGACGTTCAAATTTATTTAGAAGGGAATAATTTGGCTACACTAGACGCAGGTTATCGATTGAACCAATTTTTTAGAATTGTAGTTGTTCCTGCGAATATTGTTTATGCAGTAGATAAAAGCAATTTATCAGCCGTTATGGCCGCCATAAAAATTAATGACAGTCAAATTCAAAAGTTTAATTTTTAGTAAAAAGTGAATTATATAAAAAAAGGAAATCTCTCGATTTCCTTTTTTTGTATTTTATTTTGAAGACGTCTCTTCGCTCATTTTTAACGAAACTATTATTCCTATTGTAAGCGATAGCGCAATGAAAGCCAACGAAACCCATTCGGGTAATTCATATAAATCGTGAAGTAACATTTTGAGTCCAACGAAAGTCAAAATCGCAATCAAACTGTATTCTAAGTAGCTGAATTTTTCCAGCATATTGGCCAAGAAGAAATACATAGAACGCAAACCTAAAATCGCAAAAATATTGGAACTAAATACTATAAACGGGTCTGAAGTAATGGCTAGAATTGCTGGAACGCTATCCAATGCAAAAATTACATCCATAACTTCAATTACAATTAGCGCTACAAATAATGGTGTGGCAAAAGTTTTACTAGCTATTTTTATAAAAAAATGTTCCTTTTCGAATGTTTTGGTAATGGGAATTATTTTTCCGAGTAATTTATAGATTATTGAATCTTTAGGTTGAAAATCATCTTCTTCTGTGGTAAACAACATTTTTGCAGCAGTAAAAATCAAGAATGCACCAAATATGTAGGTGGTCCAACTGAATTTATTGATTAGTAAAACTCCAAAATAAATCAATAAACCTCTAAAGATTATAGCTCCTAATATTCCCCAAAATAATACTCTATGTTGGTATTTTTGAGGTATTTTAAAGGAAGAAAAAATGATAGCAATAACAAATATATTATCGATACTAAGCGATAATTCAATTAAATAACCAGTGATGTATTTTATTGCAGCGGTTGTTGGTTTTAATTCGTCGGGGTTTGCTATATAAGCATTGCTGTACAGCCAATAAATCACTCCTGAAAACAGAATAGATATAGTTACGAATATTGCTGTCCATTTGCCGGCTTCTTTAGAACTAATAATATGTGGGGTTTTATTGAAAACACCTAAGTCTAGCGCTAAGAATACTAAGATAGCAGCTATAAAGAATATCCAGACAGTCATATTTTATGCAATTTTGTACTATTGATTATGCAAAGATACCTTTTGACGTTGACAAAAAGACTACTATTGTGATTTTACACCATAAAAAAAGTGCCTCCATTTCTGAAAGCACTTTTAAATTATTATAATTAGGAATTATATAGCTGATTTTACAGTTTTGATAATTCTTGCAGCAATTTTGTATGGATCACCATTCGATGCTGGTCTTCTATCTTCTAACCATCCTTTGTATCCTTTTTGAACAGCGATCAATGGAATACGGATTGAACATCCTCTATCAGAAACTCCCCAAGAGAAATCGTGGATAGATGCCGTTTCGTGTTTACCTGTTAAACGTTGCTCGTTGTAAGCGCCATAAACAGCAATGTGCTCAGCAGTTACAGGTCGGAAAGCCTCACAAATTTTTGCATAAACTTCTTTGTCACCGCAAGTTCTTAGAATGTCGTTAGAGAAGTTAGCGTGCATACCAGAACCATTCCAGTCAGTATCTCCTAGTGGTTTTGGGTGGTATTCAATATAATAACCGTATTTTTCAGTCAAACGGTCTAAAATATATCTAGCAACCCAGATTTCGTCTCCTGCTTTTTTAGCTCCTTTTGCAAACAATTGGAATTCCCATTGCCCACAAGCAACTTCTTGATTAATTCCTTCGAAGTTGATACCAGCAGCAATACAAATATCAGCGTGCTCTTCAACTAATTTTCTTCCGTGTGTATTTTTTCCTCCAACTGAACAGTAGTACATTCCTTGTGGCGCTGGGTAACCTCCAACAGGGAAACCAAGAGGTAATAAAGTTTTTGTATCCATAATGAAATATTCTTGTTCGAAACCGAACCAGAAATCACCATCATCATCAATGGTAGCTCTACCGTTTGATTCGTGTGGAGTTCCATCAGCATTCATAACTTCTGTCATTACTAAATATCCATTGATACGAGTTGGGTCTGGGTAAATTGCAACAGGAACTAACATACAGTCAGATGAACCGCCTTCTGCTTGTCTAGTTGATGAACCGTCAAAAGACCAGTTTCCAATCTCTTCTATGGTTCCTTGAAAATTTTCGTGCTCTTCTACTTTAGTTTTACTTCTAAGATTTTGAGTTGGTTCGTATCCGTCTAACCAAAGGTACTCTAGTTTAATTTTTGCCATAACAATATAAATTAATTAAGTGTTGTTTTATTATTATGCAAATATAAATTAAAAGTATTGTTAGTATAAAACAAAGGGGTGTAAATTAATTTATATGCTGTTATTTTTATGAATACCCTATTATTGGATGGGTAATATTGTAA
The DNA here is from genome assembly GCF_031423415.1 of Flavobacterium sp. GTDB lineage: Bacteria > Bacteroidota > Bacteroidia > Flavobacteriales > Flavobacteriaceae > Flavobacterium. Next base: position 27,481 of record NZ_JANPFL010000093.1, read on the forward strand.
ATTTAAAATTTTTTATATGCTAAAATTAATAATTACATTTGTTAAAAAATATCGCAATTATGGCAACTTTACGTTTTCAAGCTTTAAATGAAGCTTCAACCAGAAAACCAATCTATTTTGAGGAGATGGATAGGAAATCAACCATTTTTGGTTCTAATGTTTTTAATGAAAAAGCGATGAAGCAATATTTGACTTCGGATGCTTTGAAAGCAGTGCAAGGTGCTGTTGTAAACGGTACTAAAATAGAAAGAAAATTAGCCGATTATATTGCTATGGGTATGAAAGAGTGGGCTTTATCAAAAGGTGTAACTCATTACACGCATTGGTTTCAACCGTTAACAGGAACTACAGCCGAAAAACATGATGCTTTCTTCGAAACTTCCTATGATGGTAGCGATCCAGTCGAAAAATTTGGTGGCGGACAATTGGTACAACAAGAGCCAGATGCTTCTAGTTTTCCGAACGGCGGTATCAGAAACACATTCGAAGCAAGAGGCTATACGGCTTGGGATCCGACATCTCCTGCGTTTATTTACGGTACAACGCTATGTATTCCAACGGTTTTTATTTCATACACAGGAGAAGCATTAGATAATAAAATTCCTTTATTGAGAGCCTTATCGGCCATTGATGAAGCCGCTACAGATGTGTGTAAATATTTTGACAAAAATGTCAAAAAAGTCACAGCAACACTAGGTTGGGAACAAGAATATTTTTTGGTAGACAGCGCGTTGGCTAATTCTCGCCCCGATATTTTAATGACCGGAAGAACTTTGTTAGGGCACACTTCTGCCAAAGGGCAACAATTAGACGATCATTATTTTGGTTCCATTCCAACTCGTGCTTTGACGTATATGCGCGATTTAGAACAAGAATGTATGTTGCTCGGAATTCCGGTAAAAACGCGCCATAATGAAGTTGCACCGAATCAATTTGAGTTGGCGCCGATTTTCGAAGAAACCAATTTAGCTGTCGATCACAATTGTTTGTTGATGGATGTGATGCAAAAAGTAGCAGAACGTCACGATTTGAAAGTTTTATTACACGAAAAACCATTCAAAGGGGTCAACGGTTCAGGAAAACACAACAATTGGTCTTTGGCTACTGATACTGGCGTGAATTTGTTGAGTCCAAGCAAAACGCCAATGAGTAATTTGCAATTTTTAGCTTTCTTTATCAATACCATCAAAGCAGTAAATGATTATGAAACCTTGTTGAGAGCTGCTATTGCAACAGCAAGTAACGATCATAGATTGGGCGCCAATGAAGCACCACCAGCCATTATTTCTGTCTTTATTGGAGAACAATTAACCAAAGTTTTAGCGGAATTAGAAGGCGTAACCGACGGTAAATTATCACCAGCAGAAAAAACCGATTTAAAATTGAATGTCGTTGGAAAAATTCCGGAAGTTATTTTGGATAATACCGATAGAAATAGAACTTCGCCCTTTGCCTTCACCGGAAATAAATTCGAGTTTAGAGCGGTGGGTTCTTCGGCAAACTGTTCGAATGCGATGACGACTTTGAACACCATTGTTGCCAAACAATTGAAGGATTTCAAAATTGAAGTCGATGCTTTGATTGAAAACAAAGGATTGAAAAAGGACGAAGCTATTTTTAATGTTTTAAGAGAATACATTAAAGTTTCTAAGAAAATACTTTTCGAAGGCGATGGTTACAGCGATGCTTGGGAAAAAGAAGCTGCCAAAAGAGGTTTAAGCAATTTCAAAACCACGCCAGAAGCTTTGAAAGCTAGAGTTTCAAAACAAGCTTTGGATTTATTTTCAGAAATGGGAATCTTGAATCACATAGAAATGGAAGCGCGTTACGAAATTGAATTGGAAGAATATACTAAGAAAATTCAAATCGAAGGCAGAGTTTTAGGCGATCTTTCTATCAATCATGTTATTCCAACAGCGATTCGGTATCAAAACACTTTGATCGAAAATGTGAAAGGTCTAAAAGATATTTTTGGCGATGAATTTAAAGCTTTGGCCAAAGAGCAAATTACAATTATCAGAGAAATTTCAGGACATATCGAAGGAATTAATTCTAAGGTAGAAGCGATGACTAACGAAAGAAAAATTGCCAATCATTTATCAAACGCTCAAGAAATGGCTGAAGGGTATTGCAACAAGGTGAAACCTTATTTTGAAGAAATCAGAAATCACTGTGATAAACTAGAATTATTAGTAGATGACGAAATTTGGACCTTGACCAAATACAGAGAATTGTTGCTTACGAAATAATAAAACGTACAATATGCTAAAAATGCCTCTTCAGTTTTGGAGAGGCATTTTGCTATGAATTAAACCATTAAGAAAATTAAGTTATAACGCGCTTAATCAGTCTTAATGACATTGAGCTCTCGGGTCGCCGCCCGGAACTCTCGGGGTCGAACCCGGAACTCTCGGGGTCGAACGCGGAACTCTTGGGGTCGAACCCGCAACCCTTGGGGTCGAACCCGCAACTCTTGGGGTCGAACCCGGAACTCTTGGGGTCGAACCCGGAACTCTCGGGATTGAACCCGGAACTCTCGGGGTTGAACCCGCAACTCTTGGGATCGAACCTGGAACTCTCGGGATTGAACTCGGAACTATCGGGTTCCATCCCAGAACTCTCGGGATAAAACCCAGAACTCTCGGGTTCTATTAGCGGCATAGTTTTTTAGATGACAGTACCAAGTTGCATTTAAAAAAGATTTCTTGAATAACTTTGCCAAAGTTTTGAATTTTGGCAAAGATTTTTGTGATAAAAAATAATCGATTTACCTTAAGAAAATTAAGTATAAGTCTACTATATATCCCTAAATATGGTAATAGTTGAAAAAACAAGGTTGCATAGTTTCAAAATTTTTTACTGCAAGATTTTCATTGAATATGTCGTACCTTAGCAAAATAGGAATACTTTGAACCTTTGAAATTGATCCTATGTAAAAAGATAAATTAATTATTTTAAGATGTTCATTATTCATTTCTAATGAAAACAAAATGTGTGAATTATATAACTTTTTTCTAAAGTTGTATAAGTCTTTTCAAGGCGAATCGTTCGACTTTTACACTAACTATTCTAAATAATAAAATAATTTGAAATTATATATTAAATACATGGTTAGCAACCGCTGCAAAATGGCAGTAAAAGAAGAGCTAAAAAAACTAGGACTGCATTATATCCTTGTCGATTTAGGAGAAGTTGATATTATGGAAATCATATCAATGGAAAAACGAACGCTATTAAAAGCAAATTTACTTGCGGTTGGTCTTGAACTGATGGACGACAAAAAAGCCATGCTAATCGAGAAAATCAAAACCGTTATCATCGAAATGGTACATCACTCAGACGAAATTATTAAGGTTAATTTTTCAGATTATTTGAGCGAAAAAATGAATCACGATTACACGTATTTGTCTAATTTATTTTCAGAAGTACAAGGAACTACGATTGAGCAATATATTATTTCTCATAAAGTAGAACGCATTAAAGAATTAGTGATTTACGGAGAACTTAATATTACCGAAATCGCTTGGAAAATGGGGTACAGTAGTGTTGCCCATTTATCGAGTCAGTTTAAGAAAGTGACTGGGCTTACTCCTTCTCATTTTAAACAATTGAAAGACAAAAGACGAAGTCCGATTGAGGATATTTGATTCAATAATCAATTGGGATAAACCTATTTTTTACAATAGCATTATGACATTTATATTAGAAAAAAGAACGAAACTCTTTTACATTGTATCAACTATTCTGTTGACCACAGTTTTGGTAATTTTCTATGCAAACAGTCAAAAGGAAATCGCTTCGAGCAAAAAATTGTTACATACTCAAGTAGTCATCAATAAGAGTAACGAAGTATTAATAGACGTTCTTAATATTGAAACCGGATTTAGAGGTTATTTATTATCTGGGAATAAAGTTTTTTTAGCCCCTTATGAGCTGTCTAAATCCAAAGTATACGCTAATTTAGACTCATTAGAACTGCTAATCAAGGATAATCCTAATCAGGAAATCAATTTAACTTTACTAAAAAAGCAGGTTGCTGATCGACTGCGTTTTACAGAAAAATATTTAGCCACTAAGACTCCAGATTTATTGACTAATTCCGAAAAAACAAGAATAATTGAAGAGGAGAAAATCATTGCAGACAAAATTAGAGCTGCAAAAAGTGCTGTTACTAATGAAGAATTCAGACTGCTTAATGCTCGAAAAATTGAAAACGAAAATGACTATCAATCTTCTGAATTTATCTTTTTTTTACTTCTTGTTTTTTTAGCTACCATTTTTATTCTCGGATTTCTTATCATTAAAAGTCAGAAAGAAAAAAATCAGGAATTAGAAAGTCATACCGCTGAACAAAAATCAGCCTCCAGATATGCTTTAAGCCTCATCGAAGCAAGCCAAGATCCACTAGTAACCATTAGTGTTAACGGGAAAATTATGGATATGAATGAAGCCTTGGTCAATGTAACTGGTGTGACTCGAGAAGAACTTGTAGGCTCCGATTTTTTCGATTATTTTACGGATCAACAAAGTGCTCGTGAGGTATATCAAGAAGTGTTTGAAAAAGGTTCAGTTGCCGATTCTTCTCTAACTATTCGCCATAAAGATGGCAAATTGACCGATGTATTATTCAACGGAAGTGTCTATAGAAATGATAATGGCGAAATTCTAGGAGTTGTAATTGTAGCAAGAGATATTGCGGAGCAAAAATGGGCTTTGGATTTGCAAATTGCCAACAAAGAATTAGCTTATCAAAATCAGGAAAAAGAAAATAGAGCCAATGAATTAAGCATTGCTAATGAAGAATTAGCTTACCAAAATCAAGAAAAAGAAAATAGAGCCAATGAATTAGGTATTGCTAATGAAGAATTAGCCTATCAAAATCAGGAAAAAGAAAATAGAGCACAAGAATTAATCCTAGCCAACAAAGAACTTTTATATCAAAAAGATGAAAAGCAAAATCGTGCCGATGAGCTCGGAATTGCAAATATTGAATTGTTGCATCAACAAACAGAGAAACAAAATCGTGCCGATGAGTTAATCATCGCCAACAAAGAACTTTTATTTCAAACGGGCGAAAAACAAGACCGCGCCGATGAACTAGAAATAGCCGACAAAGAACTTGATTTTCAAAACCAAGAAAAAGTAAAACGCGCTATTGAAAATAAAGAATTAGAAGATTTAAATTCCTCTTTAAAATTAGCTTCGCAATATTCTCGAAGTTTGATTGAAGCTAGTTTAGATCCACTAGTGACTATTAGTGCGGAAGGAAAAATTACAGATGTTAATAATGCCTCCATTAAAATTACTGGGGTCGAGCGTGAGAAGCTTATTGGTACTGATTTTTCTCATTATTTTACAGATCCTAAAAAGGCACAAGAAGGATATAGACAGGTTTTTGAAAATGGGTATGTTGAAGATTATCCGTTAACAATAAAACATATCAGTGGCAAATTAACAGATGTCTTATACAATGCTTCGGTCTATAAGGATGATAACGATAAGGTTCTGGGTGTTTTTGCCGCAGCAAGGGATATTACAGAACAAAATAAGCAAAAAGTAAAAAGTGATATTGCTACTAAAAATCTTGAAGAGAGTAACGATTCATTGAAATTAGCCTCTCAATATTCTCGAAGTTTGATTGAAGCTAGTTTAGATCCACTAGTAACTATTAGTGTGGAAGGAAAAATTACAGATGTTAATAATGCCTCTATTAAAGTTACTGGGGTCGAGCGTGAAAAGCTTGTTGGCACTGATTTTTCTAATTATTTTACAGATCCTAAAAAAGCACAAGAAGGATATAGACAGGTTTTTGAAAATGGGTATGTTGAAGATTATCCGTTAACAATAAAACATATCAGTGGAAAATTAACAGATGTCTTATACAATGCTTCGGTCTATAAGGATGATAACGATAAGGTTCTTGGTGTTTTTGCTGCGGCAAGGGATATTACAGAACAAAATAAGCAAAAATTAAAAAGTGATAATGCTAATAAAAATCTTGAATATAGTAACGATTCCTTAAAACTGGCTTCACAATATTCGTTAAGTTTAATTGAAGCCAGTCGTGATCCACTATTTACGATCAGTCCAGATGGCAAAATTACCGATACCAATCAAGCTTCAGTTAGAGTTACCGATGTATCAAAAGAAAATTTAATTGGTTCTGATTTTATAACGTATTTCACCGAACCCGAAAAAGCAAAAAAAGGCTATGAAGAAGTCTTTTCGAAAGGTTTTGTAGTTGATTATCCATTAACGGTAAAAGATGGAAAACTAACACCTGTATTGTTCAATGGTTCTGTATATAAGGATGAAAATGGAAATAGAATAGGAGCAGTTGTTGTAGCTCGCGACATTACCGAGCAAAAGAAAGCCGAAAAGGAATTGATAGAAGCAAAAGTATTTGCCGAACTAGCTACTGAAATTGCCGAAGAAGAAAAAAGAAATGCCGAAGCGGCAACGTTAACTGCAGAAAATGCTGTAAAAGCAAAACAACAATTTTTGTCGAATATGAGTCACGAAATACGTACACCTATGAACGCCATCATAGGATTTACAAAAGTAGTATTGAAAACCGATTTGACGGATAAACAAAAGGAATATGTATCTGCCATAAAATTGAGTGGTGATGCCATGATAGTGCTCATCAACGATATTCTTGATTTAGCCAAAGTAGATGCTGGAAAAATGACATTCGAGCATATTCCGTTTAAACTTTCCTCTTCTATTTCGGCAATGTTGCATGTTTTTGAAACCAAAATTCAAGAGAAAAATTTAGAGTTAATTTCGGAATATGATACCAATATTCCAGAAGTATTGATTGGCGACCCTGTTCGTCTGCACCAAATTATTTTAAATTTAGTGAGTAATGCGATAAAGTTTACTTCTAAAGGAAAAATAACCGTAAGTGTTCGCTTATTCGACGAAGACGAGGCAAGTACCACGGTAGAATTTGCCATTTCTGATACCGGTATTGGCATTGACGAAATTAAAATGGAAACTATTTTTGACAATTTCCAGCAAGCGACCAGCGGAACTTCCAGATTGTATGGGGGCACTGGATTAGGACTTGCTATCGTGAAACAATTAGTAGAACCGCAAGGCGGAACGGTATGTGTAAAAAGTAAAATTGATGAAGGATCTACTTTTAGTTTTACATTAAAATTTCTAAAAACAACTATCGGCATGCCATCCGAAGCTGATGCAGTGGATATTGAAATGGATTTCAAGAGTATAAAAGTATTGGTTGTTGAGGATATGCCTTTAAATATATTATTGATGAAAACCCTTTTGGATGATTTTGGCTTTGAACGTGACATTGCCGAAAACGGACAGATAGCCATAGAGAAACTTCAGGAAAAGCAATACGATATTGTTTTAATGGATTTGCAAATGCCAGTAATGAATGGATTTGAAGCTACAGAATATATCAGGAATACCATGAAGTCTAAAATTCCTATCATTGCTTTGACCGCAGATGTAACCACAGTTGATTTAGCCAAATGCAAATCCGTAGGGATGAATGATTATATTGCAAAACCTGTAGATGAGCGCGAATTATATAATAAAATTGTAAGTTTGGTAAAAAAACCAATATTTCACAAAGGAGCTCCTAAAGATGAAGAGGTCATGAAAACAAATCAAAAGGAAATTACCGAAATCAAATACACTAATTTAGAGTATTTACATGTTAGAACGAAGTCTAATCCAAAACTAATGATGGAAATGATTTCAATCTATTTGCAACAAACCCCACCTTTGCTTGACTCGATGCGGCAAAGTGTAGTAGATAAAAATTGGCCATTATTAGCTGCAGCAGCACATAAAATTATACCCTCTTTTTCTATAATGGGTATGAGTCAAGATGTAGAAAATATGGCAAGAAAAATTCAGGAAGACGCAGTAGCGGGACAATTCAACAATGAAACAGCTCAAATGGTTTTAAAACTAGAAACCATTTGTAGAAAAGCCTGCAAAGAATTAGAAATAGAATTTAACCTTATAAAAAATACTTAATTGTGAACAACGAAACCAAAATCAAAATTTTCCTAGTTGACGACGATGCTTTGCATCTAAAATCATTGGAAATGGAATTCGAGGAACTTGGCAATTTCAGCATTGAAACCTTTGCTACCGGAGAACTTTGCTTGGATAATCTTTCTCACAATCCCGACGTAATTGTCCTGGACTATTATCTTGATGGTATCGATGAAACGGCCATGAATGGATTAGAGACCTTAGACAAAATTAAAGCGCAAAACCCAGCTATTCCAGTTATAATGTTGTCCTCACAAGACAAAATTGAAGTAGCAGTTCAATGTATGCATCATAAAGCTTTTGATTATGTTGTAAAAAGTGAAACCGCCTTTCTGCGTTTGCAAAAAATTATAACTATGATTATCCAACAAAATAAAATGGAAAAAGAACTAACCTGGTATATGGATAGAATGTAATTATACCACTTATTTTAAATATCAAACACATTTGTAAACCCTTCCACCCTTTTAAAGGCTGGAAGGGTTTTTTAGAATACCGAGTTTTAGGTCTTGTTAATCCTTGCGTGGTGTTTTTTATTGTACTTTGGAATTCAATTTAGTGAAACGCATGTTAATTGTGTTGCTTTTTATTTTTCATTCGTTTGTTTATTTCATTTTTTCTTTTAAATTTGTAACCATTGTGTAAGGTTAAACAATTTGGTTATGAATGAATATATGACACTTTCGGAAACTTCTGAATATATTGGAAAAAGCAAAGAAACTTTAAGACGTTGGGACAAAGAAGGTAAACTTTCTGCTGTTCGTGAACCAATGAGTAATTATAGAGTTTATAGAAAATCAGATGTAGATACATTGTTTGCTGATTTTTTGGATAATGATATTCAAGAAACTGTTTCAAATTTTGTTGAACCCCATAATGATTATGCCGTTTTGGAATTATTCGCTGGCGCTGGCGGTTTGGCTGTTGGAATGGAAAAATCTGGTTTGAAATGTGTGGCTTTAAATGAAATTGATAAATGGGCTTGTCAAACTTTGCGAAATAATCGTCCAAATTGGAATGTTTTAGAAGGTGATATAAAATCATTCGATTTCTCAGACTATCATAATAAAGTTGATGTTGTAACTGGTGGTTTTCCTTGTCAGGCATTCAGTTATGCTGGAAAAAAATTAGGTCTAGCTGATGCAAGAGGAACTTTGTTTTACGAATTTGCTAGGGCTGTAAAAGAAGTAAATCCTCCGATTTGTATTGGCGAAAATGTTCGTGGCTTGTTAAGTCACGAAAACGGAAAAACTTTGCAAGGAATGATCTCAATTCTTGACGAAATTGGTTATAATGTTGTTCCTGTTCAAGTTCTAAAAGCAATTAATTTTAATGTTCCGCAAAAGCGAGAACGATTAATTTTAGTTGGAATTAGAAAAGATATTGATTTGAAATATGAATATCCAAAACCATACAAGAAAATTTACAACTTAAAAGATGCCTTAAAAAAAAGTGAATTATTTGATTGCAATGTTCCAAAATCTGAGGGTTCTAAATATCCAAAAAGTAAAATTGATGTTTTAGATTTAGTTCCACAAAAAGGGTATTGGCGTGATTTACCTTTAGAAATTCAAAAGGAATTTATGGGCGGAAGTTTTCATCTTGGTGGTGGAAAAACTGGAATCGCAAGAAGAATTGGTTGGGATGAACCTTGTTTAACATTAACTTGCAGTCCAGCACAAAAGCAAACGGAAAGATGTCATCCTGAAGAAACGCGACCGTTTACGGTTAGAGAATATGCGAGAATTCAAACTTTTCCAGACGATTGGAAATTTGAAGGTTCTGTTGCTCAACAATACAAGCAAATTGGAAATGCAGTTCCTGTTAATTTGGGAAAGGAAGTTGGTTATTCGATTATTAAGTTTTTGAATACTTATTATAATTTGTCGAAACCCAAATAATAGCTATAATTTTCAAAAGTTATTTGATCTAAAATTGTTCTTTTAGAAGTTTTATTTTCTAATTTTATTTCGTCCAAAGCAGAATTTTCTTTAACGGTATCGCCTTTTTCAATCGAATTCAAGTAATCATTTATTGCCGATGGTAATATTTTGTATAATTGAAAAAGAGAATCTTTTTTCCCTGATAGTAAAGCGTAAAATTGGTCTCCGGAGATTTTATAAACTCTACTATGACTATATTCTTTGCCATTTATATCACCTTTCCATAATTCACAAAAACTTCCTTTTGCAAGAATTTGAACCCAATAACATTTCGCTATTTTGTAATCATCTCCATAATCTCTTAATTTCTGAAATAGACTTTCTGCCGAACTACTGTTCATTGTGTTGTGTTTGTTTTTGATGTCGGCAAATAAAGTATCATCATTCGCTTTTATATCAAAACCGCTTAAATTTCCAACTTGGAACCCCTTAATCCCGCCCAAAATTTGCTCGTGAAAAGTGCCAATAGAATTGTTTATTGATTTGTCAATTTGGCGCAATATTTCTGCTTGGATTAAACTTTCTTGATTTATATCGTTGAATTGCGCATCAAAAGTCAATTTTATTGTATCAACTTTGTTACTATAAAAATTCTTTTTTGTGATATTGTTTTTAGCTTTTAAATACGCTTTATGAAGATTTGCAATACAATTCAGCAAATGTTCGTCAGAAATAAAATCGACATACTTATTTTTCATAATTTTTTAAAATTGTTTCGATTGCTAATTTATAATTTTAATTCGGTATTGCAAAAAGTCAATTAGCTGCGATTTTTAAAGAGTAAACCCTTCCACCCTTTTAAAGGCTGGAAGGGGTTTTTAAGTTTACCAAGATGGTGCTCTTGAACGTCAAACATTACGTCTTGAATGTCAAATTTCACGTCTTGAACGTCAAATTATAGGTTTTCGCGATTAATCTATTTAGAAATCACCCTATTTTTTAATTGCAAATCTGTAAATGATATAACACTTATAAAGAATTGTGTAATATTTTTTTAGAGAAACAAAGCCAACTTTGCGCTATGGAAAAAGCAATTTTTTAAATAGTAACCTTTAATAATAAATAGTATGAATTTAAAAAGAATTTTTGGAGCATTGCTCACCGCTCTTGGAATAGGAGGTCTTGTCTATACTGCCGTAGTGTTTACGGATACTTCAGGCGGAACAAAGGATGTGAAAGAACTTATTATTTACGGCGTACTTGGTATTGTGTTTTTCGTATCAGGAATTAGCCTAGTTCGTACCACAAAAGACGAATCATAGATTTCCCTGTTTTTGATTGTTGAAAAATGTTCTGTAGCAAAATCAGTAAACAAAGTATTAAAAGTATCTTATAAATCATTGTTGTCCGATAAAAGTAAATAAAAAAGAAGCCATAAAAATGGCTTCTCAATTAAAATCGTAATTTGGTTTTGCAAAAGACAAAAAACGATGAGTAAAAGTAATTATTTTTCT
>NZ_JANPFL010000094.1:0-1386 GCF_031423415.1 Flavobacterium sp.
CGTCAATTGTTTGCTGCTCTTTTTCTGTTCTTTTTTCTAAAAGTGTAAATTTTGCTTGCGGATAACCTTCTGTTATGAATTGTTTTAAAAGTATTACACTATTTTTTTGATTATCAGTTCTTTTTACTTTTCCGTAATTAGAAATTTCAAGTTTAAATCTATTAGAAAACAATTCTGGCATATCGACATTTGCCCATCTTTCGATGTCGTGGAATCTTTTTATATAATTATCCATAATGAAGTTTTTTGTACTAATTCAAAATAAAAAAGGAGAAAAAATCCTAATTTTTAATTAAATTAATGAGTTTGAGTTAAGTTTATAGGTTTTTTCGTTATAACGTAGGTAGGCTTTACGAACAACAGGCAAATATACTTTGTTTTATTTAAATTCTCAAATTAGATATGTTAATTGTGATTAAACCTAATATTTGATGCTTGATTTTCTTGTGTTAAATTAAAAAAACGAAAACCTTATAAATTCGGTTCTACTCTCAATTGTGTGGGTTTTATCAAATAGATTTTTTTATTAAACAAAAGTTGATAAAAAATTAACCATTAAGAAATTAAGGTTCATTAAGTTATTAAATAACTTAATGAACCTTAATTTCTTAATGGTTCAAAACTTAAAACTTAATTTTAAATTTTAAAACCCAAACAATACGTGGTAAAACCATAAATTCAAATCGAACTTACAAGGTTTATAAATATTAATTATTTTTGAACTTTAATCTAAAATCACTCTTCTTTCTGTCCCATCATCATTAAAAAAGCTTTCAAGAAATCGTCGATTTCACCATTCATCACACCATCTACATTGCTGGTTTCGTGACCTGTTCGAACATCTTTAACTAATTTGTAAGGTTGCATTACATAGTTTCGAATTTGCGAACCCCATTCTATTTTCATTTTTCCAGCTTCGATATCGCTGCGCTGTTCCATTTGTTTTTTAAGTTCTATTTCGTACAACTGAGATTTTAGCATTTGCATGGCTCGATTGCGGTTGTCGTGTTGTGAACGGGTTTCGGAACATTGAATTTGAATGCCAGATGGTTTGTGAACCAATTGAACTTTAGTCTCAACTTTGTTTACATTCTGACCCCCGGCACCGCTAGAACGTGCAGTTGTAATTGTAATATCGGCTGGATTAATTTCGATTTCGATAGTATCATCGACCAGCGGATAAACATAAACAGATGCAAACGAGGTGTGTCGCTTGGCATTGCTGTCAAAAGGAGAAATTCGCACCAATCTATGGACTCCGTTTTCTCCTTTCAAATATCCAAAACTATAATCGCCTTCTATTTCTAAAGTTACGGTTTTTATTCCTGCAACATCGCCTTCTTGATAATTGAGTTCTTTTATTTTGTAGCCATATTTTTCTGCCCA
>NZ_JANPFL010000095.1:0-2088 GCF_031423415.1 Flavobacterium sp.
CCAAGACCATAAATTGCTGCAGTTTCCATTTCGAGATTGGTCACTCGATTGTCTTCAAAATTAAATTGCTCTAATTTATCATTTAAGTTTTCATCTTGAATATTCAAACGCAAAACACGACCTTGTGGTCCATAGAATCCACCAGAAGTGGCTGTAATTCCTTTATGCATTTTGTCTGAAAATATTTTATCTTCTAAGGCCGATGAACAAGAAATTGCATACGGTTTTCCTTTTTTTTCATCCCAATTGGTGTGTTTTACAAAAGCATTTTCCATTTTGGTTTCCGTGACATCATCAATCAAATAGGAGCGAAGCATGTTGTCTAAACCGATAGCATATTTGCTTAATACAAAACTATCGACTGGAATATCAGCTTGCAATGAACCCGAAGTTCCAATACGGATAATATTCAATTTTGTTAGTGTTTCTTTAGGTTTTCGAGTTTCCAAATCGATATTTACCAATGCGTCGAGTTCGTTCATCACAATATCAATATTGTCTGGGCCAATTCCAGTTGACATTACAGTAATTCGTTTGCCTTTCAACATTCCGGTTTGGGTTTTAAACTCTCTTTTTTGTGTCGAAAATTCAATCGAATCAAAGGATTGTGTTATTTTTTCTACACGATTTTGATCGCCTACAAAGATGATGTCGTGTGCAATATTTTCTGGAAGTAGGTTTAAATGGTAAACACTTCCGTCTGGATTGAGTATTAATTCTGATGATTGTATCATTTCTTGTTTTTTTAACCGCAAAGTTCGCAAAGATTTTCGCAAAGTTCACAAAGTTTTTTTTATCGTAATTTTTAATTCGTAATTAATTTTAGCCTCCAACTCTTTTTGTTTTAAAGCCTTTTTCTTGTAACAGTTTCATTATTTTATCACGATAATCGCCTTGAATGATAATCGAATCGTCTTTGAAAGTACCGCCAACACTGAGTTTGGTTTTAATTTCTTTGGCTAGAATTTTAAAATCTTCATCAGAACCTTCGTAGCCTTCAATAATGGTAGTGGCTTTTCCTTTTCGCTTTTCAAATTTGCAAATCATAGGTTCTTTCTGAACGTATAATTTATGCTCGGTTTCTTCAAGCTTTTCTTCTGGTAAAACTACATGATCAGGAAATAGGTTTTTTAATTGGTCTTGTAAATCCATAACATTATTTTTTTGAACACAGATTTGAGAAATTAGAATAATTTTAAAAATTTATTAAATTTATTAAATCTGTATTCAATTTTTTTTTTTTTTTTTTTTTGAACACAAATTTTAGAAATTTCAAAAATTAAAAAATGTGTTTATCTTTTATACTTTTTGAATTCGTTTGTGAAAATCTTTCTAATAAACTGAGGGTCTTTCCCAAAATTTAGCAATAAGCCTACTTCACAATCTGTTGCTTTTAAATAATTTAAAAGCTGACATTCGTGAGCTTCAACCATATATTCAACACATTTTAGTTAAATAATTACTGAATTGTTTACTATAATATCTGGTATATATTCCCCAACGATTTCTTTCTTATAATAAACGTTTAATTTTTTCTGATTTTCAATTTCAAATTCTCTTTTCTTTAATTCAATTAACATTGAGTTGTGATATACTTTTTCAAGAAACCCATATCCTAATTCATTGTAAACATCATAATAAATACCGATTAACGATTTTGTTAATTCTTGATGTGGAAAATTCTTCATATTTCTTTTGTTTGGCGAGTATATTAATATTTTTTGAACACTGATTTAAGAAATTTGAATAATTTTTAAAATTTCTCCGATTTCTCCGATTTCTCTAATTTCTTAAATCTGTGTTCAAAAATAGCTTAAGGCTTGTAAAATATGTAACTAAAAAAGACATCAAGCGAACTCAATGTCTTTAAAACTATATAATTGAGTATTATTTCTTAATCAATCCCAAATCAACCAATCTTTCATACAAGAATTCTCCTGCCGAAATATCGTCGTATTTTTTAGGATTTTCCGCATCAATACAATTTTCTAAAACATCCAAACGCATATCGCTCACAGGATGCATAAAAAACGGAATAGAATAACGTGACGTTCCCCACAATTCTCTCGGCGGATTAACCACTTGATG
>NZ_JANPFL010000096.1:0-1185 GCF_031423415.1 Flavobacterium sp.
TTCTAAAACCCTTAAATAATTTTTTATTATATTTGACATAGATATTGTTTGTTTTGCGACTTCAAGATACTGAAATTCAGTATCTTGAGCAATATCTAATCGATATATTTTAATTCAAATAATTACACCCAACGGGTTAAATTTAATTTTTTGGATCTTTTTTGAACCTAAAACTTTTGGAAATAATTATAGATATCATATTTATGTATTTTGGATTCCAACTCTTTCGGGTTTAGTTATTACATCAAGATTTAGTTTTTTTAAAGAAATATGGAAAGATATTTTTATTTCTTCCAAAACTGAAAAAATTCATAGCATTATATTCGCAACTTTTTTTATTCTAATATCTAATATATTATTTTCTTATTTGACATTTGGATTTTCTGCAAATCTGATTTGGAATTATTTTAATAAGGTTGAAACAAACAAAAATCAAATAGAGGTATTTAACTTAAAAATTAATGCTTTTAGAAGAACTACTGGAAAAGGTGGTTCAAACTGTATAATTTTTCCGTTTAAAGGAAATCAAGAAGTTATTAAAATTAGTTATGATAATATTAAACCTTATTTAAATCAAAATTCAAATGATTACATACTAGTTTTAGACGTAAGAAAAGGAATATGGGATTATTACAAACTTGAAAACTGGGATATAATAAATAAATAAAATCAAATGCCACAATTTCTAAAAATTTACGAAGATAAACCTAACGAAACTGCCATTGCAAAAGTAGTTAAAGTTTTAAAAGATGGCGGTTTAATCATTTATCCAACAGATACGGTTTACGGTTTGGGTTGCGATATTACCAATACTAAAGCCTTAGAGCGAATTTCCAAAATAAAAGGAATCAAACTCGAAAAAGCTAATTTTTCTTTTGTTTGTCACGATTTGAGTAATATTTCTGATTATGTGAAACAAATTGATACTGCAACTTTCAAAATTTTGAAACGAGCACTTCCTGGACCTTATACTTTTATTTTACCAGGAAATAATAATCTCCCGAAAGAATTCAAAAAGAAAACTACAGTCGGAATTCGTGTTCCAGCAAACAATATTGCTTTAGAAATTGTAAAAATGTTAGGAAATCCTATCGTTTCCACTTCTATTCATGATGATGATGATGTAATAGAATACACCACCGATCCCGAATTGATTTTCGAGAAATGGCAAAACCTTGTCGATTT
>NZ_JANPFL010000097.1:0-54672 GCF_031423415.1 Flavobacterium sp.
CAGCTGTCCGAAAACAGATTTACTAGAAAAATAATTACTTTTACTCATCGTTTTTTGTCTTTTGCAAAACCAAATTACGATTTTAATTGAGAAGCCATTTTTATGGCTTCTTTTTTATTTACTTTTATCGGACAACAATGTTATTTAATCTGTTAATTATTTATTAGTGTGTCAATAAAGGTTTTATCCATTTGGGTAAAATCTTTAAATAAATGTACTGCTTCGTGCAAAGTAGAGGCTTCTCCAATTCCTACGCTAATCATTCCGCCAATGTTTGCAGCTTGAATTCCAGCTACCGAATCTTCAAAAACAATCGAATCTTCGGGTTTTATATTCAACAATTTCGCTGCAAGCAAGAAAACTTCAGGATCAGGTTTTGCATTTGAAACATCGTTTCCGTCCACAATAGCATCAAAATAGGCAAGGGTTCCCGTTTTTTCAAGAATAGGTCTAGCGTTTTTACTGGCTGAACCCAACGCAATTAATTGGTTGCGTTCTTTCAAATAGTTTAAAATAGGCATTACTCCAGGCAAGATTTCGCTTTCGTCCATATCGACCAAGTAGGACAAATAATCTTCGTTTTTTTGAATTAGACATCTGTTTTTGTCTTCTTGCGAAGCATTAACTTTTCCTATTTCCAGAATGATATCTAGCGAGCGCACGCGGCTTACTCCTTTTAATAATTCGTTATTTTCGTGTGTAAATTCGAAACCTAATTCGTTGGCGATTTTTTCCCAAGCTAGAAAATGGTATTTTGCCGTGTCCACAATCACGCCGTCAAGATCGAATATAAATGCTTTTGTATTCATTATTGTTTTTAATTTATTTTAGCTGTTGAAATGCTTTCCTTTACAAAAAAAACTGCAAGTCCAGCAATCAACATTGAAACTCCTGCGATCACAATGATTGCCATCGGAAAACCTCCAAACATAGCAATGATTGTGCTTCCTAATAATCCTGCGGCGATTTGTGGAATAGTAATGGTGGCGTTAAACAATCCCATATAGACGCCCATTTTATCTGCCGGTAAGGAACCAGATAACATAGCGTAAGGCATTGCTAAGATAGCTGCCCAAGCCAATCCTACTCCAGAAATGGATAGTAATAAAATGGTTTTGTCGTGTACAAAATACATTGAAGCCAATCCAATTCCTCCCATTAAAAGTGAAAAACTATAGGTTTTTTTTCTGCCAATAGATTTTGCAATTGTTGGAATAAGTAAAGAAAATAAGGCTGCAACAGCGCTGTAAAAGGCAAATAGTACTCCTGTCCAATCTCCTGCTTCGTTGAAACCAATTGATTTTGGGTCCAAGGCTTCTGCTCCCCAAACCTGATTGGCAATGGCTCTAGTGGTATAAACCCACATTAAAAACAAAGCAAACCAAGAAAAGAATTGTACAATTCCCAACTGCCAAAAAATAGTTGGAGCATTTGAAATTAATTTGAAAATGCTTGTTTTTTCGGTTACAGTTTTAGCTTCAAGGTCAATATCATTGTAAAGTGCATGTTCTTTTGGGGCATATTCTTTGGTTCTAAAAACAGTCCACAGAACAGTTACCAATAAAATAGCTCCTCCAATATAGAAAGACCATATTACCGAAGCAGCTACTTTTTCGCCAGCTGCAGGAACATTTGCAACGCCTACTTTGGCAAGAATCCAAGGTAATAAAGAACCAAAAACAGCTCCAAAATTGATTAAAGCACTTTGTAAAGAATAGCCAAGATTTTTCTGTTCGTCATTGACCATATCGCCGACAAGTGCTCTGAAGGGTTGCATCGTAACATTAAACGATGTGTCCATCAATAGTAGCATTACGGCACCAAAAATTAAAGGTGGTAATAAATAAGTGAAATATTCTGCGTTGGGCATAAAAAACATGGCCAAAGCCGAAACAATGGCTCCAAAAAATATAAATGGAATTCTGCGGCCCAGTCGCGTCCATGTTTTGTCACTGGAAAGACCAATGATGGGCTGAACAATTAAACCTGCCAGAGGTGCTGCCAGCCAAAAATAACCAATGCTATGAACATCAGCGCCGAGGGCTTCTAATATCCTGCTGGTGTTGCCATTTTGAAGGGAATATCCAATTTGTACTCCTAAGAATCCAAAACTTAGATTCCAGATTTGCCAAAAACTTAATTTGGGTTTTTTCATTATCGTATATTATATTAAATGTACGATAAGCGCCTTGCTTATCAAAACTTAACTTATTTTTCGAAGTAAAAGTAACAGTTTTGAATCCTGTAAATATATTAAAAGAAGTTAGAAGTTAAAAGTTAGAAGTTAGAAAAGTATTTATTTCAAAAACTACAACGTAATAGTGTGAATAAGTTTTTGATATCAATGACAATAGCAATGGCAATATCAATGTCAAAAATCAATTTCAATGGCAAAAAAATTCACTATTGCAATTGCTATTGCTATTGAAATTTTAAAGAGTTGATTCTCGCTCTATTAAATGTGTTTCAATAACCACGGTTTTGTATACTTCGTCCTTTTCTTCTGTTTCTATTGCTTCTTCTTCGGCTTCCAATCTCTCAATAAGCATTTTCGCTGCTACGCTTCCCATTTCTAGTCCATTTTGGCTGACAGTGGTAATGGTTGGCGTTGAATATTTGGATATAATTCCATCTGTAAAAGCAATAACTGCAAGATCTTCTGGAACTTTTATTCCTCTTTTATTTGCCATTTTGATAATGGTTACTGCAAATAACTCGTTAACAGCAAAAACAGCATCAAAAGCTTTATCTTCAAGCAGTTGGGCTATTGTGATTTCGCAGTTGTCAACGTTTTCAATTTTTATAATTAAATTTTCATCAAAAGGCAATCCATTATCGCGTAAGGCTTTGGTATAGCCATCGGTTCTAAATTTACCTACACTCACATAATCGACAGTGGTGACGAGAGCAATTTTTTTCTTTCCCTTATCTATCAAACTTTGAACTGCCTCGTAAGCTGCTAGTTCATCGTTAATAATTACTTTATCACAAAGGATGTCATTAGTAACTCTATCAAACATAACTACAGGCATTCCTTGACTGATGACCTCTGTAATATGATGAAAATCGCCTTTGAATTGGGTTTCTTTAGAGAGCGACATTATAAATCCGTCAATGCTGCCATTGGCAAGCATTTCCATATTTAGGACTTCTTTGTCGAACGAATCATCTGACAAACAAATGATTACGCTGTATCCGTTTTCATTGGCAATATGTTCGATGCCATCGATGACGGTTGAAAAGAAATAATGTACAATTTCGGGAATAATAATTCCAATGGTTTTTGTTTTTCTGTTTTTTAAACTAAGTGCAATATTGTTAGGTTTGTAGTGATAAAACTTAGCAAAAGCCTGAACTTTATTTCGGGTTTCTTCACCTATTTCAAGACTATTTCTCAGTGATTTTGAAACGGTTGAAATAGACACATCCAATTCTTTTGCGATTTGCTTAAGGGTCACTTTCTTCTTCATAGTTATAATTTAATAAAAATCATTTTCGTAATAAAGATAAAATTTTATTTGGATTATGGCAATTAAACAAGGGTAAAATTATTAAAAGTCAAAAACTTTTCAACACTATCACGTTTTCGTAACCCATTTAAACTTTACTTTTGTTATAAGTGTTAATAATTATCTAATTTTGAAATTCGAAGTAAAGGTAATTACAAACAATAACCTAATTAATTTAAATAAAAAGTATGAAAACAATTTATAAAAAGTTGTTATTTTTATTACTATTCTTACCCTTAAGCGTTCTTGCTCAAGCAACTTTAGAAGGTACGGTTGTAGATTCAAAATCAAATCAGCCTATTCCTGGAGTAAATGTAGTAATTCAAGGTTCTGCAAGCGGAACACAAACAGATTTTGACGGTAAATATAAATTACAAAAAATAAATAAAGGCGATAAAATCGTTTTTACCTTTATTGGTTATACCAGTCAAACTATAACTTTCAATAATCAACAAACATTAAATGTAAGTCTTGCAGATGATGCTAATGAGCTAAAAGAAGTTGTGGTTCAAGTAGGATATGGAACTGTAAAAAAGAAAGATGCTACTGGAGCGGTTGCTTTGATTACAGCAAAGGACTTCAATAAAGGAGCTATTTTAAACGTTGATGGTTTATTAAATGGTAGAGCTGCAGGTGTAGTTGTAACCTCTTCAGGAACTCCAGGCAGTGACCCTGTGATTAGAATTCGTGGCGGTTCTTCCTTATTAGCAAATAATAGTCCATTAATTGTAGTGGATGGATTGCCAATAGATGGAGGTTTATCTGCTATAAATCCCAACGATATTGAATCTTTTTCTATTTTGAAAGATGCTTCTGCAACCGCAATTTATGGAAATAGAGGTTCTAATGGGGTTATTCTTATTACTACCAAAAAAGGTTCTAAGAAAGACATACAAGTTTCCTTCAACACTTTTAGTACATTGAATACATTGGCTAGAAAAGTGGATGTTTATAATGCAGATGAATTTCGAGCATTGATAACCGAAAAAGCACCTTTGAAAGCAAATCTTTTAGGAACTTCAAACACAGATTGGCAAGATGAAATTTTTAGTAATTCGTTCACAACAGATGTAAATATGTCTGTTCTGGGTAATCTTTTCAAAACGGTGCCTTCAAGATTAACCATCGGAAATACAGATAATAGAGGTATTTTAGATACTTCTAATTTTAAAAGATCTACAGCATCTATTTCGTTGAACCCAAGTTTTTTTGATAATCACTTAAAAGTAAACTTAACTGGAAATTATTCGTACACTTTCAGACAAAATGCAAATGAAGGAGCAATAGGAAGCGCTATTTCTTATGACCCTACTCAGTCTGTATATGACCCTACCTCAATTTATGCTGGTTACACTGAATGGATTGTTGGAGGACAGCCAAGAGGAACCTCAAATCCAGTAAGTTTATTAAAGGAGACAAGAAACGTCGGAAATCAATTTCGATTTTTTGGAAACATCAATATAGATTATAAATTTCATTTTTTGCCTGAATTGAGAGCTATTGTAAATGCTGGTATGGAGAAGCAAGATGGGGACGGAAGTGTTACCGTAAATCCGTTTTCAAGATCAGGGTTTAATAATAATCCAAATCTACCAACCACACAAATTGGGTCTTACTCAGAAAGTTGGTTTCATAATAAAAACGAAAACCTAAATGCTCAGTTGAATTATACCAAAGCATTTGGCAAATTGAATTTTGATCTATTAGGAGGTTACGAATACACACAAAAAGATTATCAAAATTATTATTCAGGAAACAGAAACTTATTTGGTTTAGGGGTAAATGAGGAGGTGAGAGAAGATATTTACACTGATCCAGGGAATAATTTGCAAGCCTTTTTTGGCCGTTTGAATTTAGGATATAACGATAAATATTTGTTGACAGTTAATTTTAGACGAGATGGTTCAACTAGGGTTTCTCCAGTAAACAAATGGGCAAATTTCCCAGGAGTTGCTTTTGCTTGGAAAATGAAAGAAGAAAGCTTTCTTAAAGATTCCAAAACTTTTTCGGATTTAAAACTCCGATTAAGTTATGGTGAAACAGGTCAGCAAGATTTGGGACAATCGATAGCTTGGATCAAAAAGTATTCGACTTCAGGAAATAATTATTATCAATTTGGTAATGAGTTTGTTGTCATTTCTAAACCTGACGGATACAACGCAAACTTGAAATGGGAAAGGAAAAAAAATTATAATGCAGGACTAGATGTCGCCTTTATCGACAATAGGTTGAAAGCTTCTATAG
Organism: Flavobacterium sp.; assembly: GCF_031423415.1. Lineage (GTDB taxonomy): Bacteria > Bacteroidota > Bacteroidia > Flavobacteriales > Flavobacteriaceae > Flavobacterium. The sequence goes on from NZ_JANPFL010000097.1 coordinate 5,754, forward strand.
ATGCTTATTTCTCTGAGACTATAGATTTGTTCGCCAACACCAAACTGGGTGCGCTCCAAAATTTAGCAGTTTACGGACCTACAAATATCGGTTCACTTGAAACAAGGGGAATTGATTTCAGCATGAATTTTGATGCAGTTCAAAAAGGTAATTTCACTTTAGGACTAAACTATAATGTTACGTACAACAAAATTGAAATTACAGATATAGCTACCAATAACGACCCTCAAGGAGGAGTTGGTTTAGGAGCTTTTATCCAAACGCACACCATCGGATTGTCTCCTTTTTCTTATAGAGTTTATGAACAAGTGTATACCGCAGATGGTAAGCCAATGGAAGGTGTTTTTGTCGATAGAAATATGGACGGAAAAATTGATAGTAGCGATCAGTACAATTACAAAAAGCCACAGGCCGATGTAACTATGGGTCTTATGTTTAGTGGTACTTTTTATAAAAATTGGGACTATGCTATGGCCTGGAGAGCAAGTATTGGAAATTATGTATATGACGATGTAAATGCCAGTAGAGCTTTCTTGGGAACTATTAATGATACGTTTAATCAAACTATTAATAACTCGCCAGTCGATTATAGTACAACTAGTTTTATAGCCGCTTCTAAACAATCTGATTATTACATAAAAGACGCTTCATTCTTAAAACTAGACAACATTACCTTAGGATATAATTTTAAATCTGTTTTCAACACAGATAAATTTTCATTAAGATTGTATGGTGGTGTTCAGAATGTATTGACCATTACTGACTATAAAGGGATTGATCCAGAGGTTTTCAATAACGGAATCGATGGAACAATCTTTCCTAGAGCAAGAATGTACTTGTTGGGTTTAAATGCTAATTTTTAATATTAAAAAATAAATTAAAATGAAAAAATTACTAGAAATAAAGAATTTAAAGTGGGTATTTATACTATCTATCTTGTTTTCATTAAGTTCTTGCTTAGATGATTTAAATATAGCGCCTAAAGATGATGATCAGGCGATAAGCGAAGCCTTTTTTGCAAGTAACCCCAATTCGTATAAACAATTTTTAGCTAAAATTTATGCTGGTTTTGTTGTTACAGGACAAGAAGGTCCTTCAGGACAATCTGATTTGGGTTCGTCAGTAGATGAAGGATTCTCACAATACATGAGAGGCTATTGGCAATGTCAAGAATTAACTACCGATGAAGCAATGATTGCTTGGGGAGAAAGTGATAACAAAACAATCAAAGATTTGAATTTTAATACGTGGGATAAAGACAACGTTTTTACAGAAGCTTTTTTTGCCAGAGTATTTTTCCAAATAGGTTTGTGTAACGAATTTTTAAGAGAAACGACTCCAGAAAAACTAACTAGTAGAGGTGTAAGTGAAGAATTGAAAACTCAAATCACTAGATTTAGAGCAGAAGTTCGTTTTTTAAGAGCGCTTACTTATTATCACGGAATTGATGTTTTTGGAAACATTCCTTTTATGACAGATGCCGATGTTTTAGGTGTAAAACCAGTAATGCAAAATCGTGAATTTGTATTTGATTATTTAATAAAAGAATTAGATGCTATCGACGCCGATTTAGCAGCACCAAAATCGAATGAATACGGTAGAGCCGACCAAGCAGCCGCGTGGATGTTGAAAGCAAAATTATTTTTAAACTCAAAAGTGTACATCAAAAATGACAGAAGCGCCGATGCCTTAGTTGCAGTTAATAAAGTTATTGCTTCAGGATATACTATTATTACTGATAGAAAAAAATTATTTCAAGCGGATAACAATAGTAATGGTGCACAAAATGAAATTATTTTTCCATTAGTTTCTGATGGTTTGAAATCTCAAACTTGGGGAGGAATGACTTATATAGTTCATGCTTCTTGTGACAATGCGGTGGGAACTTTACTAGGAGTAGATTCGGGATGGAAAGGATACAGGATCCGTAAAGAATTTGCTGAAACTGTAGGAACTGACGACGCTCGTGTTACTTATGTTACCGGAAATACAGATCCTGCTTCTATAGCAAACCCAACGGTCGATACCAATCAAGACGCCTTTTTGCAAGGAAAAAAATTGACTAAGTTTTCTAATATAAGATCAGATGGCGCCAAAGCTTCTTCGGCTACTTTTCCGGATACTGATTTTCCTTTATTTAGAATGGGAGATGCTTACTTAATGTATGCTGAACTAGCATCTAATGGTTTTGGTGACAAAACAGTAGCTGCGGGTTATATAAATGATTTAAGAAAAAGAGCCAATACAAACGCCTCAACAGTAACTGCCAGCGAAGTAACTCCAAATTTAGTTTTGACTGAAAGAGCGAAAGAATTGTACTGGGAAGGTTGCAGACGTCAAGATTTGATTCGATTTGGCAAATACTTAAGCGGATACAATTGGGAATGGAAAGGTGGAGTTAAAGCAGGAGTAGATTTACCTGACTACAGACTCTTGTTTGCCATTCCAGCAAATGAGTTAAGATCAAATTCTAATTTATCACAAAACCCAGGATTTTAATATCCCTGTGTATTGATATTAAATAAATATATACAATGAAAAATATTTTAAAGATAACGGCTTTTGCATTTTTGCTCATTTCTGTTGCATCTTGCACTGACACAATTGACCCAAAGGTTTCTCCAAATGGGTTCACATTAAATGCTCTTGATCCAACTGGCCCATTTGTTTTGTCTTCTTTAGACGGGGATAATTTGTTGGCCACATTAACTTGGGGACCTGCGGATAGTGGTGTTACAACGGTATCACCAAAATACACAGTAGAAATTGCAAAAGCAGGGACAAGTTTTGCAGCCCCAATTATTGCAAATACACCTTCAACTGCTTTAAAAGTGGTGTGGCAAGAAGGCTATATTAATCAGATACTCCTAAATAATGGTTTCGCGCCAGATGCAGTGGCTGACCTTGACATTAGAGTAAAATCAGTACTAGGCGAAAACACAAACATTCAGGTGCAATATTCTAATACAATCAATATGAAAGTTACCCCTTTTGCTCAGCTTTTTTTAGCTTTCACAAAAGTGGGTGATAATCCTGCAAACGCACCAAAAACCAAATCTTCTAGTTTATACACTAGTGATTGTGAAGGATATGGTTGGTTAGAAGCTGGAACATACAGATTTTACACTGCAACTGGTGGAGTGTTTCAATCATCGAATGCGTTTTATGGAGATAATGGTAGTGGCGCTCTTGAGCTAAATGGTGCTGCTATTAGCGTAGCAACAGCTGGATTTTATTTGATAAAATCGGATATTAGCAAAAGCCCAAAAACGTATTCTATCACCCCTAGCGAATGGGGGATATTTGGTGAAGCAAAAGGTTTTCCTGCTGCAAGCAATAGAAAGATGATTTATAATGCTGTAACAAAAAAATGGGAACTTACTGTTTCATTAAGTGGTGGTAAAGGTTTCAGATTTAGAAATACCTCTTTAACCTCAATTTTAGGCGCATTTGATGTCACTAGAGTCGGTGCCGACTATGCTGGAACGACTATGAGTTATAATATAATAAAAAGAAATGCAACAAGTGGAGCGGTATTGCCAGATGGTGAACAGCCTGGAATTATAATATTGCCAGGAACGGCTGCTGCAGATTACACAGTCACACTTGATTTAAATACACCTCGAGCTTATACCTATAGTGCTGTCAAGAAGTAAATACAATTAGTAAAGAAAAGGCTGTTTTTAAACAGCCTTTTTTGTCATTTAAACACATTAAAATATGAAAAAAATTATTATTTTATTTTTATTTGCAACTTATCTTGGTTTTGCTCAGCAACAAACAGTTACTTATAGTGTGAGTCCAGTAACTTTTGAAGAAACAGACCTTATTACTCTTACAGTTAATGGGAGTAGTATAGACGAAGTTACTTGGGGAGTTGTTGGAAATACATTATATATGTGGGCATGGGCTTTTGACTTAAACGATACTACTCAAAAAGGCACGCCACTCAACGGTACTTGGGCTGCCTCAGACGAAGCAAGTAAATTCACCTATGATGTAGCAACAGATACCTATTCAAAAACAATCACTCCAGCAACCTATTACAATACAACGGGTATCGGAAAAATTGGTTTTTTGATAAAAGCAAAAAACGGAACAGGAGACAAAAAATCGCAAGATATTTTAGTAGAAGTAGGTAATTTTCAAGTAGCATTGGCTTCCCCATTGCAAAACAGTTCTACAATTCTATCATCTGGAGGAAGTATAGCAATTGCAGCAACAAATTCTGCAGGGAATGCAAGTTATAATCTAAAATCTAACGGAGTTTCAATCGATACTAACCCAAGCACCTCAAATTATACGTTTACACATACAGGCATCACTACAAATCAAAACTATGAATTGGATGTAACCCAAGGCGTCACAACCATTACAAAGAAGTTTTCGGCAATTGTCAACCCAGAAGCTGTTTCTGAAACAATACCTGCTGGTTTGCTTGAAGGAATTAATTACAATGCAGGCGATGCTACTAAAGTAACTTTAGTGTTAGATGCTCCTGGAAAAGATTTCGTTTATGTTGCGGGAAGTTTCAACAACTGGCAGCCCGGATCCGCTTATGCAATGAAAAAAGATGCCACTACAAACTCTACCAAATTTTGGTTGGAACTCACTGGCTTAGTTTCGGGCACAAATTACACCTACCAATATTGGGTAATAGACGAAACCCCTATTGCAGGTTCACCATCATTGGTAAAAACTGCCGATCCTTATTCTACTTTAGTGTTGAATAAAGATGAAGATCCTTGGGTTCCAGTAGGGAACTATCCAAATCTTCCAGCTTATCCAATAGGCCAAGATCGAGAAGTGACAGTGTTACAAACCGGACAAACACCTTATGCTTGGAGTACAGCAACAACTAATTTTGTAAAACCAGAAAAAGACAAACTGGTAGTTTACGAACTTTTGGTTAGAGATTTTGATGCCAACCGAAGTTATCAAAACTTGATAGACCGTATCGATTATTTTAAGAACTTGAAAATTAGTGCTATCGAATTGATGCCAGTGATGGAATTTGATGGTAATGAAAGTTGGGGCTACAACACTTCCTTTCATATGGCTTTAGACAAAGCGTATGGAACAAGTTCAAAATTTAAAGAATTTATCGATTTGTGTCATCAAAATGGAATTGCAGTGATTCTTGATGTTGCATTAAATCATGCTTTTGGAAGAAACCCAATGGATAGAATGTGGATGAATGATCCGGACGGCGACGGTTGGGGAGGCCCAGCAACTGACAATCCTTATTTTAATGTTGTTCCAAGGCACAGTTATAATGTTGGAAATGATTTTAACCATCAGTCAGTGTACACTAAAAATTATGTAAAAAGAGTGATTAAACAATGGATTGAAGAGTACAAAATTGACGGTTTCCGTTGGGATTTGACTAAAGGATTTACCCAAAATTGTGCTAGTGGAGACGCTTGTACAAATTCTTATCAGCAAGATAGAGTTGATGTTCTCAAAGAATACGCAGACTATTCTTGGTGCGGTGAAAGTTGTAACACTGTGGATGCCTGGGATGGAGATCCTTACCACTATATAATTTTTGAGCATTTAGGAAATGATAATGAAGAACAAGAGTGGGCAAATTATAGAATCAATGAAACGCCAAGCAAAGGAGTTATGATGTGGGGGAAAATGACTAATGAATACAATGAATTGTCTATGGGATATAATAATTCCAAGAACAACATTGAACGAATGGGTTATGATGCACATGTTGGATTTACTGGAAAAAGAGTAATAGGGTATGCTGAAAGCCATGATGAAGAAATATTAATGTATAAAAATATAACATTTGGTAATTCTTCGAACCCAGCCCATAATGTCAAAAACTTGAATACTGCTTTGTCTAGAATGTCTGCCATTGGCGCTGTGTCGCTCCTTGTTCCTGGTCCAAAAATGATTTGGCAATTTGGAGAATTGGGTTGGAATAACTCCATTTTTACTTGCAATAATGGAACTGTAGATATGGATACGGATGGGATTGGTCCCGATGGCGATTGCAAACTAGACACAAAACCACAACCACAATGGGTAAACAATTGGTTAGGTGATGTCAATAGAAACAAAATCTATTTTGATTGGGCAAAAATGATAAATCTAAAAACTACAGAACCTGTATTTAATGTAAATAGTACTGCCAATAGTGGTTTTGATATTAAATCAGGAAACACTTTTACACCAAGATTATTTTTATGGGATAATACCACGTCTTCTACGCAATTAAGAAATGTAGTGATACTGACTAATTTTGATGTCAATACTCAAAACGTCATCCCTGATTTTCCTTACGCAGGAACTTGGTACAATTTAATGGATAATTCAATGGTAGAGGTAACCAATGCAACTGCAACGATAAGTATTGAAGCAGGTGGATTTAGAATTTATGGCAACAAGCCTTCTTCACTAGGAACCGATACTTTCGAAGTAAATGGCGAAATTTATTTGTATCCAAATCCAACGACAAATTATTTTACCCTGAATACGGCTTCTTCAAAGGTAGAAATTTATTCTCTAACAGGACAATTGGTTAAAAGTTTTAAAGCAAATCAATCTAAAGAAAATCAATATTCAATTAGTGATTTGAAAAAAGGAATCTACTTTGTAAAAGCTTGTAATGAGAATAGCGAGCTAAAAGTGATGAAGTTGCTCAAGCAATAGTTTTTGTTTATTATATTGATAAGGCTGTCTTTTTAAGGCAGCCTTATTCTTTTGCTTAATTTCTAGATTCTTACCGATTATCTTATTGGTTGGTATCAGTTTTGGCAAAAAACACCAATATCTGAAATGTTATCAACACGAAAACGTGGTAGTTCTTTTTTTTTTGAAGCATTCGTTTTTTATTCATCTGTTTTTTATACTTTTATAGGATATTAATCTAAAAATATTATTAATTATGAAAACAAAATTATTTTCTTTCTTTATTGCTGTCTTTTTAATCAGCTTTAGTGGCAAAGCTCAAACTAACGCCAAGACTTCAGTAGATTTTCCAGTTATTACTTTGATTGGTGCTGGTAATGGTGGGTGGACTAATGATGCAGAAACGACAATGTTAACCTCTGATGGTATAACCTATACCCTTGTTGACAGAATACTTACAGATGGTGAGGTAAAATTCCGTGAAGGCAAGTGCTGGACGACTGGTTGCCCTGCAACAGTAACTAACACTTTCGGTTGGGGTCCAACAGATGCTGATTATGCATTAAATGGTGGTTGGCCTTCGGGAGCCAATAATGCTCCAAAAGATAATGGTAAAAACATTAAATCTGTTGCAGGATCTTGGACCATTACTTTTAATAGAATTCAAGGATCTTGGACTTTTGTTCCAGGAACTCCTATTCCAGTAATTAAAGTTGTAGGAACTGCTGTATCAGCAGTAGATGGAGCGATGTTAACCACTGCAGATGGTATAATATTTAGTGCTAAAAAAGTGTCATTAAAACCGGGTACTTGTAAAATTGAGATTAATGGAACTTCTTACGGTTCAGCTGTTGCACCTGGTTTTCCAATGGGTACTGCTGACTCCGCAACTGGTAGCATTGCCGTAACTACTACAGGTATCGATTACGATGTGACTTTTGATTACTCAAGTGGTGCATACGATTTTAAAGTAGCAACTTTTCCTACCATAGCTCTTGTAGGATCAGCAGTTGGCGGATGGCCTGGAACACCAGATAATCCTGGACCAATTGATAAAAACCAGATGGCTACAACAGATGGTATTACTTATACGTTGAATAATGTACCGGTTGTTGGTGGTGGTCCAGATCAGAAATGTTTGTTCCGCGTTGGAAATGCTTGGGATAAAAAATACGGTAGCTCTGCTTTTCCTGAAGGAATGGGTGCTGGTGGAGGAGATATTCTTGTTCCTGATGTAGCAATGACAGGAACATACAATGTGACTTTAAATACTTCAACTGGAGCATATACTTTTACAAAAATCACTTATGCAATTGTAGGTGCTGGAGTTGGAGGATGGCCAGGAGAACCAGGAAATCCTGGTCCAATTGATGTACATCAATTATCAACTGTTGATGGTATCAATTATACTATAAATGGTCTTGTTGTAACTACTGATATTATTAAATTCAGAATAAACAATGCTTGGGCTGGTGGTGACTGGGGCGGAACAACATTCCCTGCTGGAACTAAGTCTAATGACAACATACCTGCAAAAGCTGGAACATACAATCTAACAGTTAATGTACTAACAGGAGCTTATGATTTTGGAACTAATTTAGGTGTTGCTAAATTTGATGCTAAAAGTTTCAAAGCATATCCAAACCCAACAAGAGGTAGCTGGAACATAACTTCATCAAATGATGATATCATTTCAGTACAAGTTTACGATGTTTTAGGAAAAACGGTATATGCGAAAAATAGTGCTGCAAAAGAAGTTTCTGTAAATGCTACAGAACTTTCTAAAGGAGTTTATTTTGCAAAAGTTTCATCTGCAAATGGTGCTTCAACTATCAAGTTAGTAAAAGAATAGAGGTTGTTTTTAATTGAACTAGTCCCTTACTGCAATTGTAGTAAGGGATTTTTTTTGGATGAAATTAATGCCGATTAGCAATATATGAGAGTCCAATAATCCCGAAGCTTCGGGAGTACTCAATATATTGTCTTTCGGCATTATCTCCCGAATTCGTCGGGATAAAATTTTAATATGGATTAGACCATTTTAAAATTACAATTGGTATAATTTTATATAGTTCTGCTGGTTTTACAAAGTCTTTTGCAATGTCATCTAACAAATATAATTGCTATGTTTTTGTCACAAAATGACAAGTAAACCATTAACTGAATGACATTTGATTCGAGCGCAGTCTAAACTCAATTGCTGAGTTCAACTGGATAGAACTTTAATGAAAATGAGAACAACTTCAAATAAAAAAGGCTGCCAGAGATGGCAGCCTTTGCTATTGAAATTAAAACATTTTATAATTTTCCGGCCTTAATTTCATCCACAATTTCTGGATTTAATAAAGTGGTGGTGTCTCCAAAATTAGAGAAGTCACCTTCGGATATTTTACGCAAAATTCTTCTCATAATTTTACCAGAACGCGTTTTTGGCAAACCAGAAACAAACTGTATTTTGTCTAATTTGGCAATTGGCCCAATATGATCTGAAATATGTTGATTGATCTCTTTTGCCAAGTTGATTCGGTCTCTATATTCTCCAGATTCTTTTAAGATAACAAAACCATACAAAGCATTTCCTTTGATATCGTGAGGAAAGCCTACAACAGCACTTTCGGCTACTGCTGGATGTTCATTGATCGCATCTTCAATAGGTGCAGTTCCTAGATTGTGTCCAGAAACGATTATTACATCATCTACTCGACCAGTTATTCTATAATATCCCACTTCATCACGCAATGCTCCGTCACCAGTAAAGTATTTCCCTGGGAATGCACTAAAATAAGTTTCTTTATAACGTTGATGATCACCCCAAATGGTTCTTGCTATACCTGGCCAAGGAAACTTAATACAAAGACTTCCACTGACTTGATTGTCTTCAATTTCGTTGCGTTTTTCATCCATTAAAACGACTTGAATTCCCGGTAAAGGCAAAGAAGCATAAGTTGGTTTTGTCGGCGTAATAAAAGCCAGAGCTGAAATTAAAATTCCGCCAGTTTCTGTTTGCCACCAAGTATCAACTAGTGGGCAACGTTTTCCTCCAACGTGGTCATTATACCAGTGCCATGCTTCCTCATTGATAGGTTCTCCTACGGAACCGATAACTTTTAGTGATTCTAGCGGGTATTTTTGAACATAAGACAAATTCTCTTTAGCTAAAGAACGAATAGCGGTTGGTGCGGTGTAAAATTGACTTACTTTGTGTTTTTCTATAATTTCCCAAAATCGACTAAAATCAGGATAAGTAGGAACTCCTTCGAATAGCACTGTTGTAGCACCATTTAACAAAGGACCATACAGAATATAAGAATGTCCGGTGATCCAACCAATGTCCGCAGTACACCAAAAAACATCATTTTCTTCGTAATTGAATACGTTTTTAAAAGAATAAGCGGTGTAAACCATATAGCCTGCGGTAGTATGAACCATTCCTTTTGGTTTTCCAGTAGAACCTGAAGTATAGAGAATAAACAAAGGATCTTCGGCATCCATGATTTCGGCTACATTGTTATCAGAAGCATTATCTAGTAACGGTTGCAACCATTGGTCACGACCTTCTTTCATTTTAATAGAGGAATTGGTTCTTTTTACAACCAACACATTTGAAACTGAAGGGCAATTTACTAGCGCATCATCAATGATTCCTTTCAAGTCGATAGTTTTTTCACCTCTAAATCCTCCATCTGAGGTAATGACCATTTTACATTCACTATCGTTGATTCTTGCGGCTACTGCAGATGCTGAAAACCCAGCAAATACAACCGAATGAATCGCGCCAATTCTAGCACAAGCCAATACCGAAACAGCAATTTCAGGAATCATTGGCAAATAAATACAAACTCTATCGCCTTTTCGAATGCCTTGTTCGCGAAGCACATTAGCCATTTTTGAAACTCTCAAATACAAATCATTGTAGGTGATATGTTGCGCAGCTTCTGCGGGATTGTTGGGTTCAAAAATAATAGCTGTTTTTTCGCCTCGCTTAGAAAGATGTCTGTCAAGGCAGTTTTTTACAATGTTAACTTTGGCATCAACAAACCATTTTATTTTGGCTTCAGCCATATCGAACTCAATAATTTTTTCAGATTCTTGGTACCAAGTAAAATTTTCTGAAGCAATCTTACTCCAAAATTTTCTTGGCTCTCGAACAGATTTATTGTAGTGTTTGAAGTATTGTTCTAAATTCTCAATTTTGTAGTAACTCATTGTATTTTCATTTTTTTTGTGTAAAAGTCTTAAATTAATTTTATTCAGAACAAATTTAAATTCTATTTGATGTAGAATGAAAAGTAAAGGTACTGAATTATCAACACATTATCTTCGATATTATAATGGCAATACTTTTCGCCCTATTTTATCATTGATTACAATAGCCGCTCCTTCATAAAAAGCAAAAAAGCCACACAGAATTCCTTCGTAACCGGCAAAAGTATGAAGGGATGCACTTCCAGTAAAACTTGCAGCAGCAAGAAGAGCAAATAAAATAACCAGCGAACCAAAAATAAGTTTACTTATTGTATTTCCGTTCAATGTTCCTACAAAGAGGGCCAAAGTAAACAAACCCCAAATCCCCAAATAACAACCCATTGATGCTCCATCAGGTTTGGTGACTCCCATTAAAGGAAGAAGCCATATAGCGACAAGCGACAACCAAAAGAATCCGTAAGATGTAAATGCCGCCATCCCAAAGCCATTTCCTTTTTTCCATTCCATAATTCCTGCAATGACTTGTTGTATGCCACCAAAAAAGATGCCCATTCCCATAATCATCGAATTCAGTTCGAAGAAACCTGCATTGTGAATATTTAATAAAATTGTTGTCATCCCAAAACCAAAAAGGCCTAATGATGCTGGATTAGCTGTTGTGTCTTTGATAATTTGTTCCATAATAAAAATGATATTTGTTTTTTGGTTAATAATAAAATTAATATTTCAATCGATTGAGTTCACAAATATATTAATCCTGTTGGATTTTCCGAATATTTTTTTCGGATGCTTTCTATTTTTACGATAAGATCAAGTTTGTTGCTATTTGGGATTAAAAAGACATACATTCAAAAAATTAGGACTTCAAAAAGGATTGTATAGGAAATACATACGTGCTACAATTCTAAAAAATAAATGAACTTGTTCAAATTTCAAATATGACAATTATCATTTTTTTTAAAATCTATTGCCTCTACCTTTGAGAGAAATAGAACAATAACAAATAAAATTTAATATAATGGCACAAGAAACAAAAACCCCAAAATATGTCTATTCTTTTGGTGGTGGCAAAGCAGATGGCAATGAATCCATGAAAAATTTATTGGGAGGAAAAGGAGCGAATCTTGCTGAAATGGCTGGTCATCCTAATCTTATGTTGCCAGTTCCTCCTGGATATACACTTACCACCGAAGTATGCACCGCTTTTTACGATAACAATAAGAACTATCCTATTGAACTTAAAGCGCAAGCAGAAAACGCTTTGGCAGCTGTAGAAAAAATAATGGGCAAAAAATTCGGTGACTTAAACAATCCGTTATTGCTTTCTGTACGTTCTGGTGCTCGAAAATCAATGCCCGGAATGATGGATACCGTTTTGAATATTGGACTCAACGAACAAACCATCGAAGGGGTTATCAAACAATCGGGTGATGCTCGTTTTGCTTATGATGCTTACCGTCGTTTGATTATGATGTATGCCGATGTGGTTATGGAAAAAGCCGCAGGAATTGAACCTAAAGACGGAAAAGGAATTCGAAAAGTATTGGACGAAAAATTAGAAAAAGTTAAACACAAACAAGGATATCAATTTGATACCGATTTGACTGTTGCCGAATTAAAATCTTTAGTAAAAGAATTTAAAGCTACCATCATTAAAGTTTTAGGAGCGCCATTCCCAGAAGATCCAAACGAACAATTATGGGGAAGTATCGGAGGCGTATTTAGCAGTTGGATGGGAAAAAGAGCTATCGAATACCGTCGCATCGAAAATATTCCACACCAATGGGGAACTGCAGTAAATGTACAAGCCATGGTTTTTGGAAATATGGGAGATTCTAGTGCTACGGGTGTTGCCTTTACTAGAAATCCAGGAAATGGGGACGATTATTTTTATGGCGAATATTTAATCAATGCTCAAGGTGAAGATGTTGTTGCAGGTATTAGAACTCCAGCTCCAGTAAATGACAAATCTAAAAATGACCATAGCAGACTACTGCCAACTCTCGAAGAAATAATGCCTGTAGCTTACAAACAACTGTTCGAAATTCAAAACAGATTGGAAAATCATTACAAAGACATGCAAGATATTGAGTTTACTATCGAAAAAGGAACGCTCTATATGTTACAATGCCGAATCGGAAAACGCAATGGAGTTGCCGCTGTAAAAATTGCCAGCGATATGTACAATTCCAAATTAATTAATGCCAATACTGCAGTAATGCGTGTAGGACCAAACCAATTAGTTGAATTGTTATTACCCATGTTGAATCCTGAAATTCAAAAAATAACCAAAGCTGTTGCTAAAGGATTACCTGCTGGACCCGGAGGCTCAATTGGACGTGTCGTTTTCTCTTCTAACGATGCTGTTGAATGGGCAAGCCGTGGTGAAAAAGTAATCTTGGTTAGAGAAGAAACCTCTCCTGAAGATGTCGATGGAATGCACAAATCTCAAGCCATTCTAACTACTAAAGGTGGAATGACTTCTCACGCTGCATTAGTGGCAAGAGGCTGGGGAAAATGTTGTATCGTAGGTTGTAATGATATTCAAATTAATAGCGAAACCAAATCATTTAAAGCTAACGATGGCACTTTTATCAAAGAAGGGGATTGGTTAAGTCTTGACGGTACAAAAGGATTGGTTTACCTTGGAAGTATGGAATTGGTGGATGTTGATTTAGATAAAAATGAATCCTACAAAAACCTAATGAAATTAGTGGATAAAACAAAAGTGATAGGCGTTCGTACCAATGCTGAAACCCCAGGAGATGCTGAACAAGGAGCGAAATTTGGAGCCGAAGGAATTGGACTTTTCCGTACAGAACACATGTTTTATGGAGAAGGAAGTAACCAACCATTGTTTTTATTACGCAAAATGATTGTGAGTAAAACCGAAGAAGAAAGAAGAACTGCTTTGAATGGTTTATTCGTATATGTGAAAAAAGATATTAAAAGAACATTAGGTGTTATGAGTGGTTTTCCAGTAACAATTCGTTTACTCGATCCACCTTTGCACGAATTTGTTCCTCACGATAAAGAAAAATTGATTCAGTTAAGCAAAGAATTAGGAATCAGCATGAGTGTTTTGAACCGAAGAGTTCTTGCCTTACACGAAAACAATCCAATGCTTGGCCATAGAGGTGTTCGTTTAGGGGTTAGTTATCCTGAAATTACCGAAATGCAAATCAGAGCCATCTTTGAAGCATCGGCTGAGTTGATTCAAGAAGGAAAAAAAGCAATGCCGGAAATTATGGTTCCTGTGACTTGTTCTAAAAACGAATTGAAACACCAAAGAGCAATCGTAAATGCGGTGTACAAAGAAACTTGTGAAAAATTAGGCGTCAAAGAAATTCCTTATTTATACGGAACCATGATCGAAATTCCTCGTGCCGCTCTAAAAGCAGATAGTATGGCCGAAGAAGCTGATTTCTTCAGCTTTGGAACTAACGATTTAACACAAATGAGTTTTGGTTTCAGCCGTGATGATATTGGAGGATTCCTTCCTAAATACCTTGATCTTGGCATTCTTCCAGACGATCCTTTCCAAACCATAGACCAAGAAGGTGTGGGAGAGTTGATAAAAATTGGAGTAGAAAGAGGCCGAAAAACAAAACCAAATCTAAAAGTTGGTATTTGTGGTGAACACGGTGGTGACCCTGAAAGCGTTGTTTTCTGTCACAAAATTGGGATGAACTATGTGAGTTGTTCTCCTTTCCGTGTGCCAATTGCAAGATTAGCAGCAGCACAAGCCGCTTTGCAATTTCCAAGGAAATAAATTTTAAAACCCTGAATATTTATAATGACTGACGGCATCCTGAAAGGGGTGTCGTTTTTTTTGTTTAAAGCGGAAAGAATTATTTAGGTCAGGTACTAACTTATTTAAAAACTGCATAATTTTGGAGTTAAATCCAAAATTATACTTTTTTTCTGCGATTATAATCCAAAATTATCCGTTTTCAAAACAAAAAAAGAAACTCGGTACAAATTAAAAACAAAAAACCCACTCAATTTGAGTGGGTTTCGTGGTACCTCCAGGGATCGAACCAGGGACACATGGATTTTCAGTCCATTGCTCTACCATCTGAGCTAAGGTACCTTGCTAAGAGCTCAATTTACTCTTATTTTCATAGGAGTTCGCTGAACTTGTTTGCGGGTGCAAATATAGAATGATTTTTAATTTATACAAAACAATTATTAAAAAAAATCTATTCGTACCTTTGCAATGTTAAATTTAAATTATGATTCTAGCTGTCGATGTGGGGAATACCAGAATTAAAGCCGCTGTTTTTGAGGAAAGTACCCTTTTAGAATCTTTTGTTTTTCTAAAAACAGAGCTCGAAAAAAGCATTCACAATATTTTAAATAAGCACAAAAAGATAACCCAATTAGTTGTTTCATCCGTTTCTGAGGTCGAAAAACAAGCTTTTTCAAACTTTGAAGACTCAATAAACATTCATTTTGTTTCTCATAAAGATGCATTCCCATTTGTCAATGGTTATGAAACACCGCAAACATTGGGTATTGACAGAATGGTTTTAGCCGCTGGCGCAACGCTAAAATATCCCAATCAAAATAGGCTGGTAATAGATGCAGGAACTTGCATAACTTACGATTTTATTGACGAAACCGACAATTACATTGGTGGAGCAATCTCGCCTGGATTGCTCTTGCGATACGAATCGTTGCATCATTTTACAGCAAAATTGCCCTTGATGACTTTAGACAACCCCAAACGTTTGATAGGCAAATCTACCTCAGAATCAATTCATTCAGGAGTTGTAAATGGATTAGTATTTGAAATTGAGGGTTACATCGAGGAATTAAGGAGTCAATATTCAAAATTTATAATAATTTTAACGGGAGGAGACTCAGTTTTTTTGGCTAAGCGATTAAAAAATACCATATTTGCCAATTCAAATTTCCTTCTTGAAAGTTTGAATCAAACATTTCAATATAAAATCAAAAATGATTAAAAAATTTTTAATAAGCTCTTGTTTATTGCTGTCATTAGTTATGTTTTCGCAAGAGGGCACTTCTTCGCCGTATTCGTTTTACGGAATTGGAGAAGCTAGGTTTAATGGAAATGTAGAAAGTCGCTCGATGGGTGGAATAGCAATGATTCCAGATAGTACAAGGATAAATTTCCAGAATCCTGCTGGATATGGAAACTTAAAATGGACTAACTTCACCGTTGCCGGAAGTACTAGCAGTACAAAGCAAAAATCAGGAACATCTAGCGGAACCGCAAAAAGAACCACTTTAGATTATTTAGCTTTAGCGGTTCCACTCGGAAAATTTGGAGCCGGTTTTGGTTTGATTCCCTATTCCTCTGTGGGATACAAAATAGAAAACATCTATGAAGATGGTTCTCAAAACAGTAAGCGTTTCAATGGTTGGGGCGGAATGAATAGAGTTTTTTTAGGCGCAGGTTATAGAATATTACCTAATTTAAGTATTGGTGCAACTGGGTATTATAATTTTGGAAAAATCCATACCAATAGTGTAGAATTTATACCTTATGTTCCAATAGGATCTCGTGAATTAAATGTTACTGATTTGACCGGCTTGAATCTAAACTTTGGTTTGATGTACCAGTACAAATTGAAAGATAAAATAATGCTTTTCAGTAGTTTGACATACACGCCAAAAAGTATTTTAGTTTCTAACAACGATAGGACGATAAGCACTGTGACTATTAATTCAGACTTTGATTATTCAGATGTTGACTCTTATGATACGGTTACCACCAAAACTGATTTGCAATTGCCTCAAAAATGGGCTTTGGGTTTGGGTTTTGGAGATGCTAAAAAGTGGGTTTTTGGAGCTGAAATCGCACTTCAGGATATTGGTAAATTATATAACACTTACAATACTTCAGACAATGTAACGTACAGTAAATATCAACGATATGGTTTTGGAGGTTATTTCACGCCAAGCACAAAACCATTTGCAAGTTATTTTAAAAGAATCACATATCGTGGTGGTTTTGTTTATGAAAAAACAGGATTAATAGTCAATTCTACTCCAATAAACGATGTTGGGATGACTTTAGGACTTGGATTGCCTATTACAGGCTCTTTATCAAATTTTAACGTTGGTTTAGAATTTGGAAAAAAAGGAACTACTACAAATAATTTAGTACAAGAAAATTATTTCATCTTAAACTTAGGATTCTCACTAAACGATAAATGGTTTGTAAAAAATAAATACCGTTAAGAGTTAAACCAAGGTTAAAAATTTTCTAATCTCTCCAGTTTGCAAATGAATTTTCTGAAAAAAAACTCCATCCACTTAACGTTATCACTTATTACCGTGACACTTTTTTTGGGATGTGAAAGTAATTTTAAAGAAGTTCAAAAAAGTAATTTCTCGGAGTTTGTGCCGAGCGGTGAAGCTGAAAAAATAAATTTAAAATATACTGAATCTGGACGAATAACCGCTATTTTGGTCAGTCCAAAAATGATGGAATATGCCAATGTTGCTTTTCCCTTTACTGATTTTCCTAAAGGTGTTGACGTTACTTTGTATGACAAAAACAACAAAAGAACCATTATTCTAGCCGATTATGCTACTTCTTACAAATCAACAAACATTATTGATTTGAAAGGAAATGTAAAAATCACTTCACAAGACGGACAAATACTTGAAACAGACCAATTGTATTTTGACCAAAAAAACGAGTGGTTTTTTACCGAAAAAAACTTTAAATTTACAGACCCAAAAGGCACGTCAAACGGTCAAGGAATCGATTTTAGTAAAGATTTTAAAGTCATTAATTCACAAAAAATTGCAGGCGAAATAGACTCTGACGAATAAAAAATACATTCAAATTATGCAATACCTAAAATATACTCCTTATTTATATCTCATACTTGGAGCCGCATTTTTTTATGATGCGATTACCAAATGGAATGATCCAGCAGCAACGCCAAATATAAGTTTGCTTCTTGGTGGTTTGGCTGTTTTTATGTTTTTCTTTAGAAGAAGATTTGCAAAGAAAATGACAGACCGCAACACTAAACCCTAAGTATGGAAACTAGTATTATCGTTTGGTGTTTAATACTATGCGCTTTCTTTTCGGGAATGGAAATTGCTTTTGTTTCTTCTAATAAAATTTACCTGGAAATAGAGAAAAAACAAGACAATTTCATTTCAAAAATCCTTTCAAAGCTTACCGAAAAACCTTCAAAATTTATTGCTGCAATGCTCATTGGCAACAATATTGCGTTGGTTATTTATGGATTTTTAATGGGCGACTTAGTACTGGTCTGGATAGAAAATTTGGGATTAAATTTTTCTGGATTTTGGAAATTTTTAATTCAAACCATTGTATCAACTGTACTTATTTTGGCTACAGCCGAATTTTTGTCCAAGGTCTTCTTCCAGATTTACGCCAATATTTTAATCAAATTTTTTGCACTTCCGGCTTATGGATTTTACCTTATGTTCTATTACCTTTCCTCATTTATCATTTGGGTTTCGGATATTATTTTAATTAAATTCCTTAAAACCCAAGGAGATCAAGTGTCGTTGTATTTTAGCAAAGCTGAACTGGGGAATTATATTACCGAACAAATGAGCACCGTTGAAATAAACGATGACATGGATTCTGAAATTCAAATTTTTCAAAATGCATTAGATTTTTCAGGAGTCAAAGCACGAGATATTATGACGCCACGAACTGAACTTGTAGCCATAGATTTATTCGATTCTGTATCAGAATTGAAAGAGTTATTCATCGAAACGGGTTATTCTAAAATTGTAATTTTTAGCAACTCAATAGATGATATTGTGGGCTACGTACATTCTTTTGACTTATTCAAAAAACCAAAAAATATCAAATCAATCCTCATTCCGGTTGAATTTGTTCCTGAAACTATTTTTATAAAAGACGCAATGAATTTGCTTACCAAAAAAAGAAAAAGCGTAGCCATTGTCTTGGACGAATATGGCGGAACTTCCGGAATTATTACCATTGAAGATATTGTTGAAGAACTTTTTGGAGAGATTGAAGACGAGCATGATTCGGATGAAGAATTAACCGAAGTAGAAGTAGAAGATGGCGTTTATCTTTTTTCGACTCGATTGGATGTCGAGTATTTAAATCAAACCTACAAATTGGATATTCCTGAAAGTGATTCTTACGGAACATTAGGCGGTTTTATTGTAGATTCGACCAAAGAAATTCCTTTAAAAGGCGATGTTATTACCATTGGAAACTACTATTTTATAATTGAAGAAGCCACCAACAAAAAAATCGAATTGGTTAAAATGACAATAAAAGAATGATTTTTTTCAGGAAATCAAATTTTCTTGTAAATTATAACGCGACTATTATAATTATTAACTAGATAATTGTATTTTCGCAGACTGAATATAAAAATTAATAAAAATAAAAATGGCAGTTTTACAAAAAATTAGACAACGTTCCGCATTATTGATAGCAGTTATTGGATTTTGTTTATTTGCATTTATTGCAGGGGATGTTTTTACTAAAGGAAACTTTGGTAAAAGTTCAAATGATGTCGGTAGTGTTAATGGAAAAGACATTCCATTCGAAGATTTTAGACTTAAAGTTAGCAACGTCGAAAAAAGTCAACAAGGAGTTACTCCAACAGCAGCAGCAAACAGAGTTTGGGATCAGGAAGTATCTATTGCTTTGCTAACAGCTGAATTTGATAAATTAGGTTTGAGAGTAGGTGCAAAAAATATAATGGAAGTTTTGAAATCAGATCAAAATATTGGAAAAAACCCAATGTTTTTAAACGCAGCAGGACTTTTTGATGAAGCTAAATTCAAAGAAGCCATCAAGACAAATCCAGAAATTGCTAACTATATAAAAGATAGAGAAAAAGATGCTGAGTTAAACGCAAAATATCAAATGTACACTACAATGATAAAAGCGGCTACTTATACTACTGAAAGCGAAGGAAAATTAAAATATGAAATGGAAGCGAACAAAGTAAGTTTTGCTTATGTTGCCGGATTGTATTCTACTATTAAAGATAGTGATGTAAAAGTTTCCGATGATGAAATTGTAGCTTTCATGAAAACAAATGAAAAAAAATACAAAGCAGACGAAAATCGTGAAATCGAATATGTTTTAATAGAAGACAAGGCATCTCCAGAAGATGAAGCTGAAATCAAAGCTAAAATCAACGGATTATTGACAGGAAGGGTAGTGTACAACGCACAGACTGGAAAAAATGATACTTTGCCAAGTTTTCAATCTGCGACAAACGTAGCAGAATTTGTAAATTCCAATTCCGACAGACCTTACGATTCTACCTATGTAGCTAAAAAAGATTTGCCTGCTGTTGACGCTGATAAATTATACAACTTGGCGCCAGGCGAAATCTACGGTCCATATATGAACGGAAAATACTATTGCCTTTCCAAATCAATGGGTAGAAAAGTAGGTGTAAATGCAAAAGCAAGTCACATCTTGATTAGCTATGAAGGCACTCAGGTTCCAAATAAAAAAGAAAAAAGAACAAAAGAAGAAGCAAAAGCAAAAGCAGAATCAATTTTGGCGCAAGTTAATGCTAATCCTGATAGTTTCTTGATGCAAGCTTTCACAGCATCTGATGATTCTTCTTCGCAGCAAGGTGGTGATTTAGGCTATTTCGGACCAAACCAAATGGTAAAACCTTTCAACGATTTTGTTTTCAATAGCCCAATCGGAAAAATTGGATTAGTAGAAACAGATTTCGGTTTTCACATCATCAAAGTTACTGACAAACAAGACGGAATTCGTTTAGCAACAGTTGCTCAAAAAATCGAAGCTTCAGAGGCAACGTCCGATAAAATCTTTACTAAAGCTACTCAATTCGAAATTGATGCAACAGAAAAAGATTTTGCAAAAACAGCTGCAGCAATGAAGCTTACAGTGGCGCCTCCAGTTACTGTAAAAGCTATGGACGAAGCTTTCGGACCATTGGGTAACCAAAGAAATATTGTGAGTTGGTCTTTTGAAGATGGAACAAAAGTAGGAGCGGTAAAAAGATTTGAAGTAGCCAATTTAGGTAACATTATTGCAAAAGTTAAGAAAATTAATCCAGAAGGATTAATGGCTGTTGATATGGCTCGTCCTATGGTGGAGCCAATTCTTAAAAACAAGAAAAAAGCTGAATTAATCAAAGCTAAAATGAGCGGATCGTCGCTAGAAGCTATTGCAAAAGCGACTGGTTCAGCTGTACAACAAGCTACAGATGTTACCATGGAAAATCCAGTTTTAACAGGTGGTGTGGGTCAAGAACCTAAAGTTGTTGGAAACGCATTTGCACTAACATCAGGTAAGCTTTCTGCTCCAATCGAAGGGAATACTGGGGTTTATGTTGTGAAGAACATTGCTACGGTAAAAGCACCAGTTTTAAAAGATCATACTGCCTATGTATCCAAATTGAAAGCGCAAAGTGCTGGCGATGTAGGTCGAGTTTTACCAGCATTGAAAGATAAAGCCGAAATTAAAGATAACAGAAGACAGTTCAATTATTAAAATTGAAAGTTAGCTAATAATGAAATCCCGTTTAGGAAACTAAACGGGATTTTTTTATTTTCTTTAGGAATAATGCTTTTTTCGTTGATTTTACTAGTGAATTCTATTCGCTACGCGTTCTACAAAACAGCACAAATAAATTGAAATTTCCTTATAAAAAGCATCAAAAAAGTTAGCAGTTTGTTTATTAAATATTCTAAAATAACCCATTCAACTCCGCATCGATTTTATTGATAATCATCCCTAAATCTTCAGGGTTGTCTACAAAATTAATGTTGTCAACATCGATAATTAATAATTTTCCTTTGGTGTAGGTTTGAATCCAAGCTTCGTAACGCTCGTTTAATCGATTAAGGTAATCTATAGAAATACTGTTTTCGTATTCTCGACCTCGTTTGTGTATTTGTCCCACTAAATTAGGGATGGAACTTCTTAAATAGATAAGCATATCGGGAGCTTCGACCATAGATTCCATCAATTCAAACAACGAAGAATAGTTTTGAAAATCACGATTGGTCATTAATCCCATAGCGTGAAGATTGGGAGCAAAAATGTGCGCATCTTCATAAATGGTTCTGTCTTGAATGATTTTTTTGCCACTTTCACGAATTTGCAGCACCTGACGAAAACGACTGTTAAGGAAATAAATTTGTAAATTAAATGACCAACGTTCCATTTGGTGATAGAAATCGTCCAAATAAGGATTGTCAACAACGTCTTCGTAATGCGGTTCCCATTTAAAATGTTTCGCCAATAAACGGGTCAAAGTCGTTTTTCCCGCTCCAATATTTCCTGCTATTGCTATGTGCATTATGGTACTGTGATTTTATAATTCGTAATTTCTTGGTTGGTAAAAATAGCTAAAATTTGGTCTTTGTAATAGAAATTATTAAATGATTTATCCACATTTTCAATTGTGTAAAAAGTATTCTTACCTATGTCTTGTAGAAACAATTTTTGGTCTTTTGAAAAAAGGACTTCTTGATTGGTAACCACTTGAATTTGGTCATAATCGGCTACTTTACCGGAAGTTGAGACTTTTCCAAAAACATCTACAGCATACCAATTCTTTTTATCGTCTATCCATCGAAAAGTGTTAAAATCGGAATTATACTTTTTTATATTTCCGTCGAAAGAAGGAGTTACCGATTGATAAGTATTTTTTAAATAGTCAAAAAGTCCAATTTGTTGCGTCAAGCTATTGTAAACCCAAAGTCGATTTTTAGAGGCAATTCCTGTAGCGGAAACTAATAATGGAATCGAATTTTCAGAAAAATTAATTTTTTGGGTTTCGTTTAATTGATTGTCTAAAAGTATAATTGTATTGAAATTTTCATAAAATAATAGTATTTTCAATTGATTTTGAAAGTCGATTTTGGTGATTTTACCCAATGAAACGTTCTTGTATTGCCACAATTCTTGCTTGTTTTTTTTGTAAAAAATATTATTTTTAATATAATATAGATTTCCCATTCCGTCAAAACCAACAAAAGTATCGGCATCGATTTTTTGGGTCGAAATAAGTTGTGCTTTCAAGTTTTGTTCTTGCGAATAGGCAAAAACAAAGGCCAATAAAAATAGTAGAAGAATTAATTTTTTATGCATTTCGTTTCACTCAAACTTTTTAAATCGGGAATCTTTTACTCTACGGAAAGCTAAAATACAAAAAATTGAATGAAAGTACTTCACCTAATCCAGATGATGCAATAGCATTACTAACCCAATTGTAACCTGTGTCAAAATTCTATTTATTCCATAAAAACTTTGACAAAGGTATCCTAAATTTAGTAAATCAATCTAATGCTTATTTGGATTAAAAAACATTTTTTTATCAAAACTAAGATTTTATGTACTATCAAAACCAATTCATCAAATCACGGCATCAAGCCAATAATACAAGCCCTCCTTTTGTTTACTGACATCCTCCATTTCAGAAAAAATAGTCTCCGTTTGCATATTTTGGTCTCCATTTCCAAAAAAACAGTCTCCATTTCCAAAACAACAGTCTCCGTTTGCATATTTTGGTCTCCATTTCCAAAAAAACAGTCTCCTTTTCAGAAAAAACAGTCTCCGTTTGCATATTTTGGTCTCCATTTCCAAAAAAACAGTCTCCATTTCAGAAAAAACAGTCTCCGTTTGCATATTTTGGTCTCCTTTCCACAAAAAACAGTCTCCATTTCAGAAAAAACAGTCTCCGTTTGCATATTTTGGTCTTCATTTCCAATAAATACATTCTCCATTTCCAAAAAAACAGTCTCCATTTGCATATTTTGGTCTCCGTTTTCAATAAAAACAGTCTCCTTTTCAGAAAAAAACAGTCTCCAAGCCACTAGCTTCAAGGGTTCTTATGAAAAATAGGAATCCTGCACAAAATAACGTTTGATAGTACTGCCTCATTACGCATTCAATAATCAATAACGCAATCTAATGTGTAATTTAGTCTTAATGGATAATCTAAAAACTAAAAAAGCCTGACTATTATTTTTAGTCAGGCTTGTATATTTCTATTTAAGGTCAGTATTTATAGTCCAAAAGCCGCTTTCACTTTATCTACAAAATCTAATTTTTCCCAAGTAAATAATTCTACTGTTACCGTTTTTTCCATTCCTCCCGGAGCAGAAAAAGTTTTGGTTACCATTTCTGGTTTACGACCCATATGCCCGTAAGCTGCAGTTTCGCTATAAATAGGATTTCTTAATTTCAAACGTTGCTCGATAAAATAAGGACGCATATCGAAAATAGCTTCCACTTTTTTAGCGATTTCACCGTTGGTCAAATCCACTTTCGCGGTGCCATAGGTGTCAACAAAAATACCCATAGGTTGTGCTACACCAATAGCATACGAAACTTGCACCAAAATCTCATCAGCAACACCAGCTGCAACGAGGTTTTTAGCGATATGACGCGTAGCATAAGCAGCGCTTCTGTCTACTTTACTTGGATCTTTTCCAGAGAAAGCACCACCTCCGTGAGCTCCTTTTCCGCCGTAAGTATCTACAATAATTTTTCTTCCTGTCAGTCCCGTATCTCCGTGTGGTCCACCAATTACGAATTTCCCTGTTGGGTTGATATGATAGGTGATTTTGTCATTAAATAAATGTGCATAATGAGGATATTTGGCTTTAATTCTAGGAATTAAAATAGAAACTAAATCGCTTTTTATTTTCGCCAACATTTCCGCTTCGGGACCGAAATCATCGTGTTGAGTCGAAATCACAATCGCATCTATTCGTTGTGGTTTATTGTCATCAGAATATTCTAAAGTTACCTGCGATTTTGCATCAGGACGCAAATAGGTAATTTCAGAATTTTCTCTTCTAATATTCGCCAATTCAATTAATAATGCGTGAGCAATATCCAAAGCAAGTGGCATATAGTTTTCCGTTTCATTGGTAGCATAACCAAACATCATTCCTTGGTCACCAGCTCCTTGTTCTTCTTTGCTTGCTCTGTCAACACCTTGATTGATATCGGCAGATTGCTCGTGAATAGCAGAAAGAACGCCACAAGAATTAGCTTCAAACATATATTCGCTTTTGGTGTATCCGATTTTTTTGATGACATCTCTGGCAATAGTTTGAACGTCTAAATAAGTATTCGATTTTACTTCACCAGCAAGAATAACCTGTCCTGTAGTTACTAACGTTTCGCAAGCTACTTTCGACTCAGGGTCAAATGCCAAGAAATTATCAATTAATGCGTCCGAAATTTGATCAGCTACTTTGTCTGGATGTCCTTCACTCACTGATTCTGACGTAAATAAATAAGCCATAATAATATAATTTTAAGTTAAGCGAGGAAGAAAAAACAATTGCAGGAAAATACTAAAGGAGAGTTTCTGCTTTAGCATTTTTTTAACGAGGTTGCAATCAGTTCAAATTTCTCCTCTAATATTTGACTGCAAATGTATGAAACCAAATTGAATTCCAAATTATTCTTAACTTTTTTTTGATGATGTATTTATAAACATTAATTGTTGAATATTTAAAGATCAAGAAATTTTATGTTATTTTTTTTAAATTATTAGGTTTTCTAAATAAAAGTATAGACATTTGTCAAACAAAACGAAAGAATATGAAATTTAATGTTTGCAATATTTACAAATCGATGCAGGAAAAATCCTGTGGGTTGTTTATTGCTTAAATTTTAAATTAAAATTATATAGTAAAAGCCTCCCACAAAACGGGAGGCTTTTTTTATAAATTACATTAATCACATATTATAATACAATGAAAAATTTACAACAAAAACAAATGAACAGATGCAATGTCAAATCGATGATTTGCACCAATGTAATGATGTGCATTTATGTCTGTTGATTCCGAAAGTATAAGTTTATAAAATAGCTTAAAACCCTTTTGGATACATTTCTAAAAGGGTTTTTGTTTTTTAAGTTAAAAAGCTCAAAAAAATCTAAAATCTAAAATCTAAAATTAAAACTATGAGTACTCCAAAATTCGCAACAAACGCATTACACGCAGGACACGACGTTACCAAAACAGCAGGAACCAGAGCGGTGCCTATTTACCAAACTAGTTCGTATGTATTTAATAATTCGGATCACGCGGCCAATTTATTTGGACTTGCCGAAGCGGGATTTATATATACCCGATTGAATAACCCAACGAACGATATTCTCGAACAACGATTAGCAGCGCTCGAAGGTGGAATTGCCGCTGTTGTTACTGCATCAGGAACGGCTGCCATTGCCACTTCATTATTAGTTTTGCTTAAAACAGGCGATCATATCGTAGCTTCCAATAGTTTATATGGTGGAACCTATAATTTGTTAAAAGCGACTTTGCCAAGGTTGGGAATCACAACCACGTTTGTAGATCCGTCGGATGCCTCCAATTTTACTAAAGCTGCACAAGAAAATACAAAAGTATTTTTTGCTGAAAGTTTAGGAAATCCAAAATTAGATGTTTTGGATTTGAAAGCCATTTCGGAGGAAGCAAAAGCTTTTAAAGTTCCTTTCATTGTCGATAGTACAGTTGCAACACCTTATTTATTAAACCCAATAGAATACGGAGCTAATATTGTGATTCATTCCTTGACTAAATATATTGCTGGAAATGGAACATCGTTGGGTGGTGCAATAATCGATGCAGGAACATTTGATTGGAGTAGTGGTCGCTTTCCTGAGTTTACAGAACCCAATGCCGGTTATCATGGTTTAGTTTATCACGATGCGCTTGGAGCAGCTGCTTTCATTGCAAAAGTTCGAATCGAAGGTTTACGAGATTATGGTGCAGCTTTGAGTCCGTTTAATGCTTTTCAGATTATTCAAGGATTAGAAACCTTGCCCGTTCGTGTACAGAAACACAGCGAAAACGGATTGGCTTTGGCCAAATGGTTAGAAAGTCAAGACGAAGTAGCTTGGGTCAATTATCCGGGGTTGAAGTCCAGTAAATATTACGATTTGGCAACACAGTATTTACCTAAAGGACAAAACGGTTTGCTAACTTTCGGCCTTAAAGGAGGATTTGAAGCAGCCAAGAAAGTAGCCGACGAAACAAAGCTATTTTCGCTGTTGGCCAATATTGGAGACACAAAATCTTTGATTATTCATCCAGCAAGTACAACCCATCAGCAGTTGTCAGATGCGGAGCAGGTTGCAACAGGAGTAACCAAGGATTTAATTAGACTTTCGGTCGGATTGGAAGACATCGAAGACTTGAAAGCCGATTTGAAAGCCGTTTTCGAAAATTTAAAAGTATAAAAAACAACATAGTTGAACTTAGGGAAACTGAATTCAATATGTTTTAAAATAAAATGTATAACATCAAAAATAAAATAGTATGAAAGCTCTAAAATATTTAGTAAACGCATTAACTCAGTTTTTCAAAAGTTTGAATAGTAAAACAAAAGCCATAAACGGAGACAAAGATAGCTTTGAATTTATATATCCTAAATTTGGGGTGAATTTGAAACAAACTTCTGAAAAAGGAAAAGTTCAAAATTCTTTGTTTCATCAAATGTATTCTGAGGAAAATGAAACACTTTTTATCTAATTAAAATTAGAATAAAAACGGGAATAAAACTGGCGTGGGAAAGAGTTTTCTAATAGGCTCTTTCCACTACAGTTTTTAATTTTAAAAAAAAACCAACAACCTAAAATTTGGTTGTTTAAAAAATTAGTAGTTAATTTGTATTTTTAAGTTCACAAACGTATTGAAATGTTATAAAGAAAGCTCGAGGGAATAGACCCGACGAAAGCTTAGCAACCCTTTGCCAACGAAGAAGGTGCTACATTCTATCCCGATTTATCGGGAACAGATAACAACAAGAATTCTCCTAGTTTACCTCTAGCTTTCTTTTAATATTTCCAGACACAAATCAAAAAAATCTTTAAAGATTTGAAAATTGGAAAAAAAACCAACATCAATTAAATTACAAAATTTCACCACCGAAAGTGGCGCGCTTATTCCTTCCATAAACTTAAGTTATCAAGTTTTTGGGCAAGTTTTGAATACAGCTCCAATCGTTTTGGTAAATCACGCCTTGACTGGAAATTCCCAAGTAGTTGGCGAAAACGGTTGGTGGAATAATCTTATTGGCGACAATAAAACTATTGATACTAATAAATACACCATATTAGCCTTCAATGTTCCAGGAAATGGATTTGATAAAACCTACATAGAAAATTATTTGGATTTTACCGCCCGCGATATCGCCACACTTTTTCTGGAAGGCATTCGATTGCTAAAAGTAAAAGAATTATTCGCCATCATTGGGGGTTCTGTAGGCGGCGGAATTGCATGGGAAATGGTAGCTTTAGAACCAAAATTGACACATAATTTTTTCCCGATTGCTTCGGATTGGAAATCGACAGATTGGTTGATAGCCAATTGTTATTTACAAGAAAAAATTCTTTGTAATTCGTCAAAACCTATCGAAGATGCTCGAATTCACGCAATGTTGTGTTACAGAACGCCAGAATCTTTCAAGGAGAAATTCCAAAGAACTTCTACTGATTCAACTGATTCTTTTCAGGTGGAAAGTTGGTTGAATTATCACGGAGAGAAATTGCAAAAACGGTTTGAACTTTCGGCTTACAAAATGATGAATCAGTTGCTAAAAACCATCGATATCGCTCGCGGAAGAACCTCTTTCCAAAATATAATTTCAGAAGTGGATGCCAATATTTACATCATCGGAATCAATTCGGATTTGTTTTTTACGGCAAATGAAAACAGAGAAACTTATCACGAAATAAAAAAATTCAAGCACAATGTTTTTTACAGCGAAATCGAATCGCAACACGGGCACGATGCTTTTTTAATGGAATACGAACAATTGAACAATTTACTGGACGTTGTTTTTGCAACTAAAAAAAATAGGATGAAAATATTAAAATTTGGCGGAAAATCATTGGCCAACGGAGAAGGAATCAACAAAGTTTTAGATATTATTAAAGATAAAAAAATCAAAGGTGAAAACATTGCCGTTGTCGTTTCGGCAAGAGGAAATGCCACCGATGAACTGGAAGATATTTTGACCATTGCTGCCAAAAATGGCAATTACAAACCTTTATTAGAAAGTTTTAAAAGCTATCAGCAAGGCAGTTTTACCGTAGATTTATCTGAGGAATTTGCATTATTAGACAAGCTTTTTGAAGGCGTAAGTTTGATTGGTGATTACAGCGAAAAAATAAAAGACCAAGTTTTAGCTCAAGGCGAATTACTTTCGGCAAAATTGATAACTGCGATTTTGAATGAAAAAGGGATTGCTTCTCGTTTTGCAGATACGAGAAAATTGATAAAAACGGATTCTAATTTTGGTGATGCGCAACCATTGGAACAAATTTCTAAGAAAAACGTAATTAATTATTTTAAAGAAAATAACGATACAGTAAATATTATTACAGGTTTTATTGGCTCAAATAATAATGGCGATACCACGACTTTAGGGAGAAACGGTAGTAATTACACAGCTTCTTTAATCGCAAATTATGTCGATGCCGAAGAATTGCAAAATTACACTCACGTTGACGGGATATATACAGCCAACCCAGATTTAGTTCCAGACGCTAAAAAAATTGACCGTTTGTCGTTTAATGAAGCGAACGAAATTGCCAATTTTGGAGCCACAATTTTGCACGCCAAAACGATAATACCATTAATAGAGAAAAATATTCCTTTACGAATTTTGAACACTTTCAACTACGAAAATCAAGGAACTTTAATTACTTCAAAATCGAATAAAGAAGGAATTAAAACACTTTCGGTTCTCGAAAACGTAGCCTTAGTCAACTTAGAAGGAAGAGGATTATTAGGAAAAACGGGAGTCGATGCTCGAATTTTTAAAGTAATGGGCGACAATGACATTAGCGTAAGCATCATTTCGCAAGGTTCTTCAGAAAGAGGAATCGGACTTGTGGTAAATTCCAATCAAGCGACCAAAGCGATGATCCAATTGGAGAAAGAATTCGAAAATGATTTTTATTCAAAAGACGTAAACAAAATCTCAATTACCGATGATGTTTCGGTGATTTCAATCATTGGTCAAGACTTGAGCACTTTCCATAAACCGTACACATCGCTAATAAAAAATAAGGTCGTTCCGATTCTTTTTAACAATACGGTTACAGGAAAAAATGTGAGTTTGGTGGTTAAAAAATCCCAATTAAACAAGGCGTTGAACGTAATTCACGGTGAAATTTTTGGAGTTTCTAAGAAAATAAATATTGCTATTTTCGGTCACGGATTGGTTGGAGGAACATTGATTAATCAAATTTTAGAATCCGCGGCAGCTATCGAAAAGCGAAAAGACATTAAATTGAATGTTTTTGCGATTGCCAATTCTAAAAACTTGCTTTTGAATAAAAACGGAGTTTCTCCAAATTGGAAGAACGAAATTCAAACCAACGGCTTCTCCTATACCATTGATGATGTTATCGCTTTCGCCAATGAAAATAATTTGGAGAATTTAATTGCTATTGACAACACGGCAAGTGCTGAATTTGTGGGCAATTATATGACATTGGCAGAAAATAGTTTTGATTTGATTTCTTCGAATAAAGTGGCCAATACATTGAGTTATAAGTTTTACAAAGACTTGCGAAAAGTATTAGCAGAAAATCAAAAGAATTATTTGTATGAAACCAATGTTGGTGCTGGTCTGCCATTGATTGATACCATAAAATTATTGCATCTTTCTGGTGAAAATATTACGAAAATCAAAGGTGTTTTCTCGGGAACTTTAAGTTATTTATTCAATAATTTCTCAGCGAAAGACGTTCCATTTAGCGAAATTTTGAAAGAAGCCATCGCTAACGGTTACACCGAACCGGATCCGAGAGAAGATTTGTGTGGCAACGATGTGGGTAGAAAATTATTGATTTTAGCGAGAGAATTGGACTTACAAAATGAATTTGAAGAAATCAATATTCAAAATCTTATTCCAGAACATTTGCGTGAAGGCAACGTTACTGATTTCTTAAATAAATTGAAAGAATTTGATCCAATTTATGCCAAAATAAAAGAAGATCAAGAACCCAATCACGTGTTGAGATACATTGGTGAATTGTCTGGCGAATTACAAAACGACAAAGGAATTCTAGAAGTAAAATTAGTTTCAGTACCTTCGGATACCGCTTTGGGTGGATTGAAAGGTTCGGATTCGTTCTTCGAAATTTACACCGAATCGTATGGCGACAGACCCATTGTAATTCAAGGTGCTGGCGCAGGATCGGCAGTTACAGCGAGAGGAGTTTTTGGGGATTTATTGAGATTGTCGGATAAAGGCTAGGGATATTAGATTGCAGATTTTAGATTTCAGATTAAAAAAAGTAAAAATCCGCGCTTGAAAATCAGTTTCATCCGCGTCCAAAAAAATAAAATAATGAAAGTAACATTAAACAGAGTAAACGAAAACTTCCACTTCGAATTGAAAAACGAACGTGGACATATTGTAAATGTAGATGCCAGACCTGATTTTGGAGGCAATGATATGGGACCAAGTCCAATGGAATTGATCTTGATGGGTGTAGCAGGTTGCAGCGGAATTGATATGATTTCGATTCTAAAAAAACAACGCCAAGAAATCACCTCTTTCAAAGCAGATGTCGAAGGCGAACGTGAGCAAGTAGGAGATGCCAAACCATTCAAAAATATTTATGTGGTGTTTTATTTAGAAGGAAACATTAAAGAAGACAAAGCGTTGAAAGCAGCACAACTTTCTTTTGAAAAATATTGCTCAGTGGCTAAAACAGTAGAGCCAACAGCAACGATACATTATATAGTGGTTTTGAATGGAAGCCCAATAGTCAGCCCCCTAACCCCCGAAGGGGGAACTAGCAACAAATAAATATATTATTTTTGCAGATTTAATTAATAATAACAATCCACTTTCGGCTCCCTCTCCTTTGGAGAGGGCTGGGGTGAGGAAAACTTTTACAATGAACAATCAAGAATTTGGTTTCGAGACCCAAGCCATCCGCAATCAATTAGAACGCACCCAATATTTAGAGCATTCTGTGCCTTTGTACTTAACTTCTAGTTTTGTATTTGAAGATGCCGAAGATATGCGTGCTTCTTTTGCCGACGAAAAAGATAGAAATATTTACAGCCGTTATAGCAATCCGAATACTAATGAGTTTATAAATAAAGTATGCCAAATGGAAGGCGCAACGGCAGGATTTGCATTTGCTTCAGGAATGGCAGCAGTCTATTCCACATTGGCAGCATTATTAAATTCGGGCGATCATATGGTTTCGGCAGGAAGTGTATTTGGAGCGACACATTCTTTGTTTATTAACTATTTTCCAAAATGGGGAATCGAAACAACCTATTTCGACATTAATAAACCCGAAACTATAGAAAGTTGTATCAAACCCAACACCAAAATTCTTTTTGCTGAATCGCCTACCAATCCAGCGGTCGATATTATCGATTTAGAATTGCTTGGTACAATTGCCAAAAAACACAATTTAATTTTGATTATCGACAACTGTTTTGCTACGCCTTATTTGCAGCAACCTATAAAATGGGGAGCCGATTTGGTGATTCATTCAGCGACAAAATTAATGGACGGTCAAGGGAGAGTTTTGGGTGGAATTACTGTTGGTGATACTGAATTGATTCAAAAAATCTATTTGTTTTCTCGATTGACTGGTCCCTCTTTGTCACCGTTTAATGCTTGGGTATTGTCTAAAAGTTTAGAAACTTTGGCCATTCGACTAGACCGACATTGTGAAAATGCCCTGAAAGTAGCTGAGTTTTTAGAACAACATCCGAATGTAAGTTTGGTAAAATATCCGTTCTTGAAATCGCATCCACAATACGAAATTGCTCAAAAACAAATGAAAGCTGGGGGTAACATTGTGGCTTTCGAAATCAAAGGAGGAATCGAAGCGGGAAGAGCATTCTTGGATAAAATAAAATTGTGTTCATTGTCCCCTAATTTAGGCGACACCAGAACGATTGTTACGCATCCGGCATCGACAACACACAGTAAATTGTCTGTCGAAGAACGT
This sequence comes from Flavobacterium sp., assembly GCF_031423415.1. Taxonomy (GTDB): domain Bacteria; phylum Bacteroidota; class Bacteroidia; order Flavobacteriales; family Flavobacteriaceae; genus Flavobacterium. The sequence goes on from NZ_JANPFL010000097.1 coordinate 38,579, forward strand.
TTGGCTGTAAGCATTACCGATGGTTTGGTACGAGTTTCCGTAGGCTTGGAAACCGTGAACGATGTAATTGCTGATTTGGAACAGGCTTTGTCATAAGATTTTCGATTGGTGATTAATGATTTTCGATTGCAGATTTTTAAACAAATTACAATCATTATTTTTCAATTTAAAACTATACTTTTATTGTTATTATTGGAGCTTTTGATTTCTTAATTTTTTAAATCAAAAATCGGTAATCTCAATTCAAAAATCATAAATCTTCAAAATGCTCTCAAAAAAAACAAAATACGGAATCAAAGCTTTGACTTTTTTGGCACGCCAAGAAGATCAAACTCCTGTAGCCATTGCTGATATTGCAAAAGCAGAACACATTTCGTTAAAATTTCTTGAAAGTATTTTGTTGCTCTTACGACATTCTGGTTTTCTAGGAGCCAAGAAGGGAAAAGGCGGTGGTTATTATTTGATCAAAGACCCTAAAGAAATCAATATGGCGAAAGTCTACCGCATTCTCGAAGGCCCAATTGCTTTATTGCCCTGCGCCAGCCACAACTTCTACGAAAAATGCGACGATTGTACCGATGAATCTTCGTGTGCTGTTCGCAAACTAATGATGGAAGTTCGTGATAATACCTTGATGATATTAGAAAACAATTCCCTTGCCGACATAGCATTTTAAAAATCTTTTTTTAGAATATTCTTTTGTTATTTAGAAATAAATAGTAATTTTGCGGACTAATCTACTAAACCGATAGGGTAATAGATTTAAATAAAAATTTAATCCGCTTTTCTCCCTCTCCTTTGGAGAGGGTTGGGGTGAGGAAAATAGTAATAAAATGAGTTTATATACAGTAAATACGTTATCAGCAAAAACAGCCGGTTTTTCCATCGAGGAAACCTTGGCGTTTTTGGCTAAGGAGTATGAAGGAAAAGTTGTTTTTTCGACTTCTTTCGGACAGGAAGACCAAGTGATTACGGCTTTAATTGCGAAAAACGATTTGCCAATTACCATTTTTACCTTGGATACAGGAAGATTGTTTCAAGAAACCTACGATGTTTTTCATAAAACATTGAAAAAGTATAAAAAAGAAATCAAAGTTTATTTTCCAGAAGCTGCTGCGGTAGAAAAATTATTGGAAACTAAAGGACCAAACAGTTTCTACGATTCTGTCGAAAACAGAAAAGAATGTTGTTTCATTCGAAAAGTAGCTCCGTTGACCAAAGCTTTGAAAGGAAATGCCATTTGGATTACAGGTTTAAGAGCGGAGCAATCCGAAAATAGAAATGATTTGGCATTTTTTGAATACGATGCTCATTTTGATATTATAAAATTCAATCCATTATTGAAATGGACTTTAGAAGACGTTCAAAAATACATTGACGGGAATAATGTTCCTCAAAACGCTTTACACAAAAAAGGATTTGTAAGCATAGGTTGTGCTCCTTGTACCAGAGCAATTTCTGAAGGAGAAGATATTAGAGCCGGAAGATGGTGGTGGGAATCAAGTCATAAAGAATGCGGATTGCATAGCCCCCTAGCCCCCGAAGGGGGAATCATTAAAGATAAAAATTAATTATTAACAAATAAACACCCCAACAGTTCCCCCTTCGGGGGTTAGGGGGCTGATATTATGAGCACAATATTAAAAACAAATGCTTTAGAAAGCGAAGCAATTTACATATTTAGAGAGGTAATTTCTCAATTTGAAAAACCAGTTTTACTTTTTTCAGGTGGAAAAGATTCTATAACATTAGTACGTTTGGCACAAAAAGCATTCTTTCCTGCAAAGATTCCTTTTCCGTTATTGCACGTTGATACTGGACATAATTTCCCGGAAACCATTGAATTTAGAGATAAATTGGTTGCTGAATTAGGATTAGAATTAATCGTTCGTAACGTGCAAGATTCTATCAACGAAGGAAAAGTAATTGAAGAAACGGGCCGTTATTCAAGTAGAAATATGTTGCAAACGACAACACTTTTAGACGCTATTGAGGAATTTAAATTTGATGCTTGTATTGGTGGCGCACGACGTGACGAAGAAAAAGCAAGAGCCAAAGAACGTATTTTCTCGGTGCGCGATGATTTTGGTCAATGGGACGAAAAAAACCAACGCCCAGAATTATTTGATTTATTGAACGGAAAAATTGAAAATGGACAAAATGTTCGTGTTTTCCCAATTTCAAATTGGACAGAATTAGATGTTTGGAGTTATATCGAACAAGAAAAAATTGAAATTCCATCGATTTATTTTTCACACAAAAGAAAAGTATTCATAAGAGACGGTATGATTTGGTCACATTCGCCTTTTGTTTACCAAGAAGAAGATGAAGCAATCGAAGAAAGAATTGTTCGTTTTAGAACCGTTGGAGATATGAGTTGTACTGCTGCTGTCGATTCTTATGCAGCAACTATTGCCGAAGTAGTTGGCGAAATCAGGTCATCAACCATTTCCGAAAGAGGCGCTAGAATCGACGATAAACGTTCGGAAGCCGCAATGGAAAAAAGAAAACAACAAGGATACTTTTAGAAACCTCACCCCAACCCTCTCCAAAGGAGAGGGAGGAAGAATAAACAAATTAAAAAACTATTATTTCTAGTCTCGGCTCCCTCTCCTTTGGAGAGGGTTGGGGTGAGGAAAAACAATAAACAAAACAAGAATGGAAGTTTTAAAAATAGCAACAGCAGGAAGTGTAGATGACGGAAAGAGTACATTAATAGGACGATTATTATACGATACAAAATCGTTGACGACTGATAAAATTGAGGCAATAGAAAGAAGCAGCAAGCAAAAAGGATACGATTACCTCGATTTTTCATTGGCTACCGATGGTTTGGTTGCCGAGCGTGAACAAGGAATTACAATCGACGTAGCACACATTTATTTTTCGACAGCCAAGAAAAGTTACATTATTGCCGATACGCCAGGTCACGTTGAGTATACAAGAAATATGGTCACTGGAGCTTCGACTTCACAGGTTTCTATCATTTTGATTGATGCCCGAAAAGGCGTTATTGAGCAAACCTATCGTCACTTTTTCATCAATAATTTACTGAGAGTAAAAGAGGTGATTGTTGCAGTAAACAAAATGGATTTAGTTGATTATTCGGAGGAAGTGTACAACAAAATCAAAGCCGATTTTCAAGCATTAAATGCCAAAAGCACTTTTAAAGAACAAGTCGTAAGTTACATTCCTTTAAGTGCTATCAATGGTGGGAATGTAGTGGATAAATCCGAAAATATGCCGTGGTACACAGGACAAACTGTTTTGGAACATTTAGAAGGTTTGGAGCCGAAAGACGTTTTCGAAAAGGGGAAAGTCCGTTTTCCAGTGCAAACAGTGATTCGACCAAAAACTGAAGAATATCACGATTTCAGAGGATATGCTGGAAAATTAAATGGAAACAATATCAAAGTGGGAGATGCTGTGACGGTGCTTCCTTCTTTAACAGAATCGAAAGTGTCTAAAATTCACTTTTTCGAACAACAATTTGAGGAAGCCGCAGCAGGTTCTTCGATAGTTTTGGAATTGGAAAACGACATCAATGTAACTCGTGGCGATATGATTGTAAAATCTGGTGAATTGCCAAGAATCGAGAAAGATATTGAAACAACAATTTGCTGGATGGACAGTAAAAAATTGGTGGCTGGAACAAAATATATTGTTCAGCATAATACTAATCGGGTTTTGGCAAAAATTGATGCTGTAAAAAACACGATTTCTACGGATTATTCAGGAACAAAAGAAGCAACACAATTGGCCATTAATGAAATTGGTGAAGTTCAAATTAAATTAAGCAAACCTTTATATTTTGATGCCTATACGGAGAATAAATCGAATGGTGCGTTCATATTAATTGATACTGCGACCAATACAACCGCAGGAGTTGGATTTATAAAATAGTTAATAGTTTATGGTTTGTAGTTTGAAACAATAAACCATAAACAACAAACACAAAACAGAAAATATGGAAAGTTTTAGAACCGAAATAGAAAATCCGATTGTCCAAAAAGACATTATTGATTTAGAAAGAAAAATTGCTTTATTTCGTGACGGAAAAATTGATGACGAACGTTTTCGTAGCCTTCGATTGGCGCGAGGTGTTTATGGTCAACGTCAAGAAGGCGTTCAAATGATTCGAATCAAAATACCTTTTGGTAGAGTAACAAGCGAGCAATTAGTTCGAATTGCAAAGGTTTCTGATGAATATTCGCGTGGACGTTTGCACATTACAACCCGTCAAGACATCCAAATTCACTATGTAAGTTTGGATAGAACGCCTGAACTTTGGGCTGAATTGGAGAAAAATGATGTTACGCTTCGTGAAGCTTGCGGCAATACGGTTCGAAATATAACTGCCAGCGAAAATGCAGGAATCGATCCCGAAGAGCCTTTCGATGTTTCTCCTTATGCTCACGCTTTGTTCCAATTTCTTTTGAGAAACCCTGTGAATCAGGAAATGGGACGAAAAGTCAAAATATCTTTTTCGTCTTCAGACAAAGATACCGCTTTGAGTTATTTGCACGATTTAGGATTTATTCCAAAAATTGTCAATGGCGAAAGAGGTTTCAAAGTAATGCTTGGTGGCGGATTAGGTTCACAGCCACACCACGCTGAGTTGTTATCGGAATTTGTTCCAGTAAACGAGATTATTCCAACTACCGAAGGCGTTCTAAGAATATTTGACCGTTTTGGCGAAAGAGCGAAACGTTTGAAAGCCCGTATGAAATTTTTAATTAAAGATTTAGGCAAAGATGAATTCTTGCGATTGGTAGAACTAGAGAAAAAAGCGTTGTCGTGTACAACCTATGAAATCGATACCACTGCATTCGATCAACCAATTCTTACGCCTTTATTGATAGCGCCAAAAGTCGAAATTGATGATGTTGTCGCTTTTGAAACTTGGAAAAAATCAAATGTTATTCAGCAAAAACAAGCTGGATATGTTGCTATTGGAATCAAAGTGCATTTGGGTGATTTCTACACCGACAAAGCGAGATTATTGGCTGATTTGATAAAAAATTATGGCGCCAATGAATTGCGTTTTTCACTAAGACAAGACATTCTTATTCGTCACATTAAGGAAGAAAGTTTGCCATTTTTCTACCAAGAATTAGCCAAACTGGATTTTGTAGATTTGGGTTATAATTCAACAGCTGATATTACGGCTTGTCCTGGAACCGATACTTGTAATCTTGGAATTGCAAGTAGTACAGGAATTGCCACAGAATTAGAAAGAGTTTTCGCAACCGAATATCCACAATACAATGACAATAGAGAAATTACAATAAAAATTAGTGGCTGTATGAATGCTTGTGGACAACACAATATGGCCGAAATTGGTTTTCAGGGAATGTCAATCAATTCTGGAAAATTAGTTGCTCCAGCACTGCAAGTTTTATTGGGAGGAGGAAATTTAGGAAATGGTCAAGGAAGATTTTCCGATAAAGTAATCAAAATTCCAAGCCGTCGTGGTCCCGATGCTTTGCGTTTTATTTTAAATGATTTCGAATCGAATGCCAACGGATTACGCTTTTTGGATTATTATGATGCCAAAGGCGAAAAATATTTTTTCGATTTATTATCGCCACTTTCTGACGTTACAAATCTAACCGAAGCTGATTTTATTGATTGGGGAAATGCTGATAATTATGTAAAAGCTATTGGAGTTGGCGAATGTGCTGGTGTTGTTATTGATTTAGTAGCGACCTTACTTCTCGAAGCCAAAGACAAATTAACGTTTGCGCAAGAAGCTTTCGATGACAAAAAGTGGTCGGATGCAATCTATTTGGCGTATGCCGGATTTGTTAATGGTGCCAAAGCAATATTACTTGCCGAAAATCAAAAAACAAATCACCACGGTGGAATAATCGATTTATTTGATACTGTTTTTACAGCAACCAACAAAATAGAATTGCCACAAACTTTTAGCGAATTAGTGTATCAAATTAATAAAAACGAACCATCTGAAGAATTCGCCAAAAAGTATATTCAAGAAGCAGCTGCTTTTTTCGAACAGTTAGAATCGTACAGAGCCAAAGATTTAGTAAATGAATAACAACTCGCTAAAACCTAAAGTAACATTAGTAGGTGCTGGTCCAGGTGATCCTGATTTGCTCACTATCAAAGGCGTAAAAGCACTTGCTGAAGCGAACGTGGTTTTATATGATGCTTTGTCTAACGAAGAAATTTTGAAGTATGCTCCTGAATTGGCGCTTCGAATTTATGTAGGCAAAAGAAAAGGCGCGCATTCCTATTCTCAAGACGAAATCAACCAGTTGATTGTTGATAATGCGCTAACGTATGGAAATGTGGTTCGATTAAAAGGTGGCGATCCATTTATTTTTGGTCGTGGAAGTGAAGAAATTGAATTTATTCATAGCTTCGGAATTCCTACGTCTGTTATACCAGGAATCTCCTCATCAATCGCAGTTCCAGCAAATCAAGGAATTTCATTGACAAAAAGAGGCGTTTCTGAAAGTTTTTGGGTTATTACAGGTACAACTTCTGATAGGAATCTATCAAAAGACGTAGCTTTGGCCGCAAAATCTACTGCAACTGTTGTAATTTTGATGGGTATGAGTAAATTGGAACAAATTATTACTTTGTTTCAAAACGAATTCAAAGGAGAAACTCCCGTTGCAATTATTCAAAATGGGACAATGGTAAACGAAAAAGTGGGTTTTGGAACCATCAACACTATTTTACAAGTTGTACAAGACAATAGCTTGAGTTCTCCCGCCATAATTGTAATAGGCGAAGTGGTAAGAGAACGCAATGAATGGAACGAATTTTACAAGGATTTGCTTTCTCATCAGGTTTACGCTAGAGAGTGATCCCCACCCCAGCCCTCCCCGAAGGGAGTTAGGAAAGGAAAGAAAGTATAACCAATGCGGTTTCACAAGCACTTTTTTGAAAATGAAAGATAAAATAAATAAAAACGATTCACATCCTAATAATACAGACTCGGCCCCCCTCTCCTTTGGAGAGGGGTCGGGGGTGAGGAATGAACTATACCCCATTTTCCTAAAACTCCAACAGCTTAATGTGCTTATCGTTGGCGGAGGAAATGTAGGCTTAGAAAAGTTGTCATTTATGTTGAAATCTAGTCCAAATGCCAATGTTGAGGTTGTGGCACCAAAGTTTCTTCCAGAATTAGAAGCATTAGCACAAAATCATCCTTCAGTAAAATTGACCTATAAAAAGTTCAATCGATGGATGCTTCGCAAACGCAATATGGTGATTGCTTGCACTGATGATTTGAAAGTCAATAAAAGAGTGTTTGATTTATCCAGAAAAAGATATTTAATTTGCAATATCGCCGATACGCCTCCATTATGTGATTATTATTTGGGCGGAATTGTGACCAAGGGAAATGTAAAAATCGCCATTTCCACCAACGGAAAATCGCCCACAACCGCCAAAAGATTACGTGAATTTTTTGAAGAAATTATACCGGATGACATTAACAAAATGGTCGAAAACCTGAACGAATATCGCAAAACCCTCAAAGGGAATTTTGAAGAAAAAGTCCAAAAAATGAATGAGATTACAGAAGCATTGAAGAAAAAAAGTTAGAAGTTGGAAGTACGAAGTTAGAAGTAAAAATTAAAATAAATAAGACAATTATCTAGAAACTACTCTTTCTTCAAAGAGATTACTTGCGGACATAAAAAATTAAAATAAATTATTAACTAAATTTTACCTGTAATTCCCCCTTTGGGGGTTAGGGGGCTGATATGATTAAAACAGATATACTTATAATAGGCGCTGGACCTACTGGATTATTTACCGTTTTTGAAGCTGGATTATTAAAATTAAAATGCCACATTCTCGATGCATTGCCGCAACCAGGCGGTCAATTATCTGAATTATATCCAAAGAAACCCATCTATGATATTCCTGGATTTCCGGAAATTTTGGCAGGAGATTTAGTGGGGAATCTAATGGAGCAAATTAAACAATTCGAACCAGGATTTACGCTTGGAGAACGTGCCGAAACGATAGATAAACAAGAAGATGGCAGTTTTATTGTCACCTCTAATAAAGGAAAGAAATTTCACGCTTCGGTAGTTGCTATTGCTGGCGGATTAGGTAGTTTTGAACCGCGAAAGCCTATAATTGAGGATATTGAATTTTATGAAAATAAAGGTGTTAAATACTTCATCAAGAACCCAGAAAAATTTAGAAATAAACGAGTAGTAATTTCTGGAGGTGGAGATTCGGCCTTAGACTGGAGTATTTTCTTAGCTGATATAGCTTCAGAAGTAACCTTGATTCACCGCAGAAACGAATTCCGCGGTGCTTTGGATTCAGTTGAGAAAGTTCAAGAACTTAAAAATTTAGGAAAAATCAAGATGATTACTCCTGGCGAAGTGGTTGGTTTGAATGGCGCCGAGCATTTAGAATCTGTCGATGTAGACATTAACGGAGCACATAGAAATATACCTACGGATTATTTCATTCCACTTTTCGGATTAACACCAAAACTAGGACCAATAGGCAACTGGGGATTAGAAATCGAAAAAAATGCGATCAAAGTAAATAACGCCTTAGATTATCAAACTAATATTCCTGGAGTTTTTGCCATAGGCGATGTAAATACTTATCCAGGAAAATTAAAATTGATTCTTTGTGGCTTTCATGAAGCAACGGTGATGTGTCAAGCAGCTTATCAAATTATCAATCCGGGTAAAAAATATGTGATGAAATATACCACTGTTTCTGGTGTAGATGGATTCGATGGAACTCGAAAAGAAGCTCCAAAAGCGGTTGTAAAAGCCATAGATTAATAACAAATCTAATAATCCGCATTAATAGCTATAAAATTATACAATATGTCACAAGATGTTACCATAAAAATTACCGATAGAGAAGGACAAACACACGAAGTACAAGCGCCAACGGATATGAATATGAATATTATGGAACTTGTTCGGGCGTATGAATTAGCTCCCGAAGGTACTATTGGAACTTGTGGCGGAATGGCAATGTGCGCTTCTTGTCAATGCTACGTCTTAAATGACACAATGCTCCCTGAAAAAACCGATGATGAAGAAGCGATGCTTTCAGAAGCTTTTAACGTAAAAGATAACAGTCGTTTAGGTTGTCAAATATACATTTCAGAGGCGTTAAAAGGATTAGAAATAGAGTTAGCACCGGAATCATAATTGATTTCTAGCAATTTCAATCAGATAGTTGGCAGTTTTAATTTATAACAGACTATCGAAATTCTTGGAGTCAGACTCTTTTTTTTTTTTTGATTTTACAAGCCTAGTACAATTTTTTTTATGTTTTATAGTATTACATTTGCAATATAATTCAACCCTGTCAGGTTTTAATGCCTCGTCAGGGTTGGTTGTTTAAAACCATTATAAAATGCCAAACATTCAAGAAGAAATCAAAAAACGAATTCTCGTACTCGACGGAGCAATGGGAACGATGTTGCAACGCTACAATTTTTCCGAAGAAGATTTCCGAGGAGAACAATTCAAAGATTTTCCGCATTCGCTCAAAGGAAACAACGATTTGTTGTCTTTAACACAACCCAAAGCCATCAAAGAAGTCCACGCTTTGTATTATGAAGCGGGAGCCGATATTGTGGAAACCAACACTTTTTCAGGAACAACTATCGGAATGGCGGATTATCATTTGGAAGATTTTGTATATGAATTGAACTACCAATCAGCAAAACTAGCTCGTGAAGTAGCTGATGAATTCACAGCCAAAAACGCAGAAAAACCGCGTTTTGTGGCTGGTTCCATTGGGCCAACAAACCGAACAGCCAGTATGTCGCCAGAAGTAAACGATCCGGGTTACCGAGCTGTAACTTTCGATGATTTGCGCATTGCTTACAAACAACAAGTGGAAGCTTTGATTGATGGGGGCGTAGATTTACTTTTGGTAGAAACTATTTTCGATACTCTAAATGCCAAAGCAGCACTTTTCGCTATCGAACAGGTGAAGGAAGAACGTAATATCGATATTCCAATAATGGTTTCAGGAACGATAACGGATGCTTCTGGAAGAACACTTTCCGGACAAACGGTTGAAGCTTTCCTGATTTCGGTTTCGCACATTCCGTTGTTGAGCGTAGGTTTCAATTGCGCTTTGGGAGCCGATTTATTGAAACCCTATTTGCAAACTTTGTCGCACAACACTTCGTTCAATATTTCGGCGCATCCTAATGCAGGATTGCCAAATGCCTTTGGAGAATACGACGAAACACCAGAGCAAATGCAAGCTTTTATAAAAGAATATTTAGATGATAATTTAGTAAATATTATAGGTGGTTGTTGCGGAACAACGCCACAACATATCAAATTGATTGCGGATATTGCGAAGGATTATCAACCTAGAGTTTCACAGGCGGTGATGTGATAAATTTTATAAACAAAATAACAAGATATGTGTTGGGATTTAATAAATGAAACGTTTACCTCAATTGGAACTGTTGGAGCGGTTGTTGTCGGAATGTTTGCTATAAATAGAGCAAATAAGAATAACAGAGAACAAATATTAACGAATAAACTTGAGGAACTTTTAGAATCAATAACAGTTTCAGGGAAATATTTTGGAATATTAAAGAATCTATATAATGATATTGAAAATTATAGAAATCAAGAAAAAATAAAAACTTTACTGGAATATTACGAAATTCGAGATGCAAAATTTCCTAAAGAAGAAAGAGAAAAATTATTTGATAAGTTGTCTAGAATTGAAATTTTAGCAAAATGCTATACAAATTCGAATTTAAAGAAAGAAATATTAGAATATGAAGATATGATGTATTCATTTACTGATTTAGTCTCTATGGGAGGAAGTATTCCTCAACAAATTAAATGGAAAAACGGATTGCCTTCTTATGAAGAATTTACAATTATTTTACGAAATATTGAAAAAAAAATTATGGTTAAGATAACTGTGAAATAATACATTCCTTGCTAGCGCAAGTATTTCGTTTGTACCCTCAAAGGAACAAAAGTATCTATGAAAAGCTATTAAGTTTTAAAATATAATTAAACAATGATTAAAAAATATAACAACTATGAAAAAAAAAATCTTTTTAAGCATTCTATTATCTTTTTTATCTTGTAAGAATACAGAAGAAAAACCAGTAGAATTTAATGCTCCTACAGCAGTAGACCAAGTGCAAATACCTGAGGTAGTTACTAAAGTTGATAGTATTGATATTTCGCAGCCTGAAGTTGTTAAAATGCAAGAACTTGAAATTCCTGAAACTAGTACGTATCGCTACACTAAGGTATGGGAGGACGGTTTCGAAAACAGATCCGAGCGCAGTACAGCTAAATTATTGTTCTCTAAAGATAAGGTAAGTCTAAAGTTGATTTTAGGTAATAAGGATTATAAATTAAAGTGCATTGAAGAATTTAAAATGAGTCCCGATGGTGCTAGTTATGGTGACTATATTACGCAAAATGGATTAAAAATGACAATAGGTTACCTAGGTAAAAATGCAATTCAATGGTTTATAACGTTTAAAATCCCAAGTGGTGTAATATATCAAGTTGAATTAAGCAATGACAAAAATGCGTGGGATTAGCCCAGCCTGCTCGTGAATACAAATAAATAGGTGTTGTAATTTAAGAATGGAATAGTCACAAGTGTAATTTAGATTGCAAGCAAACTTTAAAAATGGGATAAATGAATCGTCTATTTTGTTTAATAAAATTTGGGAGAAAAGAGCATTTAGAAAAATTAATTGGAAATGGACAATTGAGATTTGGGGCGATTGATGATTTCCAAAAGTCGACTGAAAAAGGAAGAGGTGACAAGTTTGAAGGATTAATCAATATTTCAAATGTGTATTTCTCAAAAATAGAATGCGAAATTCCTAACTTTAAAAAGTTCACTTTTCAACCAATGCCCAATAAACTTTTTTCAATTACTAATTATACTACTGACTCATTTTATTCTTTTTCTTCATATGCTTTAACATCTGACAATTTCAAAGAAACAGATATTCATAAAATTGATGAAAGAATGTCAGAATTTGGGGATTACGCTTTGGTAATCGAAGAACCAATTCTTTTTCTAAATGAAGTTAAGCGAAAATTAACGGAAATGAATATTAAATTTGGATATCAGTTAACAGATTATAAAGATTACAAGCAAGAAGGAACATTCGAAGCAAACTTATTTTCAAAGACCTTAGATTTAGAATATCAATGTGAACATAGAATTTTGATTAATACTGAACAAAATGAAAAGGAAGTTTTTATTGAAATCGTTTCAATTAAAGAATTTTGTTCTTTGATAAAAGCAGATGAAATTCTTAACATAGAATTCAAAGCAAATAGATTAGCAGTTTAATATTATCAACACATTTTCACACAATGCAAAACAATTTCTTATGAAAAAAATAATCTTTTTAAGCATTTTAATTTCATTTTTATCTTGTAAAAAAACGGAAGATAAACCCGTAGAAGATAATGTTTTACAAAATATTCCAAAAGAAGAATATGTGCCTCAAGCTGTAGAACCCGAAGTAGAATTACCTGAATACTCATTAATTAAAAAGGAAGATATTAGTCATAGAACATCATTAAATGATGCTAAAGCTCCAATTAATAAGAGGTTTACATATAAATTTTTAGTTTCTGATAAAATTAGAAGAGAACAAATAGAGCCTCTTTTTACTAAATTAACTAAAGATATAATTTCTGAGGATAATGATATTGATGATATAACTATTTGGCTTTATAGTGATAAGAAATTAATTGATGGTTCGTATGATGTGGCTATGGCTACTTGGGCTCCTGCAGATGGCGAGGTTACTAAAGATATTGCTGTAAGTAATAATAGGGATTCTTATAAATTAGTTACTACAATCCAGGATAATCTTGAAGAGTATTTGAGTAGAAGTAAAACTACCGTTGTTGGAGGACTTAGTTTTGATTTGAGAAAGAAGATTTATTTAGAATTAGCTGATACAGAAACTAGAGCAAGAGATGTGCTAGATAAAAAATATCCTTACACAGCTAATTTTGATATGGATAAATATGCTAATAAATTAGATGAGCTTACCAAAAAATATGAAAAGCAAATTTCTAAGAAATACAAAATTGATGATCGTACTGTAGAAAGTATTTATGATGAAGGAGATAAAAATGGATGGTAAAATAGAGGTTCCATAGGAACGACAAATTTTGTAGCAACGGATTTCAATGCGTTGTTGTAAATAAATAAAATAAAAAAATGTCAAAAGCAGAAAAAAGAAGAAACCTAGTTTTATCCGGATTAGAACCATTAATCATTACTCCTGATAGCGTATTTGTTAACATTGGAGAACGTACAAACGTGACCGGTTCTAGAAAATTTCTTCGATTAATCAAGGAAGAGAAATACGACGAAGCATTGAGCATCGCCAAAGAGCAGGTAGAAGGTGGCGCACAAATCATCGATATCAATATGGATGAAGGAATGCTTGATGGCGAATATGCTATGACCAAATTCTTGAATTTAATCGCTGCCGAACCGGATATTTCGCGTGTACCTATTATGATTGATAGCTCAAAGTGGGACATCATAGAAGCAGGTTTGAAGGTAGTCCAAGGAAAATGTGTCGTGAACTCGATTTCGTTGAAAGAAGGAGAAGAAGCTTTTATCAATCACGCCAAATTGATCAAGCGCTACGGTGCAGCGGTAATTGTGATGGCTTTTGATGAGGTGGGTCAAGCGGATAATTACGAACGTCGAATTGAAATTTCCAAACGGTCGTATGATATTTTAGTCAACAAGGTAAACTTTGCTCCGCAAGATATTATTTTCGATTTGAATGTATTTCCTGTGGCAACCGGAATGGAAGAGCATCGCCTGAATGCTTTGGATTTCTTTAAAGGGACTAAATGGGTTCGAGATAATTTGCCACACGCACACATTAGTGGAGGTGTGAGTAATGTTTCCTTTTCGTTTAGAGGAAATGACACCGTTCGTGAAGCGATGCACTCGGTTTTCTTGTATCACGCTATTCAAAATGGAATGACAATGGGCATTGTAAATCCAGAAATGTTGTCTATTTATGATGAAATCCCAAAAGATTTATTAGAACACGTTGAAGATGTGATTTTGAACCGTCGTGATGATGCTACAGAACGTTTGTTGGATTTGGCTGAGAATGTAAAAGGTGGTCCAAAAAGTACCGAAAAAGAAATTCAGGAATGGCGTTTAGGAACGGTTCAGGAAAGAATTACGCATTCCCTGGTAAAAGGAGTCGATGCATTTATTGAAGAAGATGTCGAAGAAGCACGATTGGCAGCCACAAAACCAATTGAAGTGATTGAAATCAACTTGATGACAGGTATGAATGTCGTTGGAGATTTGTTTGGTTCAGGGAAAATGTTTTTACCACAAGTTGTGAAATCGGCACGAGTAATGAAAAAAGCCGTGGCATACCTACTTCCATATATCGAAGCCTCAAAACAAGTTGGCGATAAATCAGGGAACGGAAAAATATTGATGGCAACCGTAAAAGGAGATGTTCACGATATTGGAAAAAATATAGTCTCAGTCGTTTTGGCTTGTAACAATTACGAAATCATTGACCTTGGTGTTATGGTTCCGCCTGAAAAAATTATTGCAGCAGCTATCGAACACAATGTTGATATTATTGGCCTGAGCGGATTGATCACGCCATCCTTAGACGAAATGGTCTATCTCGCCAAAGAACTAGATAAAAGAGGGATGAAAATTCCAATAATGATTGGCGGAGCAACTACTTCTCGTGCACACACTGCTGTGAAAATTGCTCCTCAATATAAGGAAACCGTGATTCACGTGAACGATGCTTCAAGAGCAGTTACTGTAGCCGGAAATTTATTGGACGATAACAGAGAAAAATATACCAGTGATATTAGAACAGATTACGATGCATTTAGAGAAACCTTTTTGAATCGTTCCCGTGACAAGAATTTCTTGAGTATTGAAGACGCTCGTAAAAATAAATTGCAATTGGATTGGGCGAATTTCAGTCCGGTAAAACCAAATATACTTGGCGAACAAGTGATCGACGTAGATTTGGATGTTTTAGTTCCATATATCGATTGGACGCCATTTTTCAGAACTTGGGAACTGTTCGGGAAATATCCTGCGATTTTAACCGATGAGGTTGTTGGAGAAGAAGCGACTTCTGTTTTTGCCGATGCACAGGAAATGCTCGCTGTGATTTTGAAAGAAAAGAAATTGCAAGCCAAAGGAATTTACGGTATTTTCCCTGCAAATCAAGTCAATGACGATGATATTGAATTGACAGACGAAAATGGAAAACCATTGCAAACCTTCTTGACTTTGCGGCAGCAAGCACAAAAAACAAAAGGTGCTCCAAATATCGCTTTGGCGGATTTTATCGCTCCAAAAGACAACGGCGTGACGGATTATATGGGAGCATTTTGTGTAACCACCGGATTTGGTGTTGACGAATGGGCAGCAGAATTCGAGGCAGCTTTAGACGATTACAATTCAATTATGGTCAAAGCTTTAGCAGACCGTTTTGCAGAAGCGTTTGCCGAATATTTACACGAAAAAGTGCGTAAAGAAATTTGGGGTTATTCGAAAGATGAAACTTTGAGTGCCGAAGCAATGATTGCCGAAGAATATAAAGGAATTCGTCCAGCGCCAGGTTATCCGGCTTGTCCCGACCATTTAGAAAAACCAACCATTTGGAAATTGCTTGATGTAGAAAATAAAATTGGAGTAACTTTGACCGAAAGTATGGCAATGTGGCCAGCTTCATCGGTTTCGGGCTATTACTTTGGAAATCCAGAAAGTAAGTATTTTGGACTTGGAAAAATAAAGGAAGATCAAGTCATTGATTACGCCAAGCGAAGAAGCGTTTCAACTGAAGTCGCAACAAAATGGTTGAATCCAAATATAGCAGACTAAAAAAATGTTTAAGGTTTAGAGTTTAAAGTTTTCGAGAGAGAACCTTAAACTTTAAACTTCAAACTTTAAACAAAAATAGAATGAAAGTAACACAACATATAGAAGACGCAAAAGGAAATACATTGTTCTCCTTCGAAATTATTCCGCCTCAAAAGGGGAAAAGTATTCAGGAATTATACGATAATATTGATCCG